>NVVB01000076.1 GCA_002402085.1 Gammaproteobacteria bacterium
TTTAATCATTTTCCCATTGTAGGCTGGAGCAATTGGCAGGCCCTTTTATCACTTGGAATTTACCTGGCTCTTGGCGTATATGCGGTAAAAAACATATTGAAGAAAGACATTATTGCGTATGGAATCGTGCTCTACTTGATAACTTTTTCGGTAACATCCAACTTGTTTGTGAAAATAGGGGCAACGCTAGGTGAACGATTCATGTTTATACCGTCTTTGGGATTTGCCATTGTTCTTGTAATGGTGATTATTCATTTTTTAGAACGTAATAAGCCTCAAGGTGGAGATGCATTTTATCTTTCCATGAATGCTAAGTCCAAAGCACTCATTGGAATAGTTGTGGTGATTACATTGACTTACTCAGTTAAAACGTACACTAGAAACTTTGATTGGGAAAATAACCTGACATTGTTCCGTGCTGATATCGATGCGACGCCCAATAGTGCCAGAACTCATTTTTCTCTGGGATCCACGTTAAACACCAATTCAGAATCGGTACAGGACCCTACTGAAAAGGCCAAGATGCTGCAGGAGGCAATAACCGAGCTTCAGAAGACAGTGGATATTCATCCAAATTTTTCGGCAGCGTGGTACAATATGGGTGTGGCATATTTCAATAGCAAGGATGAAGCAAATGCGACGATTGCCTATCAAAATTGCTTGTTATACAATGCATTTGACAAGCAAGCGCTCAACAATCTGGGCGTTATATATTTCAATCGCAAAGAGTACAATGAGGCAATAGCGCACTTCAACAGGGCCATAAAAGCAAATCCTGGCTTCCCCGACCCTTATGCCAACATGGGTGCAGCCTATCACAATATGGGTGATGCACCAAATGCGATTAAGTACTATGAGCAGGCATTGGGGTTCAACCCAAACAACAGAATGGTCAACAGCAACCTAGCAAAGCTGTACAATACGCTTGGAGAGGATGCTAAATCCGAGCACCACGCTAAACGGGCAGGACAATGAACCCAAACTCCATAAGAATCATTGATAAATATCTGGGGAGGCCTATTTGTTTTGGCTTAACCATCATGCGCAAGGTATTTCCTGCCAGAAAAGCGGGAAAGCCCTCCTCTATATTGTTCTTGAAGTTGGTCGAGCAGGGTGCAACGGTATTGGCCTATAGCGCGCTTCAGAAGGCTATAGACCAGGTAGGTAGAGAGAATGTTTATTTCTGCCTCTTTAAAGAGAACCGGCCTATTTTAGATATCATGGATGTTATTCCAAAAGAGAACGTCATTGAAATCCGAATGAGTAATATTTTCATTTTTGCGATTGATGTACTGAAGCTGTTGATCAGATGTAGATCTGAAAAAGTGGATACCACCATTGACATGGAGTTTTTCTCACGGGCCGCGGCAATTCTGGCGTATTTAAGTGGGGCGAGAACCAGGGTGGGACTGCACCGTTTCAAGAGTGAGCTGCCCTACCGAGGAGATCTGATGACTATGGCCAGAAAATTTTATCGGGATACACCAAGCTACCGAACTTCAAAACGGTATTTTTTGAATCCGTCGGCCATACCTTTGAACGTCTATTGAGTGACTTGCCGAGTTTATCCGCCAAAGCCAGTCATAAAAAATCCGTCACTGCGCCAGCTGCCGAGACTGCTCCAGCAACACCGCAAGAGCCCTCCGAACCCAAAGAAGAAAAAACCTTTAACCGCAGCAACCTGCCCATGGCCGATGTTGCTCATGAAGAGAAAGTAGACATTTCGCCGCTGATATTCAGAGCCTACGATATTCGCGGCACCGTACCGGACATGTTAAACACGGACGTCATCCATCTCATCGGCAAAGCCGTCGCCAGTCAAACCTTAGAAGCCGGACAAAGCGCACTGATTGTGGCACGAGATGGCCGACTGTCAGGCCCCGAACTCAGTGAAGCGCTCATCGAAGGCATCCTTTCTACAGGCTGCGACGTCATTAATATTGGCGAGGTTCCTACCCCGCTACTCTATTTTGCCTGCCATCAATTAGACTCTCAATCTGGCGTCGTCATCACCGGCAGCCATAATCCAGCCGATTACAACGGCCTTAAAATCGTTATCAATCGCGACACCTTATCGGGCGACCAGATCCAAAGCTTATTGGCTGACATCAACACCAGTCGCTTTAAAAGCGGTCAAGGTCAGCACAGCGAAGCAGAAATCATTCCGCAGTACATCGAATACATAACGGAAGACGTGATCTTAGCCACCTCGCCTAAGATCGTGGTGGATTGCGGAAATGGCGTAGCAGGCGCTATTGCACCCACACTATTAACCGAACTGGGTTGCGAAGTAATACCGCTGTACTGCGAAGTCGATGGTCACTTCCCGAACCATCACCCAGACCCGAGTAAAGAAGAAAACCTTAAAGATTTAATCAATGCAGTCATCGATCAACAAGCCGACTTAGGCTTAGCATTTGACGGCGATGGCGACCGCATCGGCGTCATCACCAATCAAGGCAAGATTATTTGGCCCGATCGGCTCATGATGCTCTATGCCAAAGATCTACTCATCCGAAACCCCGGCGCGGACATTATATTTGACGTTAAATGCAGTCGGAACTTAGCCGAGCTCATCAGCAGCTTGGGCGGACGGCCGTTAATGTGGAAAACAGGCCATTCACTGATAAAAAGTAAGCTTAAAGAAACCAACGCATCACTCGCCGGCGAGATGAGCGGTCATATCTTCTTTAACGACCGCTGGTTTGGATTTGATGACGGCCTTTACAGTGCCGCTCGATTACTGGAAATACTCACCACTGAACTTCAAACCAGTGATGAAATATTCGCAGAATTACCCGAAGACCTATCAACCCCCGAATTATCCATCCCGGTCCCAGAAGAAGAAAAATTCGCTATTATTGAGCAACTTACCCAACAAGGCCAGTTCGGCAAAGGCAAGGTCTCTCACCTCGACGGCGTGCGGGTGGATTTCCCGAAAGCCTGGGGTTTAGTACGAGCATCCAACACCACCGCCATTCTTACGGCCCGATTTGAAGCACAAAGCCCAGAAGCACTGCAACAAATTCAAGAGCTGTTTAAACACCAACTTCTCGCCATCGATGATACCTTGGCGCTGCCCTTTTAAATTCGTAACCCAAAATCAATTACTTAACTACAATCTACGTCCCAGAGCCAAGATTCCGCACTCGCAGCGACAATAATTACAACAATAGAGCTTTCGAGCGCCTTAAGTTTTGGTATAAAATCCTATCTTCAAAACGCATGTATTTTCGTGACTTATAACGTGGATTAATCGATTTAGATTTATGACTGACAGCACTCTACCTTCCAGCACTATCGCCAGCGTCTTAATAGAAGCTTTACCTTATATACAGAAGTTCACCAGTAAAACCATCGTGGTGAAGTTCGGCGGTAATGCCATGACCGATGAGGCGCTAAAAGTCGGTTTCGCTCAAAACATCGTGCTGCTTAAACTAGTCGGGCTGAATCCCGTAGTGGTCCACGGCGGGGGCCCTCAAATTGGTAACTTGTTGAATAAATTAGGCAAAGAAAGCCGTTTCGTAGAAGGTATGCGAGTCACCGACAGCGAAACCATGGACATCGTCGAAATGGTCCTTGGCGGACAGGTCAATAAAGAGATTGTCAGTCTAATCAATCAACAGGGCGGCAGCGCCATTGGCCTCACGGGCAAAGATGGCAACCTGATTGAAGCCTCTCAACTCAAAATGACCACCACAGCAAAAGGCTCAAAAACCCCAGAAATCATAGACATCGGTCATGTTGGTGAAGTCAAGAAAATCAATACTCAAGCCATAGACATGCTGATCGACAGTGATTTTATTCCCGTTATCGCGCCAATCGGAGTCGATTCTAAAGGCCGTTCATACAATATCAATGCCGACCTGGTTGCCGGTAAAATGGCTGAAGTACTCGATGCAGAAAAACTCATGCTACTCACTAACGTAGCGGGCTTGCAAGATAAACAGGGAGAAATATTAACCGGTTTGTCCACTCGAGAAGTCGATAATTTAATCAGTAATGGTACTATATACGGCGGCATGCTTCCCAAAATACGTTGTGCATTGGAAGCCGTCAAAAACGGTGTTACTAGCGCCCACATCATTGACGGGCGCGTCCCTAATGCAGTACTGCTAGAAATATTTACTGACAGCGGTGTAGGCACATTGGTTACCAACCAAACCCGATAACTCACCTTAATTAACGTTTAGAACATTTTATGCCAGCAAGCCCAAACAAAGTGTCTCGTCGCCAGCAGATCTTAGAATCTCTAGCGCACATGCTTGAAGCCTCTCCAGGGACTCGCATCACCACCGCGAAACTTGCAAAAGAGGTGGGCTTCTCCGAGGCTGCACTTTATCGGCACTTCCCCAGCAAGGCCAAAATGTTTGAAGGGCTAATCGAGTTTATTGAAGACACCATCTTTGGCCGAATCAATATTATTGCCTCAGAAGAAATCAGCAGCCTGGATAAGTGCGAGCGAATAGTCACACTGATGCTTAGCTTTGCCGAGAAAAACCCCGGCATCACCCGCATCATGACCGGCGAAGCCTTATCGGGCGAAACCCAACGTTTGCACCTGCGAATAATCCAATTCTATGACCGAGTGGAAACACACCTAAAACAGATTATTCGCGAAGCCCAACTTAGAGAGAACTGTCAGTCTCGCATTAGTCCGGCAGTAGCAGCCAACTTAATTATGGCCGCTACGGAAGGTCGGATTAGCCAGTTTGTAAGAAGTGGATTTAAACGCCCGCCCACCCAGGACTGGAAAGAACAATGGGCCTACCTGTCGAATAATCTATTCGTCGGCCTCGAAGAACTAGAGCCTGCGCTTTAGATCATTCAGCCTCTGAAATAGCAGGCATTCCCCTTAATTCTCTAAGCCGTCGAATATCCACGGCGAATGCCTTTCTCAATTGTACCTTTTCGCGCTGTTTTTCTTCGATTAAGGTATAGGCATTGTCTATCTGGCGATCGATGCGTTCCAAACTGCCCAAGATTTCCTTGGTCACCGCTCGACCCGCACGCTCCAAGCGCGCAGCATGGGCATTTTCACTTTCTTTCTCAATCACTAAACGCTTAATACTACCGTTGGTAATATCAATGCGGATATCCAACGCTTCCAACTGTCGATTTCGAGCACGTTCAGCATCGGATGGGTCAGCAAAAGTCTTTAATAATTGTTTATCTGCCGCCTCAATAATAGCCCGCTCACGTTCTAACTTAACCTTTTCCCGCGCGCCCGCTTCAAGCAGGCTCAACTGCTCAGCAGTCAGTGCCGGCGCCACTATCTCCACCACCACCCCGTAAACATTCAGGACCGAATAACCCTTTTTAACGTATTGCTGAGGAATTCGATCATCCATCACTGTGTAGCCATTTTCATCCACATAGCGATAGATCAATTCCTCCGCAAATACCGATGCGGGACAAACGATACCAACAACTGTAACCCAAGCGATCAAAAGATACGGTTGAGCGGAGCGCACTGTCTGACATTGCATAAACTTCAATAAAGTCTCTTTTTACGAGTGGCCGGGCTTATTGAGAAATTCCATATTGTTGGCGATACGCCTCAATATCGTCGATGTAAGCCGCTCTCTCGGGATAATCCTGCTTAACAGACTGCAGATAATCCACTACTTGGCTTAAGGTCACGATACTGACCACAGGGATATTAAATTCTTGCTGCACTTCTTGAATGGCAGACTGATTCCCAGTCCCCACTTCTTCACGATCAAGTGCCACCACGACGCCTGCCGCAGGGGCTTTATGCTCGGCCAAAATGGTCATTACCTCCCGGATGGCAGTCCCAGCAGTAATCACATCATCAATAATTAACGTGCGTCCCTTTAGCTCAGCGCCTACCAAGACCCCTTTTTCACCGTGCTGCTTGGCTTCTTTACGATTAAAAACAAATGGTTTATTGAGCTGATGTTCGTTGGCAAGTGCCACCGCAGTGGTCGTACCGATGGGAATGCCTTTATAAGCAGGGCCAAACAACACATCAAAATCAACGCCAGCATCGACAATGGCTTGGGCATAAAAACTACCCAATTTAGCCAGCGAAAGGCCATCGTTAAATAACCCTGCATTAAAAAAATAGGGGCTATTTCTACCTGATTTTAGTTTAAATTGACCGAATTTTAATACGTTGCGCTCAATCGCAAACTCAATAAAAGCCTTCTGATAATCCTGCATCCATCCCTCAAATTAACACTTAATACATTGAAAATAATTACAATCCTAAGCAGATTCTACACTCATCAGAATTGCACACATGTTACAAATTAACAAATTTTAGGGCTACTTTTCCAGCGCCCTGCAAGCCTACTTATAGGTCTGCAAAGCAATCAGACGAAACCACACAAGCCTCGACCTCACTGCACTAATACCCTCAACGTCCTTTAAGGCCAAACGTCCTTGGGCGACTTTTTAAAGTATGATAGCCTCGCCCCAAGGTCAAACTGTTCCCTGAGTCCACGGCACTCACCTATAAAAGGTCCATCCATGAAAGTAGTTTCAGTCAACGTTAACGGAATTCGCGCTTCGGCCAAAAAAGGTTTATTTGATTGGATCCACGCCGAACAACCCGACTTCGTATGCATCCAAGAAACCAAAGCCCAAATCCACCAACTGGAAGACCCGCAGTTTAGTCCCGCCGGATACCATTGCTATTACTTCGATGCAGTCAAAAAAGGTTACAGCGGCACAGCAATCTACGCCAAAGAAAAGCCTAAGAAAGTCCACACCGGTTTAGGTTTCGATATCGCCGACACTGAAGGCCGCTATATTGAAGCTGAATATGGCAACCTAAGCGTTATCTCACTCTACCTACCGTCAGGCTCCAGCAGCGAACAAGCACAAGAAAAGAAATTTATCTTTTTAAAGCATTTCGAAGATCACTTAAGATCGTTACGCCGAAAACGCCGAGAATTTATAATCTGCGGTGACTGGAATATTGCCCACAAAGAAATTGACTTGAAAAACTGGCGACCCAATCGAAAGAACTCAGGGTTTCTACCCGAAGAGCGCCAATGGCTAGACCAGCTTATTGATGACATTGGCTTTGTAGACGCATTCAGAGAAGTCGACACCAACCCCGACCAATACACCTGGTGGTCTAATCGCGGCCAAGCATGGGCAAATAACGTCGGGTGGCGGATCGATTATCACTTTGTAACGCCCGGCCTAAAAGACAAGGTCTTAAACGCAGAAATATACAAAGAACAACGTTTTTCTGATCACGCACCACTCACCATCAACTACGACTTTAAAGTTTCTTGATCACCGCGTTATAAAGCAGCACATGTATGTGCTGCTTTATAAACTTGGCTGAATAACGACCTACCAGCCCAACGCTTTTTGCTGATGAGCCACTAAATCGATCACGCCTTTGTGTGCTAAATCCAACATCGCATTCGATTGCTCGCGATCAAAGGTGTCTTTCTCAGCAGTGCCTTGAATCTCAACAAAACCACCGTGCTGAGTCATCACAACATTCATATCAGTATCTGCATTTGAATCTTCGTCATAATCCAAATCCAATACCGCATTACCACGATACATACCCACCGACACAGACGCGACTAAGCTTTTCAACGGGTCTTCTTTAATTATTTTCTCTGACAACATATAAGTGAACGCATCCACCATCGCCACGCAAGCACCGGTAATCGAAGCCGTGCGTGTGCCGCCGTCGGCTTGCAATACATCGCAATCGATTGTGATGGAGTTTTCACCCATCAACTTCAAATCGACCGCCGCACGTAATGAACGACCAATAAGACGTTGGATTTCCATAGTCCGTCCCGACTGTTTACCACGAGCCGCTTCTCTTTGATTACGCGTATGCGTTGCACGCGGYAACATTCCGTATTCGGCAGTCACCCAACCACGACCTTGACCTTTCATAAAACGAGGGACATTTCGTTCCACACTCGCCGTGCAAAGCACCCGTGTACGGCCAAACTCTACCAACACAGACCCTTCTGCATGTTCGGTGAATTGGCGCGTAATTTTAACTTCCCGAAGCTCGTCTACAGCTCTTCCACTTGGTCGCATATTTAATTTTCCCACACGTGTACAACAAAAATGCTAATATACCGACAGCATTCACTCAAAAATATAAGGCCAGTCAAATCAATCACTGACCGCCGGATAATAGTTAATCAATCGGATTTTAATAGCCAAACGAGCTCATTACTAGTGCTCGGCTAACGCAGAATATTAGCTGACTTACATACTGATCCAACTGCCCAACAGTTTAACATATCAGCACCAAGCAAAGCGCTGATTATAGAATCCTAATATAAAGTACTGATTGCACCCCTTAAAGTAACGCCGCAAATTTTAATTCCGAGATATAAAAGGTAATCGAATCATGATTAGCAGCATGACAGCATTTGCACGTCATCAAACCCACAGCCCCCAAGGCACATTTGTTTGGGAAGTGCGCGCTGTCAATCACCGTTATTTAGAACTTCAATTTAGACTTCCTGAAGGCATGCGAGACATCGAAGCCAAACTAAGAGAAACAGTTCGAAATTCCGTAAGTCGCGGTAAAATAGAATGCCATTTACGCTTCCAGCCCGACCCAAGTCTCCAACCTGCATTAGAACTTAATGAAACCTTAGCACAGCAACTCGCACTCGCCGCCGAAAAGGTCGCTCAAAACCTGCAATCCCCCGCCCCTATTCAAGCCACAGAAATCCTAAAGTGGCCCGGCGTATTGATTGCCGCGAAGGAAGACGCCAGTATTTTGCAACAAGGCGCAACCGAAAGCTTTGCCGTTGCCATTGACCAGTTCATAACCAGCCGTCAACGTGAAGGCAGCCAACTACGCCAGCTTATAGAAACACGACTTGAGTCCGTTTTAATTGCGGTGGAAAAAGTAAAGTTACACCTGCCTGAAATCCAACAGGCCTTAAGACAGAAACTGATCAACCGATTTGCCGAATGCCAAGTAGAAATGGACACCGAGCGACTCGAACAAGAGCTGGTTTATTTGGCGCAAAAGATCGACGTCGATGAAGAGTTGGACCGAATTGAAACACACATCAGCGAAGTTAAGCGGGTGCTAGTAAAAGGCGGCGCAGTGGGCCGTCGACTAGACTTCTTAATGCAAGAACTCAATCGAGAAGCCAACACCTTAGGTTCCAAATCAGTTAACCAAGACACAACACAAGCGTCGGTCGAACTGAAAGTGCTCGTCGAGCAGATGCGCGAACAAATACAAAACATCGAATAAGCCAATCAGGAAACACACCCCATGAGTGGTACGCTTTACATCCTTTCTGCACCGTCAGGGGCAGGAAAAACCAGCCTGGTGAGCGCTCTTTTGAGTGATACGGACAACATCCGCGTGTCGATCTCACACACCACGCGTGCGCGCCGCGAAGGTGAACAAGACCACATCAACTATCACTTCGTTGATCGCCCGCAGTTTCAACAAATGATCGCAGAGAACGCTTTTTTGGAACACGCTGAAGTATTCGGTAATTACTACGGCACGTCCAAACAATGGGTCGCCGACACCCTTGCAAACAATGAAGACGTCATCCTTGAAATCGACTGGCAAGGCGCTCAACTCATACGCCAAGCGATGCCTGAAACCAACAGCATCTTTATATTGCCACCATCGAAACAAACACTTATGGAGCGCCTGCAAACCCGCGCCCAAGACGACGCCAAGGTCATCGAACAACGATTAGCCCTGGCCTCAGAAGAAATGTCTCACTACACCGACTACGACTACGTAGTCATAAACGACGATTTTAATATTGCATTATCGGAGCTAAAAGCTATTGTTATGGCACGTAGACTCCTACAAAAACACCAAACCACAACACACCAAGATCTTATCCAAGGCCTATTGGCCTAAATACAGGCAATAGAGTAGAATTGCTCCCCTTATTCCGTTTCTAATGTAGAGTACAAAAGTATGGCTCGTGTGACCGTTGAAGATTGCTTAGAGAATGTAGACAACCGTTTTGACCTTGTATTGGTCGCCTCTCGTCGTGCACGTCAACTTGCCACAGGCGGAAAAGAACCCATGGTTGAATGGGAAAATGACAAAGCCACCGTAGTTGCTCTCAGAGAAATCGCCGAAAAACACATCGGCATGTCCATTCTTAAGGATGAAGATAGTCAGGACAACCTTTTAGGAGAGATTTAATATTTTCAATCGCTTAAGCATGGACAGACCCACCCGCCTACATTACTCTTAATAGAAGAATTAAGGAGACGGGTGTTGCAAGACATAGACAATCTCTCCCAGCAATTGCTGAGCTACTTGTCCTCAACTCAAATAGAAGATGTTCGACGTGCCTACTTTTTTGCAAAGCAAGCGCACGAAGGACAGTTTCGGCGTAGTGGTGAGCCTTATATAACTCACCCACTTTCTGTAGCCTACATACTTTCCGAAATGCACATGGATCATCAAAGTCTGATGGCCGCCATGCTGCACGACGTGATCGAAGATACAGACGTGAGCAAGCCGGAAGTTTCTGGAGAGTTTGGTGAAGTAGTCGCTGAGCTGGTGGACGGGGTCAGTAAAATATCCCAAATTAAGTTTGAATCCCGAGCCATCGCTCAAGCGGAAAACTTCCGCAAGATGGTCTTGGCCATGACTCAGGACATCCGAGTCATTCTAGTCAAACTCGCCGACCGACTGCACAATATGCGCACCTTAGAGGTTTTACAGCCGACTAAGCGCCGCCGTATAGCCACTGAAACCCTTGAGATTTATGCCCCTATAGCCAATCGCTTAGGCATGAATAATATGCGTATTGAATTTGAGAACTTAGGTTTTCAAGCTCTTTACCCAATGCGTTCTCACCTCATTCAGAAAACAGTTAAGAAGGCGCGCGGTAACCGCAAAGAAATCGTCTCCAAGATTGAAGAAAGCCTRCGCAACCGTCTGACCGATGAAAACCTCACCGGTCGAGTCATCGGCAGAGAAAAGCATCTCTACAGTATTTACCAAAAGATGCGCGATAGCCGCAAATCCTTCTATGAAATCATGGACGTATTTGCATTTCGTGTCGTCGTCGACAATGTCGATGCTTGCTACCGTGCGCTGGGCATTATTCACAACCTGTACAAACCTATTCCTGGGCGCTTTAAAGATTACATCGCGATCCCAAAAACCAATGGCTACCAATCACTTCATACCACCCTTAAGGGTATGAACGGCGTCCCCATTGAGATTCAAATTCGCACCGACGAAATGGAATCCATGGCCAACGACGGCATCGCCGCCCATTGGCTCTACAAATCGGAGAAAGGCTTTACCAATGCCGCTCAAGCCCGTGCCCGCGAGTGGATGAAAAACTTACTCGAAATGCAGCAGCGTGCAGGCAACTCCTTAGAATTCATTGAAAACGTAAAAATCGACCTGTTTCCCGATGAAGTCTACATCTTTACCCCGAGAGGCAATATCCTAGAGCTGCCCTCTGGTGCCACCCCCGTAGATTTCGCTTATGCCGTACACACTGACGTCGGCAATGGCTGTGTCGCAGCCCGCGTAGACCATCGACTCGCGCCGCTTAGCGCGCCTATTACCAGCGGTCAAACGGTAGAAATAATCACCGCACCGGGTGCACGCCCGAACCCTGCCTGGTTGAGCTTTGTAATCACCAGTAAGGCGCGCAGTAATATTCGCCATTTCTTGAAAACCCAGCAGTATTCCGAGTCTGTAGCGTTAGGCCGACGCCTGCTTGAGAAAGCCTTGGCAGGGATCGATGCCAAGCTGGAAGAAATTCCTCAGCAACGCATCGACGCTACAGTCGAAGAGTCCAAATTTAAAAGCCTGGACGAACTACTCGAAGACATCGGCTTAGGCAATCGCATGGCGCAGTTGGTGGCACGCCGAATCAGCCCAGACGAAGAACGCGACAGCGAAATCATCGCAATCGATTCCCAAGCACGCCCCCTAGCCATTCGCGGCACAGAAGGCATGGTGATTAACTTCGCTAAATGCTGCCGACCGATCCCGGGCGACCACATCATTGGTCACCTCAGTTCCGGGCGGGGTATTGTGGTGCACGTGGAAAGCTGCCGGAACATTTCCGACCTGCGTGAAAAACCCGAGAAATGCCTGCCTATCAACTGGGCCAATGACGTAGAAGGAGAGTACACGGTCGAGCTTCGTATCGAGCTCGAAAGTCAGCGTGGCTTACTCGCCTTGATTGCATCAGTAATCACCGAAGCGGATGCCAATTTGGAATCCATCAATATGGAAGAAAAAGACGCCCACCTCACCGTCATTAATCTCTATATTAGCGTTCGACACCGAGTCCACCTTGCCAACCTAATTAAGAAACTACGTAAGCTTTCCGCCATAACGCGCATTACCCGCAGCAAGTCGTAAGCCGCGCCACCGCTCACCAAGACAAACCTATAGGTTTCAATTAAACTGCCCTACACAGCACGTAAACACCCCAGTTTAAAAGGCGTTTACGTTAAAGGGCACCAGTAATTGAAATCAATGGGTTTATTATGAGCAACACTAAAACAGTAATCCACACCGACGCAGCCCCTCAAGCAATCGGCACCTATTCGCAAGCGGTAAAAGTAGGCAATACGGTTTATCTTTCCGGCCAAATCCCCCTACTCCCCGACACCATGGAAATGGTACAAGGCGGAATAGTCGCGGACATCGAACAAGTCTTTAAAAACCTCAGCGCGGTCTGCGAAGCAGCCGGCGGCTCTTTAAACCAAATCGTTAAGCTCAATATATTCCTCACCGACCTGAATCACTTTCCTGCGGTGAATGAAATCATGGCAAAATATTTCCAACAGCCCTATCCTGCGCGCGCAGCCATTGGTGTCGCCAGCCTTCCCAAAGGTGCGGCCGTAGAAATGGACGCAGTCTTAGTGGTTGATTAATTAACAACGCACCCTCGAAGCCCTCAATATAAACCCAAGGGCTTCGCAATCGATTGGCAGCTTTCAGTACACTATCGGACTCGTCTTTAACATGGCAAACGTATTAATCATTGGCTGCGGCGACATTGGACAACATACCGCCGCACGACTTATTAAAAACCAACACAACGTCTTTGGCTTAAGAAGAAGTCCTCCGACATCAACATCAATCGGTGCGTCAAAAGACCTCCACGCAAACACACCCGCTGCTATCCATTGGATTACTGCCGACCTGACTCGTCCCGAAACACTCGAACAACTCACCGATCAATTTGAATATATTCTTTACATGCCCGCGCCTAAGCGCAGCGCCGACGCCTCATTGGAACAGACCTATCGCAGCGTATTCCTGGAAGGACTGACCCATGTCATCGCCAAAGCGGAACAATTTCAAAAATTAAAACGATTCATTTTTATCTCTAGCGTCAGTGTGTTTGGACAAAACCAAGGCAGTTGGGTTAACGAAAACGAGCCCCCGCTACCGAAACGATTTAATGGCGAAATTCTACTCGAAGCAGAGCAACGCATTGGCCAAGCAAGCTTTCCGTCGAGCACCGTGCGCTTAGCAGGGATTTATGGTCCCGGTAGGCATCGACTCATTGATAACGTCAGCAAAGGCTGTCGCATTCAATCTGAACCGCCTAAATATACCAACCGAATACACAGCCACGACTGCGCCGAACTATTAAATTTTTTAATCCAGCAAGATCTTCAGGACACCCCGCTTCAGCCGCTCTATGTCGGCGTCGATGATCACCCGTGTTCTGAACAAGAAATTAATCAATGGATATTCCAACGCCTTAATGAATATGGGCAGAATCCAAACCCGTACACGATAGACAACACCGCTACCGCACAAAATAAACGTTGCTCCAATCAGGCGATCAAATCGTTAGGGTATCAATTTATATATCCTTCGTATCAAACTGGCTATGTCGATGTAATTAAAGATTACGTCAACAAGCAGCAAAACACACCCCCAAGCGAACACCCAACGAAAACCAAGTCCTAAGCCATGCCTGCGCCAACAAAAACAAACCATGCGAGCCCACCGAAAACCAACAAAAAAAAATCTGGGCCTACCCAAAGTCGGGCCAGCGCCAGTCTCGCCAAYACSCCGCTGACCGTACTCAAAGGCGTCGGACCTCAGCTSGCTGGCAAATTTGAAAAGCTTGGAATTTACTCCTTACAAGACTTACTATTCCACCTTCCCTTTCGCTACGAAGACCGCACCCACGTCACGCCTATCGGTGCGGCTAGCCCGTATCAATTTGTAGTCATCGAAGCCAAGGTATTATCCAGCCAGATTAATTTTGGTAGACGACGAAGTTTGATTTGTAGAATTAGTGATGGCAGCGGCATTGTCAGTTTACGATTTTATCATTTTTCCGCCGCACAAAAAAATGTCTTGAGCAATGGCGCTCAAATACGCTGCTTCGGAGAACTTCGTGCCGGTAGCTCAGGTTTAGAAATCTACCACCCTGAATACAGCCTTATTGGTCAAGCCAACAAAACTTTACCTCAAACCCTAACGCCCGTATACCCCACCACCGAAGGTATTAGTCAATTACGTATACGCAGCGTTGCCGCACAACTAATCGATAAAACGCTGGGCCAAAATGCAGCGTCACTCGCATTAAGCGATTACTTCCCTGAGCAACTGTATCAAAAGTATCGCTTAATGGACTTACTACAGGCCCTACGCATTGTGCACGTGCCGCCTAAAACAGAATCACAGTCACAACTCAGTGAAGGTAGGCACCCAGGAATTCAACGACTCGCATTTGAAGAATTAGTCGCTCATAGTTTAAGTTTTTTGGAGATACGACGAAAAATTCAATCCGTGCCATCGCCCAAACTCAAGGGCAAACTTAAATTACAAAAATCATTTCTCGATCATTTAGAGTTTGAATTAACAGACGCACAAAAACGCGTCTGGAAAGAAATTTCATCGGATTTAAAAAAAGACTTACCCATGCTTCGCATGGTACAAGGCGATGTCGGCTCGGGAAAAACCGTAGTCGCGACCTTGGCCGCCCTTCAAACCATTGGCAATGGTTTTCAAACTGCATTGATGGCGCCCACCGAAATATTAGCAGAACAACATTTAGAAACATTAAGTCAGTGGCTCACCCCGCTTAATTTAAACGTCGCCTGCCTTACCGGAAAAACCAAAGCCAAAATGCGTCGYACTATTTTGGAACAACTCGCCAACGGTGAAATTGATCTTTTAATCGGCACACACGCACTGTTTCAAGATCAAGTACAATTTAAAGACTTGGCCTTAATGATTATCGATGAGCAACATCGCTTTGGTGTTGAACAACGACTAGCACTTAAACAAAAAGGTCTCACCGAACAACGCCAATGTCACCAACTGGTCATGACCGCCACGCCTATTCCGCGCACATTAGCCATGAGCGCTTACGGCGACTTGGACAACTCGATTATTGACCAACTCCCCCCCGGACGAACCCCCGTTAAAACCGTGGTGCTAGCCAATCATCGTAGAAATGAGATCATTGAACGCGTTCGTCATGCCTGCCAACAAAAAAAACAAGCCTACTGGGTCTGCACGTTAATCGAGGAATCAGAGGCTCTGCAATGCCAAGCGGCCGAAGATACCTTTGAACAATTAAAAATCGCACTGCCCGAACTCAATCTGGCATTAATTCATGGCCGATTAAAAGCCACCGAAAAATCCCAAATAATGTCAGACTTTAAATCAGGCGATGTGGATCTATTAATTGCCACCACCGTCATCGAGGTGGGCGTCAACGTTCCCAACGCCAGTTTAATGATTATCGAAAACCCCGAACGACTGGGGCTTTCACAGTTACACCAATTAAGAGGTCGGGTCGGTCGCGGGGCAACAGAAAGTTTTTGCGTACTGCTTTATCACTCGCCGATATCAAAGATTGCCAAACAACGCCTGGGCATTATGCGTGAAACCACAGACGGCTTTCGAATCGCCGAAGAAGACTTACAAATCAGAGGCCCCGGCGAACTCTTAGGCACTCGACAAACCGGTGAATTACAATTCGTTATCGCGGATTTACTTCGCGACAAGGAATTAGTCGCGCCAGCAAGGGACGCCGCAGAGATGTTATTTGGTCAATATCYCGAACGYGTTACGCCTTTGATAGAAAGGTGGTTAAAACAGGGCGAGCAGTATCGACAAGTCTAAACCGTCACCCCCAAGGTGTTCGGTCTATAGATGTCTCCGAGGCTAAATTATCTCTAAAAATAACACACCCCATCACAACAAACATTTTAACCCGTTGGCTATTCTCACGCCTATTCTTCCTCCATATAGCGTTTTTTACTAATAAGAGAAAGGCATTATTACTTATGGTCTAAGACTTACAACCTTAGCGAATAATCCAACTCTATCGCCAAAGTTTGTCTGCACACGATGCCTGGATACTATACCTGGACACTATGTCTACACACTATGTCTGGACACTATCAATGTATCCCCGTGCCTGTGTACTGATGATTTTTCAGCGGTTTTTTTAGAATTGAAAATAAATCAACATTGGGACCGAACCTTCAATGCTGTTTTCAGAACCATCGCACGTATCTCAGCCTCACCCATTCAATTCTCGGTCTATGATTTATAGAGCACCGGATTAACGAGGGTCATGGTTATCTTGCGCCAGGCTCCGCCAGCGAAGAATTCAGGCATTTACACAGTCCTCGATTCTAGCAGTAATAAATCTCATTTTAACATCAAAACAGTATCACGCCGTCCAAGGCAGACCGCACAAACTATTTCACCAGCTCTATACTTAAAGATAAGCGTCTTATGAAAGAAATAAATTTGCCATCGGCTTTTGAGAAATCAGGTATGAGCATTCCACAGTCTGTACAACAATATTTGGAATCACAAAATATAAATTACGGCATCGAACATCACCCACACATGGTGCCCATCGCCCCCATCGAAAACGGTAGTAAACCCGATCATGCCTGCGTTGCCCGACTGGTATTACTCAAGGACGAACTCGGAAAAGTACAAGCAATATTCCCTAAGGATTGCATGCTCGACATCGCTGCCGTTAACGAGTTACTGGGCAGAGAATTRCGCGCGATCAACAACAATGATGTATCAGCCTTTGGCAAAAACAGTCAGCTAGAACAAACCCCTGCCATTCCTCTACTGAACACGTTTCCATTAATCGCAGACAATCAATTATTTAGCTCGGAAGAAATCTATTTAGAATCAGGCATAGAGAACACTTACATAAAACTCAACCAAGAACAGTTTCGAAAGACGCTAGGCAATGCCGATCTTGCAAAGTTTAGTGTGCCGATTAAACCAATTTTGCAGCAACTACTTTCAACCGATGACGAACAAGACCTGAGTAATGCGGTCAAAAACTTTACCACGCTACGCATTAAATCACGCCTAGACGAAACACTGGAAATCCCCCCGCTCCCTGACTCAGCCGATCGCATTATCAAACTGCGCGTCAATGCCAATGCCGATATCGAAGACCTTGCGCGAGTGGTCGAGATGGACCCGAGTTTAGCCGCCCAAGTGGTTAGCTGGGCTTCGTCACCGTTTTATTCAGCACCCGGCGAAATTCGATCCATTGAAGACGCCATAGTGCGCGTACTAGGGTTTGATTTGGTGATTAATTTGGCCTTAGGCTTAGCGCTAGGCAAAACCATCTCGCTTCCGAAAGACGGCCCCCAGGGCATCACGCCTTATTGGGATCAGGCAGTGCTTAGTGCAGTAACGATGGCAAAATTAAGTACCCTATTACCCCCCAAAACTCGGCCTGCCGCGGGCTTGGCGTATCTATCAGGGTTATTAAATAATTTTGGATACCTGATTTTGGCGCACATCTTTCCACCTCACTTCTCATTAATCTGCCGCTACATGGAAGCCAACTCCCATATATCCAGTCATATCATTGATCGCCACGTATTAGGCGTATCCAGAGAACAGATGGGTAGCTGGTTGGTGAACATGTGGAACCTGCCTACCGAAGTGGTCAACGCCTTGCGCTGGCAACATACCCCCAACTTTAAAGGCGAGCATAGCCAGTACGCTAACTTACTGTGTGTCACCAATCAGTTGTTAAGCCCTCATTTATCCCACTACACGCCGCAAGATTCCCAGTCCAAAGAGATCTATGAGCAGCTACAACTTGATCCACAAGAAGCGCAAGACGCTCTCACCGTCATCCTCGAAAAAAGCGAGGCACTAAAAGCCATGTCAGGGGAGTTATCCAAATAGTTGCAATAGAACAACCTCGAGAACTTAAAGCCTGTCGATTAAGCAGGCTTTAAGGGCATCGAAAATACGCCTACATTTAACTATTCGTGATCGAAGTATCATCAAAAACGGCTTGATCTAGATGGCCTTCCGATTTTGCCACCACACAAGTCACCGTTGCATCGCCCATAATATTCACTGCCGTACGAATCATATCCAACAAACGATCCACACCAATAATTAAACCAATGGCCTCAGCAGGTAAGCCTACTTGCCCCAGCACCATGGCCAAAGTAATCATGCCTGCACCGGGCACCGCCGCAGTACCCACGGACGCTAACACAGCCGTTAATATCACCGTTAAGTAACCCACCATGCCTAATTCAATGCCATAGGCCTGGGCAATAAACGCCGTGGCAACGCCTTGCATAATCGCGGTGCCATCCATATTGATGGTCGCGCCTAAGGGCACGGTAAACGAGGCCACTTTATTATCAACGCCCAATTTTTCTTCCACTACTTTCATGGTCAAAGGCAAGGTCGCGCCGCTACTCGCCGTACTAAATCCAAACATAATCACCGGGCGCATTTTTGCAACAAAGGTAATCGGGTTTAATTTGCCCAACAGCGTTAACAATAAAGTCAGCGTACCGGTGGCATGAAGCAATAAGACAAACACCACGGTGAAGAAGTATTTGGCTAAATCCCCTATAAAACCAAAGCCCTTCTGCGCAAACAGAACCGCAATCAAACTAAACACACCAATGGGCGCAATCAACATAACCACTTCGACCAGCTTCATAATCACCACATTCCAGCGATGGAAGGTGTTCGCAACGTGCTCGCCTTTTTCCCCGCTAAGCCGAATGCTCACCCCCAGCAAGATCGAAAATACGATGACCTGCAACATATTGCCTTCGGCCATGGCTTTAAATGGGTTGCTAGGAAATATTTTGATAAACACGTCTTTCAGCATGGGCGCTTCTTTAACTTGATAGCTCATGCCCGTGCTTAAACTCGCCTCGGCACCCGGCTGAATCAGCTCACCAAAGAATAAGGCCAAGGTCACCGCCACAGCGGTAGTAAACAAATAGAGACAAAAGGTCTTGCCGCCAATACGGCCAAGATTGGCGCCTCCTGCAGGATTGCAGGTACCACACACCAAGGAAATAAAGACTAAGGGCACCACTAGCAACTTCAAAGAATTAATAAATATTTTGCCCACGGAGTACAACACGCCGTCCACCAGAAAATCTTGGATAAAGGAGGTTAAACCCATCCCCAAGGTCATCCCAGTGGTTAAATAATGCATCACCCCCCCAAACAGTAAGCCTGTCACCATGGCGAACAATATCTGAGTGGTTAAACTGTATTTTGAATTTGTCACAGAATATTTCCTTTATAGAAAGACCAAGCACCATGAATGGCTGGCCTGATGGAGAAGCATTAATTATTAAGCAAAGAGCCCAATTCGACGTACCAATTAAATAAGGTCAAATCGCCCTCGATTTTCGCTTTCTGTGTTTGCAGCGCTTGCATAAAAGCCAACTTCTTTGAATCCGAAGTTAATACCTCAGCCCCCAACGCAGCGCTCTCAAACGATATGACCAATGTGGGAGCAGAATGTTTCCCCCAACGAGAAGAAATCCTACGATTCGCCACGCAAAACTGCCGACAAATAACCCCATTGTAGGTTTGCAGCTGAAAAATAAGTTCTTTATCCCCAATATGATCTTGAACCACCGGATTAGATTGACTCTTGCGAGACATCTTCCAACCCAGCGCCCACAACAATGCAATCAACTTCATAAATGATTCCTATCGACACGAGTCACTTAAAATATTTCTTTTAATTTTTTATGGGGACGGAATATAACCGCATGATGCGCAGCAATCGTGATGACGCTGCCATCACGTGGGTTTTTACCTTGTCGCTCTTTGCGAAAACGAGGCACAAAGGTCCCAAATCCAGGCAAGGTCACTTCCTCCTTACGACTGATTGCAAGGGTGATCTCTTCCAGAATAATGGACAGAATTTCCTGGCCATCGCCTAGATTCATATCCAACGACTTTGAAATTGCCCCAGCCAACTCTGGCTTACGAATCAAACGGCCCCCTCAGAGAAGTTCTTTAGCAGAAATCGTTACACGAAAACCCCGTCGCTTGAACCCATTTGCCTCTAGAGGTTAAAACCGGCCACCAACTTTTKTSMSASRMTRNTMTACNCAKRKCKSWNGCYGKKSYGGTTCAGTAGCGAGATACGCCACAATCAAGTGACTATTTTCAATAGATTAGCTATCTAACAGCTCGAAATCTTCTTTACCGACACCGCAATCCGGGCAAAACCAAGTATCCGGGACATCTGAGAAAACGGTACCGGGTGCAATACCGTTATCCGGATCACCGGCAGCTTCGTCATACACTAAACCACATACTACGCATTCCCACTTCTTCATCGAGCTACCCCAAAAAGACGATGCATAGCCTAGGAATAAACCCACCCTAGACTCTGCAAAAAATAATACAACACATTGTGACCCTTCGAAGCCACAAAAACAGGTGGATCAAACGTCATCAACGCATAAAATAGACCGCCTCAACGGCACTTTTTAAATTAAAATCGGCCGATCAACGCAATTGCGCTTTATACGCGCTTGAACCTTTAATTGCCACCCAAAGCCGCCAAGCCCATCAACATCCCCCAGCAATAGCCCGTAACTTGACGTAAGCCTAATAAGAGTCTAAAAATCAGGTTGTAAATTGTCGAGGCATAATTTATTATCGCACCCCTAAATGCATGAAGCACTTACCGCTTGTGCTGATATTGCGGAGCCAGTCGGCCTCACAATCATCACTACAACGGGCCTGTAGCTCAACTGGATAGAGTATCGGCCTTCGAAGCCGAGTGTTGGGGGTTCGAGTCCCTCCAGGCCCACCATTTAAGCATCGCCTTAAATCCCAAAATCCCTTTCTGTGAACAATGACTGCTTCGAGATTAAACCCTCGGTCGAGCACTGTCGTCTATGGTTTCTACACCCCGCCACCGATTATCCGTGACCCAGGATTATCAAATCCGCCTGTATTTAAATCTACGATAAACACCCGACCGGACAAACGCCGGCCGGGGTAATGTTTACAGGCCTTTGCTGCTATTAAATATCTTGATGCCTTTAGTCATTAGGCGCCGAGGGATGAACCGAACCATGAGTGCCGTGGCTTTATTGGATAGCCCTGGAATACTAATCACTTTATCGTTCATAAAGTCTTTGTAGCCCGCACTCACTACTTGTTCAGCGGTCATCATCAAGCTATCAAACTTTCCGCCAATAATTGCCGCCTCATTTTTCGCCGTGGCTTGAAAATTGGTCGACGCGACCCCTGGGCACAATGCCATAATTTTAACTCCAGAGCCTTGCACCTCTTCGGCCACCGCTTCAGTGAACGACATCACGTAGGCCTTGCTAGCGAAATAAGTCGCCATATAAGGGCCTGACATAAACGCCGCCATTGACGCCACATTTAAGATCCTACCGGAGTCTCGAGCGACCATGTCCTTAAGAAACAATTTAGTCATCAACGTCACGGTAGCCACATTGAGCTGGACCAAATTCATGTCATTTTCCGCTTCGATTTCAGAAAACCGCCCGTAAGTCCCAAAGCCCGCATTATTCACCAATACATCAACCACTTGATCGGCGTCTTTGAGCGCTTGGTAAATCTCATTGGGCGCGGTGGGAGAAAATAGGTCTTTAGCCATCACCAACACATCAATCTGATACTGTTGGCGTAACTGCTCTGCAAGATCCTTAAGCTTATCCTCACTTCTGGCCACTAGGATGAGATTATATCCATCTTTAGCAAAAAGCTTCGCTAGCTCATTACCAAAACCAAAAGACGCTCCGGTGATTAAAGCTGTTTGTTTGCCCGACATGTGCACTACCTTTTTATTATTGCCAAAAATATCAAATAAACACACGCAAACTAGCCGACAACCAGTCAATAACTGCCTGATAGCACGTGAGTTATTTTTTTAAATTAGAATATTTATTGAAACTCCAGCATGGCTCATAAACTGTGTATTACGCCCTTTGAATTACCTCAACGCGTGTCTATGATCCTAGCGCAGCAATAATGAATGGAGATTAAGGTAATTTCAAGCGCCCAAGCTAACCGCGCTGTCCCAAAGGCCAACACTATGCGAACAGAAGGGGTAGACTAATAATTACCCACCCCTTCGATTACCATAGCCACAGCCTAGCCATCGGCGAACAGTACTTTGGCCAGCATTCATATAAAAGATTTTCAATTGCTAACATTTATGAGTAATCTAGCCGATCCGAAGCAGCCTTCAAACACTAGGCGCCGTACGCAGAAGCACTAAAATTTCATTTTTTGGGCCCCAGCCCTTTGGCTCAAGGCCAAAGCCAGTGCTACTTTGCGAGGTTAACGCGCTCTTGATGTATCACCGAGTTATTCCATTTGTTTAGAGAAGTCCCACTATGAACTCA
>NVVB01000077.1 GCA_002402085.1 Gammaproteobacteria bacterium
AGAGTATTAAAATCATCTAGCATGTAGTCGTTGCATAAGCAAACAAAAACATAAAACTAAATCGAGAATTTGAATTAAACCTACAAAGCAGCGGGTATACCTTCTGTTTTTATAAGGCTCAACTAGAATCACAGATTCAGGAGTCCCAATTCATCAGTAGAACTTAATTTCAAGACAAAGTCTAGATCTAGGAACCATTCAAATGAAGTTGCTAAAAGTTAGAAAGACCCCATATCTCACCTTGGCGCATGGCTGTTTCAAGTGCAAACAAAAATGCTACTGCGATAATATCGCGCCGTACTGCGATAGTTTGTCCGTCAAAACCCAAGGAATCAAGAATGCGCTCAATCTCCGTATCACTTA
This sequence comes from Gammaproteobacteria bacterium, assembly GCA_002402085.1. Classification (GTDB taxonomy): domain Bacteria; phylum Pseudomonadota; class Gammaproteobacteria; order Pseudomonadales; family UBA3067. The sequence continues at coordinate 364 of NVVB01000077.1, forward strand.
TACGGCGATCTCTTGGGTGAGGGTTTTTAGGACGCCTAATACCACGTATGGGGTTTGCAATTGCCCAACGCCAGCGTTTACCTTGCTCATAGACCGCACTTAAAAGATTGAGATCCCTGTTAACACTACTGCTCTTAATGCGCGTTAAGGAAGTCTCAATCCAAGCATCAAAGTGCGTTTGTTTTACGTCTGCTATTGGCATGAGTGCCAGTGGCTCCCGTAAGAATTTATTCAAGCGGTTATGTTCTGTGCGGTGGCTTTTTTTAGAGGGTGTAATGTCATCACGGTAGCGATCAAATAAATCGCCCAGTGTTTTACCTTCCACCAGCCCATCAGGTGATAGGGTTTGCTCAGCCTCAGCAGCCCATGCCATCGCCTGTATTTTAGTATCGAAGGTTTTGGATTTGTACTGCCCACCGATACGGATTTCAGCGGTGAAACGTTTATTGGTTCGCTTTTTAATCGTAGCCATGATTAATCCTCAGTCGTATTCCGGTCGTAATTGAGTCGTAAAATCACGCGAAATATGGTGGGTTATGGCTAACTATATAAAACCATAACCACAACGATTCAAGGCTAAGTCATTGAATAATAAGATAAAGCTAGATGTAGCCGGATATGGCAAAAAGATAAGTGGTGCCCAGGGCCGGAATCGAACCGGCACGAGGTTTCCCTCGAGGGATTTTAAGTCCCTTGCGTTTATATAATATAACTCTACATATAAGCATATTGAATTTGATAATTGGTGCACCATACACCCTATGATCTCTTGGTACTTATCCAGCCACTAAATCGTTTATTTTTCACACTAAAACTCACAGGCTTAAAGCTCCACCATTTGTGGGTTATTCGCGCCATTTTCACGCCATCAAAACCAATGTCATATGGCTGCCAGCCATAATTTAATCAATTCAAATAGTCTGTTACTCTTTGATCAAGGAGACATGCAGGTATGAAATATTTAATCTTTATAATTTTGTTGGTGCCGGTGCTGGCTGTGGGTGGAGTGAAGGAGGATTGTAAGGAGGCCGTACCTAAGTGGATGGAACGCAATACTCGTATAGATGCCGGGGAGGCGACGGAAATATGTGAGAAGTTCGCGCGGATGAGGCTAGCCATAAAAGATACCCCGGAGAGCGTCTATGTTATAAGAAAAGGTAAATTGGCGTGTGCCCTTCGCAAAGACTACATATCAACCTACAACCATCTTTTTGACTCCGGACGTAGATACAACTTCAGAACAATCATGGCTATGGGGAATTCTTGCTTAACCATCTCAGAATCTGCCATAGCGATAATTCAGGAAAGAACGGATTTTGATAATCCCGTAGTGCCGATAGCCTATTTCTACAGTCACGAATATTACTACCCTTATCGAGGCTGGATTCATGTCAGCGAAATGGTACGGGGCGATAAATATATGGCTGCTCGCGTTAAGTAAATTAGTGACGGCATTAGGCATTCGAGAGCGAGGCAGGCGATTAATACATAAATCATTTAGCGCTAATTCCGCAGTTGCGCGCTATGAAGTACTGTATTTTGATTTATTTGCAGCTGGCCAGGTTAGGCCTGAGTACTAGACTTCCAGCGCATCCAGCCGCGATTTTATGCTGATTATGTCGTCTTCTGCTGCAAGTAACGAAAAATCTATTGAAGCAGTGAGTGACTCTAGAGTAAGTATATCGCTTAAAACTGACGAAGGAAGACGGCTGACAGATACGGTACCTTTTTTAAGATTAAAAGCATCGTTCTTGTCAGAATTTAAAACCATAAAAGAATCAGCGCTCGCAACATATATCAGCTCAACGATATAGGCAGTATCTACAGAACCAATCGCGCAGCTAGCATTCGCGAAATTGTCAACTATAGGTTTTACGCCAAGGCCTGCGACATTGACTGTCGGCGTTAGTGAATTGTTAGAAAAGTTAGGTTTGAATACAGCTCTCATTCCGTCGAAGTAAGCCGCAGGTGCTAACTTGCTACCAACGGTGTTTAAAGCCATAGCGTTCACTGAGCCGGAGTCTGTGTAATAACTACCACCGGCAGCATAGGCAGAGATAGCCTTGCTCAACTGCGTCCAGTCTGCGCCAGCTGCGGATTGCCCGGTCGACTCTATGGTCGAAACTACTTCTTCTTGAATGCCGTTTAAAAACTCTGCGTTGACAACCGTTCCCAGAACACCGTTCCCGGCATCCCCGTCTGTAAACTTTTGATCTTGCGTTGCTGATGCGTCGTCGATTCTATCCATTTTTATGCGTCCTGGTATATGAAGTTAACAATTGTGTGAGCTGGCTTTAATTCTCGAATTACACATTCGATAGTGGTGCCGCCGAAAAATAAAAGATGCTCTCCCGCTCTACCTGCCCCTGCCCGGAAAAGTATGCGCTCTGATTCTTCCGCTATCGTCACAGTAAAAGTAAAATCCAAATTATCGACAACTGTTCCAGTTTTGCCATAAGCAGAAATCAATTGTTCTAATGACTCTTTTGTGTTTTCACCGTTATCTATGTATCGAGCGAATACCGCCGCTCTTCGCTCTTCAAAGGAAAGCTCTACTCCAGCGAAACAATTACCGGGTAGCCCATATTCCCTTTCCCAGTCTTCGAGCATTTCGCTTGTTGTTTGTGGATCGGTTTCTCTAATTAAGTCCTTGGCTCGCTGATCAATTCTTTCAAACTCTACAGCGAGGCCCGCTAGTATTTTTGTCTGTAACTTCCCTAAGGCGAAAGAGAAAGCATCACCGGGCGCTAAAAGGTTTTGCAGAAGGTTTTCGTATTTCATTAAATTGTCTGCCAGGTGATTATTCCGAGGATTGCTATTCCTTCGTTACCAATTGGTATAGCGTTACCAATAGCAGCTGGAGTAGTTGAAACAATGTCGTTGTCGTTTTCACCGTTCGCTACAGATATCGCTTCACGAATTTTGCTTAGTGGAATATCTACGCCCGGCTCAGACATTCGAAGAAGCAAGTCTTTAATCTCTGCTGTAACTGCGTTTTGTACAGAGATGGTGTTAGGGGCAAGTTTAATTGTCAGGCTTACAGTGATTGGAGTGGGAGCGAATACTACGATACCTAGAATTCCTAAAGGTCTTACAGAATTGATATGATCCCGCACTTCGTCAATCTTCGCGGCGTCCGGAATAATAGAAGCTTCAGCATCTGTAACAAAGCAAATTCCAACATTTCCAGCCCCACCGTAGGCGTCAAAGCACCACGCCCGAGTRACGCCAGGGCGCTCTTTTGCCCARAAAATATARTCKGCTTCATTACCGCCYCGCGCTGGTTTCTGTTTTCGMTCTTTYGTTCTWGCYCTRAGRAYTTCAATATCTTCAGGGTCAACACCATTTGTAATTCCGYTTSCGTCRACTRCRGCGTCTGAATTCACGCCRGCYASAGGYGAYARCAARGATAGAACGGTTGTKGCRTTTGAATTGCCTTCGCTTCCGATCGACAAGCATGTGACKGCYACYTTTGCRGTSCCSGAAACWATGGTGGTATCTGTATCAACAGAAAACTCTAGCGAATCACTTCGTTGAACTGTCGTTCCTGCCAGAATTACAGAACCGTCCGTGCCTGTAAAATCGATACTACCTGCAGCATACGTCGCGGACTTCTGCGTCATATTGTAATGCGAAGCGTGTCGTTTCACGTTGTTGTCGTCACATGTGTCGAGTAGCGTTTGCTTTGATATCCAATCTAAATGCCCGTGTAGCAGATGAAAGCCACCTGACACAGCTTTAGCAAGAATCCCCAACGCACTTCGTCTAAGAACCTTTCCCTCTCCACCTACTACGCGACTAGAAATGTCCGCAATAACTCGATCAATTAATTCCGTCAAACTTGGTCTAACAAACGTCATACTTTTAATCCCTGGCTTTGCCAAATGTAGTCGAATTTATAATAGATTCTTCCTGAAGGTCTTTTGATTTCAATCGCGATAAGAAGAAGGTTCGAATTAATAATCTCTGTCGTTACTGCGACGTCGCTGGCAATCTTGTCATCGATCAGCCATTGGAGCGCTTCTTCACAATACTTCTTTGCTCTTGTTGCGGTTTCGTTCGTGAGCTTTTCGCGTCTCAGCAGCCGCAACTTGGACCCAGTCGAATCGCCTTCAACCTCTGAAGCGAAGTCGCCCCAGAACCCTCCCGGATCGTCTTCGCTATGCGGCAACTCTTCTACTGAAACGCGAGCATCGCAAAGCAAAGAAAGGAGAACGGCAGACTCTAGCCCGTCATCCATTCCCAAATCTCCATTAACTAGAATAAAATCAATAACGCCATCTTGATATTTTAATGCGAAGTCTGTCATTTTTTACTCTTCAACTACTAACATTTGTGTCGCAGGCGCAGTCGCACCCAGCCCGGCGTGGCTATGCAAGTTGTAGACACCGCGCATTTGATCCATCGTTCCGCTACGATCAGCAACAGTTCCAGAAGCTTCTACAACAGGAGAATTCAATTCAATCTTCTCTGATGCGTTCACTTTGAATGTCTTCGTGTTCATTTCAATATTGTTACCGCGTTTCAATATAATGTAGTCGCCTTCGTCCGTATAAATAGCAACTTCACCACCTTCTAAGCCTCTCAAGCGATAGCGCCGGTCATCTACTGCAACAATGATTCCGTGGTCTCTAGAGCCGTTTGGGAATAGAACAACAGATTCACTAGTTACCAATGGGACGCCCGTAAATCCGTAGTTTTGCATTCGTTCAAGGTTCTTTATTTCGCCCTTCAGTATTTCTACCTGAAGAATTTGAAGCCCATTAGTGTCGTCAACGTTACGAACAACAGCGCGAGCTACGATCATATAAACTCGGCGTCTAAGCTTTCTGAACTCTTGCTTTATCTCATTTAAATATATCAACGAATTTCACCCCACCTTCCGACTCTATAACTGGCTTCGGCTCAAAAGAGCCGCGTCGCACTAGCTCCAAAGTTGTTTCACTTCCGTTTTCACCATGCGTGAACGTTACGGACTGAATCAAAAGCGATTCATCAAGATCTAGTGTGTGAGATTTAACTTTAACTAATTTGTTAATTCCCCAAAGCTTGCCCTTAGGCTTCTGACGCCAGCCTGCCACTGTAATCGTTGCTGTATAGCTTCTTGCAAGCCGAATACTCGCTTCCCACTGCGCTCTTATTTTTGCGTCTGGGCTGGTCGCTGCTGTTTCAGCAATTATTACTAGAGGGCGCTCTCTTGAAATACCGTCATCTTTTACAAAGATCCGATCTTCTGCCTTGCCTTCACTATGAGCGGCTTTCTCGCCTGCGAACCAATCGACTGCGTTTGTTTGACCTTTCACGGTATACGATGAGAAACGCTCAGTTTCATCTCCGGTATCGGTAAGGGTCTTTATATTTTCGCCTTCAACAAGGGCCGCTTCTGAATATTCCGTTCCCGGTTTCGTAACTATTATTGTTCCGTTACCATCACTGTAGAAAAGAAGTCCGCGCGGCTTGGCATAGCGATCAATGAATTCGAAAGCTGTCTCGCCTGGCTGAATAGATATATCTGAAAATTTGTCTCCAGCATCGCCCCGAAAATCGACTTTCTTAATACCAAACGGCTTGGAAGCAATTTCGATTATCTTTTTTAGATGAACATCTTTTAAAGTAAACGGCTCTATAACAAGGCTACAGTCGATCATATCCCCAGTCGTATCTCTGCCCATCACTTTCAGCTTTCTACTCTCTGGTGTTGCGCTCCGCCTACGCTTTTCTATATAGCCATCGAGGACCATTTCACCGCTAATAGAGATCTTTGCACGATCACCAATATCGACAGGCCAAGAGGCGTCGCTTGCTATCCATTTATCAGAGTATTCAATCGTGAAACCAACTGACAAAGACCTGATAGATCGGTTAATGCTGAAACTTTCCCATCCAGCAAAGCGGCGATTACCAATTATTAATTCAAATTCATCCATCAGATAAGACCACCAAAGGAGAGCCACCGATTAAAAAACCGGGATGGCTAACATTGTTTCTTGCTACCACTTCATCGCCTCTTGTAGCATCGTTATAAAGCCTATGCGCGAGAACTAAAGAAGGCAGTGTGGTTGCTGGGGTCACTTCCTGCAAGACCGGCAACTGCTTGTCAAACGCTGGCAGCGCTTGAACTAAATGAGTCCGCACATTAGACACGTCGATGTATTGGGAGGTGTCGTCAATTTCTTCTTGAATAATATCGAGAACGTCGGCTATTACTGTTCGAGCGTATATCGCATCGTCTCGCGATTCATACTCTCCATTAGCAGCATAAAACGCAGCGTTGGAGGCTGCTATCGATTGCACATACTGATACAGAGCCAATTTATTCTCGTTCACTCGCGAGCGCGTGGGCGTTACTGCTGTGRTTTCTTCGTCSTCGCCGTTCTCAGCCATAAAAATTAGGGCATCCACCGAGGCTTTGGTTGATCCGGCAGCTTTACCAAGTAGAGCAAGTGAGTTTCTAAAAGCGTCAGCCAGGTCTTCAGGCAAATCAACAATGGTATCAATGTTCTGACGAATAGAATTAATCTGTACTGCTAGATCAGTTATATCTTGAGCCTCGCCGAAAAAGAATGATGCAGCCCCTTCAATGCCATCAGATAATACTTGGACCGAAACCACTGCCGCTTCTGCGACAAAAGCAGGGAAACCCGACACTGTGAACGTATCTAGAAACTTAACGAGTGAGCTATCTTGAACTTTCTTTACTGAGCCCTCCAATTGCAGCGTAGGGTCGCTTACAACTTCTGGGTAGATAGGTTCGCCAGCCTCGATAAACTCAATAGCGAAGCGACACATTCGCCCCTCTTTACTATTGTGACTTACAGTGAAGCCAGAACATAAAACCGTTCGCTCTCCAAAATCAGGATGAACAAGAACGCCAGACCCTTGTTTTTTCAATGCATCAATAAGCTTGTCGCGCTGCTCGTGATAATTCTCACCGATTAAGTAGGCGGCAAACTTTAAGTCCTCGCCCTTTTGACTCATCTCCTCCGGGTAGTGACCGTTACGACCAATGAATTCATGCTTTGCTATTCGCTTGGCATTTTTAGCGCTGTTTGACTCCACTTCAAATTCAACGCCGCGAAAGGAAGGCTGCCTGTACTCGTCACGCCAACTCATGCGAAGGACCCCGAAGAATAGCCTTGGTCTAATTCAAACGAAATGCCTGTGGCTTTTTCGACACTAGACTTTACACCAGCGCGGTCGCTTTCTACTTTGACTACAACGTGAAGCTCTCCGCCTCCCGGTGATAGCATCGCAGTCGCGCCACTTTCGCTTCCAAAGTTAACGTCCGTAGCAAAATTAAAACCGCGTGTGAGCAGCTTACCTAGCATCGTGTTTTCTAAGTAATTACCGACCGCGTTAAGATCTGACTTGATTTCTTCAATCATTCCTGTGAATTGCGTTTTCAATGAGTCGGTGTGCTTCGTGAAAGTATTTCCGATTGCATCCCACATCTTGCCAAAAAACTCTTCGACTACACTCCACTGCTGAATTATGTAATATGCGACGTATCCGAGAGCCGCGATAGCCCCGACAATAAGCCCAGGGATAAGAAAAGTTGCGGTCATAGTGGTTCCCATCATAGCCAAAGCAGCACTAAGTAAGCCAATTGAGAAAATAAGCTTTCCGCCAATTGTGATCGCCATCAGTCCGAAAGCAGCATTCGCCGTTCCTATATGGGTTTCGATCCAAACAAATGTCTCCCACAAACTAACCGCCATCGGCTTCACAATATCGAACAGTCCTTTGGCGGATCTTAGGAAAAATAGAAAACCGGTTGCCAATTCTTCAGCTTTTTGTTTCATCGAGCCATCGTCAACCATTGTACTAAGCTCGGCTATAAGCTCTCTGGCTTGCGCCTTCATGTAGCCGAAAGGACCACTTTCCATAGTGTAGAGAACAAAACGATCCCAGTAGTCGCGTAAATTCGACATCATACCCGACCAGCTTTCCATAAACTTTTTCGCAGATCCGGCGGTTTCCTTTTGCATTTGTGTCAAAAATGCAGTAACCGCACCACCACCCAAAAGCCCGTCTTCGCCAGCCTTTCGGATTTGGGCCATTGAAACGGTAATTCCCTTTTCCTCCTGTATATAATTTATTAATAACTGGTACGGGTTTATACCGCGATCAATAAACGAGTTAGCATCTTGTGCGAGTATTTTTTGCTTCCCTACCATCTGCCCAAGCTGCCGACCAAGTTCGCGAAACTCCTGGCTTGATCCACCGACATGCGCTAAGCCATCAGCAAGCGCTTGCATTGGAATAACGCCACCTTCTCCGCCTAGAGGGCTCAATGGATCGACATTGCCCGACTTCAGTTTCTTGTATACTTCCATCGAATCAGAAAAAGTGTAAGGCGCATCCATTGCGAACTGTTGTACATTTTTGAATGCAGCCTTCCCGTTATCCTCACTTCCTGTCATTGCGTCGAGGGCAAAACGAGAGCGTTCAAAATCGGAAGCAATATCGACGAACATTCGCTTGAAGGCATAGCCGCCTAAGGTCGCGGCTATGGTTAGCCTTTTGCCAAGCCGACCGATATCAGCGCCAAGCTTTGCAATACCACTTTCCTGCGCCAAGCTCTTGAGCGCCATTTTTAGCTTTAAAACTGGCGCTTGTAGTAGCTTAATTGCGTTATTGATTTTTCGGAGCGGTTTTGTAATCCGATCCAGAGCGCCAATGCGAACCAATAATGGAAATATTTTCTTAGCTGCCACTTTTAGCTTCAGCCTCCTTTATGCGACGTAGCATATCAAACCAATACGAATGTTCTTCAGCGTCAAACTCGTATATGTCTGAAGGTGAAAAGTGATAATGCAAAGCCATTAGCCCTTGGGCTTCTTGCCAGTCTTCTGGCCACGCTCCAAAAAACCACTAATTTTCTCCTGAATTTTAGTGATGTCGGCGGCATCGAGTTCGTCTATTTGCGCTGGAGTTAGGTCGGAAAGTTCCCCGGCGAAAAGAAGAATGTCGTCCATGTCCATTTCTGCGGGCAATTTCCTTAAGTGCTTGCCTTTGGGCCGTTTAAGAACTATCTCCGAAATAGTTTCTTCACCATATTCAATCGGATATTCTAACTTTATAGTTACACTAGTTTTTTTCATTACCTAATCTCCTCACCTTTGTCTGCTTCAAAACGAACATCAACATTCGCTTCATCTGTATTTACTGTTCCCTCGCCCGCGTACCAAGCATTGCGTAATACAAACACCTTTCCATTCGCAAGCTCTACACTCGGGTCTACGCCCTCAAGAGTGACAAGCTTTTCCAAATCCAACTCACTAGAATCTGTAAACTCTCCCTCTAAGAATGCAACCTGAACTTCTTCCTTAAATCCATGCACTTTGTGAGTGCCAACAACTGCCGACCTCTTCGGTGCGCCGAGGTTATAAGTAAAATTCCCTTTTGCACTCTGTAATATGCCGTCAATTTTTACGTAAAAAATGCCCGCGATTCGTTGTGATTTACTCATGACTACTCCTTAAAGTAGGAATCCGATTTGAACGCCGCCGATGCGGAATTGATTTACTAGATTTGGTGGCAGGAAAATATCAAGCCGAGTTTTATCTTGACCATTACGCTCGACAATCAAGTCATTTTTAAACTGCTCAACATCTTCAACATAACCCTGCTCTTCCCAATCTCTAAACTTAGAAACAGAAAATGCCTTGATGACTTTTGGTGTAACAACTTTTTGTCCGACCCCGAAGTTCGCGTTATCTCCTCCCAGTTTGTGACGCGGGAACTTGATCAGCATTGAGTTACTGTAGTCATAGCGAATATAAGAAAGCGTTAACAATGTGTTGATATCTAAATACGAAACGTCGTCAGCACCACTCACATTCGTTTTATACGTTGTAATTAATCGCTGAAGCCTAACAACGCCGCCTGCATCCGCATATGTAGTAGATATTCCGTCGTGTAGAAGAATATTATTCTCTGCTATCGTAAATCTATCCACTTGAACAGGGGCTAGAATTCCCGGTAACGCTAAAGTTTGAAATGGTCGCGCCGGATCATTTTGTCCGTGCTTTGATACGATTGCTGCAGCTGACGCCGCCACCTCCGCACTTGTATTCGGAAAACCCGACGCTGCTACAATAGTTATATGCTTACTGTTTCGGGAATCTCCCAGAGCGCTCAATGCAGAAAGGCTTACTTTGCTAGCACTAAAAGAATGCCCTTCATTCATTCGAAGTGGACCGAAACGAGAATCTAACTCAACCTCCATGAGCTGAATGTTTGCGGTGTCCGTATAAGGCATCACGATAATGTGATATTGCTCATCACCAAGAGCGGCAAGGCCGTTGGCTATAGACGGGTTTATGGTTCCCCCGCTCATAGCTGCGCCTGAAATTGTTATTCCGGCAACGGTTTCTTCGCCGTCGTAATAGTTCACCCGGATATCGATATCGTTTCCAAACTCACCGGAGTTAAGAGCGGTGAACGTTACGGTTCCCGCAGCCGCAGAAGCTGACACAAGGATTCCCGTTTTAGCAGTCACCGCAGCAGCTACCGCAGTCGCAACGTCTGAGGCAGTATCGCCAGATTGGACAGCCACCGTTATTGGTATAGCTGCAACCATTAGATAGACAACACCGGATGCCGTGGCTGTTCCGCTAAACACTCTAGTTCCCGTTGCAGCATTACCTGCAGCATCGCCTAAAGGTAGAAAAATAGTTTCCGTAAAATCATTAGCTGCAAAGTGAGCCACTGCCATCGCGTGGAGCATTGAGCCAAAACCCGCTAGAACCCCAACTTTATCAGCGTTAGTAGCCCGAATCGGTATATCAGCAGGAGCAGTGCCAGCCGCCAGCTTTTGACCAAAGACGAGGTTTTTATACATCTGGTTAGACGAACCCGAAACCGCTCGCGACGAATCAAATTCTGCATATACGAGTGGTACTCGAATGTTGTTAGGTATTTCATTAAATCCAATAGGCATTATTTTTCCTCCGCAGATTTGGTTTTAACTTCTTCGACTTCACCTGCATTCATGCGACGACGCCAAAAAGAATTAAATACTTTTTCTTCGCCCTCGGCTTTTAGCGCTAGCTTTGTCAAAGGGTCGCGGACTAGAAAGCCCGCCTTAGGTTTAAGCTTCATTGTCTAGTCCTGTTAGTAAGTCGTTAGCTGTTTCGGCGGATGCCTGATTGCCTTCCTGGTTGTAATTGATTGCGGCTGTAACGAAATCGTCCAGCTCATCATTAGTTTTCGTGAACACTTGGTAATAAACACAAATAATCTGAACACTTGCAATCGCATAATTGCTATCGCCATCTCGATGAAGTACTACATCTGTACTGCCAAGCATTACCTCCTCAACAAGTTCTTCTGTTTCGTTAGCTGGAGTTAAAAAATCGTGACTCGCCCACGCCATCACGCCTTCCACTTCTTCCGCCAAGCGATCTAACTCGTCGTCAATATCTTCGTTTCTCGTCGTGTAGATATCGATTGATAAAGTTAGATTACGCTTATAGGTAGGTGGTGAAACACTATCTCTCGAAGCTGTATCACTGATGGTTCGAATAACTATTGCGGGATAAACGCTGTCATCAAAGAACGCTTTCGTTCGGTTGAAGTAAACGTTCTCACCTGCAGACGTGGTTGATCGAAGCCGAAATCTAATCTCGTCTCGTATTTTCTTGCGTTGATGAGTCATAGTTTCTTCAGAAAGATAAGATAGTCGCCTTCGGTTTTGAGGTGAACATCGTCAACCCTCCACCGCCGGCCACTTACAAAAAGGTTATCGTTTTCTTTGGGCTTTCCTGGCAAATCTGCGCCGTTTATTTCTACCACTGGTTGAGCCGCCGAAATCGGCGCCCCATCAGCATCGAGCGACACATAACTTTCATTAAAGATCCCGCGAATTTCTAGATCTTTTTGATTCTTGTATGAATACAGGACCATTTCACCAAAGGTTTTTTGGCAAGCGCTCCGCGTCATATTTACCATTTGAGCCCAAGCCATTACGCTGTGATTGCTCCAACGTTGCCGATTCGAACTCGAACGTCATCAGCGGAACCGCCGGCATCTGCAACCGCTACTCCAGCGCCAACAATGTCGCCAGTGATCGCGGTATAACTTGAATTTCTCCAGTTACTATTTGCAATCTCGAAAGTCAAAAGCTCGCCCTGTGTTACAACATCAGCCTGCAACTTAGGGGAGATGTAAACAGCGCCGTCGGAATACAATTCGCCTTCTGCGCCATCCTCAATATCACCGGCAGCTATACAAGCCTGTGAACCCACAATTACAACCGCTCCAGAGAGAACTTTGGCTCCGGTACCGTTTATCCAGGTAGTTCGATCACCACTATTTACTTGGTTTTGCATAATTTAATTTCCTTAAGGCGTAAAAAAGGGCGCTATATGCGCCCGTTTAATTACTGGTTGTTAAGATTAAAGGCCGGTATTTCTAGTCATTCCACGCCAGTCGATAGCTTTCGCCGCGAAGTCATGACGACAACCTAAGCGAATAGCGCCGGTAAGATATTGAACTTCGCTTTCCATATGAACGCCGCTTTCGCCTTCAAGGTAGCAATATTCAAAAGTGTCGATATGACCTGGCGCTGCGAATCCATAGTGAGCATTCCCCTCAATACGATCCTCAACAACAAGCGTCAAAGCGTTACGCAATCCGGCCGGTATAACGTCAGCGTTCTTGGTAGCCGTAAGAGGCGTAAGGAATGCCTCCGCTTCGGTTTCCTTGTCAGCTCCACAAACCAAATACCTCATTCGTGCACCAATAGGCTGGCTCTTGCCGTCTTTACCCTTCGGCATAGTTTGATTGCGGAACGCCTTTCGAGCGGCTGCAACACTGGTCAATCCAATGGCGGCCGCAGTGATTATGTTTCCATGGTCGGCATGGAATAACGCTTTCGCGTCGCCCATAATTGGATTGCTTAGGATGTGCCCCCAAACAACGTCACCTTCCAAGCGAGCGCCAGAAGCGCCGAACTTGGCAAAAATATCAGCAAGGGCCGACATATCATCGTTCATCAGCATTTCGCGAGTGAAATCAACATCGCGGCCGTAAGTGACAAGCATATAGCTTTCGATAGCATCAGATAAGGAGCCGCGCTCAAATTCGCCATGCTCGTTTACTTTCTTCAAGTCGGAAAACGCGCTTGTTGAGATGCGGTTAATCATCTTGAAGTCGCTTGCCGTTGCTCGCTTTCCAAGTACTTCGAAAGTGTTCGGGACCTCATTGTAGGAGTCGCGAAGCGTTTTATTTGAGGCATCCATCATGATATGTGGCATGTCCCCTTTCGAGCCTAGCGCCCTTGTAGCAAGCTGCATTCGAGTCATCCCGTAACAACTATGGCCTCGCGCTTCAAGCATGTATCGCGCTTGCTCCATCATTGACATACCGCGAAATTGACGGCCTTCTTCGGTCAATATAACGGAGACGTCGGCCTTATGCTGGATAGCATTAGAAACAGCGCTTCGCATTTTCAGGTTTGTTTCTTCGTCGCCATGGGAATAGACAACGCGGCTTCGAGTTTCAACATTCACTTCTTGGTCGGCAACCTTGTTGATAATTTTCTCTCGGGCTTTATCGATGCCAACACCTTCACGAACAAGCTCTTCGGCGAAATCGCTGCTTAACTTTGCTTTTCGAACCGCGCTGTAAATATCTGAAGTACGCGCCCGCTCCATTGATACCGCATTGGTAGCGGCGGTCTCGGCAGCTTCGCGAACTTCAGTTTTTGTTACTTGCTCGGGCGTAGCTTCAGCCGAGCGGCTCTTGGTGTCCTGTGTATCAGGCATGTTTTCTTCCTCAGTGGTTGTAGGCTCGGTCGCCCGATTTAGTGAATCGTTAATTCTTACGTTATAACTGATTGGTGATTGGCTTCTGACTTTTGCGTCATCATCAAAGCCGATGGCAACAAGGCTTACTTCGTGCGGCTCCCAGTCAACGGCGCGCAAAACATCAAGCTCACCCTGCTTGTCTGTGATTTGATACTCGTGAACAACATAACCGACGCTAACGGTTCTAAGAATCCCGTCTTTAACGTCTTGCCAGTAACCTTTTACACCATCCCTTGAGCTGAATTTAACTCGAATAAAAAACTTGCCGCCCTCAATCCATCCTCGAACAATCCCGCCAATTTGACCGTCAATCGTGTAAGACATATGGTCTTTGCAAAATGGAGCGCCGTTATTTATTCGACCCATTCGAATCGCGGTTTTTGATATTTCTAACTCTTCGTAAAAGTCATCATCCCAAAAACGCTGGCGCAATCCGCGAGCCCCGGTCGAGGCACAAAAGTCGGCAGTCATTTCTTCTTCGTTAATACTGCCGGGAACAAATGCGGCCCGAGTGTCGAGCTTCGGCAATTGCCTAGTCTGCGTTTTTGTCTTTGTTGCTTCCGGCATTGTCGGAGCCCTCTTTGGTTTCGTCGGTTAGGTTTACAGGATTTCCCGCTGCGCTCATGTAGCGAGGGTCAGTGTCTAAAATAAGGTTTAGTCTGTCGAGTTCTTTGTTTTCCTCGGCCTTGCGTTCGATTGCAGCTTGCGGATTGTCGTAACCGATGCCCTTTAAAAAGTCGTAAAGTGGAGCCCCGCAACGAACTTTCTCTTTCTCGACCGCTAGTTCTTTTTGCGGGTCCAAAGCTGCAACGCTTGGAAGCAACCATTCGGCAGTAAGCTCACCGCCGCCGCCGTATTGAGTAAGGTCGGCCGCTTCTTTGAACCACTTCAAAACGCCTTGGCATAACAAAGGAATCAAGACAAGATTTTGGCTATTGGTTATGTTTTTCATCATTTCAATTTTCCCAATCCTTCCGGATAGAAAATTGACGTTCGAATTGTCGCCGGTTAGCGCCTCGTAGGTGATGCCGAAGCCGGTCGAGATTGCGTAAAGTTGATCCTTGTGGAATTGTGAGAAACCTTCGACGCCAGGAGGGGTAGCAAACCGAATATCTTTTCCCGGCGGTAAATTTTCGACCGTGCCAGGCTCCAAAGTGTCGGCAATATCACCCGACGACGACGCCTCCGGATTACTGTCATAAATAAAAGCGGTATAACAGGCCGCTATCTTTTGCCTAAACAAATAATTATCATTGGCGTCGTCGAGGTCTTTTAATTTATTAACAGTAGTATGGCCGGCGGGCACTCCGTGAATTTGTCCCGGTCGAGTAATGGTCGTCAAATAGATCAAGTCTTCAGCCGGAACAAATTTCGAGGCATTGCCAAGACGGTCGCCAACCGATATCGCTTCGCCTGGATGAGTTTCGAAAAGCCAAGAACCAATCCATTCCCCTATCGGCGTGTATTCCATCCCTTGAATAATTGTATTTAGACCGATCTTTTCGTTTTTGTTTAAGTCTATGAAGTCGGCTTCAAGAACTTGGATCTGCATAGGAATCGAAAGGCCGTCTTCGAAGTGTCTTTTTCTCCGCCTAAGTAATGCGCCGCCGCCTTCGTCTTTCGCAATCCATGCCAGGCGTTGAAGACCATAGAAATTCATTTGGCCGTTAGCGTCGCACTCTATCGATTCAGCCCAAGCTTTCCAGCCTTTTGTATAGCCTTCCTTTTGCTTTTTGTTTGAAGTTTGGAATTCCGGCTTTACTCCGTCGCCGACTACGTAATTCGCAACTACTTCGCCCGCTCGCTTTGCCCATGGATTATTTCGAGCAAGGTCGTGACAAGAGTCGCGAAGCGTTACAAGACCACTGCCGACTTCAGCATTCGCGCCGGTACTTTGACGAAGCCAGTTTGAAGTTCGGCCGCCTTTGCTTGCTCCGTCGTATTTGCGCATAAACTTCGAGCCAAGCACGATTCGTTCTTGGTTCGCTCTCGCCCTCATTCGCTTCTCGCCATACCTTGGCATCAACGAATTAAAAGCCTTATCTAGTCGGGTAAGCTCCATTAGAGGCCTTTGCTATATTTTGGAGTAAATCGAGTGCCTGAATTGACTTTACCGAGCGCCCTTCTTAATGCAAAAAGTCTACGCTCTAAATCTTTTGCGCCAGGGAATGTAATCTTCTTGTCTTCATACTCTACAGTTAGAGCGCCCGAGTAATACGCCTCTTCGAGCGCGTCGAGAAAAGCTTGTGTCGCTGCCATTATCTATTTCGCCTCAAGTGTTTGCCTTTTCTGAATTTCACGCCGTTTTTCTCTATCGTATTAGCGTTATTTACTGCTACTTTTATGACATAAAGAGCCGCTTCCATCTCCTTCCATCTGTCTTCTTTGAATCTATCAAGACCATATGACGACGCCGCAGCTCTTGCGTAKTTGCGGCAATCTAACGCCTCATTTCTATCTCTTAACTTTTCCCAAGAATAAACGTCGAAGCCTTTCTTGTTTTTGGTAAGCATTAATTGCTCACCTGTGATTTGCCTAAAGAACTCTTCGTCGTATTCTGGGAAATGGCAGTAACCCGAAGGGAATGGATCACCGCTTTCGTCAGTCGGCTTCTCTTTGTTTAGCCAGCCATAGAGTTCTTCTTTACCGATTGATACGCCAATCGTAAATTCTCGTATTCCTCTGGATATTTTCTTTTTACCAGCGGTTACAACATCTGCGTCCCTGGCTGCGCCAAGGAACGACTGAGCGCTGTCAGCACCTTTAATCGCCATTACTTGGCTAACCTGATAGTGGCGGCACCAATCTCTCACTTCCTGCGTAAAAGCTCCGGCATCGACAGCGGTTCGAGCGATTTTTAATTCAGCTCCAAATGGGTGAACCCAGGTTTCTTCGAGTATTTTTTCTAACTTTGCCCAAGGTCCGGCTGGCGATTTATCGTGGTAGTCACCTTCTAGAACACGATAATCAATTGACCAACTTTCCTTATTCCTTCCCCAGCCAACGATTTCTAGTTGAAGGTATTTCTTTTGAACATCTACCCCGCAAGTAAGAAACATTATTCTCTTGTCGGGTATCGTATTTATCTTGTAATGTTCGCGCCGATCATAAAGCCGCTTCCAGTCTGGAACGTCACCTTTCATTTTGAAGGTTTCAGCCAGCTGGGTATTGATAAAGGTTTTTAGAAGTTCTGGATTTTTGCAGGCCTTAACAAATTTCTTTGCAAGCTTTCCCATCGTTTCCCAGGGTGAAGCCAACTTATTAACTTTAAAGCCGGCGTGACCTGTAAACGGCTTAGTTGCCCTCCAGGTTCCCCATGATATTGCCGCGAGACGCTCAACTTCTTTCCACTCTACCCCGCATCCTGAGCAATGATATTTCGCTTTGTGCGGCTTCCCTTTTGGCCACAATACATTCTTCCATTCCATTTCTTGCCGTTCACCGCAGTGGGGGCAAGGAACTTCAAAAATTCTCTGGTCGCTTTGCTCATACTCGAATGCTATTCGAGACTTACCTTCAATTGTCGGTGAGCAAGCATGTATTATTTTTGCATTCCAGAAAGCAGCTGTTCTTTCTGTGATTATCGCAATTGGGTCGCCTTCATCACCTGCCGATAAAGGGTATTTATCTACCTCATCACACAGCACGATCCTAACCGGACGCATCGCCAGGTCACCCGGAGCATTTGCTCCAACCATCGTTAGAGCGCCACCAGGGAACTGCTTATGTAATATTGTGTTTCCGCTATCTCGTGAGCGTTTGTCCTTGAGCTTTGACTTAAGGGCCGGGCTCTCTTCAAACATCGGTGCAATGCGGTCTTTACTAAACGCTTCAGCCATGTGCACTGTCGGCTGAACAACAATCATCGGCGCCGGGTCTTGGTCAACATGAAAACCGATGGTATTTAGAATCAGCTCAGTCTTTAGGAACTGAGTACAGGCCATTATAGAAATCGTATGTATTTCTGGGTCCGTAACCGCAAGCATTATTCCGCGAGCAGCCTCTACCCGCCCCGTTCTCCACTGCCCCGGCTCAGAACTAGAAACAGAAGATAGTTTTCGTTTCGAATCCGCCCACTCAACAACATTTAGCTTTGGTGGTGGCTTTAGGTTCTCCTTGCGCGCTAATGATAATCGAGCATTGAATGCTTTCTTTTGACGGTTACTCTGCGCCGTCATAACTCAATTCAGCCAATATTTCTGTCACTTGCTTCTCTAACTCCGTCCTAACCTTCCCAACGTCATCCAGAGCCGCAACCAAAGGAGCCATTCTAGAAGGCAAGGACATAACAGCAGCTCTTACAATTGCGTACTCGCTTGCTACCTGGTCAATAGCAACATCCATCGGAATTACACTTTCATTTTTTATTGCAAGCTCTAACTCTGCAATGGATGCGTCTGCTGATGCTTTACGCAATTTAGCTCCTTCTAAGCTTTCACCAGGCTTATCAGCCTTGACCGACTCTCTAGCAAGTTCATCGCGCCAAACAGCAACCTGGGCTGTATTGAAAATCCAACTTTTTCCATTGCCACCTTTCTGTTTAAACGGAATCCCCTTCTTCAGCCAAGCAGCAATGGTTGGAAGGCTTACACCCCATATATCAGCTAATTCCGCCTTGTTTACCTCTCTCCCTTTAGTCATTCATTGACCTTTTATGACCGCAACAACAAACCTCTTTTAAAATTTCTATAACTAACCAAAGCCTGCCGTTGCCGTCACCCGCATTCAAAACCTGACCGGTTAGAACCTAACCAGGGGGTCATTTTATGTACAACTGTACACATATCACACATTCCGTATATAAATCAGTCATTTAGCCGTCATAATCGCTCTAGTAAGCAGTTCATAGAACACTTCTGCCGCATCTTCTTTAACTACACGCTGCACATAGCCATCAAAGTCGAAGCTTTCCTTGATCTTCACTTGCTGATTGAATGCGTATAAGAGTTGAAGCTCATCTCTTCGCCCTGCCCCCATGCGCTGGA
Organism: Gammaproteobacteria bacterium; assembly: GCA_002402085.1. Classification (GTDB taxonomy): domain Bacteria; phylum Pseudomonadota; class Gammaproteobacteria; order Pseudomonadales; family UBA3067. Next base: position 19,163 of record NVVB01000077.1, read on the forward strand.
CAACAAGGTCGTTAGCTCCACGTTTTGATTTAATAATGAATGGAAGGCTTGGCACTCTATGCTTGGCAACAAATGCTTTCCTTCCTCTACGCTTCCTTCTCTTCTTTGATCTAGCTACTAATGCCGATGGTCTCTTACCTTTCTTGACCTTCCCACTCACACCTCTAGCACTATCAGCAAAGTCAGCACCAATAACCGCCCGACCATGTACTGAATTACCCTTTCGAATTCCGCCAAGGATGTGATCTATTAAATAATCTCGCTTCTCATGTACACCCACTTCACTAAAGCAGTTCGGCCAAGCTTTCTTTTCAGCCCTATTTGTTTGAATGCCACGCTTAGAAAAGGTATTTCTTAAATTAAATTCTTTATCCATTCCCTTTTCGACTTTCTTCTTGCCTCTTGCAGCTAACACCGTAAGAGTTTGAGCAGTAGCGAAAGGAATTTGTTTTTCAGCAAACACGCCCAACTTCGACGCTATATCGATAGCGTTAATTTCACACTCAATAAAATCAAGCATATTGGCAGACGTAGAACTCTAGTAATTCGGCTGAGCATGGAGAACATATTATTTGTCCGTCCGGATGTTGAGAATCATAAGCAGTGATGGAAGATTTGTACGTTTCACCTAAAACCAAACTTGATTCCATTCCAAGCTTAAAGATGATCTCGCCTTTTGAATTCCAACTTAGATAACCGGCAAGAACATCGCTATCAATTGTAATGTCACCCAAGGCATTAAAGAGTTTCAGAACCATGCGAGAAACGAGCTCTAGATTAACTGGTCTACGTGTTCCATCTTTCAGCGAGTACACAGTCATTCTAGAAAGCGAGCCTGTATCTTTATGAATTGTTCTTTCAGTTAGTCTTGATGTCATTGTCCGAGAGTAATCATTCCTAAAAATATATCTTCTACTGTAGTTTGAGCGCCTTCGACAACCGTTAGAATGCTCGCGGCATAACCCACAAGGCCTTCCCCGTCTACGCTCGAAGAAAACGTGACGGTATAAGTTCCCGCAATTATCAGCCCCGATGCTAGGTCTACATGCTCTATCAAGCTTGCACTAGCAGTAACCAAGTCAAAATCATCTACTGCAAACGATAGAGCGTCCCACGCTAGAAGCTCCGAGTTGTCTAGCTCTATCCCGCCACCGCCATACTGAAAAGTAATGGTTATATTTGCTGGTGCTGTAACTACTGGAGCGGCATTTGGTTGAGCAGCTTCAACCGCAGTTAATATTGATGTATCGCTACCCGTAAGCCCTTCGCTATCAACAGCATTAAAAACAATTGTATGTGGGCCAACTGGAATGTTTCCAGTGAATTCACTCAAGTCTGCTGTAGCCGATAAAATATCACTGTCGTCAATTACTACTACTGCAGACAACCATGCTACTAAAGCGGAATCAGCTTGTGAAAGTCCACCATTACCATAAGGGAAAGTAATTAATATATTGTCCGGCGCAGTCACAACCGGCGCTGTATTGATTGTTGCTATTGTAATTACTAGTAATGCAGTAGCCGTCCCAATCTGCCCCTCGCTATCAGCCGTAGACGCAAATGGGATTATGTGAGTACCAGCGGGAATTGGATCAGGCAACGAACTAATATCAGCGCTAACAGTTAGGCCCACGTCTACATCATCAGAGACCGACGCAGTTAAAAGCCATGCTGACAGAACAGGATCATTTTTAGGAAGATTGGTAGACCCTAAAGGCAAAACTATCGGCAGTGTAGTCGGCGGCACAACAACAGGAGCAGCGTTAAACGTTCCTGTATTTATAGTTAATGTAGTCCAAGCGTCCCACGTTTCAGAACCTAAAACCCACTCTCTAATTTGTATCGTGTCACTACCTGTACCGCCCGATATACTAGCCGTTCCGGTTTTCTGCACATCTACAGCTAATGAATTACCAGAAATCAACACCCACTCTAGCAGATTCCCATCAGCCGGCGCTGGCAACCCACCGTTATCAAACACGCTTAGAAAAACAGGATCGTCAACTATTGGGCTTTCAACAGTTATGTAATTATTTAGGGCTATTGGATCTAATGTTGTAGCTCTTGACAATTCCCCGCCAGAAGTTACAACGCAAGTAACTGCTCCAAAAGGTAAATCACCCTGAACAACATCGAAAGAAACGGTGGTGTCATCAGTAATTACTAGATTGTTTTGTATTACTTCAACTGTTCCAGCCACTAATTTAATCTGAGTGACGTTATTACCACCCGCCGACATATCAACAGCGACGTTTTGCCCTGGTATTATTGGGTTACCTGAATTAACAGAATTAACACCGACGTCGACGGGAATGTCTCCAACAATCCTTAGTCCGCCACAGTATTTATATGCTCCTATATACGAATCGACATCTATTACTATTTGACCGGCGCCGTCTGAATTAACCACGCCGTTAATTTCTGTCGCTGTATTTAATTCCGGATTTATCTGAATCGGCCCGACGCTACTAGAACCAACTAACGTTATCGCTGTACCTTCCCTATCTGAATCCCACCATGTCGAACAAAAGTAATAAATCGTATAGCTAGTATTTGGAGTTAGCCCAGAAATAGTGAACGACATTGGAGCCGTATTCCAAAACATCGGCTGCCAAACTGCGTCTGGCCACAAACCGTTTGGTCTGCCTTCGCTGCTACTAATCCACGCGGTTGTCGATATAGAAACAGGAGTACTTAGGCCCGTAATTGTATCAAGATTACTAACGGTTGATGAAGGCGTTAGTTTATTCCACGTAGCAACTTCGGCATCACCAGCGGCAGCACAATTTATTCTTATCTCAGCCATTAAAGTGCAACGCTCACTTTATAAGATGGCCCTGAAAGAGTGCCGTTCACATGCCTTGACTTTACATAAAATTCATAATCTTTTGCCGTTGCTAGTCCATCAATTATTAAAGAATTAGTAAGACGATCGACGCCCGCAAAGCGAACCCACAAACCCGAATCTGTGACGTTACGATAAAATATATCAAACGCAATAAGCACAGCGTGATAGTTCGCGGCTGGAATATCCCACGACATCCGAACGCTAGTAGATGTCGCTGAAACAGCGCCTACATTTAAAGGGAATACAGCGTGACCCATCGATGCCAATATATTATAAGAAGGAGAGTCACCGATTCGAGCGACACCCCTATCCCCCGAATATGTTGCGCTTCCACCAAGACCTACTGTTTGATTTGGTCCAGTCCATGTATAGCCTCTCCAAACTTCCATCGCTTCATCTTCCATCTGGATTGGTAGGGATGGAATTTGAGTTGCTGTTTCGTGATCGGGGTCACTGTACTGTGTGCCTTGACGACCTATACATTTATCGATATTTGTAGGCCCAAGCCCGGCGACTTCAGCAACCCCACCCTCTTCTAATCTTGTCGGATACATTAAGCCGTTAGCAGCTGTAACATATAAATCATTTCTATTTGTCACAGTCCCAT
>NVVB01000078.1 GCA_002402085.1 Gammaproteobacteria bacterium
GGCAAGTAAACAACCAGCTGGATAAAAAATTTTTATTTTTTATTTTTATTTTTTTCTCCTTGTTTCTATTTTCCTCGTGTTTAAAAGCGCGGGGCTAAAAGTGGGTTTTTAGGAAGAGGAGGTTTTTAGTTACGTAACCCTAGCTAACCCTAGTCAGTAAAGAACTCATCTGCTAGGGCTTCAACATCAACATCCACAGGAGCAGCGTTGCTGAAGTAGATCATGTCCTTAGGGTTGGGTTGGGCAGAAGACTCGTTCCAGGACTTCCAGTCTTTGGCAAACGCGTCGGAGTGCTCAGAAGGGTTCACAGGAACTGCAAGAGGAGACACCTCTTTCTCTTCCTCGGAATCTCCCTCCGAGGCGGTGCCGGTGCCGGTGTCGCCGTGAGGAATTCCGTACAGACTGTTGTTGTCGACGTAAAAAGGAGTAACCGGGCTACCGACAGGCGACATGAAGTCTAGCAGATCCTCAACTTCCGGGTCAGGGAAGCAGGTCTCGCCCATGTCGGATTCCTCGACGACAGAAACGGTACCGTCTCCCACCACGAAGTCGGATTCGGTGACGGGTTCTCCCTCGGGGTCACTCATGAGGTCGATCACTTCCTCGGCGAGGGTAGCAGTAGAGCTGACCTCTTCCTCGGAGGAGGAGGAGGAGGAAGAGGAAGAGGCGGGGTCGAAAGAGGAGGAGGACGCGTCCGTGGATAAGTCAATGAACTCGGTTTCTTCGTCCGATTCGGTGATTCGCTCGCCCACATCGTCGTTGAACAATCCTTCCTCGGCACGCACTAGAGAAACTTCGAACTCCTCCTCTTTCTCCTCCTCGTCGGACGGATCGGATTCATCGTCACCGTCTGAACCCGCTTCCGTATCAGATATCGTGAGGTCCACAACTTGYGGGGTAGGAGGACCGGTAGTAACGGCTCTAGGCCTGAACACGATCTTGTCTGGAACAGTCGGATTTGCTTGAAGATCTTTGAGCGGATACTCCTTGTTGAGGTCAATCTTCTGGCGCTTGTAGAGGGTACCTTCATGAAACATCAAATTCCGTCGAAGTAGTTCTGCATCGGACACGGGAAGAAAATCCCACAAAGAAGTTCGGAACGCGGTAGTGTTTGATCTCTTGGACATGTTAAAATAACCCTTTACACGGAAGTGACTTTGGAAAAATTATGAAAAACTTGCCAGAAACCAGAATCCGAATTGCCCACCAGGATCAAATTTAGAAAAATTTTTTTATAAAAACGTATCTTAAAGAGACAAAAACATCTTAAATATCCGTTCAAGATATTTTTAAGTAGAAAAAATATATCTTGTGAGGACAAAATGTCCGCTAAAGATACGGTTTTATAAAAAATTATTTCTAAATTTGATCCTGGTGGGCAATTCGGATTCTATTTTCTGGCAAGTTTTTCATAATTTTAAAGCTCGAAAGCCATGTCGACCGAATTTTCAGAATACCTTTTCGGGCCGAAATACGACCTAGATGCGGATACTACCGAGGTTTCTCCAGGAAGTGTAAACCCGAGAGACAACGTTTTCTGTCTAGCTGCTTGCAGCAAGAAAATGGCTGAGATGGGAACCAGTGTTCGAGACCGAGCTACGCACGAGGCATTGTTCTTCTTTTTACCTCAGTCCAGCATCGAGTACATTTTGGATACGTGTCTAGGGTACAAGCTCCGGGATTTCGTCAATAGAATAGTGGATCGTCAGCGTATTCCCAGATTCTACTGGCTAGCAACTCAGATCACCGATGCTGTTCTTATCGCGATTTCAGGGTCAAGCATGATTCATCACTTCGACGGCGGCGTGCTTCCCGATTTTGATATTCCTACAACGGCTAGAATCGGAAAACCTGCTTACGTCAAGTTGTTAGGCGAAGAGGTGTTCTACACCAGAACCCTCCACATTCTAGCCGCCGACGCGCAACTTCGAGAGTTTCCTGAAAACAAGGCCAAGGTCAGCCGCACTTTGAAGGACTGCCTTGCCCGCAACGCGAACTGCAACGTGGTGTCTCACTTCGTTAATCGACCGTGGACTAGAAACTTCACCAAGAACCGATCTTTCTTACACGACAGCTTCGGATTACCTCTGAAGGTTGACACTGCCAATTCTCGCAGGCACGCAAAGGATGTTGTGGATCTAACGTTGGGGTACACGAGAAACGTCGCACGGCTCGCTTCCATTCGCAGGTTCGTATCAGATTTCACTGGACAGTTCCCCAGACAGAAGACTACGCTGCGGACCTTAGTGAGAAACGTGGCAGAGATGGTTATCGACGTGTGGGCTACTGACGGACTCAGTACGATGGATTACTTCGCCACACCGGACATTCCTCAAGCAGCCAGGATTGGACGGTCTCGGTCTCATTTGCATTTTCGTGGGGCCGGGACATATCCCCATTCCGCAGCCATAGCGGAAGATTTCGTGTTCGGGTACGGGGACGACATGAACTTCGTCAAGTCTGACGACCAGATGGATATGATTCTCACCTTCCTCAACGCAGGCATCAACCGCTTTGGAACTGACTGCTTCTCGTTTGAGTACCATTTTAAAGATGAGTAAATAAAGAAAGATAGTCACAATTTTTAACTTGCCAAAAATCATGAGAAGAAGAAACCAAAATCCTAGATTTGCTCGCCCTAACAGGCACAACATGCACACGATCGATCCGATCATGCGTGGTACGTACGGTCTTCCTGTAGGACCCATGCCTAGAATAACGGCGTCGGCGTTCGCCAACTCCATCGTTACGTATATACTGCAGGTCCCTGACGGAGACGACTTTCTGGACTGGGGAGTGGGCACCTTTGTTCTCAGATTTGAAGGAGTACTCAACGCGGTTCGCATGAGATATCGCAACGTTCGAATCGGGTTCAACTTGCTACGTAGGAGCGGACACGAATTCTCTCTCGATTATCAGCGCGTGATGTATAACCATCGTGCACGCGYCGCGCTGGAAACGATCACTGAGCGCATTGAGATGAAGATGGCTGCTGCCTACCCTGACGATCAAATCGTTTCGTACCAGATGACGATTCTGGAGTTCACTCCTACTGCTGGAGGTGGAGCGACTGGTGGGAAAGTATTCCCCGTCCCAAAATGGATCAGCGACAAGCGTTGCGTGACCAACATACGCTGTACCGCGGACAACGCCCGCACCGACGATCAAGATTGCTTCCGTCTTTCCGTGCTACACTCTATCCACCGTGCCGAGATCGAAGCGGGTCCCAAGCGCGACTTCACTGATAGATCGTACTACAGTAAGTGGAAGGACGAGCTGGTGTACCTCAACGAGGGACCTGTTTTCATCGAAGACGAGAAGCTGCTGAAGAAGGTCGAGGACGACCTGGGTCGAGGGATCCACATCTTCGGACTAGACGAACTGGACGGTGGGGATTTGGTGATCCCACTCCGCATCTCTGATAGGGCTCAAGATACTTCGGAAAAGTCCTCAGACATCGACTTGCTCTACCTGGAAGCCCCCGACCTTCCTAGCGAGGAGCTTGATAGAGACATAGACGCTTACTCTTGGCCGAAAGCGCCGAGGAAGAGAGGTCACTTTCTGGTGGTCACGGATCATAACCTGCTCTTTCAGAAGAAACCCGACACTGCCCAAGTGGGGTGTTCTACGAAGAAGAGTCACTACTGCAAGTTTTGCTGTCACCATTACAGCTCCCGTGAACGCCTAGACAAGCACCTTGCCGGGGACAACGCGCATACTGCTCTGGGAGGACGTCAGACTCGTCTTTCTCTCCCGTCTAGAGAGCTCGGACAGGACAAGATTCGGTTCAAAGCGTGGGAGAAACGCAACTGGTACCCGTTCGTTCTGATTGCAGACACTGAGAGTACCCTGGTTCCCACCGGTGAATCTCTTCAGCCGGGATGCAAGAGCTATCGCACTCAGAAGCATGTCATGAACAGTTTCTGCATACAGTACCAGTGCGCGGGAGGGTACGTCGGTCCTTCGGATCCTGGTACTCCTGGAGTGTGCACCTACACTGGAGAAGACGCTGCTGCCAAGCTGGTGATGAAGTTGCGCGAGATCAACAAGCGTCTTTGTCAGCACTTCAACCTGAACGGGTTCGTGGAAGGATTCAAGAAGAAGGAGTACAAGGAGTGCGAGCAGTGCTACCATTGCAGAGAGCAGTTCGACGTGTACCGTCCCAAGACCAAGGACATTAGCTTCACGGTGGATCAGGATACCGGGAAATATACTTGGAACTATCTGGGATGCTGTCACCGAGAGTGCGCTCGGTCTGTCACCAACTGGAAGAACAAGAGAATCAAGGTCTACTTCCACAACATGAAGGGGTACGACGGGCACATTCTCCTCAATGAGTGGACCAAGACGGCGGAGTCTTTCGGGGAGTCGTTCGAGTGCATTCCTGAGAACGGGGAGAAGTTCAAGATGTTCACAGTGTCCGACGGATCAGAGAAGATGCGGCTGGAGGTTGCAGATTCTCTGTCCATTCTCGATGCCGGACTCGACAAGCTAGTGTCCGAGTTGAAGTACCCCGACGACTTTGGACCTGTCAAAGCCTACTTCGACGACAAGTTCCCGAACGACCCTGTGCTCGCGCAGAAGATCTTCGAGAAGGTCACCAAGAAGGGCATCTACCCGTACGAGTACGTTACCGACCACAGCGTGTTCGCCGACAAGACCCTTCCTCCAATCGAGAAGTTCTACTCCTCTCTTCGAGCTTCTTCCGTCTCTCCAGAGGAATATCAGTACGCGCAAGACTTGTTCGCCCTGTGCTGCGACAGTTTCCTGGACTACCATATGCTCTACCTCGTCACGGACGTCTTGCTGCTCGGGTGCTGTCTGTCAACTTCGCGAGAACTTCTTCACGAGGCGCACGGTCTAGACATTTGCTGCTACATGAGCCTGCCCGCCTTTACGTACGACGCCATGCTGCTACTGACAGGTGTGACGCTCACCGTGCCCGAAGATGCCGAAGTGCACGACTTTGGGGACACCTCCATCCGCGGTGGACTCTGCAATTCGATTCACCGTCACGCCGAAAGTTCTCACAACGACCCCGACAATCCTCTTTCGATCACCTACTTCGACGCGAACAACCTGTACGGCAAAGCCATGTCCAAGCCGCTCCCTACGGGTGAGAGTTACTGGTTGAAGGGAGACGGGGAGACGCTGGAGCAGTTGCAGGAGTACCTCGCCGACTTGCAGGGCGTCATGGTGGAAGCGGACTGGCATATTCCGAAGGAGGCGCACGACTACCTCTCCGATCTTCCTCCGCTTCCGGGACCATACACCGTGCAGCCTGAGGAGTTTTCATCTTATCATATCGGGAACATGTCCGAGGAAGCGGCTGCTCGCCCGACCCTTCCTCGCCTGGTACTCAACCTGCACGACAAGAAGAACTACAAATGCACGTTGGAGATTGCGCTTCTGTACCAATCGCTCGGTGCTGTGTGCAGCAGCATAAGCCGCATCCTGATCTACGTGCGAAGCGATTACATGAAGCAGTACATCGAGAAGAATACCAAGCTACGTACGGAAGCCAAGGGGAACGATTGCGCTGTCGCCTTCTTCAAGAAGTTGAACAATGCAGTGTTCGGTAAATCGATGGAGCAGGTCACTCGTCGCGCGAACGTGAACATTTGCACGGATCATCCGACCTTCCGCAAGTGGTCCGCGCACGCGACCTTCCGTCGTGCTACGATCATCAACGAGTCCTGTGTCATTGTAACCAGAGGGTATACCAACATCGTGCAGTCTAAGGTGATGATCATCGGATCCGTGCTTCTGGACCACTCCAAGGAGATCATGTACCGCTTCTTCTACCAAGCCCTCAAGCCCTACTACCCGCGTTTCTGCAAGCTGATGTACATGGACACTGATAGCATGATTCTGCACCTTCCCACGGACAACGTGTACCGCGACTTCTCGGATCCGCACTTCAAGGACTATATGGACTTGTCCGGACTCGTGTCTTCGCCAGGCAAAGAGTTCAACAACGAGGTGAACCGAAAAGTTCCCGGATTCTTCGCGTGCGAGACTGGAGGCGAACGAATCGAAGAGTACGTTTCTCTAGGGCCCAAGGTGTACTCCTTCCGCACAGAATCCTCGCACACCATGAAACACAAGGGAGTAGATAGGAACTTGGTCGACAAGCAGCCCTTCTCCAAGATGCGCGACCGTCTACTACACGACACGGACGCAGGCCAAGCCGAGTTTAGCACGCTTAGAAGTAAGGGGCAAGTGATTTACACGGAGAGACTGCTCAAGTCTTGGTTCGGTAAGAACGACACCAAGCGATACATTTTGCCGGACGGAATCACAACGCTTCCGTACGGTCACTATCGAATAGAAGAGATAGAGTCGGAGGAACCTCCTTTCAAGCGAGCAAGAAACGAACTTTAAAATTACAATTAAACATGACTTCTACTCTCAAATTACTTCGCGGTTTCTTCTTCGGCTCCAAAGGAAAAGACGATTTGGCAATGTACAATCCGAGTGCAGGCGGGCGTGGGGACACGGCGGTGGATCTTGACACAGCTCGTATTTGTAGAGTGTGTACCCCTTACACGAAGTGTGTCAACTGCGTGTTGCTGGAGGGGCAAGGACCCATGTTCCAATCGGTAGAGTGTTACCTACCCACAGCTGACTATGTATACATACCCCTCGGCAAGAAGCGAAAGTGTATGTAATTTCCATCACAGAATTAATAAAACAAGAATATCAATCAGTCTAGCGTCTGCAATGACGGTTCTTAATACGTTTTTTAGCGCTCTACTCTTCGCTTGGTTTGCGATAAGGGAGGAATGACCTAGAGCTTGCGCGCAACGTTTTTTAACAGATTCCAGGCCCGCGCGCGAGTGAGACGATAGAAAGAGACTCTCGGGATTTCCTGAAAGAGTACTTCGAGGTGACTGCGCAGGTGTTCCGCTGACCCCTCTTGAAAATCCTCGCACAGAACATTCAGCACCTGCACAACGATTCGAATCTTTACATCGTCGGAGAGTTGCTTATGCGAAACATTGTTTGCGAGTATGGCGGCCGCAGATTGGAGCGCGGGCGCTCCACGAAGTTCCGAACAGGGTTTTAGAACCCCGACGATGAGGGCTGCATACTTCTGGATATGCAGTTCTTCCAGAACTTCCGGGGGAAGTTCGTACCGCGCCGCGATTTTGAACCGGGACGCTTTGGACATTTATTCACAACTTTCGAAACTTGTGATGGCAAAACGAAACCGTAGGAAGAGTCGACGCAAGGCGTTGAAGAAGAGGTCGGCAGCCCCGACAGAGGTGGGCGCAAGAGTCGCGAGAGCTCGCAGGCCTGCCGCCTTTCGTAGAGGTATTCCGCACATTGCAGAATCTGCGGGGATTTTTGCAGCAGAGACGGAAAAGTACCGCCTGGCCAATGAGAGGAAAGTGGCCGAGAAAGAGCGTGTGAAGGTGATTGCTCTGGAGAACGAAGTGATTCGGGAGCGTGTGGAAATGGGCATGGAGGACGCACGAAGCGTCAAAGCCAGCAAGAAAGAAAAGTTCGACAAAGCAGCGAGAAACTTTCGTTTCGAAAATCTTAAACAAGACTTCCAGCAAGGATTCAATGACGCACGTACTAGGGCAGAGATCGCGTCTCGCGTATCCACCGTTCCAGTATCTGCTGCCCCGTTCGTAAACCCGTTTGCGGGTGTTTATTCCTCAGATCCTCCGGCAGCTCCGGCTACTGGCGCTGGCAAGCTTAGAGGCAGACAGGAAGTTGTTACCGCGACAAGGTTTGCGAATTCGGTACAGCAACTGATGAATACGTTTGTTCCTTCGAACGAAGTCGACATGGGCGCAGTAATGACCCCCCTCCCCGAAGCACCCGAGCTGGAGCCTCCCCCAGAGGCTGTCCCTCCCCCAATATCTATGGAAGTCGCCGCGCCCGTTGCGCCTGTACCCGTCTCCGAGCCTGTACCTTCTTCGGCCCTCGTTGTACCCGAATCCTCCGATCCAATCGCTCCCCCTCCCGCTCCGCGTCCAACACCTTCTTCCGCGCTGACAGTGATGACAGTAAAGGCTCCGGTTCCCTCCGAATCGCTCGCTGTTTCCACTCACGTAAACAAAAAGCGAACGGCTGAAGAAGAGGCCCTGACGGGTAAGAGAGGACGTCCTTCGTCCCCACCAAGAATTCGAGCTTTCACTGCTCCGGTCGGAGGATTCAGCACAGGAGCTGCGCCGCCCAAGATCCCACGGCAGATACAAGTCACTAAGGTTCCGCTACAGATCGAAGACGCGGCTCCCACCGTGCACTACGGGAGCGTTGCCCAAAACAAGCGCCTTCCCGCCACGAATTCCGCGATTCAGCCATTCAAGTACAATGTAACACAGGAAGGTGCAGTACCTCAATCCACGGGACCTGAGGCGGCGGACGCGGTTACTTTGCGAAAGGTGAAGGTCCGATCTGAGGTAGCTTAGTTATGCATTCTATTACAATTAAACATGGGTAAAAAAGTTCGCGTCCCCGTAAAATTGGCGTTCAAGTCTCACGCAGCCCCAAAACTCCCCATCCCCAAAACGTCGTGCGATGCAGTACTCTGTGAAAAGAATCGCGCCTTCCCTGCGGTCCAATTGTTCTTCAACTACTCCTTCTGCACGCACATTCTAGGTAATCCAGGGTCCGGCAAAACCACGTTTTTCCTATCGCTGATCACCGGTCCGCTCCGCAAAGTGTTCCACAAGATATACCTTGTAGGTCCTATTTCCAGCATGCGCGATACGAAGAACCCGTTCGAAGACCTCCCCGCCGACCAGAAGTTTGAAGAGCCCTCCGTCGAAGCCCTGAATAAAATCATCGATGCAGTGGACAAGAACAAAAAAGACAAGAAACTTTCGTTGTTGGTACTGGACGACTGTGCGTCTTACCTGAAGGATCCCGGCACTGCCCGTGCGCTCACCAAACTGTACCAGAACCATCGCCACAACAACCTGAGCATCTTCAACCTGTCCCAGAACGATTTTTGCTACCCGCCCAGACTCCGCGAACTCATCTCGTCCTTCGTGATGATGAAATGCACGCCCAAGGTACGGGATCAGCTGTTCAAGGACTCCACCAACTACAGTACCTCGGAGACCCGCAAGATTGCGCACTACATCTTCGGCGGTGCCGAGAAGGAGGACCATCCCGCAATGCTGTTCTGCTGCGAGACGGGGAGAGCCTTTAACGGAATGTCTGAGGAAATAATCATAGCTTCTCGGGGGGACGGAGGCGAAGACGGAGAAAACACGCCTCCTAAAACAGAAGTTATTCACAATTAATACAACGTAAACAATGGCACGCAAACTTCACTTCAAAAACGCAAAGAAACTTGCTCGCAAGCTGAAGCATGGTGTTAAAAAGGCTTTCCGCAAAGTCAAAAACACGGCGATTAGAGTAGACAAAGAAATTACGAGTGGGGCAGGGAAGGTGGAGAAGGTGGCGTCAACGGTAGAGAAAGTTTCGCGCAAGGTGAAGAACACGCTGAACAACCCAATCGTGCAAGGCCTCGCCCAAGCTGCAGGACCGGAGGCGGTGGCCGCGCTCAGTGCCGCGACCAAGGCCGCGACCACCTCTCAGAAAGTGGCTGGCAAGACCCGGACCTCGGCAAAGCTCATCCACAAGAAGGGAGCGGGAGGAGCTCTGAAAAACTCTGTGCGCGTGAGGTTGAGTGCTTAGTTTCATATTTTTTAGAATCATGGAGTCTGTTCCTGAAGAAGAAGAAGAAGGGGAAAGGTGTAATAACAAGCCCGTGGATGAAATTATCTCCGAGCACTTGGCCGAGATGCTTGCTTCCGGTGATTTTCAAGTGAGGGCCTTTTACGACGCCACCATCAAAATAAACACAGTGTTTGAGATGGGAAGTGCTATGACAGACGAAATACGGACCTTAATACAGACCGCAGTGAACACACTCCTCGACACCGACGCGTGGGACGCGTCAGCGGACGATGTCATTGCGGAATATGTCGCGCGTGTAGACGAGGTGATGGATGCCTTCCGCATACACGTGTCCCTCCTCACAATCAATGCCGTCGCCCTCGAAAAAGAAACGGAATTACCGGAGGGAGTACCTGCAGTTTCACAGCAAGCCAAAGCAGATCCGGAGGCGGACTGATAGAGGTACCGCGCGTCGCGTCATGGAGGCAGCGGTGGGCAAAGCGGCGATGAAGGGAAAGGACGTGCACCACAAGGATTTTGATACGAGTAATAATAAGCGAAGCAATCTCGCGCTTCAATCCATTCACAAAAATAGAAGCAACAATCGTAAATAACGAAAGTATGACGCTTTACCCTCACCTTATTTCCCAAGCGGAAGAAATATCCGCATTGTTGCTTGACACCGATCCGTGCACCGCACGCACGCTCGCGTACAAACTAGCCCTTTTCGACGATTCGGTGGAACACGCTGCCGACGTGGAAGTGGACCGGCTGCAGGAGTCTCGCGTCTTTACCACCGTCCGGGAGACGCTCCAAGAAAAACTCCGCAATTCTCACAGATGTCTCTGCTGCACCACGTATCGGGATGCCCCGGTCAATTTCACTTGCAGCATCTGTCATGGGAGACATTCGGCTGGATCCCCGCGCATGACACCCAACTCGATGAGAATGATGGGTGTCCAGCACCTCGCCAAGAAGGGCGCCTCTTGGTCCAAATACTGCATCTGCAAAACCGTTTGCAGAACTTGGGAATCCGACTTTGATTGCAAAGTTTGCGGAGATTGGAATTCGTCGCGATAAATTTACAAATCCTAACATAAACAAAATGTGTACTCCCTCCATCATTGTTATTATTGCAGTGTACGGTATTCCGGCACTGCTCTTCCTACTGCTCACGGTGAACATGATCGTGTGGGAGGCTGAGGTTGGGAGGCGCGAGTTCGCGCTCCGCGTGCAAAGAGACATTTTATTTCTCAGGATCAACGAACCCCAGAATAGAATACGTGACGAAGAAATGGGGTACGACAGCGATGCGGAAACCGTGATTATGCCATAATTTTTTATGGCTATACCCAGCATTCCCGAAATTTGGATCCATTATTTAATACAACATGAACAAGTCTCCCAACTCGGCGTTCACTATTCCCAAGACGTGGGCGGAAAAAGAGATGAAGCGAATGCAGATCGTGTTCCCGGCAGTAGCGTACGAGAAACTAGAGCAGACGATTGCGTCGGCGGAGAGGATGGAGATGGGGAGACAGTCAGTGTTGGGGGCATGGTGCGACATTCCGCAATCCGAAAGCGACCGAAAACCAAGAGCCCAGCGCCCGGCTTCCAGTAGTAGATCGGTGTTCGAAGACGAGAGCGATGTCTTCTGTCCCATTGTGTGTAGTGATCGTTAATTTTTCATAAACAACGTAGAAGAAGATGAATACCTCTCACGGCGGTTTTTCGCATTCGTTGTCGGGGATGAAGGTGATTTCAGACGGAACGGCGTTTTTGACGGACGGAGTGTTGACGGGGTTGAAACGCGTGCACGCCGACGCGTTTGTGGGAGATTTGGAGGGGACCCAGCTGGACGGCAAGGCGGACGTGGTCGCGCCCACCTTTACAGGTCCCGTGGGGGTGACGGGAGATTTGGCGGTGACAGGCGTGCTTACCGCCCCGCGTCTGACGGCACTGGACGCGCTTGTGGCTACCCTTGCGCCCTTGGTGGCGCCCACCTTTACAGGGCCTGCTGCCGTGACGGGAGATTTGAATGTGACCGGGGTCCTTACCGCTCCGCGTCTGACGGCACTGGACGCGCTTGTGGCTACCCTTGCGCCCTTGGTGACGCCCACCTTTACAGGGCCTGCTGCCGTGACGGGAGATTTGAATGTGACCGGCGTGCTTACCGCACCTATCCTCACCACCATGCAGGAACAAATCGGACTGATTCCGAGTCACGACGACAAAGCTCCGATTGCGGATCCTACTTTTACGGGACTGGTTACCCTTCCCACACTCCTTGCGACCAATGCGGCCCAGATTCCGACCCTGAACAATGTCGAGAGGATCAACATAGGATCGTCTGGGGCAGCGTCTATTGCCGCGGTGGGGCTGGACAGTATCCACCTGGTCGCGCCCGACGTGAAGATTGACAACCTCACCGGCACGAATATGAATTTGAAAGCTCCGCTCGCCAACCCCACCTTCACGGGAGCCACAGTCGTGTCGGGGACCCTGACAGGGCCCACTCTGACCACGATCGACGGACGACTCGATGCGATTGAGCCTTGGGTGGGGACGGGCGGATTGATTGACATTGATCTGGAGAACCTGGAAGCGCGCATGGATGACGTGGAGGCGGACAAGGCCAACGTGGCCGATACGCACATGACCGGGACCGCCGACGCTGTGAATCTAGACGTGGCCGGGATTCTGGAGGTGGGGGTGAGTGGAGAGATGAGAGGACCGCAGTTGAACTACCTCGCCACCGATATTATGGATATTCAGGACGGCATGGCCCCGAAAGTAACGTTTGTAGTGGAGGACAGCGAGATATACTTCGTGGGCGGAATACCTTCTTCCAACCAAGCGGGAGTGGTCGCGAGCGACATGTTCGGAACAGCTACGAACCCGAATATCATTGGCGGGCGAAATGTGGACCTGGTTCTTGGAGGTGGAAACTTTGGGCCGGGATGGATTTCAGGAACACCCGTGAGTGTCGCTATCTCCCCCAGCGTGAGAGATGTGGGGATATCCACCGTGGTATACATTCCCGAGACGGTGGGTGTTCCCTTCATCCTAGACATAAGCAACGATATTCTGACGGGGCACGAGATGGTGATTGTCAACGCCTCGCTCCAGATCCACCAGCTACGGCTCGCTCCCGGCAGGCTCTGGTTCCGTAACTTGGCTACCCCCGACGCGGTGCTGGCCCAGAACCAGATCACTGCCGGACGTATCTGGACGGTGCTCTTCCTGCCGGGGATGGCCATCGTCAAGTCCGCCGCCAACACTGCTGACTACTCCATTTAAAGCTAGAAAACGTGTCGGAGAAATCATGTCTTATTCACAATTAATCAAAGTCTATTGTTACGTATCATGTCTTCTACCGGTGTCCGTCTTCCAGATAGTTTCAAGAGCCCTGCGCTGTCCGCGCACATGCCCGCCAACCGCTTCCAGGCAGTGGTCCGAGCCCCCAATGCCACCTACACCGAAGGACAAACGTGTATTTTGCGCATGACCCCTTTTCCCAACGCCTTCTTTGACCCAATGTCTCTGCGTGTTTCCGGAACACTTACCACCACAGGCGCCGGCTCCACGGACCAGAACCTCAACTTCAACGGATCTGCGCACTCGCTGTTCTCCAGGATCCTGTACAGCTCGGGGTCGCAGCAGGAGACCTGTCCCGCCTTTCCCGCCATCATGAACACGCTGCAGCAGCTCACCATGTCGCCCGCAGACTATGCGGCCTCGGTGCGCAAGAACGGAGGATCTGAAATCGGGTCGGGACCCAACATTGGCGCGCGCGTGCAGTCCGGGACGGTGGCTGTTCCGAACACCTTCTCGATCGGGCTCCTAGGCTCCTTCGCCGAGATCCAGAGACCTGTCCCTGCCATGTTCGACCTGAGCGTGGAATTGACGGTGGCCCAAATTCTCGACGCGTTTGTGAGAATTTCGGGGGCTGACACGGGTGCTTTCACTGCCGTCACCTCCATGGTCATTTCCGACCTGAGGCTCACCTACAATGTCACCGAGACCAGCATGTACCCCGAACTTTTCCCGGTCCCTCAGCTGCAGTACCACTCGCGCAGCCACCAGCTGTACTCCCAGACCCTCCCCGTGGGCCAGAACGGTCGCCTCGACATCACGCTCCCCTTCACCGCCTCTTCGGCCACGAATCTCATCCTCATCTTCGAGACGCTCTCCTTCGAGTTTGAAAGATGCAGGAACGGAATCGGGTCCGTCAACCCCAACCTCCAAGACATTCAGCTGGTGCACGGATCCAAGACGTGGCCGTTGAACCCGCTGCGCGTCAACCGACTCATGGAGCTGATGGACAACAACGAGCAGGCGGTGAACGATTCCACGGCGGGAGCAGTCCCCATCGCCAATTTTGCGATCGCCGACACCGTGAGTGCCACAGCGCCAGGATACACCGGAAATGTGGCTGACCGACTCGGAACCTCTTCGCTGAACACCAGCTGTTTCCGAATCAACCTGGACCTCAGCAAGACCGACCACGGGCGTGACGGGGACAATGTATACACCGGCGCGAATCTGTCCCACAACTCGATTCTGACCCTGAACTTTCACACGGCCCTCGCGCTCGGATACACCATGCGCGCCATCCTCGTGACCGAGACGGTCATCACTCTGGATCAGCTCACCGGTCAGATGGTCACCACTTTTTAGACAAACTTCCGGAGGGGTGAAAGTTCAAGGAAAGAGGAAGTAGAAAAGAACTCGAATTCATAATTTTTAAGCAGCCTCGAAGAACTTGCCAAAATGAATCTTTCAATTCCTAGTTATGAATCTCACGGTGAACAGAGTAGTGTAGGATCTGTTGTTCGGATTGTGGAAACTGTTTCCTTGGCTACCAAGGCGAACCAGGCCATGGAGGAGTTTTCGTCAGAGATGAAACGTGCTGTTGAAAACTACTACGTGAAGATGGCGCAAGCGAGTATGGTGCTAGGGGTGTCTCCCAACAACTGTACCATCATGAGTATCATCGAAGACGAGCTGCTAAAGCTTTCGCACCACGAAATGGGTTCGAATTGGCGTGCTATTAAAGAGGCGCAAGAGCAGTGCGCTTCGTGCGGGCATGGGGACGCAGTGAACTTCGGGCATCTCCAACCCTCTGCACAGTGGTGTAGTCTGTGTGCCGGTACGATCTCGTCCGAAGGACCGTTTTCGTGGAATGTTTCAGAATCAGCTTCTCTGGCATCGGGAATGGAAGATCTTTAGATTATTCATAATAATCATGTCCAATAGACAAGTTAGACTGTCTACGCGCTCAGCGCATGCCGAGCTTACGAATAATTCCGCTAAATCAAATGTTTATTTTCCTTTTCCGACCCCCATCTTGAGGATGGGGGATACTTACGATTTAAGGGCGGTTTTCTCGGGGTCCTATGCTTGGTACAACATTGCCGCGACTGACATATTCGCAACTTCTCTAGGAACGGTGACTTTCGCTGCTGGAAACTATACCGTTACAGACATCGCCGAGAGAGTGGACGCTGTGCTTAATCGTCCGGGCTTCTTCGTCTTTGAACGTACCACCGGAAGTGTTACATTATCCTGCGCTACCGAAGCTTTTGAACTACTGTGTTCGGATCTGTCTGGAAGACTCGGGTTCCTAGAACCACCACACCCAGAAGGAACAGAACCCGAAGTCTCAAGTCTGGAAGGACCTCCTGGTACACATACCATTATAGCAGATCATCCTGCGAACATCGTGAGAACGCATTCCGTGTCCATCGTGTCAGATCTGTGGACCACATCGCTAGACACCTTGTCACACTCCGGGGACATGCTGCTCACCGCTCCTCTAGGTGCGGCTCCGTACGAGTTCTTTTCCATTTCCTCCGTACGGCCCGTGAGCGGAAGAGCAGTGGCGGATGTGAGAGGTATGCGGGTCCGGATTCTCGATCACGATAACCAGCTTCTCGACTTTAACAACCAAGACTGGGAATTGGTGCTTTACATCAACGTTATCACAAGCCAACCCTTTGCCAGCTTCATTCCCACACTGGGAGACGGCGATAAGGAAAACACCGACCCTGATAAGCCTGATAAGAACGCTGATAAGCTCGATAAGAGCGATGTTTAGTGGAAATTAACGCTTAAGAGAGATACGGAGTTTATTCAACGCATTGCTTTTCACAGGCTTTTTTGCAGCTCTCACTTCGCGGTTGGCGGCGTGCGCAGTCAGTGAGCGTCTTGCTCGAACGGTTTGCTGCGCGTGCAGCAGAGGTGCGCCACGATTTTTGCTATGTCTCTCAATGTTTCCCTCCTTATTAGGTCCACGAAATCGCGGCGTGGTTCGCTTGGAGGCGGCTTGGTGCGCGCGTAGCAGATCCAGCTCGGGCTTGTACCTTTGCACCACGCGGTCCTGCAAACGTTTCTCTTTGCGGTCGCGGTCAGCATCGGTGAAACGCGCTCGCGCCATTTGTAGGTGGTCGTTGAGGCGTCCATTGTTCAACGGGGTTTTAATGTACCGCGCCGTTTCGAAATCGCTTAGCCCTGGAGGAAGGTCGTAGTTTATATGATAGTCGTCACTAAGACTTTTTTCCGAGTTGGGAACAACAACAATACCTCTTCTTACAGACATTGATTGATTATTTGTGAATTAATTATGAATCAGACACTCACGCAGACTCGGAAGGAGTCTCGCAGTCGACAGACTCGAACCCACACAGAGAAACTACTTCCAGAGACATGCCGCCCTTCCCTGGGGTCTTTGCTGACAGCCAGAAGACGACCGATACCATCACGTTCTCCAAAACGAACTTGTCCCGCACGAGCATTTCCATCGGATCCTCCCCGGTAGGGGTCCAGTCGGGTACTGTAGGAGCCCATGTCTTGGGGAGTTTCTTGTCCTTCACCTTGACCGCGCACAGCGTGGAAGCCGTCTTGCCTTGGGCTTCGTCCATGTCGGACAAGTATTCGGAGAAAGGAGAACTCCAGTCCGAAACCTCTTTGCTCGCAACCGATTCCAACTTGGCTTTGCCTGCTGCCTCGATGTGTCGGAGCATGTCGATGTCCTCGTCCCTCGCCAGCAACTTGGTGACCGGATCGTTCTTGGGGTTGTCCTCGAACCGCTTGGCAGAGAAATACACCTTGGCCTGCTTCAGGTTCACCTTCTTAGTGAGGTAGACCAAGCTCGCCTCGGGTGTGTCATAGAATCCGGAATATCCCTTCCCTACAGACTTGGAAGGAGGAGTAACTTTTGCGGCTTTGAAGGATTTTGTGACGGACATGGTTTGAGAATTTGAAGAAAAATTGTGAAATCTGAAAGCAATCTCGTCCTCGTAAATTTCTCAGAAAACACAATTTTTCAAGATGGTCAGAGACGTAAACACCACCGTTCAGAGGACTCCCATTGTCAAAGACAGCCTGGAGCGCGGAGACGAAGTCGAGACGGTAGCAGCCATAACTAAGACTGAACCAGTTATGGATATTCCAGTACCTGCGCCCGAAAAAAGAAAGAGAGTTCTTTCCGAAGAGACCAAGGCGAAGCGGGCCGCCTCCCTGCAGGTGATCCGAGACAAGAAGGCTGCCGAGAAAGCGGAAGCAGAGAACGTGCTCGCGGAACGCGACAAGCTGCAGAAGCAGGTGGACGAAGCGAAAGCGGGCAAGAAGGAAGCCGCTTCCCTCAAAAGGAAGGCGACTAGGGAAGCGACGGCTGCTGCTGCTGCTGCTGCTGCTGCTGCTGCYGCTGCTGAAGAAGAAGAAGAAGAAGAAGAATCCGAGGAAGATGAGGAGAGTTCCGAGGAGGGGGAAGAGGATGAGTGGGACGAGAAGTGGGAAGAGGAGGAGGAGGAGGAGGAGGAGGAAGTTCAAGCTCCTCCCTCGAAGGCTCGTAAACTGTACTCTCATGCAAAGGCTGGAGCTGGTACGAGCGGCGGATACCATTTTATGTAATTCGGTTTCATTCATAATTAATCAAGATGATTCAAGAGCAAGATCTCGGTAACCACCAAATTATTTTAAAGTCGAGYGCGATTACCGCGCCGACTGGAAGCTCAAGCTTCAGTTCAACCAACCCGACATTTGTAGGATCTCCAGAAGCGTGGCCTTCAGGACCTACTGCGGATGTCGTCAGAGTCTCCTACAATAACCCGCGCGGTACAAGAAACTCCCAGGGAAGCGAAACCGTTTGGCGGAGACTCGACTTGAGACAGTTCGTGGAACCGGCGCTTCCTTTCGACTCGTACGACATCGAACTGTCGCTGATTGATCTTTCCGTCCAGGCGGATCAATTTGCTAGCCGTAACCTGATCGTTGGCACCGCGCTCGAGGTTTACATGGATTCTCCAGGAAACACGAACTCTGTCGTGTACGATTCTGGAACGCGCTTTGAAAACGCAGAAGTGCGCCGTGCTGCGCTAATGTCGTACATTGTCGCTGCCGGGTCAGTGTACACAGAACGTACCGTGGCGGACGGCACTCTGCTCACGCGTGTCAAGCCTACACTCAAACTTCGAGTGAGACCCGAGGGGCTCGTGCTAGATATTCGTGTAGTGTTGAAGCCGCAGATGGGTCACAATCCTGGAACACCGAACTGGGCCGACGGGGTAGAAGTAGGACCTATGTTGTTAGCTCTCAACGCGCACGTGGTCGGTAGATTTGTAGCCCCTGCTTATGCTTAAACACACAATTTTTACCATGAACGAAGAACAACACCTCGGAACCCACGAAATTCTTTTAAAGTCTAGCGTAATCACCGATCCCGTAGGAAGCGCACATTCCAGCTCGACTGGATTCGCTTTTCGGGGAGGGATATACGGCTGGCCTAGCGGTGCTACTTACGCCGGCGAAGTGTACTCCGGATCTTTGCAGAATTCGTTCGATAACCCCGCAGGAAGCCGTAGCAGTAATGGCGCTGTAACTGTCTGGAAGGATGTAGATATCGGTCAATTCATTCCTCACCCTTTCCGAAAATTCGACTACTACAACCTGAGTATCTCAACGATCAACGTGGAGGTGTACGGTGACGCAAATGGGCAAGTGAATCCTGCCTTCGGTACGGTGTTCGAATACTACCTCGACTCTCCAGGGTTTACCAAATCGGTAGTGTATCATTCTGGAGACGCCTACCAGGCTCCCTCGGTGACTAGAGGGGCACTCATGACTTACCTTGTCGCGATAGGGACTGCATACTCCGAATACACCTCCGCAGGCGTGAACTTTCCCTCCAGAATCAAGCCAGTACTGCAATTGAGAGTTCCCGCTTCGCAATTAAAGATCGACATCAAGACTACCATCGCGCCCACGATGAACAACAACCCTCCAAACACCGCTCCCCCGCTCAATCCTGCATGGGGGGCAGGGATCGAGATCGGACCGCAGTTTGTGTTGATGTCTGTAACCGTTACCGGTGTAAGAATTAATTCATAACTTTTAACAAGATGAAGTCGAATTTCGGAAAATTTAGTAAAACTGCCTACCTTCCTAGCCACACAGAACTTGGGCAGGAGCAGAGGAAATTCAACATAAATCTTACCAAGGCGATCATTGACAACAATGCAGCGCACCACCCGATACTCTCCGCAGCTGCACGTATCACCGAGCCGGAGGAGGCCGGACTCCCCGGTACTAGTTCTGCACACAACCAAGCCCGCAGAGCCCTGAAGCTGTATAGGTTGATCGATGTGGCTGGTGCCGACATAGACAGAAAGGACATGGCCAGATACAAAATCTTGAGAGACGACCAACGCGCTAGAATATTCGAGAAATTCAAAGCAGTGGACGCCGATTCCAAGAATCAGTTTACCGCTGGAGGAACAGAGCTGCGAAAGATGCCTCACAAAGTCACCGAACGCAGTCTGCTGCATCAGGGCATGAAGGTTCACAGTATTCCCAAAGATATTACGAACCAGATTGACGAGATGCTCGGTACCGGTGCCATCGGGACTGCAGGACTGAGGGACACGCTGGAAAGCTCCCGTCCCGAGAAACGAAAGAGACCGCTGGATGACCTCCCTGATCCGACCTCCAAGAGATAGAAGTTTGATTTTCCTCCTCCTCTTTCATAACTTTTGTTGATCATGCCAGAAATCATGCAAGCCGAAATTGATAAAATTAAAGTTTTACAGGACAAAATTCAGTATGAAGCTTACCTTCTTTCGCAGCTTCAGAAAGAGCTGTGTGTGGTGGGAGGATGTCGCTGCAACTTCCGAGTAAAGGGAGCGACCGTCTGTGTCACCCGAAGATGTGATGTGTGCAACGAATATCCGACAACCATGAAGGACGGACAGAGAGGATTCTTGAAGTACCATGACAACTTTGCCGGACCGACGTGGCACAAGAAAACCTTCGACCCTGTCGGAGGTCATGCCTGGGTGCAGCGGAACCGAGCAGCTCGAACCAAGAAAAGTTGCCTTGAATCTGGGAGAGCCTTCCTTCGCAAAAGAAAAGTGGAACGAGAGTTGGAGCAGGCGGTAAAACACGTTAAATAACCATGGCAGCCCAATCTGCAAGGATACTTTCTAGCGAATAAGTAAGAAAAATCATATTTAATTCAAGATGAGTTCTTTCGTTGAAGAGATGGATACGTACGTTAGAGACCGCGCTAGAGAAGAGGACAAAAAATTTGAGGAATTTCTAGTTAGCTACTTGGAGGTCCCGGGCAGTATTCTAGGATGTCAGCTGCTCAAGGAGTACAAGACGGCGTCGGAGCTACGAGCGATTACGACCCTAGCCACCATCACTCCGTTCGCGGATCATTCCGGAAGGTTTGAAGAACAGCGCGTAGAGGCTCGAAAGAATCTTAGAAGAATTCTAGGTCTGAGAGAACACAAACATTATTAATTAAATAACCAATCATGTCTTCCCAACAAGTTGCGCAAGCACACCTTCTTATCCGTGACGCGAAACGTACCGCGACTGCTGCGCGCCGCGAAGAACGAAAGGAAGCAACTAAGGTAGCTGCAGCGGAATATAAAGTTTTCGCGAAGAAGAGAAAAGTCGAGAGAGAAGCGAAGTGGGAGGAGTGGCATAGCAAGAAAGACGGGGTGGACGAACGTATTCGTCAGCAGGCAGACGCTCTTGACGAAGTTAGGCAGGAACTCCGCAATCTTCAACGTCCTCTGCAACTTAAAGTTGAACTATTCGAGGCCGATCTGAAGAAGCTTAAAGACGAGCGACAAGTGATGTGCTGCCACCCAAACCTCGCGCGAGTAGACGCCAGGTGGGGTTCGCAGCGCTTCGTTCTGGAACAGACCTGTGACCATTGCGGATATTATACTGGAGAAAGAGACTTTTGGTAATCACAATTTAAAGAAGATGAGCGAGATATCTGTCGTTACTTTAGCGCTTTTAAAAGTTCAGGAAGCGGAGGCGCGATTAGGGTTAGAGAAAAGCCGGCTGAGTTTGGCACAAGTATTGCTGAGTCGAAGCCAGAAATGTCCGTGCGTCGTGGGGCGGGTCACTGAACGAACTAGCTTATCGGTCGGCGGTTCCTGCTGCGATTTTTGTGGTACCGTAGACAGTAGCTGGCCGTGCGGGAAGCGTGTAAGAACAGATTCTCACTGTAAAAATGCTTTTGAAAAAGGGTTAGGAAAGGGTTAGGATACTAACTAATGAGTGTTCGCCATAAATAATCAAAGAAATGGATTCTCGTATTCCTAGACCTAGCTTCTGTGGTGAACATTCTGTCTTTCACCGACTTAGTTTTGAATTACACGACGACGAAAACGAAGGGCTGGGAAAATACATTGAGGAGTTCGTATATTCCGTGGGAAGCGAAGAAGACATTTCACGATTCAAATTCGTTCAGTTAACACACTTCCACTACATGGTGAACGGGATTGACGGAGTCCACACCCGCAGATTTAAGTCTTCCCTTGCAGCTCTGGGCAAGTCTTTAACGGAGAAGGGATTAAACACCGGAATGGATATGATACGCTAAATTTCACAATTAACACAATTTAAGAAGAATGTCTGTCTCTATCACTTGTGCGGCTTACGAAATTACGAAATCGGTGGACCTAGAACTAGCTGCAAAAAAGAATGAGATTGCAAAAACACAAAAGGAGATTGAAAAAGTGAGTGAATTCCTACGCAATACACTAAAAGCCGAGAACGAGCGATTGAGAGAGACGGTGAAGGAATTAGAGCTAATAAACAGTTGGCTACGTGCGCGTGCTGGAGTCTGTTCAACCGATAACCAGCCATCGACCGATGCCCCTGTTTTCCTAGGAACTAGTCACAACTTTTAACTATGCGAAACGCTGCAAAGAAAAGAAGTATGAAGTTGGTAGGAAAGGCGACGAACCCGTTCAGCCCGAAAGCACGTAGAGAAAGAGCGAAAAGAAGGCAAGGACCACCTGTAGGGTCTAGGAAAAAGGCTGCGGGTAGATAGGGTTAGGTAGGGTTAGCTAGGGTTACGTAACTAAAAACCTCCTCTTCCTAAAAACCCACTTTTAGCCCCGCGCTTTTAAACACGAGGAAAATAGAAACAAGGAGAA
>NVVB01000079.1 GCA_002402085.1 Gammaproteobacteria bacterium
GTAACCACACCGTGTCCTTCTGAAAACGTGCTTTCAGTACGCTCGAAAAATTTTAATCGTTCGAGAAAATGACTCATGAAATCTCCTAACGGATGAACCAGGCCTAAAATATAAGTATGTGTAAGGTTTGCAAAAAAGTCGATTAGTGCAGGGGGATGGGGCGCGGATCATACCCTAATTTTATTGAGGATACTGCTTTCTTTGGATCCCTTTTTTGCATAAGCATCAAAACACCCCCTGTGACCTCTTGTTTTACGACAAATTGTAGAAATTACGGATTTCTATTAAGCAATTACCGTGCCACAAATCTTGTTTGTAATGCTTTCGTGGAGTTCTGCGAAAAAAGAGATCATAAGTCTAACAGTTTGAGTATTGACCATGACTGTTGAGTTGCCTACCATGCGCTCGATTATCGGGTCAGGTACTCGGAAAGTGGTCTCACTGAGAGTATTTGTGGCATTGATATGATTGAATTTGCCTTTACGCATGGCGTGCTTAAGTGAGGGNGGGGCATCAAATTGCTGGATAGGCGTTGTSCTTAGGTTGYCTTAGGCGAGGCGGGCGGACTGCTTGCGGGTGTCTCTAGGCGGCCTTTGGCTTTAATGGCTATTCTTTAGCTGAGTCTTGGCTTGCGTCAGCGCTATAAAGGTTGGTCAAGAAGTTGTGGTGTTGCGGCCGTGGCTTTTTGTTGTTGCAGGCAAGGGCCATTAAGGTGTTTCTTTGGCTCGTTTTTGCGTCAGTGTATGCCTCTTATCTAATAAGAGGCGCCTCGCAGTAATATTATCATTGGATTCAGGTGGAGCTATAGGGCTCTGTGTGGTGTTCAGTGTTTTCGAAAAATTCAGAATGAAGAAGTGAAGTAATATGACAGAGCAAATTACTGATATAGGTTCTAGAAAATACCTAATCGACGATCCTAAAATTTTAAATATGATGGTTGATGGTTTTTTTGGAAATATCCCGCACGCTAATACGCTTGGTATTGAATTTGTTTCTATAGAGCGAAGTAAGTCTTGCCTTAAGATTCCCTATAAAAAAGAGCTGGCAGGTAATCCTAGTACGGGCACTATTCATGGTGGGGTTATTATTTCGATCATGGACAGTGTGGGGGGAATGGCTGTGTTTGCTGCTTTGCCTGCGATTGAAGCAATTGCTACGTTGGATTTGCGTGTCGACTATATGAAGCCGGCGGCAATTGGTAAGGCCGTTTACGCGTCTGCTGAATGTTATAAATTGACCAATACCATCGCGTTTGTAAGAGGGGTTGCGTATCAAGACGACGAAAATGATCCGGTCGCTACTTGTACTGCTGCGTTTATGCGGGCTTCTAGTCACGCCGTCGCTACAACAGAGGGCTTTAAGTAATGGAAGCGAGTAAAGATTATTTTGCGGAAGTGCGTGATGGTAAAAATTATCAGCAAGCGATTGAAATGGTGCCGTACGCCAAATTGCTGGGCATTAGTTTTCGAGAGTGTGATGACGAAGGTTTATTATTCCATCTGCCTTTTGATCAGAAAAACATTGGCAACACAATGTTGCCTGCGATTCATGGTGGTGTGATAGGCGGCTTTATGGAAAACGCTGCAGTTATTCACCTTATGTGGGCAATGGAGTCGGTGACAATGCCTAAAATAATCGATTTTAATATTGATTACACGTTGTCAGGTCGGCCAGAAGATACCTATGCACGTTGTAATATTGTAAAGCTGGGCAAGCGTATTGCGAATGTTCAAATTGAAGCATGGCAAAGCAATCGCGATAAAGTCATTGCGGTGGCTCGTTCTCACTTTAAATTAATTATCGAATAGCGTGTTTGTTTGGCCCTGATCCCCCTGGGTGGTCAGGGTTGTTGCGTGCTCGTTTGAAAGATTACTATTTTATAGAGCTTGCAGTCCTATTGGTAAATTGCCATCTGCAGGTTCTCCATTGATATCAATAATAAATAATGGTGGCGGTAACAATGATGTCTAGCAGTGCTCTAGAGTGTGCCGAGGGATGGGCGTATGAATTTCAAGGCGGAAGTTATTTGCGTGGCAGCCGGATAGATTCAGGCGCGAAACAAACCATCAATTTTCTGCATGGTAATGGCTTTTGCAGTAAGGCGTATTGGCCTTTATTGAAAGCGTTCTCACCAAAGTATAATTTATTTTTACAGGATGCTGTTGGGCATGGYGATAGCGATGCCAGCGATGGTTTTGTAAGCTGGCAGAGTAGCGCTGACGACGCAGTTAATGTGCTGCACAACGAGTGTGGCGATAAGACCAGCTTGATCGGTATGGGGCATAGTTTTGGTGGCATACTGACGCTGTTGATGGAGGCCAAGAACCCGGGTTTGTTTAGTAAGATTGTATTGCTTGATCCGATTTTGTTGCCTCAGCAAATCATAGAAATGTCTGCTTCGATGCCAAACCCTATGGTTGCAAAAACTCGCACTCGGTTGAATAGCTGGGAATCTCGCCAGCATGCCTTAGATTACTTTCGTTCCAAGAGTGTTTATAAAAACTGGACGGATGAAAGCCTTGAAGGCTTTGTTGATCATGCGTTAAGGAGGGTGGATGGTGGTGAGTTATCATTGAAATGTCCGCCAGACGTCGAGGCGGATATCTTTCAGTCGGGCCCTGATGGCTTATGGTCCGCTATTGAACAGGTTAACGTGGATGTGCATATCATCTATGGTGCTCAGTCTTATCCTTTCATTGAGGGAAGCTGTGAAAAAGCCAAAAGCCTGAACAAGAGAATTAGCCTTGAAAAAATTCAAGGCAGTCATTGTTTTATGATGGAAAACCCTGTTGAGGCATCTATTCGTGTGCTAGATGGGTTGTAAGGGCAATTGAAAGGTGGGGTGTCGCTAGGGTTTTAGGGTTGCCGGGCAGGACGCCCAATATAGTTGCGTGAAGATAATGCCATAATAGCGTCGAGAGGCTCTGAGGTTGGGCGGTTTTGGTCAAGGAAGATACTGTTGCGAGTGCCCAGCAGAGCCTCAAAATAACAAAGTTATGCATGTGCCAGYSTGKYTTTGTGGGTTATATGCGGCCATTACTAGTCTGTTCTTGTCACTTCTGACCCTTTGTGGAAGCAGTCCTGTTTTTAATCTTGATATATTTAATTATAAAAATAAAATAGATCGTTCGCTGCAATAGGTCTTTGACCCTCGAGCTTTACCTTTTAATTAGGTGTTAAGCGCCTGGTGTCAGAGTTTGCTGTGCGCTGTCTTATAAAAATAAACACTGACCTTCGAATTCGTTTTAATTCTTACGTGATGAAAATGAATTCTATGTGCTCGATTTAAAAACACCTGGGTCAGATTAATAACAAACTACTTACGTTTTTAATAATACAAAAAAAGGTACATGGAATGCCTGATGAAAAATTAATTTACAGTAAAGAAGAMATCTTGGCTGATCATCCTTACGCTAAACGCCAATCAGAGGCGGGGCTTGCGCTGCATGGTGGGTTTGATGAAAGTGGTACGTATCTATCTCCGCGAACATATCATCGTTGGCCAGCAGTTAAAGCGTGGCAAAAAAGATTGGGTGACCGGGGCTTCCCGCTTGTTGAGGCGGATCAAAAGTTATTGTCTGCACCGAATTTCCCCAGTGCTGAACAGCAATCGCTTTTGGTGAAAAACGGTTTGGGTAAAACCATGTCGGACGCACTCACTATAACCGGGGTGATTGAAGGCAAAGGTGTTGCGCTAGTTTCTCTTCAGGGGCCAAATTTCCAAGATATTATTAAGGAGGATATTTCTGAGACTGCGCTGGGCCACCTGAATAAAGGTCTTTTAGCGGCTCATGGCATGGATGAAGGTGGGCGGCCAGATAGTGGCGAGGGTGGCCATGATGTCATGTGGTTTGCAGTGCGTGATGTACTGTTCGGAAAAGATGCCTACCCTGAACCAGTGATTCCCGATGGCATTGCTCGGGCATCGACAAAAGAACGAGAAATGCCCCAAATCCCTGCCTTCCATGAAATGATTTTAAATTTACTAACCAATGTGCTCATGATTGAAGTAAGAGCGGAGCGATTCTTTGGTTTTTGTCAGTCGGTGTTTATGAATCCTGAGCTATTTCTAGATCGAAGGAAGGACGCCGAATTAGCCTCTGAAATCGTGGAACGAATCCGACAAGACGAAGCAATTCATGTGGCTTATTTACAGCTGGCGGTCTCTGAGTTTAGAAGCTTCACCATAAAGACCAAAGATCATGGCGAAATTCCTGGCAGTGAAATTATAGATCCTTACTGGCATGGAATGGTCAAGTGGCATAGTGATGCCTTGCAGAAGGTGCAGATCGAAAGGCAGCGCAAGCAAGTTGTTGAGATGATTTTAGGCCACGAAAAAGGTGAGGTTTTACTGAACGACTTCAATGCGTTGACTGGCTAATAAATTGCCTGAGCCCCGAATTTTAGGCGCGCTTAATGAGGCAATCAATGATGACTCTAAAAGGGATATTTAACAATGGCGAACCAATTTAACGAAAAAGTAATAGTGATCACCGGCGGCGCGAGCGGGATGGGCTTRGCGACGGTGCAGCGCTTTTTAAGTGAGGGTGCCAATGTCGTGGTGGGCGACCTTAATGATAAAAATGGTGAAATCATGCTCGCGAACGCCAAAGAGCAGGGGTATGAGGCCAATTTACGTTTCGTGAAAGTCGATGTCTCAAAAGAATCCAATATTGAAGAAATGTTTCAAAGTACGCTGAGTCAGTTTGGGCGGCTTGATGCCGTGTTCAGCAATGCGGGCATTGGCGGCGCATTTGGTCCGATTACTGATATTGCAGTAGAGGATTGGGAATTCACTCAAGACGTTATGCTGAAGGGCGTATTTCTGGGCATTAAACATGCGGCCCGAATCCTAATAGAGCAGGGTGAGGGGGGCTCCATTATTAGCACTGCTTCTGTGGCAGGGTTGAGTGGCGGGGCTGGACCTGCATCTTATTCTGCCGCTAAAGCCGGAGTAATTAACCTAACGCGTGCKGCGGCAGTTGAGCTAGCAAAAGAAAAAATCCGAGTCAATTGTATTTGCCCRGGRGGGATTCTGACGCCTCTGATTCATCGGGGTAACCCTGATATGGTCAAAGACCGCCTGGCGAAGCTGCAACCTTGGCCTGAAGTGGGTGAAGGCAAGCATATTGCTGGGGCAGTGGTGTTCTTGGCGGGAGATGACT
The DNA here is from genome assembly GCA_002402085.1 of Gammaproteobacteria bacterium. Classification (GTDB taxonomy): domain Bacteria; phylum Pseudomonadota; class Gammaproteobacteria; order Pseudomonadales; family UBA3067. The sequence continues at coordinate 5,166 of NVVB01000079.1, forward strand.
CTGAGTTCGTGACAGGGCAAGCATTAGTGGTTGATGGCGGTTTGACCGCGGCCGGCCCCTCTGCAACTCGAAGTGGTAGCTCATCAAGTATGTTTGCAGGGTTTCAAGGCCTGGATACGGGCACCACTGGCGTTCCCCCGAAAATTACACCTATGAAGAAAAAGAAGTAGTGCGTTTCTGTCAAAAATCATGAAAAGGTCGCCGTTGAGGCCTTGCGCTAAAAAAGGATTTGTTTCGGGCAAAGTAGCCCGAAAAGGCCGGTTTTAGTGCTGAAAACTAAAGATTAGTGTGGCTTCTATGGTCAGTGCCGGCCGCTTATGGTAACGTCGCCTGGCTTAGGATGCCTCCGTACTATTTCTTAGTACTAGTCTTCCATACTATGCTTCACAATTGGTTGCTGAAGCGGTATTGGAGTTGGGGCTTCTTGTTCACTTAATTTTGGTTTGGTTATAGAATTCAACATGGAAGCAAAAGCGCTGGAAGACAAAATAGTTGATCTGGAGATACGTCTTAGTCACCAGGATGACATGCTTTTGTCGCTTAATGACGTAGTTGTTAGTCAGCAGCAGCAAATAGCACTCCTTGAAAATCAAGTTCAGCACCTTGGCCGGCAAATGACTGCGGTTCGTCAGTCTGATTCTGGCCCAATGATTGAGGATGCTCCGCCGCCTCATTATTGAACAATTTCCCCCAAATTCGTCTGATTTCTGCCAAACTTAATCTATTCACTGCTCAAATTAGCTAAACTGAGCAGGTTAACTGTTTTTTATACAAATTAAATCGTACGGCTGCGCTAAATTCTTGTAATATAGCGCGCAATTTTGGCCCTGACGATCGAGTAACACAATGACTGATTTATCGCTTTACAGAAATATCGGCATCTTCGCCCACGTTGATGCAGGAAAGACCACCACCACTGAGCGTATTCTAAAGCTCACCGGTAAAATCCATAAAACAGGTGAAGTGCATGATGGTGCAGCTACCACTGACTTCATGGATCAAGAGCAAGAACGTGGTATTACCATCCAATCTGCTGCGACTACCTGTTTCTGGAAAGATCATCGGTTTAACATCATTGATACCCCAGGACACGTTGACTTCACTGTAGAAGTGTATCGTTCTTTGAAAGTACTTGATGGCGGTGTCGGTGTATTCTGTGGTTCAGGTGGGGTTGAGCCTCAATCTGAAACTAACTGGCGTTATGCGAATGAATCTGAAGTTGCTCGAATTATTTTCGTTAACAAGCTTGACCGTATGGGCGCTGACTTCTTGCGCGTTGTTGGCCAAGTAGAGAAAGTGTTGGGTGCTAACCCATTGGTTATGGTATTGCCAATCGGTATCGAAGAAGATTTTGTAGGCCTTGTTGACCTGCTAACGCGTAAAGCGTTTGTATGGGATGACACGGGCGAGCCGGAAAACTTTGAAATCGTTGATATCCCAGCAGATATGGTCGATTTAGTAGAAGAATATCGTGAAAAGTTGATCGAAACTGCTGTTGAGCAAGACGATGATTTGATGGAATCCTATCTAGACGGCACTGAGCCCTCTATAGAAGACATTAAAAAATGTGTTCGTAAGGGCACCATTGCATTGGACTTCTTCCCTACATACTGTGGATCAGCCTTTAAAAATAAAGGTGTACAACTAATTCTTGATGCGGTTGTCGACTACCTACCATGTCCTACTGACGTTAAACCTCAGCCTTTGACGGACGAAGACGGTGAAGAAATCGGTGAATTCGCCAATGTGAATATTGATGAGCCTTTAAAGGCGCTCGCATTTAAAATAATGGATGACCGTTTCGGCGCGTTAACCTTTATCCGGATTTATTCAGGTGTTTTGAATAAAGGCGACTCAATCCTTAACTCTTACACGGGTAAAACCGAGCGTGTAGGCCGTATGGTTGAGATGCATGCCGATGAGCGTAACGAGATTAGCCGCGCACAAGCGGGTGATATCATCGCTGTAGTAGGCATGAAAAATGTTCAAACAGGTCATACACTGTGTGATCCTAAGTTTCCAGTTACGCTAGAGCCAATGATATTCCCGCAACCAGTAATCTCTATTGCTGTTACTCCGAAAGATAAAGGTGGTTCGGAAAAAATGGGGATCGCTCTAGGCAAAATGATTGCTGAAGATCCTTCTTTCTGCGTTGAGTCTGACCAGGAAACGGGTGACACTATTCTTAAAGGAATGGGTGAGCTTCATCTTGATATCAAAATTGATATCTTAAAGCGTACTTACGACGTGGAACTAGAAGTGGGTGCCCCACAGGTTGCTTATCGTGAGACGATTACTAAAGAAATTGAAGACAGCTACACGCATAAGAAACAATCAGGTGGTTCTGGTCAGTTCGGTAAAATCGATTACCGCATTAAGCCGGGTGAGCTAGGCACTGGATTCCAGTTTAAATCGAGTGTTGTGGGCGGTAACGTACCCAAAGAATTCTTCCCAGCGATTGAGAAAGGCTTTAAAGGCATGATGGCTGAAGGCCCATTGGCTGGCTTCCCTGTTCTTGACGTTGAAGTAGAGCTTTATGATGGTGGTTTCCATGCGGTGGATTCATCTGCGGTTGCYTTTGAGATCGCAGCGAAAGGCGCATTCCGTCAATCCATGCCTAAAGCCGGTCCTCAGTTGATTGAGCCAATTATGGCGGTGGACGTATTCACTCCTGAAGATCACGTAGGGGATGTTATCGGTGACTTGAACCGTCGTCGTGGCATGATCAAAGACCAAGCAGTTGGCGTAACGGGTGTGCGTATTAAAGCTGACGTACCCTTGTCAGAAATGTTCGGTTACATCAGCACATTGCGTACCATGACTTCAGGCCGTGGCCAATTCTCAATGGAATTTTCTCATTACAGCCCGTGTCCGAACTCTGTTTCAGTTGAAGTTATTGCTTCAGAGAAAGAGAAGAAAGAAGCGAAGAAAAAGTAACTAGTTTGTAACGCCACATTACTTTGATGCTGACGTTATAAAACTGGATTTTTTTGAGCCTACGAATAAAGCCTCGGTGATTTAGTTCATCGGGGCTTTATTTTGCGTGCAAATTAATGATTGTCTGTACTGGTGTTACTGCGATTGATTGTTGATTGGTATATGGGGTTAAATAACGAGGTTTATTTATTTACACGAGGGAGTAAGAATTGAAAATAGTATATTTGATTATTGTCGTCGGTGCCGTGGTGTTTTTTTACATGCAGTACTCGGCAAGAACTAAAGGCTCAATGACAGAGAATGCGGAGAAAGGTCAGCTTTTTTTGGAGTCGAATAGTCAGTTAGAGGACGTAAAAACGACGGCGTCTGGATTACAATACCAAGTGTTGACTGTAGGCACGGGCACTGTGCATCCCAAGGCTTCTGATCGCGTGAAAGTCCATTATCACGGCACATTAACCGACGGCATGGTCTTTGATAGCTCTGTAGACCGTGGTGAGCCTATCGAGTTTGGTCTTAATCAGGTCATTAAGGGCTGGACTGAAGGGGTTCAACTGATGGTAGTGGGGGAGAAAACCCGTTTCGTGATACCCAGTAATTTAGCTTATGGGAACCGCAGCGCAGGCGCCATTGGTCCGGGTTCTGTGCTTGTCTTTGAAGTGGAGTTGCTAGGGATTAACGAGTAGCGTTTTGTTTGGTATCGGCGCTTTTATTTATTCAGAGGCGCCGATCTCTTTAATTGAATCCTTGTCTATCCAGCGGACTGAATAAGCGCTGCCTTCTTATTATCTACGCCTTATTGATCCCACGCTTCAATTACCTTTCTAATAACAGGCTTAGCAGGCCAATAAGCTACGGTTGCCTGCTCACAGTATCACTAACAAGTAAATTTATATTTGAATTTTATTTATTAGTGCTACACTCGCTTCAGTTTATGCGTCAAAACAGATCCTCATCGTTTACAACAAAGGATTAAAATAAAATGAGCGCTGTGATTGAAAAACCTAAAAAGAAATACAAGCACATGGTCGGCAAAGACCCTTATGACGTTGCTTTAGAAGATTATGATTTAACCCAAAGGGAACTCTTTCAGTCGGATACTGTGTGTGGTTTTTTCGACCGTATGCGAAAAGAAGATCCTGTTCATTATTGTAAAGACTCAAAATTTGGCCCTTATTGGTCGATCACTAAGTTTGATGACATTATGGCGGTGGAGGGTAATCCTGAAGTGTATTCGTCGGAGCCCTCGATCTCGATTATGGACCCGCTGGGCGGTTCCGAAATGTCGATGTTTATTGCTCGGGATGAGCCTGTGCATGGGCAGCAAAGAAAAACCGTTCAAGGCTCAGTCGCGCCTAAAAATTTAGCGAATATGGAGGCACTTATTCGTGAACGCGCGGGTAAGATACTTGATGAATTACCCATCGGCGAAACGTTTAACTGGGTCGATAAGGTATCGATTGAATTGACTGGGCAAATGTTGGCGACGTTATTCGATTTCCCTTTCGAAGACCGTCGTAAATTAACCTATTGGTCGGATGTGGTAACAGCCGTGCCTGGGCCACAGTCTATTGTTTCTTCTTATGATGAAACTCAGTCTATTTTACAGACTGAATTAGTGCCGGCGTTTTTTAAATTGTGGACCGAACGCGTTAATCAACCTCCGCAATTTGATTTGATCTCAATGCTTGCCCATGGCGAAGACACGAARAAYATGGCCACTGAGCGGCCCATGGAGTATCTAGGCAATYTAATCTTATTAATTGTCGGGGGTAATGACACCACTCGAAAYTCAATTTCCGGCAGTGTRCTGTTTTTGAACGAAAACCCYGATCARTACCAAAAATTACGCGATGATCCTGAATTGGTAACCAAGTTCGTGCCTGAGGTGATTCGTTACCAAACGCCATTGACTCATATGCGGCGTACGGCGACACAGGACACAGTGCTTAATGGTAAACACATTAAGAAAGGCGACAAGGTCATCATGTGGTATCTGTCAGGGAATCGTGATGAGGAGGTTATTGATCGGCCTTACGAGTTTATAATTGATCGTGATCGCCCACGTCATCATCTTTCATTTGGCTTTGGTATCCATCGTTGCATGGGTAATCGCTTGGCCGAGATGCAGTTGCGCGTGGTGTGGCAAGAAATCCTAAAACGCTTTGAAAAGGTTGAACTCATGGCGCAGCCGAGTCGAACGTATTCAAACTTTATTCGGGGCTACGTGGATATGCCGGTGAGACTGCACGCTAAATAGTCTTTTTTTTGGCGTACGAAAAGCCAAGTGATTTAGGCCTTTATTTAAGGTCTAAGCTGCTTGGCTTTTTTTGTGGGAGTTCATTAGGTTGCGCTGACCCCAGCGATGCCTTTCAATGGCTTAGCTTGTGCCGAATTGGACTCATCTTGTTCGAAGTCGGGCCATTGCCTCAAGTATCCCTGTCATTGATAGGGGGCGCGCTACCCMGGYCCTTGGYTATTACTGCATCCCGAATCTGTAACTCGAGGCATGTATACCTGACTATACTTAAAGCACTTAAAAGCGAAACTACCCCATAAAGCAAACGCTTTTGTTGTTGATGGTACTTCTCTATGCGAATTATTAGCCGGCTTTACGGCTACTTAGCCTCAATTCTAGTGACGGTAGCGATACTCTATAGCCCCGTATCGCAAGCCAATGTAATTTATATAACAGATCAGAATAAAAATATTGCTGTTAGTAAAGATAGTTTTTACTTAGTAGATGAAACTAACTCTCTTGAAATAGGCGATATCCTAAAAGACGCTCAGCAACAGAGGTTTGTTCAAGCCCAAAGTAATGTGCCTGGCTTTGGCTTAACGAACGCCAGCGTTTGGATTAAAGTTACTTACTTGGATCAAAGGAAACGAAACCCCGAAAATAAATTGCTGTTGGATTTTGGGTATCCGATAATCGATCGGATAGAAATATACCGTAAGACGGAGGTTGGGTATAAAAGGCTTGTTACCGGCGCATTAAGCAGTTACGAAACAAGGGAAATAAAACATAGGAATTTCTTGTTTTATTTGCCTTCAGCGAGAAATGCTCCAACGACGGTGTATTTAAAAATAAAAACTTTAACCCCTTTGATTGTACCGTTAAAAATAAAGACTCTGCAGTACGTTTTGGAAGGAGATAAAATAGAAGGCTTTTTGTTGGTGGCGGTGTTTTCCTGTTTCGCCACTTTGCTTTTATACAATTTGTCACTTTGCTTAACTTTAAGGGAAAAGTCTCATTACTACTACATAGGCTTCTTGATTACTGTGTTGTTGCCTGTGACGTTCTTAATGGGTATCGGCCCTTTAATAATAGGCAGCAATCCGCGTTGGATTGCTACTGAGTTTTGGGGGTATTTGTCGGTTCTAGAAATATTTTTTATTCTGTTCGTTGCCGAAGTGTTGGATATTAATAGTCGCCCTTTAATAACAAGAAGTATGGCGCGGGTATTAATCGGGATTTACATGATTGAGGGCTGCGTTGTTTTTTTGAGTGACGCTAGATTGTGGAATGTCGGCGTGTATTTGTTGATTCCCCTGTGCGTTTTTATTCTTGGGAACTTTAGTTACGGTGCTTACCGAGGGGATAGAGCCGCAATTGTCGGTCTAGTTGCTTGGTTTCCCACCGTTGCAGCGGCCGTCATCTGGATGCTTGGAGGGTTAGGGTACATTGATATGACCTGGTGGGTGATGTATGGGGTGTATTTTGGAACAGCGTTCTCTGCAATATTGTTGGCGCTTTCTGTAGGCGACAAAATAAATAGTGCACGAAAAGATACGTATCTGCTAGAAAAGAGAACCAGAAAAACGCTTGAATTAAAAAATAAAGACTTACAGAAAAGTAACCAAGTGAAAGAGAACTTTCTTTCAACCGTTAGTCACGAATTAAGAACCCCTCTCAATGGCGTGTTGGGGTCCCTCTCTTTGCTTGAATTAAACGTTAATACGATGTCAAAAATAGATCAGTTGGCGCTGAAAGGACTGTTGCTTGGAGACTTAAGTCAAGCGAATCAATCGTCGGAAGAAATGCTCACATTAGTGAATAATATTATTGATTTTTCCGAGTTAGAGGCAAGCAAGATAAAACCGGAAAATAATTATTTTTCGATTAATAATCTCATCAGAGAAGTTGTAAATCCATTTTCCGATGAAATTGATAAAAAAGAAATTCGGCTCAAGTTAATGTTAGACACGCTTTGTTCGATTGAAATTTATTCAGACGAGATATTGTATCGAAAGCTGTTTCTCGCGTTATTCAAAAATGCCGTGAAATTTACCGATCAAGGTGAAATTTCAATCGTTGGAGCGGTGGATGTCGGGGACGAGGGGGGATCGACGCTTACCTTCTTGATCAAGGACAGTGGCGTGGGAATACCTGAAGAAAAACTTCATGACATCATGCAGCCTTTTAGTCAGGTAGACCAGTCGATTACTCGACGATTTGGAGGGCTAGGGATTGGTTTGCCTGTGTGTAAGAAAATCGTGAACGTGTTGGGTGGTGACGTGAGTTTCGCATCCTGCGAGACAGTGGGCACAACCGTAAGCCTAACATTTAATGCAGTACGTGTACGAGAGGTAGCGCCAGCTTCTACGTCCGGGGAAGTGCCTGTTTTAGGCGAGGGTGTTTCTTCAGAATCGCAAGCTCAATCCCAAGGCGTTAAGCAGGATGYAGRKAATGATTCTGTTGATGAATACGTGTTGATTATAGAAGACAACAAAACCAATCAAATAGTGGCTAAAAGTATGGTTAAAAAAATGGGGTTGATTCCCTTAGTCGCAGAAAATGGCAGTATCGGATTAGAGGTGATTAAATCTACCAAGGTAGATTACATTTTAATGGACTGTCAAATGCCGGTAATGGACGGTTATGAGACCACGCGCCAAATTCGAGCAATGCCGCAACCCCACGCCGCATTGCCTATCATTGCACTGACAGCCAATACTGCGGACTCGGATCGGCGACGTTGCCAAGCAAGCGGTATGGATGATTTTATAGCCAAGCCAGTCACTTATAAAATATTGGAAGAGAAAATAAATCAATGGCGTCACGGCAGTCACTAATAAAGACGCGTTCTATTGGATGAAATTAAGTCGTATGAAAACCTATTAATTGGAGAAAAGAGTTGATCGAGTCAGTTGTATGTTGTCGGGTTCGACGAGATTTTCGATGTGTTAATCCGCGCAGATTAACGGTTCTCCACTGCGAATTGGGAGGTTTCTGATTTGTTGAATGTTACTGGATACACCTCGCTGGAAGTAAAGCACGCGAGCCAAAATAGTGTGATCTACCAAGGTACGAGAATATCGGACAACGAACCGGTGATTTTAAAAAGCATTAATCCGGATTGTTTTTCTACAGGTTTACTTGGCCGTTTCAAGCACGAATATGACATCATAAAAATGCTGGATGGCGATGAAATAATTAAAGTGCTTGATTTAGTTCAAGAGAGAAATCAATGTACTTTAGTGGTTGAAGATATTGACGGTAGATCGCTCAATCAATGGATGTCCTGTGGAGAAATGTCGGACATAGGGGATATTCTCAGAGTGGCCATTCGTTTGGTGCAGGGTTTGGCTAAAATCCACCAGGCGCGAATTATCCATAAGGACATCAACCCTGCGAATATTATTTATAACAAAGAAAAAAGCCTCGTTAAGATTATTGATTTTGGGGTTTCCTCTCAGCTTCCCAAAGAGCAGAGCCCGCTTACTAATCCTTCTTCCATTGCAGGCACCTTGGCCTATGTGGCACCAGAACAGTCGGGCAGGGTGAACCGTAGCATTGATTACCGCGCTGATTTTTACTCGTTRGGCGCGACGCTATTTGAAATGCTTACTTCTCATACGCCGTTTGAATCCGATGACCCTATGGAGATAGTGCATGGTCATATTGCTAAAAGAGCGCCTTTGGTGCAGGAGTTTAATCAGGAGGCGCCTAAGCCACTTTGTGAAATCGTCGCAAAATTATTAGCTAAAGCGCCGGAAGACCGTTATCAGGGCACCTGGGGGATTAAGTCTGACCTTGAAMAATGCCTTGATTTGTACCGTAAACACGAAGGTGAGGTGCCTCATTTTCAAATTGCTTCTCGTGATATTCCTGATCGTTTTCAGATGCCACAAAAGCTTTACGGTCGTGAGGAGGAGGTTGASGGTGTTTTAGAAAGCTTTTCKCGAGTCAGTCAGGGCGCTAGGGAGGCTACCTTTATTGGCGGGTATTCAGGCATTGGTAAAACGGCATTAGTGCGTGAGATTTATAAACCACTGACACACAAACGCGGCTATTTTATCAGTGGGAAATTTGATCAGTTTCAAAAAGAAAAGCCTTATTCCGCGATCACCGCAAGCTTTTCCCTGTTGATGAAACAGATACTCTCTGAAGGTGTCGCGAAAGTAGCTGAATGGAAAGCTAAAATAGTTGACACCGTAGGTTCGAGTATCAATGTAATCATTGATGTGATCCCTGATCTTGAGTTAATTGTGGGAAGGCAGCCGCCGCTAGATCTATTGTTACCGGCGGAAGCGCAGAACCGATTTAAAATTGCCTTCAGACGATTTGTCAGCGTGTTCAGTACTAAAGAGCACCCGTTAGTGATCTTTCTGGATGACCTGCAATGGGCTGATTGTGCTTCTTTAAGTTTGTTACAGATATTAATGCAAAGTAAATCCACCCGTTTTCTTTTTCTTATCGGAGCCTATCGCGATAACGAGATCAGCGCGACGCATCCGCTGCAATTGCTTATTGATAATATTACACCGGAAGATATAAGGCTTAATCTAGTTAGTTTGCAAAAACTTCAGTTCGACGATGTACGCCATCAGTTGGCGGACGCTCTTTATCACGACGTTGAAAGTGTTGATGAACTCGCCAGACTTGTGGTGAAAAAAACGCAAGGCAACCCATTTTTTTGTGAGGAGTTTCTTAAATCGTTGTACAGTGATGAGTGTATACAATTTGATTCCAATCTTGGCGTTTGGTCTTGGGATTTGACCGCCATTGAGAAACTCAAGTCCACCGATAATGTGGTGGAATTTTTAACCGGTCGGATTAATTTATTACCTCAACACCTTCAGCATCTTCTTGCCGTAGCATCCTGTATTAACAATCGCTTTGATATTACTGGTTTAAGCCATATCATGGACGAGACGCTATCCGAAGTGGCGTTTAAAATACGGCAGGCTACTATAGAGGGGTTTTTAATTCCAATAGACCTAGAGTTACAAGTTCAGGAGCTTTCAACGCCAGAGCTTCAAGAGTTAATCCGGGATAATATAAAGATTGAATACCGGTTTGCTCACGATCGAATACAGCAATCTGCTTATGGGTTTTTGGGTGAAGAAGAAAAGTGCAAAATCCATGAAAAACTCGGTTGGTATCTACTGAATGATGATGCCCCTCTTGACGACAAAATRTTTGATATTGTCAATCATTTCAATATACATTTCAGTGCCTCGGAAGAAAATGACGCATTAGTGGCGGAGCTTAATTTAAAGGCCGCGCAGAAATCAAAAAAAAGCATCTCCTACCAGTCGGCGAACGAATACATCAAACAAGCTCAATCCTTAATGCTAGAGGATTGGCCTGAAAATCGTTACTCTTTGTATTTGGGCATTGGTTCAGAAGCTACCGAAATTGCTTACTTAAACGCCTGTCACGAATTAGTCGTTATTCTGGCCGATAAAGTGATTGCTCGATCTAAAACTGTCATTGATTCCATGCCGGTTAGAATGATATTGATTCAATCCCTAAACTCGCAAAATGAGTTATCGAAAACAATTGATCTCGGCCTAAAAACGCTTGCTAAGCTTGGTTTAAATATACCGAAAAAGGCCAATCTGTTTCATGTTGGGAAGGCGTTGCTCGGGCTTAAGTTTGTTCTTAAAGGACGTAAAGCCAACGATCTTTACCATTTACCGGATATGACCGATCCGGCTGGGTTATTTGTTCAGCGGATTATTGCAATACTCTCTATTCCTTGTTACCTATACAATCCCAATATAACGCTTGTCATGGGCTTGCAGTCAATTAAGTTATGTTTGAATCTGGGGCTTAGTGCCGAGTCTTCGTATTCCTTTTCGCTTTATTCAGTTGTTTTGTGTGGGGTTTTAGAGGATTTTGATGAGGGCGTTGAGTACGGCCAATTCGCCATTACCATGGCCGAGAAATTTCATGCAAAAACTGTTATACCAAGAGCGATTTTCACCTATTCATTTTTAGCGAGACATTGGAAAGAGCCTCTCGCGAATGGCATAAAGCCGAGCATGGAGGCTTACAATTTAGCACTGGAATCAGGCGCGCTGGAAGTCGCTTGTACCTGCTATTTAATTGCTAATTATTGCTCGTTCTACAGTGGTGAAAATTTGCTCTCAGTTTCTCAAAAATTAGCCTCGGGAGATCAGCTGTTTCGTGAATTAAACCAAGAGCTCACGATTGACCCCTTAAGATTGCTTCGTCAGTTGGTCTTTAACCTGATGCATTCGGCGAGTCAGGGGCACATTCTGGAGGGGGACTACATTGACGAAAACGAAGCGTTAGCACGATATAAACAATCGGGTGACGTAGTGGTGACCTCCGTGCTTTATATGTATAAGTTAATAGGCGCTTTTATTCTTGATGAAAAAGAAGCCCTATGGGATATATGTAAGCAGAATGAACGGTATTTAGGCGCGGCTATTTCTCTCGGTTATCTGCCGACCTTTTATTTCCTTTGCGCACTTTCCTACTTACGTCTGCTGCCAGGCTTAAGCCCGCTAAAAAAGCTGGGTGCTTTGATCAAAATTCGACGTTATAAGCGTAAGCTAAAAAAATACATGAATTATTGCCAACCGACGTGCGGGCATAAATATTATCTGGTGCAGGCGGAATACCTTCATCGCACAGGACGATCCGCTAAAGCGAATAAGTTATATGAAAAATCCATCTCTCTCGCCACAAGCAGCAAGATTCTTTATGAGCAGGCCATTGCCGAAGAATATGCTGGCAGATACCATCTTTCCATTGGGAATGATCGGGCAGGAAAGTTTTATATTCAGCTCGCATGCGAAAGTTTTAAAGAATGGGGCGCTCTTCCGAAAGTAGATAAATTGCAACAAGAATTTGATTTGGTTTCAGATTATCAATTACTTAAAGGCGCCACTCAAAGCACTATGAGTATTGGCTCAATTACCCAGGGGACATTGCCCACGGAGGGGCCAGTAGACATGCTGGGCTTTGATAAGATATCGCTTGAAAAAACCTATCATGCGTTATCAAGCGAAATGAATCTAGACAGGCTGATCGAGAAGCTTACCTACTATTTACTTGAAAATGCTGGCGCTCAAAGTGTTTTCTTATTGCTTCAAGAGGATCGGGGTTGGGTGATTAAGTCTAAAAAATCCGTGGACGAACAGTCTGGTTTTAAACCCTCCGACTTGGCCGAAGGCTCTCCTGTGCCCCACAGTATTATTCGCTATGTTATTACCGCAGAAGAACCGGTCATATTAAGCGATGCGATGGAGGACGAGCAATACGCCACAGACCCTTATGTTATTAACCAACGAATAAAATCCATCTTGTGTATGCCCATTAAATACAAGGGGAAATTGTTGGCTGTGGTTTACGCGGAGCATCGAGAAATGAGCGGTGCATTTACTGCGGAGCAATCAAAAATACTGGATATCATTGGCTCACAAGGCGCTATCGCGATCGAGAATGCACGCATGTATTCTTCAGTTAAGGATTCAGAGGATCGTTATCGTGGCTTGTTTGAAAATGCAATAGAAGGTTTGTTTCAGTCCAGTATAAAAGGAATTCCAACACTTTGTAATCCGGCAATGCTTGCCATGTTAGGATTTAATAATTTGGCGGACCTGCTCAGTTATTTGGGGGGTAACCCAGATAAAATATACGTTGATTCTGAACGCAGACGCCTCCTTAGAGCGCAAATACAATCCCAAGGCAGCGTTGTAGATTTCGAATTACAACTTTATACAAAAGATCGTAGCATCATTGATACATTATATTGTGTGACTATGATTTATGATGCGTCGGGGAATCCAGTCCGTATTGATGGTGTGATTAAAGACGTTACCACGCAAAAGCGAAACGCTCAGCTTAGTCTAGAAAAAGAGCGAGCGGAAGCCGCTGCTCAGGCAAAAAGCCAGTTTTTGGCGAATATGAGTCATGAAATTCGTACGCCTATGAATGGTGTGCTGGGAATCGCCGAGTTGCTCAAGGATACTGGCCTAGATCCCATGCAGTCTCATTACGTCAAAGTCATCGCTGATTCTGGTTCATCCTTGTTGGCAATACTCAATGATATTCTTGATTATTCTAAAATCGAATCCGGCAAGATGGACATTGAATCAATTGGTATGCCTATTGAAAGTTTGTTGGATGATGTAACGAGCTTGTTTTCCATTAGGGCCTCGGAAACCAAGGTGGAACTGGTTACTGAATTCGGTGAGGGGATTCCCGATCAAATATACGGTGACCCCACTCGTATTCGACAAGTGTTGATGAACTTGTTAGGCAATGCGTTTAAGTTTACGTCTCACGGGTCAATCTTGTTAAGTTTAAGTTGTGCTGCGCACCCCGAAGGGGCTACTTTGTTACATTTTTCAGTCAAAGACACTGGCATCGGGATTAGTGAGGCAGGGCAGAAAAAGCTATTTCAATCTTACCAACAGGCTGAAGATTCTACTTCTCGTAAATACGGTGGAACCGGACTCGGTTTGTCTATCTGTAAGCGCCTGGTTGAGTTGATGGGCGGGAACGTAGGCCTGCAAAGCGAAATGGGTAAGGGATCGAACTTTTGGTTTACGTTGCCTTTGACGCTGGAGTCCAGCGAGAGTGTTGCTGCTGATAAAGAGGACTGTTTTTCTGAGGACTCTTTGTATGAAAGTGAGTTTGCTATCGATGGGTTTTTCTTTAGCGATAATAAACAATTAATAAAGACTTTAGAGGAGGGTGTCCGTGAAACCCGTAGCACCTTAAAGTTTTTTTCTTCTGCGTCGGATTTAGAGGTCGGGTATTTTAAGGCGCGTGATCATGGTGGCGATCAGGGTGCGGGGAAAAGTTTCATTTTTATTCATAGCCTTTATGATTCGAGTGCTGCTTTTGACAGCTTTAAATGCCTTGTGGATCGTTGTTCGGAGTTTACCAATGTTACGGTGGTTTATTTTTCAGAGCCGAGTTTCCCTGTCAGTTTGCATAAGCTAGATCAACGAATGTTTTCAAAAGCGACCGTAATGGAGCGGCCTGTTTCTGTTCGATCTTTTAAACGTGCTTGTTATATTGCCGGCCAAGATAAAGCGCGCGCAAGGAGTGATGTGACGGAGCACGTTAATAAGAACGAGTTCTTGAAAGGAAAACGTATACTGGTTGCTGAAGACAATAGTGTCAATCAACTAGTCATTAAACGTTTGCTGGAACATTACGGAGCGATTGTTGAAATTTCTGAAGATGGCTCTAAGGCATTGCAAGTCTATATCGATAGGCAAGTGGCAGCTTCTAAAAAGGGTGTTCAAGAGGCTGCGAGCGAGTCTTTTGATTTGGTTTTAATGGATTGTGAAATGCCTGTAATGGATGGCTTTGAATGCACTTCGGAAATTAGACGCAAGGAAAAAGATTTACATCTGACGCCGATAAAAATAGTCGCTTTAACGGCTCATGCGATGGCAGAAAATAGAGACAAGTGTTTGGACGTGGGCATGAATGATGTGCTTACAAAACCTATTGTTCGCAAAGAGCTAGAGCTAACACTTGAGCGGGCCGTTGCTAAGGTGAAGACTTAGTGCGCACTTTATGACTGCTTTTAGTTAGCGTTGCTTAGTGGCGCTAATGTAGGCGCCACCAATGATCAGGCCGGCACCGATTAATGTGCCAAGATTTGGAAATTCCTGATAAAAAATAATCCCAAGTATCATTGCAAAAACTACCTGTAAATAAGCGAAACTAGTGGCCCGGCTGGCAGTTTCCGTTTGCATGGCTTTGGTGAGTGCAACTTGGCCCACTTGTGTGGTTACCCCTATGGCAAGAAGGTAGAGCCAGGTGATTCCTTCAGGCATCACAAAATCCTCCCACAATAACAACACACTAATCGGTAGTGAGACTAGCGGGAAGTACATGACTATCACTAAGGGGTGCTCTGTTCGGCCTAATTTTCTGACCAGTACATAAGCCGAGGCACTGCCAAACGCACCCATTACGGCAATTGACATTGCAAATTGCTGGTCAGCCGAGGCACTATTTGAAAATAAAAACTCGGGTTGAACCACCATTAGTAGCCCTAAAAAGCTTAATCCAATGCAAATCAGGGTGGCACTAGAAGGGCGCTCCTTAAGAAAGAATACCGCTAGCCCGGCGGTGAACATTGGGTGAAGATACTGCAGCACAGTGGCTTGCGCCAAAGGTAGGTGAGTAATTGCGTAAAAAACGCAATTTAATGCTAGGAATCCAATTAGGCCTCGGGCGAATAATAATATTTTACGCTGGCCCAGAGGCGCAATGCCTTGCCGTTTAAGGGCAATGTAACTAATGATTAAAGACACTACCGAACGCGCGGCAACGATCTCCAATACAGGAATGTTCTTTTGACCGACCGCCTTTACAAACAATGACATAACGCTAAAAGCGAGCGCGCTTAGGATCATATAGCGCGCTCCTTTAGGAATGGATTCAAAAAAAAGCGCGCGATTATGGATTGTAATGATTCCTGTGTGGGTTATGGGTTGCAATTGAACTGCTATGGCATATAAAGGCTGCAACACATTGTAAATTAGATCGAATATTTGTTGTAGCGTAATTTTGGTGGGATATTTTGTATGACAGGGCAGGTATAAAGGGTAGGTATAAAGGGGTAGGCATAAGGAGGTATACGCAGTTGAGACGATGTGCTTAATTGTGTTCGGTGAAGGCTGGGATAAAAGAAGTGCTTGTTTTCAAGCGTTTAGCTTACTGGTCCATGATCCACGTTCGAGCCTCCACCGATGCCTTTGTCAAACTTCTGACGTTGCAGGGCGAACATCTGGTTTTTTATTACTTAGAGCAAACAATTTGATACTCACTAAATCTTGTTTCGTTTCAAAAGCCCAGGCAATATAGCTCCCATATTTCTAGCGTAGCCCGCTGTAAGACTATCAATTTATTCAATCATAAGAGAGATAAGGACAGTGAGTATTCGCCTTGGTTCAAAAGCCGTACGTGTCAGTTTGGTCGGAATGAAGCTGATCTTAGTGATGCTTTCGTTATCGATTGCTCCTTACTCAATGGCGAAAAATGATTGGATGGCCAATGCAAAAAAATCCATTGTGACGATCAAGTATAAGCAAGATCGCTTTAATGGCGTAATCACTTCCGCTGATGGGGTGGTGTTTTCGGTGTCTCATGGTTTTGATAACGACAAAGTACGCGCCTTGAGCGCTTCCCTCTACAATGGTAAAACGGTAAAGCTGGATCTTCTTTTTAATGATCCATACGCAGATGTTGCGATATTTAAAATTAGAAGCGCGCGAAAAAGTTTTCACTTCATTAAACCTGCTGCAAAAGCGTTAATCGCAGATAAAGTAACCGTACTCGGTAAGCTCAGTAGTCGTCAGCGATATTCAGTGATACAAGGGGCTGTGCTGTTTAACCAGTTGAACCTTCCTGATTTCGTTGGCGGACAGAAAAAATTTCTGCCTAAAAACTTTTCCTTTGAAAAGGGAATATTCCACTCAGCAAAAACCAAACCGGGTCTTTCGGGCAGTGCGCTACTGTCTGAAAATGGCCAGCTTGTGGGGATTAACAGCCTGATGCTAGGAAGCCGCGATGATAGTTCGAAGGGCGGGTTTACCATTGGAATCGATTTATATCTTAATAAAATTAAACAGTGTACGTCTGAAACCCTGGCGCTTAAGGGCCTGGAAGATAAGTTAGATTTCCTACTTGAAGGCTTA
>NVVB01000080.1 GCA_002402085.1 Gammaproteobacteria bacterium
GGCAAGCAGTTCAGACGCCTGCCCGCTGACCGGCAAGCCAATCACTTGCTCAGCAAAATCTTCCAAGATGACATCATTATTTAATGGAAAAAGCCGAGACATGGACACCAATGGCCAAAGGGAAATAATCCCAGTGTCGCGGTCATAACCGGCCCCGCCGTGGGTTTGCATGGCAATATCACACACTGCAAAGGCCGCCTCAGTGGCCCCACGCTTGGCAACCCCGCACAAGGTTACTAATTCGTCACTAGAGGTCTCTTGATCAAACGCCTGGGCCGCTCGCTCCGTTAATAACTTCGCCATCTCTAAATCGGTTTTCGCCAACACCATTGGGTGCTGAACCGCCTGATAAGAACTAATCGAATCCTTAAATATGACTCGTTGATTGGCATAGGTCACCGTCTTATCCAATAAACGATCGCCCCACCCCAAGGTCACCAACGCCATAAGCAGCATTTTTCGACTGGCAATGTGTTTAATCAACTCAGCGCCTTGATCTAACGTGCCGATTAGATTTTCACTGGGCACCTTCACCTGTTCAAAGCGAATGTTGTTAAACAAGTCCCCAGTAGCGGCCATGTCCTCCCGTTCATTTACAAGCCGTACATTAAGGTGCTCCGTACTGTATTCGATGCCTTCACTGTTCGCGTCCAGGCAAAATAAACTAATCCCTTGCTGCGGGTGGGCCTGCTGATAAGGCGAGGTTCTAGCGGCGACAATTAATTGGCTGCTATCGCGCGCGCAGACTGCAAAATTTTTGTTTCCCTGCAAAATAAAGTGATCCGCCTTTTTTTCGGCACGGGCGGCAATATCAAATAAACTACGCCCTTGCGCATGCTCTAAATCGGCATAACACCAAAAGTCGCCCTTAATAATGCCTGGCAGTTGTTGATCGCGCTGTTGTGCAGAGCCGAATTGAGAAATAATATCCCCACACACGATTTGATTAATCAACTGAAAAGAGGCCAAGCCCTGCTTGGCCATATGGTAAATAAATACGCCTAAGTCTTCGGTTTTTAAGCCCACCCCGCCATACGACTCATCGACAATGATTCCTAAATACCCGCCCTCGGAAAGCTGCTGCCAAAAAGCGCTCGGCGCGCGTTGCTGCTTGGTTTCCTTAAGGAAATAACGTTCATCGTATTCTTTGGCCAACTGAATTGAAAAATCAGCGACAATGTTTTGCTCATCGTTGTATTGAGATTCCTGAAACATAACGACCTCCATCCTTGGTGTGTTATTTATGCATCAAAATTCGCTGCGCTCTATTTAGGCCTCATGCTATTTATTCAAAAAAGAAACCTTAGAAAAACCAGTTTCAAACCGTAGTAAAACGCAGCGCCATATTATTCGTATCGGCATACTAGCAAATTCATAGTTTGGATTCTCGTGAACCAACACTTTGATTTTCACTGACTTGTTATTTTTTATGAGATTGACCCACCAAGAATGAAATCGTACCGGCAGGGCCGCCTGAATATCGCTAGCACTTAAAATAATCAAACGCGGCAACTCCGCGCAATCCGCCGACCCGACGTGCTACCTCAATCCCATCGACATCATGTCAATTGATTTGTCGGCTTAAATAACAAGGTATATTTTTATGGCTCAGAGTTTTTAATTCGGTATAATCCTGGCTTTTACAGCCAACCGGCATTCGTTAGAAATTGACGTCATCGAGTCATGTAAAATATTTACGCCGATAACCGTCACTTATCGGCGTAATTGAGTTGGCTTATAACTGAAAATACGCGTCAGGATACCTCCATGAACTATTACAATAAATTTAAAGGCATCATTCAGACCAGTGCGTACTGTGAACAAACGGCACTGTCTCTCGCCGTAGCCTGCGACTTATCTTACGAGGACGATTTAAAAATTCTATCGTCCACCGTCGAAAGCTGGAATTACACGTTTAAGAAATTCGGGCAAGTTGTCAAAA
The DNA here is from genome assembly GCA_002402085.1 of Gammaproteobacteria bacterium. GTDB lineage: Bacteria > Pseudomonadota > Gammaproteobacteria > Pseudomonadales > UBA3067. Next base: position 1,943 of record NVVB01000080.1, read on the forward strand.
ACCCAGATATCGACACACAATTTTTCGTCATGTCCAATGATGAAAACATCGTGGTGGTATTTCGAGGCAGCGATAGCCCTCGCGACTGGATGGCTAATTTTAAAATTTCCTATCATCCCGGCCCCTTAGATGAAACCAAAGCCCACGAAGGCTTCCAAGATTCACTTTTCCCCGCCGTCGTAAGCCTCACCAATGCAATTACCTCAATTGGCCTAGACAATAAAAAACTATGGATTACAGGCCACAGCGTAGGCGGCGCATTAAGCTCATTGTATGCGGGCATGCTGGTAGAGAATGGCTACGATGTCTACGGCGTATACACCTTTGCTAGCCCTCGTCCCGGTGATAGCGCCTTTGAAAACTGTTTAAAAGACGTCATTTCAGGCCCACACTATCGAGTGGTCAATACCGGCGATGTAATTCCTCACGTCCCGCCTGAGCCCTTCTTTAGTCACTCAGGCTTACGGGTTATTTTAAAAGAAGACGTTAAAGAGCACTCCTCCGACTCCTGGCTGAGTGAAACAACGCAAGCCCTTAGGCTTTTCGCAGAGCAAACTTTAAATCGATTCGACGTTGGCAACAATCATAGCCTCAGCGCTGACGATGAAAGCTATATTCCGCGTCTTATTAACGATTTCAATCGATCCAATTAATCCGTTAATCCGTTAATCCGTTAATCGTCCTGTATCTGTAACGCGGTCCGTAACACTGGCTTACTACCCTATAAAATAATAACTCACTCAAGCGCACACAAAAGTCTCAGCCCTTGACCAACCGACCGCTGAAAACAAGGGCGCCTCGACGCCCTTAAACCTTCCGCACTGACTCCCCAGAAAACTAAATTTCCAGAAACCTAAATTTCCAGCCAGTCAAATTACACGTTAATTAAACTGAATCGTCGCGCTTCCAGGCGTTGTAATCTCTCCTTTTTCATTTTTAATAAACAACTCCACGGATACTCTGCGATTGGCTTCATCCACTTCGATGACCTTACCCCCCGAAGTTAACGTCTCCCCCAGGCAAGAAGAGGCACGATTACTGTACTCAAAACTCACCAACTGACCGTCTTCTCGCACCCAGTTAATGGCACACTGACTCAGCCAATCGCCTTGCAAGGGACCATCAATCACAACCCCCGGATGCCCTTCAACATTCATTGCATATGGCTCATCATAATGGATACGATGCGCATTCCAAATCGCCGCGTTATACAAAAATAAACTTACATTGGTGGCCACGTGCTCTCTGCTTGGTAACTCATCACCGACCTGAATTTCAACTAGTTTCATGCCATGTTCCTCTTATCAATTCGCTAACCMACGGATATTAACGACACGAYTARCGTGCGATGAGTGACGTGATTTGATCGATCACAGGGTCATTGGACTGAGTGGTTATTTTAAATTCTCGTTCGACAAAGATAAGCGGGCCACTACGGCCTTCTTTTTCATAGATATCAGTCATCATCGACACCCCCACCAATTCATCGCCTGGTACAATGGCACGGTATTGGCGAAAACGAGTGCCTCCTGCCATCATTCTTTTTAGCGGTAACTTTGGCCCTTTTGCACCTCGCCCGCCAGGAATCCCATCAGGACGATACTTATCCAGAGAAGGCAACGCCGAGAACAAACCCATCACAAATAACGGCGGCGCTTCATCGCCCTGCAAATATTTTTCTTGTAATTGTTCCGTTGCAATCGAATACTTTATTATATCTCGGCGCGTCACCAACGCCGAAATCGGGTCACTCTTTTTACCAATGTCTGCACGATGCGCCTCTGTCAGCAAAGCCATTTAGCCGTCTCCTAGTACGTTATTGTTTAATTTTAAACTGGCATAAAAATCTGAATTTGAATTGCTTTTTTTATAATTATTATGTCACGCTGCACTGAAGACGGTAAAGTACTCTTCATGCCAGATAGGCATAGTTCAAGAATCAACCAAACAAAAATAAAGAAACAAAATACCAGAGCATTAACCAAACGCGGTAACCATTTTCACGGACTGAAAACACATAATAACGGAGAGTTGCGGATGAAATTTTTAGACTGTTTTCCCGGACAAAAACAAAGCCAAGGCCTGTGGTCGTTTGATCTAGAAAAAAAATACAACGGCGCTTTTGGCGGAATTAACGGCGGCGTACTATCGGCCATTTCAGTGCATGTGGCGCGCCTTGAATCCGATCATCGACAACCCATCGGGTTAGACAGTCGCTACCTCCGAGGCTTTCGGCCTGGGCAAGCGCGAGTGGAATACAGTGTGCTCAATGCGGGGCGTACCTTAAGCACGGTGAATGTCGATATTATTAATAACGACAATAAACTCTGCACACGCTCAGTGGTCATGCTGGTCAATCCCGAAGCACTCGCCCCTCTAGACAGCCCTGGTCACATCGGCACCATTGACGCGCCTAAAGCCTATGAAGATTGCCGCACCTGGCCCCAACCTGCCGGTTACAGCGTGCCCTTAATTGATACCTTTCAACCGCGCATTCTGGCCAAAGACCAACACGGCCTACTCACCGCCACACAAGTCATTTGGGACCAACCCGGCACCTGCGCAGAAGCCGCCTGCATTGCAGCGGACATCTCCGTTGGGCCGCCCGTGGGGTCAGTGGTCGCGGGCAAGGCTTCAACGCCTAACCCAGATCTATCACTGCGCTTTTGTCAGGACACAGAGCTGCCCGAACAAATGCTGGCCTCTTGCCGACTGGAATCGATGATTAACGGATTAGCATCCACAAGAATAGAAGTCAGAGCAAAACAATCCATCGTCGCCATTGGTGTATCGACCACCACGTGCATCACCATGAAAGTAAGGCCGTAACCCAGAAGCGATTACAGACCAAACCCCTACTGAGGTACGTCAATAACCCGAATCATTGCCAGGCCCTCTGCTAGCAGCATCGCTTGAACAGCCTGCGGCGCGATAGTCCCATCATTAGCACCTAGCGCTTGGGTCAATACCGCGAAATGCTCACGGGCAATCGTCGGTGCTTTGGGCCGCCCACCTTCCGTAAGCCAAGCGTCGACCCGGTTGGCAATGGCTTGCCCCGAGTCCACCCAGTTTTTAACGCGAGGCAGTGCCGTTTTCAAAACATCCACCACAAGGGGGAAGTGGGTACACGCCAAGACGATCGTATCCAGTTGCCCCGCAGGCGTGTCACTAAAAGGCTCAAGAATCCCTTGAACACGCTCATGTATTGCAGCCGTATTGCCCACCGCGTGCTCTTCAGCGAGAGTCACAAGCGCTGAGGAGCCTACCTTGATCCAAGTCAACGGGTTTGCCTGCACCCCTCGCCCGAACGCTTCTATCAGCTTATCTGTATATGCGCGCTTAACCGTCCCCGGCGTGGCCAGAAGGCCAATGTATCGGGTTTGCGCTAACTTAGCGGCCGGCTTAATCGCAGGCACCACCCCCACTATAGGCACGTTCATGCTCTTTCGAAGCACAGGCAACGCCACCGTACTTGCCGTATTACAGGCAATCACAATTAGATCCGGCGCCAAACATTGAACAAGATGGGTTAATACACGATCCACACGCTCGATAAGCCCGGCTTCAGATTGGGGTCCGTAAGGAAATGCTTGATTGTCAGAACAGTAAATTAGCTGACAATCAGGTCTGGATTTCTTGATCTCACGCAAGACACTCAGCCCACCCAAGCCAGAATCGAATACGAGTATTCTAGGCGGAGCATCGCCGGCATGGCTCGAATCTACTGTGGGCATAATTCACACATAGCTCAGGCATAGTTAGGGATAATTAGGGATAGTTGAGGCATAGCTCAGACATAATCCAGTACAGAATGGATATAGTTCGGAGGCAGTTTAGGAATTCCAGCATAGCCGCAAGACAGCTCAAATAGAACCACCAGACTAGTATGAATTAACCGTATACGGCTTAACAGCCTATATCGAACTCTAGATCGGTAAAACTCTCAACGTAGTTTAACCCATCACATAAACATTCGAAATATGGAGATACCCTCTAGTGCTAGCGAACAATGGCCCTACTACACAACTACACAACCGGCTCAGACGTTCTCAATCGTTTGGGAATCAATGATTCCATCAAGATTAAGAGCGCCCTCACCTTAAATATTGCAATAGGACAATTACAGCTAATACCCCAGAAGGTACCCTCTATTCAACACTTAGAATAGAGCAGTGCACGTCTCTCTTAGTAAGAGAAAGTTACACGGAAGTCGATGCTATCTACTTCGGCATCAGCAAAACCAATGTCAAGCTCATCGCGAGATAGCTCAGCAGACAATGTAGTGTACTTATTCATACTATGATTCAGCCCAAGACGGTATGTATCAATCTCAAAATCATCATCATCAGCATTCGAATAATCTATGTATACCGAATTGCTCTCATCAACTTCAACTGTCAACTCAGCAACTATTATTGTCACATCATCAAAGCCGTTTAAACCTGCATCAATATTAAAAACTTCGACAGAAGCATCGACAAGATCATTACTGTAACCAGCACCTAAAGTAATCGTTGTAAAGCTTTCATCTTCATCGGCATACGATGTCTCATACCCAATATTTCCGTACAATCCCGAACCCTTTCTATCGTTCAATGTAAGCTGAACAAACAGGTTATCAGAAATACTAGACCCTTCTATATCGTCATCAGTTTCAATAGTTTGATCAAAGGCACCAAAACGTACATTAACTACGTCATTAAATCGGTAGTCTCCAATAGCGGAAAGCGCAGCTTGCCCAGATACGCCGCCACCGTTTGACAAAGGTCCTACTAGATACTCTACACTAGGGTTTAAGCTTCGGTCACCAGGATAGCCATTAGGCTTCAAGCCGAATAAAAGAGGCTGTTGGCCCAAGGATACTGAAAAGTCACAGCTGCAATTCAAAACGATATATGCGTCTTTAATATCTACATCGCCGTCACTTCCAGCACTATCAGGCTCTGTACCTATAACAAATACGCCTTTAACATTCTCGTAGCTTGCAGTTACAGATAACGCTGCACGGCTGATAGCAAACCGGTCGTCCCCAAGCTCATCATCATAACGATCACCAAACCCAGCATCAGCACGAATAAAACCACCAACTTCTAGATCAACAGCATCAGCCGCTTGAACAGGCATAGCCATGATAGATAAAGGAAGAACGCTCAGTCCGACAACATTCCGGTTAAATTTATTTAAAACTTTATTCATAAGGTGTAATCCGCGATGATAATTAATGCAATTTGATTTGGGTGCTATGAGCCACGTTAGTGGACCATTAAGGTGTTAAAGCCGAATATAAACTTTAAGCGGAGCAAGAATATAGACGCAATAGTTAAAAATCAAGTAACCACCACCGTGCAAAATGCACATAGTTCATACTTATCGCGTGAACTATTACGTCCCTAAAAACGTAAGCCGCTTTTTAGATGCCTAAAAGCCCACCTCGCCCAAACGTTTAATCACGCAAAATACTCATTGCCACACAACCCTGATACACCGCATCAATACGCGTCACTGACATGGTCATCCCTCGACTTCACCAATACTGCCTTAAACAGATCACTCATTATCAAACTAAACCCGCTCAGTAATGCCTACGCGTTTTTCTTAACCTTGACTGTGCGGTCAGCAAAAAGAGAACTGGCGCACAGAGAAAAGACAGCATCTTCCGCCATAAGTTTGAGTGATTAAGAGTGTTTGATTCCAACAGAAATAATCGCGTTAAATCGCTAAAAACCAAATAGGCCTAAATTTATACCTAGACTTATAGCAGGCTTATTCAGCAACCTTATAGATGAAGCCTAACGCTCGACTATAGCTTCTACTATACCTTCTACTCTACCTTCCACTATGATTTCTAATTCGGAAGCCGATACACCACGAGGATAGGAAGCACATTAATAATGGTTCAGGTTTTGTTATAAATGGGGCTTCAGACATCAGCAATATCACGTAAGCAAGCTTACGAATCACAGATCAGAAACTCATTCCCCAATCCAAAATAAAAACCCAATCGATACAACTAAAGAATACCTAACGGGTAAGTTTGCATGCAGACGTAAATCACTAACCCGCAGCAATTTTAGGAATAAATATTAATTCACTGCCCGAATTTAAGGTTTCCAATAACGGCGCTTGAATCATCACGTCGTTAATGGCAACGCCATACGCGGCGAACACCTGCTCAGTCAGCAGCGGGAACTGAGCCGACAAAACTCGACAGGCGTGTCGATAATCCCGCGCGTCGATTTGCACCTGTTGCACCCCGGCGGTATAGATTTCCATTTGAGGTGCAAAAACCACGTTTATCAATCCGTCATCCCACTGATCAATTATTCAGGCCAATTTAGTGATCATCAATAAACATCATTCACTGTCGATCGCAGCTAAGATCTTTGGCGGGTTTAACGGCAGCTCTGTTAATCGATAACCCGAATCAACACCAATCGCCTGATTAACCGCCGTGGTCACCGCAGCCATGGGGGCGCAGATGGGCGCCTCCCCGACGCCACGCACACCAAAGGGATGCGCAGGATTGGCTACTTCTACAATCACTGTATCAATCATCGGCAGATCCGACGCCAAAGGGATGCGGTAATCTAGAAACCCAGGGTTTTGTAACACCCCGTCATCGTTAAAAATATATTCCTCATTTAACGCCCAACCAATGCCTTGCACTGCCCCGCCTTGCATTTGCCCTTCCACGTAGCTCGGATGAATGGCCTTACCCACATCCTGCAATGCCGTCACCCGCAATACATCCGCCTTACCCGTTTCAACATCCACTTCCACATCAATGATATTCACCGAAAATGCAGGGCCCGCGCCTTTTGCATTAAGAGACGCCGTGGCCGTTAATGGCCCCCCCGTGAACCCTGCTTTAGCGGCCAAGTCCGACAGACTTAGCGGCTGCTTATCCAACGCCGCGGGTGCCACAGCTTGCCCGTCCACCCAATCGACTTGATCTAGCTCGACTTCCCAAAGCTTGCTGGCGCGCTTTTTCAAATCAGTAATTAAGTTTTTGGCGGCATTAATCACCGCCCAACCCGTTGCAAACGTAGTACGACTTCCGCCGGTTAAATCGTTATACCCCACGGATTCGGTGTCCGCCACAATGGGTTTGATTTGGCTCAAGGGAATCCCTAGGGTTTCCGCCGCCATCAGCGCCATGGATGCACGTGAACCGCCAATATCTGGATTGCCCGTGAGCACCACGACCTTGCCACTTTCAGAAACATGAATGGTAGCGCTAGACTGCAAGCCAATGTTAAACCAAAATCCGGCCGCGACTCCACGCCCTTGATTAGCCGTTAATGCCGCACTGTAATGCGGGTGTTGCTTGGCTTGCTCTAAGACTTGTTTTAATCCAATGGCCTGGAATTTTGGACCATAAATAGTGCGACAGCCTTCTTCGACGGCATTTTGAAGGCGTAAATCGATCGGGTCCATGGCCAACTCAAGGGCAAGCTCGTTAATCACACACTCAGCCGCTAAATGGGCTTGTGGCGCTCCCGGCGCACGATAGGCTGCGGCCTTGGGCGTGTTAGTGACCACATCYTGGCCCCGTACCTTCATATTGGCACAGGTATAAGGCGTAAAAATGCACATCATCGCAGGCATGATAGGCGAGCCTTTAAACGCCCCCGCATTCATGTCTATTTCCGCGTCCATGGCGGTAAACTGGCCCGCTTTAGTGACGCCTATTTTTACTTTAACGCGGCTTTCTGAACCCGGTCCGGTGGCGCGAAATACTTCTTCGCGCGTCATCACCATTTTCACCGGGCGCCCAGCCTGGCGCGATAAAAGTGCCGCCACAGGCTCTAAATAAACCGTGGTCTTACCGCCAAAACCTCCTCCGATTTCGGCCGGGGTAACTTTAACTTCAGAGACATCCAAACCAAGAATTTTAGCCGTATAAGCACGCACCATAAAGTGCCCTTGAGAGCTGCACCAGACATCCACTTGCTCCCCGGCACTATGATTCCCCAAACTATGATTCACCACACAGGCGTGAGGCTCAATATAACCTTGATGGGCCGCGGGCGCGGTATAGGTGCGCTCAAGAATAATGTCCGCTTCGGCAAAGCCCTTATCAATATCGCCTCGACTAATAACAGCCTGCTTTGCAATATTAGAAGGCTTGGCATCATCACTCACTATGCCCTGCGTGATCATTGATTCGTGCAATAAGGGCGAGTTCTCTCGTTGCGCAAGCATGAGGTTGATCACSGGCGTAAGCGGCTGATAATCCACTTTAATTTTGCTTAATGCCTGCAAGGCAATGGATTCAGAGATCGCCGCAACYGCCGCCACAGCGTGCCCGTGATAAAGCACTTTATGGCGAGCTAATATATTATTAGAAAGGTCTTCATAATCCACTTGGCCCTCTCCGGCATCGTCAGCACCCGCACGTTGATCGGGTAAATCTTTAGCACTCACGGCCGCCAACACGCCATCCAACGCCAAGGCTTCTGAAAGATCTACTGACAGTATGCGTGCGTGGGCATGGGGGCTGCGTAAAATCTTGCCGTGTAACATGCCAGGTAAAGAGAGGTCCGCACCGTAATTAGCCCGTCCGGTCACTTTATCAAAGCCATCGGGGCGAATTGAACGAGTGCCTATAAATTGGTATTGCTTATCATCACTCATGACACAGCCTCCCCTCGCATCTCCGTCGCAGCATCCAATACCGCTCGAATAATTTTGTCATAACCCGTGCAACGACACAGATTACCCGCCAACCAAAAACGTACTTCTCGTTCGCTAGGGTTATTATTTTTCTCAAGCAGCGCTTTAGCCGCCACCACAATGCCAGGCGTACAAATGCCACACTGCAAGGCCGCATGTTGTAATAATTTTTCTTGAATTAAGTGCAAGCCATCCGCTTCAGCCACGCCTTCGACTGTGGCAATGGATTTCCCTTGTACTTCGACCCCAAGCACTAARCACGAGCAGACCAAGCGATCATCCAACATGACCGAACARGCGCCGCAGTCCCCGGTCGCACAGCCTTCTTTAGTCCCTGTGAGCTGTAAGCGATCTCTCAAGACAGTCAACAATGATTCTTGCGTCTCACAAAGAAACTCCACCGCTTGATTATTAATGCTGGTTTTCACATGGCTTGCCATGAATAAAAGCCCTCTCTTATTACCTGGAAATTTTTTATCTAGCGTTAGGTACTTAATCTGTCCGCACGACTTACTCTGTCAATACACGCGTCTCTGGCCTATCACTCGACTTACACGGGCAAGATATTCAATAAGGCGTTAAGCCCTAATCTAATCCTTAACCCACGCGGTTTAATCTGAGAAGGTTTCAAGCGCTCGTTGATAGGCAATCACCGCCGCACGACGCACTAAAACGGCCACCACTTTTTTACGATATTCTGCGGTGCCGCGTTTATCGTTAATGGGCTTGGACGCACGAGTAGCCGCTTGACCGGCGCTGATTAATGCTGACTCATTGAGTTGGGTACCCACCAATGCCTGGGAGGCCTCAGGGACGATTAATGCCGTAGGTGCCACCGCACCAATCGCCACGCACGCCTGTGTGCACTGGCCATCGAGATCAACCGTAAGGGACACGGCGGCTCCCACTACAGCGATGTCCATTTCGGTTCGAGGTATAAATCGTAAATAGGCGTCTGAACAGCCGACAACCCGCCCTGCACTATCGCTGCCACTCAACGCAGGAATTCGCAGTGCGACCAAAAACTCGCCTTCGGCAAGGCAGTTTTGACCGGGCGCCAGATTAAACTCCGACACCGGCACCTGCCTCGAGCCGTTCACGCCTTGAATTTCACACACCGCATGATTGGCGATTAAGGCGGGCACGGTATCCGCCGCAGGCGAGGCATTACATAAATTACCGCCTATTGAGCAGCGGCCTTGAATCTGGGTCGAACCAATAAGGCCGGCAGCTTCCACTAAACCTGGATACTTTGCCGCAATTGCGACAGATTCAGTAATTTGCGCACAAGGTACTGCGGCACCAATCACCAACTCCCCCGAGTCCGTAAATCCGCATTGTTGAATATCGCTTATATTTTTTATATCCACCAAAGCCGGGGGCGATTTCATCCCTAAGCGCATTTGCACTAACAAGTCTGTTCCGCCTGCTAACACTTGGCTTCCTTTGTGCTCTGCTAAAAGCTGCGTGGCTTCTGCTAAAGAGGCCGGCGCATAATATTGTAAAGACTCCATATCAATCCTCGAATATTACTACCGCGCAATTGAATCATCAGACCACCATAACAGGAAAGGCCAGTCCAAGAAAAGCCGAAGGGCTTCACACCCTCCCGCCGTTAAACTGAGACATTCAAAACACAGACCTTAAAACACAGGCCTTAAAACATTGCCCTTAAAAACAAGTGGCCTTAAAAAACAATAACCCCTAGAGATATTTTAGAGCACGCCTTAAGCCACCGCAGGGGATCTCGCTTTCAGTGCCGGCACTGCACCAAGCTGTTTAAATTCCGCAAGAATACGTTCGCCATCGGGATGCCCCTCTAACTCACGCAGTACTTGCTTATAACGATGCGCCAACATCTTTTCACGGCGATCCCCGCCCATGGTCTTCATCACCGTGTCACACATCGTATCAATCACTTCTTCGCCCGAGAGATGACTGCCATCTTTTGCAATCAACGTGCGCGCGCGGGTTTCCGCCAATGCACAGCGTAGATACCCGACGTGAATATCTTCATCCTCTTGAATATAACCCACCATATTCGGGGCCCACTCAGGTGACGAGGACACCTCAGGATCACTCAAGACTTTTTGCGCCCAATGAAAGGTCGCGTACGCCGCGTATTCAATGTGCAATATACGCGCAAGCGCCATCAGCGTAAGCTCAAGCATCATATCCAACTGAGGGAACAGCTGCGATCCAACCCCAGTAATCTGCGTAACAGATTCAGCCGCCTTTGCCTTCCCTTTATAGCCTGGTGGTGGCGCCATGGGTAAGTTCTCAAACATATCATCGGTAATAAGCGGATTATCCAGCGCCTTATCCCGTAGCGCATACCACATCGAATCATGACCTAATTCGTCACTCGAACCGGCTTCATCATTGCCATGAGCCACCAACAAGCCTTTATGTAAATGTGACAGACACGTACCATCCACCGACTCAACAAAGTATTTTTGCATCTCCATAGGCGGCAACAACTTAATGCCGTCATTACCAAATCCTTCCACCACACCAATGATGGTTAAAATACGTGTCATGGCATCTTTACAACCGTGCTTCAACAGTAGTTTCGCTTGCTGTTCAGACGGGAAAAATTCACTGGCGATGTCAATTTTGACTCGATCCATGATCTCAACAGTCTTTCCTTTCGCTCTAAGCGCATCAGTCCAATTCTCAATCGCATCAATTCGATTCAACGATCGAGGTGGGTGATAGATGCCATCGGCGGTTAATCCACCGTGCAGCGTTTTTCCTTTGTGAGTAAATTTTTTCGTATACTCATGCTGAGCCAATAATTCTTCCTGACTATAATTTAACTTCGGCATTGCGTGTCCCTCGCCTGTTGTAGAATCCAGTGTACTTCACCCTAATTAATACCGCATATTTACACTACCCATTAAAACATTCGTTCAATGATTTAAAAACTGATGAGGCCTAAATTAAACTCGCCCATCACTCTACAAACTTTTCGCTCCCATTAATGACCGACCATTAGCGCCGATTGTAGCCTGCGGCCACCCATTTTCAAAAACCTGATTTGGCCAAATCAGAAAGATTAACGCGTTGGTATAGAATCCCAAAACAATCACCCTTACAATCGCCTGTACATTCTCGGCCATTTTTTCAGTCATTAAAGGAATATATTTTTTATCCGACAATTTTCCTCATACCAAATAAACCTCAACATCCCAACGATTAATGAGCCCCCACATTATCGCCGCGATCACTGCGCACCGCACCCAACACTAACAAACCCACTTGAATACAAGCATTTACCCAACCCACCATCCTACATCTACCTATATTAACAAAACGTTATCACCGAATACTTTTCTAAAAAACAGTTTTATTTTTTAAAAACACTCATTTCAAATATTTGTATTTTTTCTATGAGTTCCCTAAAGTAGATAGGTCTCTTATTTGTATTAGAAGCAAAACCGGCTTCCGTGTTATTTAACAGATCAAACGTCTAATAAACCAAACGCCAAATAATTAGCCCCTTAAGACGGACTGACTACGGCTTAATAACAATAACAACCCCCTGGTTTTAAAAAGGCTCAAGACATGGAAGACACAATCATTACCGGCAGAGATCTGATTCGAAAAATCCCTTATGTATTAGGTAAAATCCCCCGAGTAAGAAGAGGCGTACGATTTGCCCGTCGCAAAAAAAGTCATCTAGGACTAGGCTGGGCGATTGAACACGCGACCCAAATGAACCCCAGCGGCAAAGCCATCCTGTTCGATGACTTATGTCTAAATTATCGCGATTTCAATGGCTGGTGTAACCGCTACGCGCATTACTTCGCAGCCAACGGCATCACCAAAGGGGATGTAGTCGGAATCTATCTTACAAACCGCCCCGAGCTATTAGCAATCACTGGTGGGCTTGCGAAAATCGGCGCGATCTCAGCACTACTCAATACCTCGCAACGAAAAAAAATATTAATTCACAGCATTTCGCTGGTTAAACCAAAAATGTGCGTAGTAGGCGAAGAACTCATTGATGCCTTCGAAGAAGTACGTGCAGACATTAGCAATCAAGCAATCGAAACGTTATACGTTGCTAAAGGCAACACACTGGAAGACACCGGTTCAGCGCCCGAAGGCTACACAAACCTCGCTGAAGATATTATCGAATTTGATAATAGCGACCCCAAGACCACCTCGACACTGACCGCCGAAGACGTTTGCTTTTATATCTATACCTCTGGCACTACGGGCTACCCCAAAGCCGCCGTATTAGGTCATGGACGGTGGATGCATTTGTATGGTTCATTGGGCCTTGCGACCACTAAAATAAGTGCTTCGGACATTATCTACGTCACCCTACCGTTTTATCACGGCACCGCSATGGTGGCCTGCTGGGCGACGGCATTGGCCAACGGAGCTGCACTGGCCATCCGAGATAAATTTAGCGTCAGTGAGTTCTGGCCTGACGTGCGTCGCTATCAAGCCACTTGCTTTGGTTATGTAGGCGAGCTGTGCCGCTATCTCTATAACCAACCTGAACACCCAGAGGAAAAAAACAATACCATTACCAAAATAGTCGGCAACGGATTGCGGCCGGATATATGGGTGCCCTTTAAAGAACGTTTTGGCATCGACGAGGTCTATGAACTCTATGGCGCAAGCGAAGGCAATATCGGTTTTGGTAACTGGTTTAATTTAGACAATACTATTGGTATTGCCCCTACTCCCTGGGCCTTAGTAGAATATGACAAAGACAGCGAAAAACCCATTCTGAATAAAAACGGATTTGCACAAAAGGTACCCAAAGGACAACCTGGTTTACTGTTAGGAAAAATCACTAAACGCACACCGTTTGAAGGCTATACCGATAAACAAAAAAGCGAACAGTGTTTGCTTGCCGACGTGTTTAAAAAAGGCGATGTCTATTTTAATACCGGCGACGTGTTAAAAAGCATCGGTATGGGGCATACACAATTTGTCGATCGACTAGGCGATACCTTCCGCTGGAAAGGCGAAAATGTCTCCACCACCGAACTCGAACATACGATTAATAGTTTGGACGCAGTGGAAGAATCAGTCGCCTATGGCGTTGAAATCCCCAACACCAACGGTCGTGCAGGCATGGTATCAATACGGCTATCCAAAGAAGAGCAATCTACGAACTTTAAAGACCTCTGTAGTCATTTAAAAAACGTCCTGCCCAACTACGCAGTGCCGGTATTTTTACGTGTTCAGACTGAAATGACTACTACAGGTACATTCAAGTATAAGAAATCAGACCTRAAAAGTGACGGCTATGATATATCGAAGATTCAAGACACCATTTACGTCTTGTTACCCAATGCCGAAGAATACGTGCCCATCACAGAAGATTTAAAGGAGGACATCAATCGCGGTCAATATCGTTTTTAGCACACCAACATGCATCAAATCGGTGCTCAGGCGCTTGGCAAGTGAATGAATCAAATTAATAATTGGCGCTAGGCCTACTGCCTTTATTAACATTGATTTTATTCACAACCGCCAGGGGCAAGGGCGCACTCTCCAACGAATAACTTTCAAACAACGCCCAGAAATCTTCCGACGCTAAAGGCTTACTAAAGAAGTACCCCTGCACTTGATCGCAGTCATTGCCATCAAGAAAGTTCAATTGTGCCTCGGTCTCCACGCCTTCAGCAATAGCCAGTAAATTAAGGCTGTGTGCAATGCCAATCACCGCACGCACAATCGCTTCATCGTGTTCTTTTTCACCAATATCCATAATAAAACTGCGATCAATTTTTAAGGTATCAATGGGCAGGCGCTTCAGGTAATTCAGAGACGAATACCCCGTACCAAAATCATCTATCGATATTTTGACACCCAAATCTCGAATCCGAACCAATTCATCGATGACCGATTCAGGGTCTTCCATCACCGCTGTCTCAGTGATTTCAATTTCTAAACAAGAAGGCGCAATGCCATATTTTTCAAGATTGCGCTGGATGGTTTCATCAAAATTATTCATTCGCAGTTGTTTAGGAGAAACATTCACTGAAACACATAAATCGCCACATTCAGAACTCAAGGTCTGCCATTGCGCGAGCTGCTTACAGACGCTATTGAGCACCCAGTCACCGATCACGCCAATTTGCCCCGACTCCTCCGCAATGGGAATAAAGATATCGGGCGGGATAAAGTCACCGTTATATTTCCACCGCAGCAATGCTTCAGCGCCATACATCACGCCGTCCGAAAGCGATATTTTAGGTTGATACATGACCCAAAAATCATCATCAAAGTTGGAATCAGACAAGGCGTGTAATATTTTATTTCGGTTTTCCACCTCTTTCTGCAAGGCTTGATTAAAGAAYTGGTATCCTTCTCGGCCATTCTTTTTAACTTGGTACATAGCCGCATCTGCRGCGCGAAACATATCTTCACTACCCTCCCCAACACTGGGATCAGGATACATAGCAATACCAATACTACAGCTCGCAATGACTTTATTGCCATTAACAATGTGGGGCAGACACAGGTTTTCCAGCACTTTAAGCGCAATCGCTTGCACCTCTACAGGCTCACCCACGTCATACAATAGAATTGCAAACTCATCACCAGCAAGACGCGACACTAAATCACCCGCGCGCGTACATCGTTTAAGTGATTTAGCCACCTCAAGTAACACCTGATCGCCCCCCTCATGGCCATAGGTATCGTTAATTTGCTTAAAACGGTCAATATCAATGTACAGTAATGCCAGCCCCTCTCCCGAGCGCTTCGAACGATTCACCGCAGTGAACATAGAGTCGTAGAAAAATCGGCGATTAACAAGGTGAGTCAATGAATCAAAATTCGCTAGATTGCTCATTTTAATTTCATCATTTTTACGCAGCGTAATGTCCTCAAAAACCAACACGCCGCCCGTACACTCATGATCTGAATCTAAAATTGCGGCAAAATTATATCCCACATGAAAATTCGTCGCTCTATAGGTTTGCCATATTTCACCCTCACAATGGCAACACTCGCCGTTAACAATTGAATGATAAATATTAGACCCGAACCACTTGACCTGTAAATTATGAGCGGCCTCAACCGCCCCCTCCTTTACCTCATCACCCGAAAAGAAATTAACAATATAGTAGTCCTTCAGTTTGGACACCTCCAAACCCAAGATTAACGCCGCTCGTGGGTTGGCGAAAGTGATTTGCCCATCCACACTCAGCCCAATAATGCCTTCATTCGCCGAGTGCAATAACAATTCATGGCTCTTCAGAAGATCTTGATACTCTTTATTTGCGGCTGCAACCTGGTGATGCTGCTGTTCTAATTCATTCGATTGGTCTTGAAGCTGTCGATTGTAATCCAACAAGTCATTCTGATGCGTTTCAGTTACATCCAATAGTTGATCCAAGGTAACAGCAAGATCACCTATTTCATCGTGAGCATCTAACCCCGTGCGAACGCTGTAGTCATGCGACTTAGAAATTTTAACCGCCGCCTCAGTTAATTTTTTCATGGGCCTGATGATAAATCGATGAACCGCCATGGAAACAATGACATTCAGTAGAAACAGCGTCATCGCGGTAATCATCAATAACGGTAAGTATTTCGCCAACCGAGAGACCAGTGAGGGAATCGTGTATTCGACATAAAGATAGCCTAACTGCTGATTGGCACTGACGATCTTCTTTAAGCCGACAAATTTATTCTTACTAAAATGATGATCCCGTTGTAATTCAATATTTTCTGGAACAGAAATACCCTCGCGAAGATAAGACGCAAAGACAGTCTTATCCAAACTAATCACTAGTGCCGAAAGCACATTATCGTTCGCACTAAAGGCAGCCAGGCTTTCCGACGCTGAAATTTCGTCATTGAAGCTCATTGCCACATCCAAATGTTGTTTTACAATGTCTCCCTGCATATTAAATTCATTGATCACCGATTCTTTATAGGAGATCCGCTCGTATACCATTAAACACAGCATTACCAAACAAATGGCTGTTACACTGGCAGAGCTCATGATAAACGAAAATTTTTGTTGTATTCGATATTTAGAAAAATACGCCTTAATCATAAGACTGCCTGGCATTATAATCCTTGGCCATCTTAAGTAATTTGTAATGAATATTGAGCCCTAATGCTTCTGCTCGCTCACGATTTATAAAAAATATTATATTTTTATCCCGCTCCTCAAGCTGAATAACTCCGCCGGTTTCGAAAAAGTCATTCGAATCGCCAACGGTTAAAACCGGCGCATTGATCGCCTCTTTGTTAATGGCCGCTAAAAGCCGCGACTCACTTTCTATAAACAAGACTTGTATCGATTCAAAGGGTGGCACTTGGGACACAGCCCGAAATCTTATATCACGTCCACCTTTAGTCTGACCTACCACGCGATTATCCAGCTGGCTAGCAAATGGATGTGATTGCGCAACGGCAATCACAAGTGGCGCAGACGCACTCGTAAACGCAGATTCTGGCCAGTGAATATAGCGAGCAAAGTTCACTAAATAACTTATTTTTATTTCTGTAGAGGACAGTTTTAGCTTATCAGCCTGCGCATACGACACACTCCCAACACCTAAATAGTGCAGCAAGATAAGCAACAAAATGAAACGTTTCACCCTATCCAACTAAAACGCCCCAAAATCCATGTAATTGTTTTTTCCAAATAACATTAGATCGTTACAGGTTCCATAATATTCATACGCACTCGTCCTTAAAATCGATAATGATAACCCAGCTCAAATCGTCGCCCACCCCCTCCAGGAACCAAATAATCCGAATTATGATTCTGTATATCAGGATGAAGAATATCTTCATCGAGAGCATTCTTCATGGTCAACGTGATCATCTGTTTCACAAAATGGTATTCATAATTGAGATCCACCTGCGTTTTACTACCCGCTTCACCGCGACTCCCTATGGTTCGTATATTACCCCCAACCAGGTGCGCATCACCCAACTGATAAAGCCCGCCTAGGTTCGCATTAATTTTCGGCGCAAAAAACGCCGTAACATCCTCACTCAGCACTTGGCCACCTTGACGATGCCAACTCATATTCCCAAAGGCTTTCCAGGAATCCCTTGCATACTGATACTCAAGTTCAATACCATAGCGACTAAACTCGTCAGAATTAACGAAGTGATGTCCATCATTCTCGACCCTCAAACGTGTAATAAAATCTTGCGCCGAAAAATAATAAATATTAGCCACGAAAACAGAGTTATTATCGACGCTCGAATAAGCAATATCAGTGGATTTTATTAATTCCGCAGATAGATCCTCATGCCCAGTGATTGCTTTCGGGATAAAAATCAATTGCTGCGCAAAATTGGGCGAATTAAATCCTTCCGAATACARRAACTTAATGGATCGCTTTGCGTCGATCTCCCGCACGGCGGCTAATCTTGGCGAARTATTTGAGCCGCTTTTCTCATTATCGATGTAGCGCGCGCCAACTAAAAAACGCCACAAGCCAGAGCGCCAATCAAATTGAGCAAACGCAGAATTCTCTCGAGTCGCGTCTTCCGGAATTAACGTAGCCAACACGGCATCATTCGAATTACGAATAACTTCATAATTGCCCGTGGATCGGCGCTCCGTTTCAAGACCAAGCAATAAAGAAAGTTTATTATTAATGGCTTGATTTATATTGCCCCCCACTCGCCAGCGATTATTGTCCTTGCCGTTATTATCGAATGCAAAACGCACGTCCTGCCCTTCGATGGGATGATTATCAACGGGGATTTCTAAAAAATGTTCATTGTAATCAGAATACATGCTGACGGTGCTAGCACCCCAACGCCATCGATCACTCATTGATAATAGGAAACCCGACTCATCTAAAGACGACTGGTTTGCAAGGGATCCGAAACCGGCCAAGCCATTAACACTCGCACTGTATTTTTGAAACCCAAGCGCTAGGTCATCTAATTGATAATTAATTAATACAGAACTGAAATCTTCCGGCTTCTTAATCGAGCCGTCTCTTGGCGGAACAGTCATCGCCGACCAGCTGCCGGGCGGCAGCGGTGCATTAAAGTGCTGACCATCATAGCCGTCGTCATTTTGTGTCTCTAGCGATACATTGATACTGCCGAAGCGATCAAAACTATGATGATAATAAATATTACCATTGGTTCGACCGTCTTCGCCAACGGTCAGTGCCAGCTCATTACGTGCTGACTTTTTGGTGACAATCTTAATCACCCCGGTCGAAGCGTTAGTCCCGTATATCACGGCACCCGGACCCCGTATCACCTCCACCGAATCGATAGAAGAAATCGGAATGCCCAGCAACGGAATCCCTGAATGGCTAGGCATCCAATAGGGAACACCGTCCACCAAGAACAATACTTTCTGATTAAACGTTTCGGTAACGCCCCGGATCATGACAGTGGCGCCCCCCAAACTCGCGTCCTGAATGGTAAACCCCGGAATAAAGGACAAGACATCCTTTAAGGTCCTGAGCCCCAAATGGGCAAAATCATCGATTTTATAACTTGAAACTACGGCAGGGGTATTAATCAAATGCTCAGGTTCGAATGAAGCCACAGTTAATTCGACATTAGCGAGATCGCTAATGTCTAAATCAAACAATGACTGGAGGTTGTCTCCTGCTTTTACCGACTGAGAGACGGCTGAAAAACCAAGCAAAGCAGTGGCTATATATCGCGTTATGTTCATGAACTTCTCCTTGATATCGCCACCAGGCTTATCAAGTAGAATTCATATCACTACCTTAAGCTGCATGTCCTTACTGAACGGCCGATACCCCCTAAAGTATAGACAAAGCGCGCTTTATAAATGGCTCAAAGTTAAGAATTTTTGCTTCTGTACAGACTTATTCAAATGCACAAGTAGGGACCTCCGAGGCTTGTTGATCAAGCCAGTCAAGGCCCCTTTTAGTGCGTTTAGTTTTCAATATTTTATTTTTAGATAAAAGACTACTAAGCGAATAAAGCCGAATTTAATCAATGTCTAACAACGCAGCAAGACGCTCGGTAGTATCTAAATAACCCGTTACCATATCCATCACCTGATCTTTGGCGCTAATTGTAGTGCTCATTCTGCCAACGATTTGCCCCACGGGTGCGCACGCAATCTCTTTCCCCTTTTCCGGATACCGATGGGTTCGAGCCATTGCATCCCCAGACACCATCATTTGCATTGGTGCGCCAAGCGACTCTGGGTTTCCTTCGGCATCCCACGCCTCAGTCCAGGCATTGCGCAACATACGTACCGGTTTGCCCGTATACGAACGGGATCGCACCGTATCGCTACTGGTGGCATCAAACATTAATTTCTTAACCACTTCATTGGTTTCCGCTTCGGCAACAGTCAACCAGATTGAGCCGCACCAAACTCCTTGCGCACCCAGCGCTAACGCCGCTGCCATTTGCTCACCTGAGCCAATCC
>NVVB01000081.1 GCA_002402085.1 Gammaproteobacteria bacterium
GATGGCCATATGAGAGTTAATGGAGCCTTTGACCGATACGATGCCCGCCAATTTATCTTTCGGGATCTCCATTAATACCGACGTAGTAATTTCTTCGCCGATTAAAATGGTGCTATCGGGGTAGTCCAGCTTAGGCGGTTTATTTTCTTGTAGTTGTGCCAAAATACGCAACCCCAAGTCGCGTACATCCGCAGCCCTTTCTCGTAAATAAGGATCATCCATCGCTTCAAAATTCTTTACGTACTGTTCCACCACAATACGCAAAGCAGACTGAGCCCAATAACCCTCTTCTATCTTGTCGATAATTTCCCCACCAATGGAGTTTTTATCGAGAATTCTTAAATAAACATCAAATAGATCTTTTTCTTCTCGCTGCAACGTATGGCCATAACTGTCTCGAAGTTTTTTAATAGCTCCTTGCACCGCTGCCAACGCTTGCTCAAAGGCGATTATTTCTGGACCCACATCATCCACTTTGCGATCAGGAACGGTATCAAGATCTGCAAAAGGCGTAATCACCAACGCCGAGCCTATGGCCACCCCGGACGCACCCGACACGCCCCTAAACTCAACGGCTCGATTCTTACCATATAAATAAGGAATCCCTGCCAATGCACCGGTAGATTCAGCATGGGCAATAACCCCCGCTAACTGGGCGCATATAGTGACCAAAAAAGCTTCTTCGCTTTGATCAAAGCAACGTTTATCGCCCTGCTGCACCACCACAACGCCTAAAACACGGCCGTGATGAATAATGGGGGCGCCAAGGAAAGAACCAAATTTTTCCTCGCCGGTTTCAGCCAAATAACGATATTTCGGATGTGCAGACGCGATTTCAATATTGACCGGCTCTTCCCTCAAACCCACCAAGCCCACCAAACCTTCCGACACGCCTAAGCTGACCTGCCCCACCGCTTCCTTATTAAGGCCTTCGGTAGCCATTAGGAAATAACGGTTTTCAGTATGATCAAACAAATAAACCGAACACACATCAGTAACGAAAGCCTCTTGTACAAGGCTCACCATGACCTCAACAGCCTGCATTAAATTAGGCGCAGCATTCACCGCTTGCACAATCCGCCGAAGAGTCGTTAGCATAGGTCTATATAATTTACCTTAAACAAATAAAGTTTGGCCATTAAACCAACCGTCATTAATCACGCCCCTAGCGCGGTAATTTAGCAATAAATTCGGGGCACAACTCCGTTAACGCTTTTTGATACACTTCACGTTTAAACTCTACCACCTGGGACAACGGGTGCCAGTAGTTCACCCACTGCCACTGATCAAATTCAGGGCTTTCGCCACTGGCTTGTAAATCCACACGCGAGTCATCACTGACTAATTCTAGCRWWWACCWWWTWYSCWTTTSGYYNATRCAWRSNTCKMSCTSRGTNCCGMAMGAWTRNTWGSRWWTMRKMARTKYRYAWSGTRGYNNGMYRTMRGTMMAASCWATSNGYSKAMCRKYMGAWKMNGMCRRWYSMASKYMYTMAMMWWRSTSTSYGKANAGSKCWWKMTCGRKASKSWNTYYSYGKWYRRYWYCRMCCKGAGSMAWTYGYCARKWWYYNNCKGWYSWRKMYRAYGNCGCYMWYWWYNACCYRNCSSWMAWYMTTAWRMRCAWYSAYRSCTRCGWTNGSRSGMTATYYRTCMKSMKCGWTNAYRAAKYYTYTSKYWKWKCRGSSMATGCRWKNAAAATCACCGTGATTTCATTAACGCTGCAGACTAATTTAATCAATACTCTTAGCAAGTTATCATACCCTATTAACGCAGGGCTAGGGATTCCTTAATAGGCCCTTAAAACCATTTTAAGGGCACCAAAGACAACCCATACGCATAAAGTTTACTGGGAATGCGTAATACAAAGTCCTACACTAGCATCCCACAAAACCCCTCATACTCACAGCAACAAAAACTACAGCGCTAAAATCCACATTCAGTGCGGTCGCACCAGGAACAACAGCCATGAAACTTGCAATTTTTGATCTTGATAACACCCTCCTTAACGGCGACAGTGATCATGCCTGGGGTGAATTTATTATCGAAAAAAAAATAGTCGACGGGCCTTCACACCAATTAAAAAACGATCAATTCTACCAAGACTATCTAAACGGCTGCCTCGACATCTTTGCCTATCAAGAGTTCGCAATGCAAATATTAACCCAATTGCCTAACGCAGAACTTACCGCACTACGGAAAGAATTCATGGTCGAAAAAATCCAACCCATGATACTTCCCAGCGCCACCGCCTTAGTAGAACATCACCGTAATCAACAACATGAATTACTCATTATTACCGCCACGAATCGCTTTATCACCGAGCCGATTGCTGAAATTTTTAATATCCCTCATTTAATCGCCACCGAACCCGAGATCAAAGACGGGCAATACACGGGCAAAGTCGAAGGCATCCCCAGCTACAGCGATGGCAAAATTAAACGCCTTGAAGCTTGGCTCAAACAATCAAGTCATCACTATGACTATCAATATTTCTACAGTGACTCACACAACGATTTACCCTTACTCAAAATCGTCGATGAAGCAATCGCGGTCAATGCAGACGACACACTCAAACAGTACGCCAGCGAACAGCATTGGCAAATACTCGATTTAACGCACCAAAACTAGAATTTTTTATCTGTATTGGTTAGATTCCCACAACATGCGTAGACGCAACACAACCAAGACTTTTACCCCACCTAATCAGGGCACTCTCGTGAGCAAACTCCACCACCGTCTAATGGCTTTGCGTTCGCAATCATCCAGAAGGATTCGAATAAGCCTATTGATTATTGTTTCAAGTTTGGCCTTTAATGCATGCAGCCCTAACGCCACACCACCCACAAATAAAACCGCTGCCTCCCCGGCTCAAACAAAGCTGCTATCGCCCGCGCAACGCAATCTATGGTATGGCGAATTTTCACGCATCGGAGAAGAGCTGGCSCTGGCGTTRCACCGCGACGCCAATCAATTACATCGCTCAATCGAAACGTTCCTACAACACCCTAACCAAGCAAACAGACTGCAAGCACAACGCCACTGGCGCAGCACATACGACAAGTTTCAAGCCATGGAACCCATGGTAAAATACTTAAAGCACATCGCGCCGCCCAATCAACTCCAGCAACTCGAGATTATGGATCAATGGCCTATTATCCCCGGTTATATTGATAGCGTTTCAAACTACCCCTACAGTGGCATCGTCAACGACGTCACAGTCACTTTAGACCTAAACACCGTAATTGCCCAACATAGCCTTACTGACGACGACGAAGCCAGTGTGGGATTACACGTCCTTGAGTTTTTCTTATGGGGCGAGTCGCAGGAACAACTCAGACCCTTGGCACAATTCCAAACTCAAACAGCCTGGCCCACCCCTCAGCCTGAACAAGCTATTTCCAATCACCCCAACAACCGACGCAGGCAATATCTAAAACTCCTGTCAAAACAAATACAATCAACCTGCTATCAAATGAACACTCTGTGGGCACTGCCTCGAAACTCCAAAGACGCCGAAAAAGCCCTGGACTCCCTCTACACCGCCTTGGGCAATATTCGCAAAGACCTACTTCAACCAATAGCGCCTGAAAATCAACACACCACCTATAGCGACACCGCGCACCACCCCATGGCCCAGCGCATACAGACCTTACTCTATGTTTTATCCGAGTCTGCAACGCCCGTGGGCGCGGGCTCGACCAGCGAATCGAGCAAAACCCCGAAGCTCAATGCAAGCCTTACTCAAGCCGAAAATACCCATCATGCCTCCACAAGGCCCTCTCATAACACGCAGAAAACACCTCCTTTTTCACAACATTTGTCCACTAAAATCCACCAAATCAACACCATAGTGAACAACTCAGATTTCAACTACAGCGACAAAAACTGGCTCGATAGATTAGATTTCGCACTTGCGCAACTTGAAGCCACACTCTTTAACGCCATTGCCAGCTAAAGCACAAGCAATGCCCCAATACCTGCATCAAACTGGTAAATAACGCCATTATTCAACTAGACTGACTGAAGAGAAGTATTGAATAAGAACACCCTTGCAATCGAACGTTAGCCAAGCATTCATGTTGTAAATCAGTCATGCCAAACACTTTGTCAGATGAGAATATAAAGCAAGTGCTGGAGGGTATTAGCGTCCCTCCCCAGCCTCAAGTGCTGGTGGATATCCATATGGAACAAGCCGCTAAGACCATCGACATAGAGCGCATCGCCGAACTAATCCGTCAAGACATTGGCCTCGCTGGCACTGTACTCAAAGTGGTTAACAGCGAATATTTTGGCCTCAAGAACAAAATATCCTCCATACAACAAGCCGTAGAATTAYTGGGTGGGGATTGCGTAATTAATATCGTCAACGGTCTGGCGATTAAAAGCGAACTGAGCGATGAGGCTATTGTGGCCATGAGTCGCTTTTGGGACAGCGCGACGGATGTCGCACTGGTAGCGGCCACCCTGGCTAAACAGGTGGGTTTTCAAAACGTCGACGAAGCCTATGCCCTCGGCTTGTTTCACTGCTGTGGCATGCCACTGCTAATGACTCGCTTCTCCAACTACAACACTGTCATCGAGCAAGCATTCTCTGGCACGGACGAGCGTATCATCGACACAGAAAACCGGCACTTCAATACCAATCACGCCGTAGTGGGTTATTTCGTCGCCAAATCCTGGAACTTACCCGCACACCTATGCGAACTCATTGCAGAACAATATAACCTCAGCACCATTTTCGATGCTGAAAAGCGATTTACTTACGAAAGCCACAAGAAAAATTTATTGGCCATCTTAAAAATGGCTCAAGATATTTGCGATATTCACCAAGTCCTTGGTAAACAAGAAAAAAATCACGACTGGAATAAATACGGCCCTGCGATTCTCGAGTACATCGGCCTAAGCCTCTACGATTACGATAATCTGAAAGAAGGCTTCGACGACATGGGATCGATTTTATAAACCAACGCCCAACACACGGCGAATCAGCCCCGCGTCTGACCGTAAGCAGCAAAGGCAGACCCAGCCTCAATGACTGAACCCAACCCGTACCGCCCACTAATCTCGCACTAAAAAGACTCTATTTGTCAGACTTAATCCACGCAAGGTCTAATTCCCGCGCCGCTTTCACATCATCTAAACGATTCACTGGCTGCGTATAAGGGGCATGACGCACTAGCTCAGCATCTTGCTCGGCTTCAGCTAAAATCTTACTCATTGCCTCCAAGAAACCGTCCAACTCCTGCTTAGATTCCGTCTCCGTGGGCTCGATCAACAAGCACTCGGGCACCAACAGCGGGAAGTAAGTGGTAGGCGCATGATAACCATAATCCAACAGACGTTTGGCAAAATCCATTGCGGTCACACCAAACTCTTTCGCAGTCGGGCTTACCGTAACAATAAACTCATGGGTCGCACGACGCTCAGGGTAAGCCAATTGAAAGCCTGCCTGCTGCATTTTCGCCATCATGTAATTGGCATTTAACGTGGCATATTCACCCACGCGATGCAGGCCTTCATTACCTAACACACGTGCATAGAAAAAGGCCCTCAACAATACCCCTGCATTGCCCATAAAGGCCGACAAAGGACCAATGGATTGAGGTAATTCAGACGCACCTTTCCAGGAATAGGACGCCTTGCCTTCGCTTTCCTTCATGCCAACAGTAGGTCGTGGCAAGTACTCAAGCAAACGCTCACTTACGCCAACAGGTCCAGCACCAGGGCCACCGCCGCCATGAGGCGTGGCGAAGGTTTTATGAAGGTTCATGTGCAAGACATCAAAGCCCATGTCCCCAGGCTTAACCTTGCCTAAAATTGCATTCAGATTGGCGCCGTCGTAATACAGCAAACCACCCGCTTCATGCACCACTCGCGCAACGGTTTGAATGTCTCTTTCAAACACACCGCAAGTAGAGGGGTTAGTCATCATTAGGCCCGCAGTATGAGGCCCTACCATATCGGCCAACGCATCAACATCAACGTCGCCATTACTCTTAACGGGAATTTCCCGTACTTTGTATCCACACATCACCGCAGTGGCGGGATTAGTTCCATGGGCGGTTTCAGGAATTAGGATTTCACAGCGCTGATCATCCCCACGGGCATCATGATAAGCACGAATCATGGCCACACCGGCAAACTCACCTTGAGCGCCCGCCATGGGTGTGAGTGATACGCCTGCCATACCGGTGACGTCTTTCAAGATCTCTTGCAAGTCATACAAACACGCCATAAACCCCTGGCTGTTTTCTATGGGTGCGTAAGGATGGCGATTGGCAAAACCACTCAAACTGGCCGCACGGTGCGCACCACGTGGATTGTATTTCATGGTGCAAGAACCCAACGGATAAAACTGTGTATCGATTGAGAAATTTTTGCGGGATAAATTAGTGTAATGCCGAACCACCTGCAACTCGGACAGCGCCGGTAATTGCGGGGGCTTTTTACGCAGTAAATGATCAGGGATACTGATCGCTTGATCATTATGCTTGGGGACTTGCGCGCTTGCACAACGGCCCGCTTGGCTGATTTCGTAATTTAACATGATTCACTCCCGACCGACTCAAGCACGTCTTTTAAACAATCTGCATAGGTTTGAATTTGGCCGTCGGTTTTAGTCTCCGTAGCACACACTAACAAACAATTTTTCATGCCGGGCAACGCTGTTTGGCTCAAACTATAGCCCGCTGAAATCTTACGTTGGGCCATTAAGCGAATGACTTCTTTTTCATCACAGGGCAATTGAATCACGGCCTCATGAAAGTTCGGACTGGTAAAGCGCACTTCAACACCTGGCACTTCGGTCAAACTAGTCAATAATTGCGAAAGTTTGTTATGACAGGCCAATGCAACACCATACAATCCTTTAGAACCCAGCAAACTCATGTATATAGTTGCCGCAGTCACCGCCCAACCTTGATTGGTACAGATATTCGAAGTCGCTTTCGAACGACGAATATGTTGCTCTCGCGCTTGCAAGGTCAGTACATAACCGGGACGGCCTTCTTGATCGACCGTCTTGCCAATAATACGTCCGGGCATTTGACGCACATAAGCTTGTTTACAACACATAAAGCCAAAATACGGCCCGCCAGAAGCCAGGGGGATCCCTAACGGTTGGCCTTCACCCACCACGATATCCGCCCCTATTTCACCCCATTCACCAGGCGGTTTAAGTAACGCCAAGGAAGTAGGATTAACCACCGAGATCAACAGCATTTTATTGCTGTGGGCCCAATCGGTAAGGCCATCAACATCTTCTAAAGTGCCAATAAAACTCGGCTGAGAAACAATCAAACCGGCAAAATCTTGGCCTGCAAACGGCTCCAACGCCGTAAGATCAACCACGCCGGAAGCGTCATCAAATGGCACTTCAACCAGCTCTATGTGCTGATTCTTAACAATGGACTCCACCACTTCACGATACGCAGGGTGCACAGACCCGAGCACTAATAATTTTCGTGACTTGGATTTACGCTGCACCCGTACCGCCATCAATACCGCTTCAGCCAGCGCCGAGGCACCGTCATACATAGAAGCATTCGATACATCCATGGCCGTTAATTGCGTCATCATGGACTGGTATTCATAAATCAGCTGCAAGGTACCCTGACTGGCTTCCGCTTGATAAGGCGTGTAGGCAGTCATAAATTCGCCACGGGCAGCAATATCCCAAATGGCCGCCGGAATATGATGCTCATACGCACCAGCGCCAATAAAGTTCAACA
This sequence comes from Gammaproteobacteria bacterium, assembly GCA_002402085.1. Classification (GTDB taxonomy): domain Bacteria; phylum Pseudomonadota; class Gammaproteobacteria; order Pseudomonadales; family UBA3067. The sequence continues at coordinate 7,728 of NVVB01000081.1, forward strand.
CCCCATCATCTTGACGAGCACGCTCGCTCATCAACGCGGTCACTTCCATTTCAGACGCGCCGGGTGGGACACTATTTAACTCGCCATTTTTTAATTCGGCAGGGACTTCGTCAAAAAGTTGTTCAATACTGTCGACACCAATGGCGTCGAGCATTTCCTGAATATCCTTTTCTGTGTGGGGAATATAGGGCATGAGGCACCTCAAACAGCAATAAAAAAAGAACTACACGCTCACCGTACTAGGGGTGCGAGTAGCTCTCGGGTAATTATGAATTTCTAGGCTACAACCGAGGCCATAGCTCGAACATAGTTCAAAAAACGCTCAAACAAGACGCCAGAGTTACATCACTGACCTTAGTCTTGGTATCGCCTGCACCACGTCATGATCTCACCGACAACAGCCGGCCAATCACTCAAAGACTAATCGTCTTCGGATTCCACTTGGGTAATATAATCATCAGCGCTCAACAACGCGTCCAACTCAGCGGGATCAGTCATTTCAATTTTAAACATCCAACCATCGTGATAAGGATGATTGTTAACGATTTCAGGGGCGTCATTTAACGCCTCATTGATCTCAACAATTTTGCCCGTCACCGGGGCATAAATATCAGAAGCGGCTTTTACTGACTCCACTACACCCGCTTCTTCGTTAGCGCTTACTTCAGCGCCTACTTCAGGAAGTTCCACATAAACAAGATCGCCCATAGCATCTTGAGCATGGTCACTAATGCCTACAGTGACTGTATTGCCGTCAACTCTAGACCACTCATGAGTTGTCATATACTTCAATTCATTGGGCGTATCGCTCATTATAATCTTCCCCTTCGTACCTAATCTATTTACTGGATGTAGTTACTATTTGTAGTGACTGTGTGTAGCTATCTAATGAATATAACTATGATTTTTAGTTACTTAGATTTATTACGCTAAGCAAATACTGCGCTAAATCCTTGAGTCGAACCTTACAGAACGATCAAAAGTGCTCGCCTAAGCCAGCGACTTGTATACTTTTTTACCCTGTCTAACAAACGGCGGCCTAACCACTTCTACCGCGACCCGCTTACCACGAATCTCCACCTCAGCAGTGTTCCCGATAGTAGAGGGTACACGCGCCAATGCAATGGAATACTCCAAGGTCGGTGAAAAGCTGCCACTGGTAATTTCGCCCCGTGCGCCATCTTCACAGACTACGACTTGATGAGAACGAAGTACGCCGCGAGACTGCAACACCAATCCTACGATGCGCTCCTTAAGGCCTTCTTGCTTTTGCGCCAACAAAGCCTGCTTCCCAACGAAATCACGGCTTTCATTTTTAAAACACACGGCAAAGGCCATGTTGGACAGTAACGGAGACACCGACTCGTCCATATCCAAACCGTATAGGTTCATGCCCGCTTCAAGGCGCAACGTATCTCGTGCCCCGAGACCGATGGGCGCAAAGCCAGCCTCAATTAACTGATCCCAAAACTTTACCGCCTGATCTTCGGGAAGAATCACTTCCAAACCATCTTCACCCGTGTAGCCCGTACGCGCCACAAGCCAGTCGTCATGGAATTCGGCACTGAACACCGCTAACCCGTCCACCAATTTGGCAAACTCAGGGGCGACGATACTCTGCAATTTAGCCCGTGCATTCGGGCCTTGTAACGCCAGAATAGCCAAATCGGGTTTCTCTTCTWCCACCACATCAAAACCGGACGCTTGTTGATTGATCCACGCCAAGTCTTTTTCTCGGGTCGCGCAATTAACTACCAAACGATAAAACTGATCGAGAGAGTATACGATCAAATCATCCAACACACCGCCGTCTTCATTCAACATCGCGGTGTACAAGGCCTGACCAGGATTCACTAGCTTGGCCACATCATTAGTGAGCAAATGTTGCAAAAACTCTGTTGCTTGAGCCCCCTGAATATCCACAACGGTCATGTGCGAAACGTCAAATAACCCCGCATCACGCCTAACTTGATGATGCTCCGCAATCTGAGAACCATAGTTAATGGGCATATCCCAGCCACCGAAATCAACTATTTTCGCCCCGGAATCAACATGCTGTTGATAAATTACCGTTTTATTTCCCATAACTAATATTGGCCAAATGAACTAATGATGATCCTACCGGAATAATTCCGAGCCCCTCTGAATACAACCACCCAACATCCAAACGGGTCCGTGGCACCCTGTCCGTGGCACGATATAGTACTCACGCGCACCAAGCCGATGAAGACTACGCGGGCAGGACAAACGAGATCACTCAGCTTCACCTATAAATACGCTAAAATTGGCGCGCATTCTAACCTGCGGAGCTAATGAACACTAGTCAGGGTATGTGGGGATCAAGTCTTTTTCAAGAAAATCCCTGATTTCAATAATCTAGGACAAAAAATACTCCCCTCCCAGCCCCCTCAGCCAATCGCTATAAACAACAAAGCCGCAATTAAGCGGCTTTGTTGTTTATCACTGCATGCTAGAGGAACAAATTATAGGGAAGCAGCAAGCCCCCCTTATTCAAACCCCTCAACACCACTCAAAGACTACAAACTATGCGCATACACTGGCACAGGGTTCTTAAGTTCTTCTACAGAACGCTCAAGATTGCCATCGGCCCAAAAACCATCATCAAAAAACAGATCGATACCAATAACGATGGCTTTACCAATAGGCAATTCATTCACAACATAACCCACTTGAGGGAAGCTGCCTTCATAACGCTCCGGTCCGTCTTCTTCACTGTCACGCCCGTGATCAAGATACAAAACATCAAGATCAGGGGTGAAGTTATCAGAGCCTACGAAAAACGCGACGATATCCCAACCTTGTCGAGTCGTGCCTGTTAACCAAGAATCCTCTGGGCTCAATGCTAAGTCTTTAGGTTGAGCGCCCTTCTTAAGGCCCTCTTCGCCAGCGATCAAGTATTCTTTTGAACCTGCACCACTACGAATATGGACACCGTCCATTTCATGGAAATCGAGGGAGATATCGATATCAAGGTCAGAAAGTACATTGGCCGCTTTAGGCACAGTAATATGCACAGGGAACTGCAAGGTTTGACTGGTAACCGTTACATTCGCGCCCGCACTGGCTAACTCAACACCAAATAAAGCAATCGTCGCATCCACTGAAATGATCGATCGAACCGCGCCATTTTTAACAGCGATTACTTCACTGGGAATAAATCGGTTAGAAAGCGTAGTCTTTAAAAACCCAAGTCGCGCACGAATACGGATTTTCATGGTGTCCCAAATCGACTTATTGGCCTCATAGCCTTCATATAACAAATCAGACCATACAAAAATATTGCCTGGATCGGTCTGTAAAGTGAAATGGTCCGTCTTAATGAACCCAGTTTCTTGGTTGTAATGGGTGTAATGCACATCACTTCGGTCTGAATTGCCTTTGATTAAATAGGCAAACCGCTGCATATGGTCATCTTTAAGTTCAAGCTCTAGAACAGCCTTGCCACTTATAGCAGCCAATGCTTCAGCGTTGGCTTTTGAGCCACTGTCGCGAATCATAAAGACTAGCTCGTCTTGCGCTTCGATAATGCCTTCTTGACCATCGATTACCAAGCTACCACCCGGTACATAAGGGAAGCCTTTATCGTTAAGGTCATCAAATTGAAACGGAATCGGCGCAAGTTCTGAACCATTAAATACCATCACAGAATAATCATCACTGGAATGACCAAGCACTTTCTCAATATCGCTGCCTTTGACTATCGCCAACTGCATTCCACGTGCCGCGGACAAGGTGTCTTCACCCATGGCCTGGGCTTGAAAGGCACAACCTGCGGCCAACACGCCCGCAAGGATTCCCTGGGTGAGGGATGGAAATAATTTCATACTGCAACTCCAGTTTTCATTTGTTTTGAATAATTATTAAACGGTCTGGTTATTTTAGGCCAACATTCGAACATAGAACGACCCACCAGTCCAGGAGTTTTGACTCGTCATGAAACCGCTTAGCTCCCGCATCCCCAGGACTCATTGCCCCAGTGAAATCCGATCAATCTCACCGTGCAATCAAAATAAATGGCGCAAGGACACAATCGCTAGACTTAAGCCGCAACCTGTATGAAATAAGCGTTTGAAAACAATAAGGAGTTTTTTATAACCCAACAATCCGTTTGTGTCGGGATATAACAGCATACGTTATTCAGCGACCATCGTCACCTTCAACGAGCAAGTGCTATGAAATGCCTAGCGATGGAGAGCTACCTTTTAGAGACATAAGCTGAAATAATGTCGGATAAATACATATAAAGGCACAAGGAATCACAACAAACCGAACTACAACAGAGACTTAGCCGATTCTATATCGAGCCCTTGCTTGATCGGTTCATTAATATCAGCACAGGGATCAAACCCACCAATACCAAACTTAAGCCCGGAATAGCCGCACGCTGCCACTCACCTTCGGAAGTCAGCTCAAAAATACGCACCGCAAACGTGTCCCAACCAAAAGGCCGTAACAATAAGGTCGCAGGCATTTCTTTCATCACATCCACAAACACCAACAATCCGGCGGTCAGCAAGCCAGGCGTTAGCATCGGCAAAATAACGCGCCTCAACACCCCCAACGGAGCCTCGCCTAAACTTCTTCCAGCCTCTGGAATGCTCGGCTTAATGCGCTCCAAACTGGTATCAATAGGACCAAAGGCGACGGCCATAAAGCGCACTAAATACGCCAATAATAAAGCCACAACACTGCCCACCAGCAGAGGTAACACGGCCCACCCGAGCCACTCATTGATCATCGTTGAGGTATTATCGATCAGGGTAAAACTAATCATAATGCCCACAGCCAACACCGAACCCGGTAGTGCATAACCCAACGTAGCAATACGAGTCAGCCCTTTGATCCAAGTCTCTTTATAGGCACGGCTAAAATAAGCCAACAAAAAAGCCACCAGCAATGTAATCGATGCRGCACTCAAGGCCAACAACATGGAGTAACCCAGCAAATCCCAATAGCGCGAGTTAAGCTCTTGCTCAGCGATTTCTATGCCCCAAATAAGCAATTGGCCAACGGGAATAATAAAGGCGATGGTTAAAATCAACCAACACCAAAAACTACACAGCCAAGCATTCACGCCACGCAAAGGGATTCGTTTTTGCACTCTATTTTGCTGAGTGATTTTTTTYCCACCCCGYGACCGYCCCTCTAARAGCAAAGCCGATAAAGCAAACAACAACAAGATAGACGCCAACTGAGCCGCCGTAGCAATATTAAAAAACCCGTACCAAGCTTTATAAATCGCCGAGGTAAACGTGTCGTAATTAAAAATAGACACCGCCCCAAAGTCCGCCAAAGTCTCCATTAAGGCCAGCGCCATACCGGCCGCAATCGCGGGCCTGGCCATGGGCAGGGCGACGGAAAAAAAACTACCCCAAGACCCTTTGCCTAGCATCCGTGCGGCCTCCATGACCCCTCGGCCTTGCGCCTGAAACGCCGACTTGGCCAACATATACACATAGGGATACAACACCAAAGTCATTACGGTAATAACCCCGGAGACGCCGCGCACATTCGGAAACCAATGGCCACGGCCAAACAGTTCACGAAGAAAACCTTGAACAGGCCCGGTGTAGTCAAAGAGACCAACGAATACAAAAGCCAATACATAGGTAGGAATCGCCAAGGGCAACATCAAGGCAAAATCAAGCACCCTACGCCCAGGGAATTCATACATCGAAGTAAGCCACGCCAGGCTCACCCCAATAACAAACACACCTACGCCCACGCCAAACACCAACACCAGGGTATTGTTTACGATCTCAAAAAAATTAGTTTCGAGTAAATGACTCCAAATACTGGTGTCGACTTGAAGCCAGGACAGCCCCACCACAAACAAAGGCACCAACACCACAAAAGCAGGCATCATGACCGCGATTCGACCGCCGCCCAGCATCGGAATTAAACGTCTTGCAAGCACTGACAAACTGGCACCTCATAGGCAATTTGGATAAGCCTATCTATCTTTTATAAGCAGACTTCGAAAGTAAAACATTCAAAAGCACATCGAAACCTGCGCCCAACCGCATGTCATCAATTAACGATAGCCAGCACGGTCCATTAGCTTAATGGCATCCACTTGTAACTTGCCGGCCACTTCAACATTAATAGTATCGGCCTTGAACGTCCCCCAAGACACCACTTGCGGCGCGGGCGGTACATTCGGATTGGCGGGAAACTCTTTATTCAACGCAGCGATTTCACCCTGGGCTTTTTTAGACGCAAGCCACTCTAACAACCGTAACGCATTCTCAGGATTCTTGCTGTGACGCGTAATGCCCGCCCCTGAGATATTAATATGAACGCCGCGATCATTTTGGTTGGGCCAATACAATGCCAATGGAATATCAGCGTCTTTATCTTGCAGACGACCAAAGTAATAACTATTAACGATGCCCACATCGCACTGCCCAGCACTGATGGACTGCATTAATTTAGTGTCATTGGAAAAAACCGGTGTGGCTAAATTAGCCACCCACGACTTCACGTAAGACTCAGTCTTCTCAGCGCCTAAGCTTGCGATCATAGTCGCCACTAACGATTGGTTGTAGACCTTTTTAGACGTCCTTAAACACAAACGGTCTTTCCACTGAGACTCACCCAGTGCTTCATAAGTACTCAGCTCAGAAGGCTTTACACGATCAGTGGCATAAACAATGGTTCGAGCACGAACCGATAAGCCATACCAACGCCCCTCAGGGTCACGCAAATGCGCTGGAATCTGCTTATTTAAAATTTCAGAATCCACTTTCACCAACAAACCTTGCTCAGCCGCTTGCCATAAATTGCCAGCATCGACAGTAATTAACATGTCCGCAGCCGTGTTTTTACCTTCAACCGCAATTCGAGAAATAAGCGGCGCAGCTTTATCCGTAATGTATTTTACTTCAATGCCCGTTTGTTGCTCGAATTGCTCAAACAAAGGCCGAATCAAATGATCTTTACGAGACGAATACACCACCACTTGCTCAGCAGCGGCTGCCGGCACAACGCCTGCGACGCCGACAAAAAAGGCATACAACGCAAGACTCAAGCCAAAATAGCGTTTCACTGCACTGACAATACCGCTCACTGAATTAAAAGAACGCTTCACGAACAGGGCCTCTCTTGGAGTTAAATGATAATGATTCTCAATATTAGCAAATTTGAACGATTTCCGAAACTCTCTTTTCAACCCCCCCAACGCAAGGAGATGCTATTAAATCAACCGCTTTGCTAGGCGATGAATCCAGAAATCTGATGACACTCAATTGAATAAACTACATTGAATAAACTAAATCTTAATGCCGCGGGCCATTCGCGGCACATCGCCTTTTAAGCCCATGGCGTGGGCCATAAAATGATGCTTTAAGGGCCCGACCTGATCCGTCATGGATAATCCCATATTGCGGGCCCATCGCACTGACAGCGAATCAGCGGCAAATAACTCTTTAAAGCCACGCATGGATTGGATCATCAAGGTATTCGGGCCTTTTCGGCGGCGTTCATAACGTCTTAATACCGACAGATCCCCCACCGGCAAACCTCGGCGAACGCCGCGATTAAGCTCTTCCACCAAGGCCGCCGCATCCATAAAACCTAGATTCACGCCTTGGCCAGCCAACGGGTGAATGGTGTGGGCTGCATCCCCGACCAATGCCACGCCTGGGCGCACGTATTGATTGACATGGCGCTGAGTTAACGGAAAGGAAAAGCGTCTCGACGCCGACACCACCTCACCGAGACAAAACTCCGAAGCTTTCGAGATCGCCTGACAAAAGTCATCATCATCCAACCCCAACACCTGATCCGCCGCGTCTTCATCAAGCGACCAAACCACCGAGCAATAACCTTCCCCCCCCGCGTCATCCAACAACGGCAAAAACGCTAATGGCCCCGTGGACATGAAACGCTGCCGGGCCACACAACCATGGGCTTGTTCGGTTTTAATGGTGGTCACCACCGCACGATGCCCATAAGGCATTTCAGTCTGCTCAATGTCGCATAAATTTCGCACCACAGAATGAGCCCCATCAGCCCCGATGACTAACTTCGCAGTACACTCCAAGCCATTGGCCATGGTCAGTACCCAACGATCATCAAGCCGCTCCAGCGCCTCTAATTTATTAGGGCAATACCATTGCAAAGAAGGCTGCTGCTTAAGCTGGCTAAGCAAAGACGCCAAGACCACTCGATTTTCAATAATATGCCCTAGTGCAGCCTGCCCCATATCACTTGCAGAAAAATCCACAGCGCCCGTGCCATCGGCATCCCACACCGACATGCCTTGATACGCACAAAGCCGATGCTGTGCAATTTCAGGCCATACCGATAAGGTTTCCATAAATTGACGAGAGGCCAAACTAATTGCGCTCACACGCGGATCAAAACCCGCTGCAAAGTTAAAATCAAAGCTTTGGCCTTCAACAATAGCAATACGCAGCTGACGAGTTTCACTGGCTTGCAGCAGCGCGCTGGCAACACTTGCGCCCACCATTCCGCCACCCACAATGACCACATCATAATCAGACTCAATCAGTTTACTTTCACTCACAGGGTTGGGGTTCTCTAAGGTGGTTTTCTTAATAGGGTTTCAACGCGCCATTGGCTTATTCAAAGTCTTGGCTTACTCAAGGCATTATCTAAAAGGTACGCCAGCGGACAAACCCATTGCCTGACGGGACAACAATTGTTTGCCCTGAGGCCACAAATCCATCGCCAACATGCCAAGATTTCTCGCCAAGGGAAGCCCAGGCAAGGTACTGCCAAATACTTTCATCAATTTATCAGAAAACTGAATGGTGGTTTGTTGATCCATCTTACGACTTTCTTGGTAGTCATTCAGCAACTCAGCCGAGGCAATGAATTCATTACGATCCTGGGCCTGCTTAATCTTGGCCGCTAACACCGCCACATCGCGCGCCGATAAATTAAACCCTTGGCCGGCGATGGGATGTAAGGAATGCGCCGCATTGCCCACCACCACACATTGAGGTCGGACCTGCTCACTGACGCGCACTAAGCGCAATGGATAATGCGCCCGCTGACCGATTTTATTAAAGCCTTTCAATCGTCCACCAATACGCTCATCCACCAGCTTTAAAAACGCCCGATCCGATAATGCCAGCGTTGGCTCAAGCGCCTCTTGATCCACCGTGAGCACCAAAGACATTCGGTTGTCCGTCAAAGGCAATAACGCCATCGGTCCATCCGGCGTGAATCGTTCGTAAGCGATCTGCTCGTGGCCACGCAATGGCGTGATATTGGCAACAATAGCCGCCTGCTGGTAATGCTCCACCTGGTGATCAATATTTAACAAACGGCAACAGGTCGAATTAACGCCATCAGCGGCTACCAAAAGCGTGGCGCTGATATCCGTATGAATCGGCAACGACTGCACATTCGGCGCATCRTTCGNNNNCNANNNANCAGGCTTAGACTCAAGCACCGCATGCCAACGCTTCGGGTCTTCACACCAATTTAAGGCATGCAAAGAGGCTGGGGAAAATAACTCAATGGACGGATGCTCCAATAGCTGGCGGCACAATACCTGCCCTAACCACGCGTTTTCAACCACACACCCCAATTCAGACACACCTTCTTGATCACGATCTATACTGGTGAATCCAAAACGGCCTAATTCAGAAACATGTATTTTATGAATCGGCTCAGCGCGTTCACTGATCGCCTGCCACAAACCAAGTTGCTGATATATTTGCATCGTACCGCTCGCCAAAGCGGTACTACGCGAATCATAACTGGGCGAAAAAGGACGTACTGATTGCGTCCCCGAAAGCAACGGTGCGGCTTCCACCACAGCGATTTTAAGCGACGTGGTCTTGGCAATTAAACACGCCAAGGTAGCTCCTACCATCCCCCCGCCGACAATTAATACATCAAATTGTAATTCTGCTTGCGCCATTATTAATTCCAGCGTTTATCGGTATGCATTAAGGGCTAGCAGGACTAGCGTTAGGATTTAGCTTTCGCCTTACGTTTAGAGCGCATCAAGCGCTCAATGTCTTTAACACTTTTGGGCGCATCCGCCGACAACACCTTATGACCCGATTTGGTCACACACACATCATCTTCAATGCGTACGCCAATACCGCGCCATTGCTTGGCCACGTCCATGCAATCTTGGGGAATATAGATGCCCGGCTCAACCGTCATGACCATGCCAGTCTCTAGCACCCGCCACTCGCCATCGACTTTGTAATCTCCGACATCGTGAACGTCCATGCCCAGCCAATGACCGGCTCGATGCATGTAAAACTTTTTATAGGACTCGTCCTCAATACGGTCTTCCACTTCGCCAGTTAATAACCCCAACTTAACCAAGCCCTCGGTAATCACTTCCACCGTCACATCGTGGCTACGATTCCAGGTACTGCCGGGTTTAATCTGGGCAATGGCTGCCAATTGCGATTTCAGTACTAATTCATAAATGGCTTTTTGAGGCGCACTGAATTTACCGCTGACAGGAAACGTACGGGTAATGTCCGAGGCGTAATATTGATGCTCACAACCCGCATCAATCAACACTAAATCGCCGTCTTTTAACTCACAGTTATTTTCAATGTAATGCAGCGTACAGGCATTCTTGCCACTGCCTACGATTGCCGAATAGGCYGAYTCACGSGCACCRTTCATSGCRAAATGATGATTWATCTCYGCYTCYAACTGRTATTCRAAMTGCCCYGCYTKRCARWRYTGCATCGCMCGMAYRTGAGCSSCRGCSGMKATTTCCGCYGCYTCYGCCATSACTTTGATTTCWGCWGSYGACTTAAACAAACGCATCTCATGCAACACATGATCAAGTGCTACAAACTCTTCCGGGGGTTGCGCGCCATTACGAGACTGAGCCCGAATAACATTCACCCACTCCATTAACTGGTGGTCAAATTCAGAATGCGTGCCCATGGCCGAGTAGACTCGTTGACGTCCCTCAATTAAGCCCGGCAGAATGTCATCAATATCAGTGATGGGGAAGGCATCATCGGCCTTGAAGTCTTTACACGCGCCCTCTGGTCCACTGCGGTAGCCATCCCAAGTCTCTTTGTCAGGGTCTCGCTCACGACAAAACAGAATAAACTCGCCGTGCTCTCGCCCAGGCGCAAACACCGCCACCGACTCAGGCTCGCAAAAGCCCGTTAAATAATAAAAATCACTGTCCTGACGGAAAGGAAAATCTACGTCCCGGTTTCTGACTTTAACTTCAGAGGAGGACACAATGGCAATGCTATTTTCAGCCATCAAATCCATTAACTCTTTACGCCGTCTGGCAAATTCAGCTCGTTTAAGCGCCATATGTGTCTTTCCGATTAGTGAACGGTAGAGTCCGAGTCCGATTCAGGGCCTTTCGATTGCTGTTGCGGCTGATCTTCGGATTGCTCTTCTCGTTGTAGGGCCAACTCTGTAAAAATGAGCATGCTCGAAGTACGTACAAACTCAATCAACTCATAAAAATCGTTTTCGTCATCTTCCTCGACGTACTCCGCCTCTTCTACCTCGGCGATAGCCATCATGTCCTTCAGTATTTCTTGCAGCTCACGAGTAATTTCGTGGTCTTTTAAATTCTTAGCACCGGTCCCAAAACCGATCATAAAGCCACTGCACCAAGAACCAAGGGCCGTGATGCACGCCCTTAACTCATCAATGTCGTCATCAGGCAGCAGTAATTCAAATTCAAAGTCAGGGTGCTGCAACTGCTCGATGACTTGTTTAGTCAAAAAAGATAACAACTGATTAATTTCCAGCACCGAAGAATATTCAAGCTCCAATTGCCCGGCCACTAGGCGAACAATATTTTCCTCATGGCCGTCGCCACCAGAACAAATATAACCGGAAATAAGGCCATGGATTTCCGACGCAGCGGAATAAACGCCAATGGCAGACAAATTCTCAGCGATCTCATCAAACGTTATTTTCTCATTGAAACATTCAAAACTCATGACCCAGCTACACTCCTAACAGAACAAAATCCAACTTAAAAGTCACAAGTATAACTTCTTTTTGGGTACCAATTATCCTTTTCTAGCATCCGCATCCTGTAATCTCCGTTGACCCAAGCTTTTGCGCGCTCTATATTACTCATAGAGACCCACACCCTTCCTTTTAACTTCTACCCTTAATTTTGCCAATTATGCTAGACAACCAATTAGACTACCTAGAAGATCGACTAGAATCGTTAATCGATCAACTTGTTAGCTTAAAACGTGAAAAATCGTCACTGAAAATTCAAGAGCACAATTTGGCCAAAGAAAAGGCCTTACTCACTCAGAAGAATGATTTGGCACGCAACAAAGTCGAAACCATGATCAGTCGTCTAAAATCATTGGAACTAGACCACTAAGCCAACCCCTTGGCCCAACAATCCAGTGAGACCACTCAGCGAGCACCCTTCATGAGCGAACCAACTAGCAATATCAGCGTGCAAATCCTAGACAAAGAGTATCAAATTGCATGCCCTGAAGGAGAAGAGCAAAGCCTACTGGAGTCCGCGCGCTTACTGAATAGCAAGATGACCGAAATTCGCCAATCCGGCAAAATCATTGGCATCGAACGCATTGCAGTCATGACGGCACTCAACCTCAGCAATGAATTAATCAGCGCCAACAAAGAAATCAAAAAGTCCACTGAACAAACTAAAAAGCGCCTGCAAACATTGACCGAAAAAGTCGAGCAAGCCCTCGCACTTCAGCCCTAGCATTGGCCTCCGTGCCAGCGCGCGCCTAAAACAACACCTAAGATCTAAAGCCTAAGAACTAACATTTAAGAACTAAAACCTAAGAACTAAAACCTAAGAACTAACACTTAAGACCAGCCTACACGCTAGCCGTGGTCCCCTGCCTTACAGCCATTCCTATCTGGCGGCTTCACTGCCGTGACTCACCAGCGAACCCTATTCATTATACGTACGCCAAAAACGGTTAAAACGTCCCTATAACACAGCGCTTGCTTGGTACCTCAGCTTTACAACAATGTATAGACTTAAAACGACTTTTCATGCCGTTTTTTAGCACATATCAATATTTACAAACTTGGCGGCTTTGCAATACTGCATTATCTTTATTTTGGTTTATAATGGTTATTCAGTTCCCTGAGGTGTTGGCCAGTTGGTATCGTCCTCGAGCCTATAAAGACCAACCCGGGGGYTTCTCGTTTATGCCGTTGCGCACGTCCGCCCGCCGGAAAGCCTGAAGCGTAACAGAGACCGCCACCTTGAACCTAAAGGTTCAAGGACCTAATCAACAGCGGCATTTTGGGGAACTGTAACTTAAGACCTTGGCCAATTGCCCTGTATTCACAGCACTGACCACAGCATCAATCACAACAATTTATCCCATCGATTAAAATCCACATTCACTAACGACACTGATTCCTCATCTCTCCATGCAGGCACTAAAAACCATTCGTAATTCAATTCGCGAACAACGTAGAAGCCTCAATGTCAGCGAACAAAAAACGGCCTCTCTATCACTGTGCAAGCAGCTCACTCGACACCCTTTATTCATAAGAAGCAAACACATAGCCCTTTACTGGCCTAATGATGGAGAGATAGACCCCATTCCTGTATTAGAAACAGCCTGGAAAATGGGCAAGCATTGCTACCTACCCGCCCTGGCTCCTTGCAACAAAAAACTTCTTTTTAGCCGCTACAAAAAAGGACAAGCACTGGCCACCAATAAGTACGGCATTCCCGAACCCTTAGCATCAAATTCAAGCCAAATTCCGCCCTGGGCGCTGGATTTAGTCATTACGCCCTTAGTGGCATTTGATCAGCGAGGTAATCGCATCGGAATGGGGGGTGGATACTACGATCGGACATTTTGCTTTAAAGTCAAAAGTCCAACGCGCAAGCCAGTTTTAGTGGGGGTCGGGCATCAATTCCAAAGAATTGACGAGATTCCTTTGAGGAGGTGGGATGTGCCACTTGATCTAGCGGTTACGGATTGCAACCTATTCGAATTTTAGGAATATTCGAAGCGAACGTTCTATCGAATGACGTATTGTTTTGCCACGCTCTCCGGTGAAATTTCACCTTGAGTGTAACTACTTACCAAAACGCCTAATCCAAAAATGACGGCAAGAACTAGCATTATGTCAGGTTTCTTTTTCATTCTCTCAACTAAGCAATATCATTGCCAAAGTAAATTAATTAGAAAAATTCAACTTAACAAATAAAATAA
>NVVB01000082.1 GCA_002402085.1 Gammaproteobacteria bacterium
CCGACTACTTTCAGTGCGCCTAAAGTGGGGTTGCCCACTGTCCCTGGTTTTTTGAGCCAAACTTGAGGCGGTACCATGGTGCCGATGCCTTCAGTGGCGGCGTAGTATTCCCACACGATGGGGCCTACCCAGTCCATAAAGGCTTGCTTGACGTGTACTGGGCAGGGCGCAGCTCCGTGAATTACGAAACGCAGGCTGGATAGGTCGTATTTTGCTTTAACGTCTTCAGGCAAGGCCAGAAGACGGTGAAACATGATGGGAACTAAATGAGTGTGGGTGACCTTATGGCGTTCGACATTGGCCAGGAACTCTTCACAGTCCCACTGTTCCATAATAAGCACGCCCATGCCCATGTTGAGGGGCAGGGTGCAGGTGAATGCGAGCGGGGCGGCGTGGTAGAGCGGGCCTGTAATCGATGAGAAGTCGTTGCCTGGTTTGAAATCAAAGACTTTGGCGAGGTGTTCTTGACCGGCGCGCGCCGCGGCACCCGGTTTACGGTACACGCCTTTCGGGARGCCTGTGGTGCCTGAGGTGTAGAGCATTTGCCCGCCCATGCACGGTGAATCAATATTGCTGCTTTCCTGTGTTTCGATGAGTGCGTCGTAGCCAGTGAATCCTTCAATCGCGCCGCCTACGGAAAGCTTGGCCTCAATTTGTGGAAATTGTTCACCGACCTGTTGTAGTTTTTCTGAGAGCGCTGCGTCACCGATGATGGCTTTGGCTTCGCAGTTTTCTACGATGTAGTTAATTTCTTTGGCGGTAAGGTGCCAATTGATGGGGGTGATACGAATCCCGGTGCGCGCGGTGGCAAACATGGCTTCTAAGAATTCCGCGCGATTGGTACAGATTAATGCAGCGGCGTCGCCTTCACCTAGGTTGTAGTTACGCAGTACGCGGGCGAGCTGATTGATGCGCGCGTTGAATTGTTGGAATGTGTACTCTTTGCCTGTTGCTATCAGCGCTATTGCGTCCGGTGTTTGCTGCGCATGGTAGGCGATTAGCATGCCATTTTGGATGGCTTGTTCGTGAGTGATGCGGGTGTTTTGTTCAGCGGAATCGCTTTTATTGCTCATTAATTAGACCTTTGTTTTTAGATGCGTATTTTTCTTAGAATGATTGTTAGATTTGGCCCAATTAAACCTGTTTTCACTTGTTTTGGGAATAAATAAGTGTGAGTTATTGTACGCTGTTGGTAACTTCGTTTTGCTAAGTCAGTTTCTTGGCGCAATTAGGCGGTTTTTGGGATAGAAAATGGACGTGTTATCATCGTTGGCAGAGTGAAATGAAGTCGACGTGTAGGCTGGCTATTGGCCTATCAGTAGGGGTAGTTTCAGGTGATCGAACGATTGATCTGAATTAACGATTGGGTACGTTTGAGGGGACGGTAAATGTTAAGAGTATTTGAACGTGGATTAAGGTGGGTGTGTGCCTCTGTGGTCATTCAGACTGCTTCGGTAGGGCATGTATTGGCGGAGTCTTGGTCTTTTAATCTGCGTGATGAGGCTGCTCGAGTCGAGTTTATGGCTCCGTTGGGCAGAGATAATTTGAGCTATTCGGCGAGCCTTTTACATCATGAAGATGACGGTGATTTTGCTACGCTGGGAATTAATCTAGTTCAAAAAACTAATTCACACAGCTATTTAGGACTCGGCATGAGTTTGATGGCTTTTGATCTGGATGCGGGCAATGGCGCCGGGTTAGCGGTCGGTGGTTTTGGTCGTTACGCATTCCCAACGCTTCCAGCCCTTGCCTTGGGCGGTCAGTTGTATTATTCCCCGGATGTGATTGCTTTCGACGACGTGGATGGTATCTGGGAAGCCGCGTTTAGGCTTGAGCTTAGAGTGATGGAGGCTGCTGATGTTTATTTGGGTTACCGGCGCGTTAATGTCAATTTAGAGAATAACGCCAGTGTAGATGTTGATGAAGGCGCTCACGTAGGGTTTCGTTTCTATTTCTAGCGTTGTTATTAGTGTGAGGGAGTCGGCGGGGGCTTTTTAGTCTGCATGGCTTTGCTGGGGTAGGGTTCGTTGGGGTGTTGGTCGCCAGAACCCTGCTTGGGAGTGTGGAGTTTTCGGTTTTCTTTGAGAAAATGTATCAGTTGTTCTTGATTGAGAGGTTTGCTGTACAGGTAGCCCTGGACATAAAAACAACTTAACGAGTTGAGGAAGTCGACTTGGTTTTCTGTTTCTACGCCTTCGGCAATAATATTCAGGTGTAGACTTTTCGCTAAGGCAGCAATTGCGGTGACTATAGCGGCATCGTCGCTACTCTTAGCGACATCGTCTATAAATGATTTATCTATTTTTAGGGTATCGATAGGGAATCGCTTCAAGTAACTCAGTGAAGAATACCCGGTACCAAAGTCATCGACTGAAATTTTAATGCCGTAGTCATGAAGATTGTTGAGTGATTTAATGGTCTCTTCTACGTCATCCATGATGACCCGTTCGGTTAATTCTATCTCTAATAACTCTGGTTTTATGCCTGCATTATGGATTTCGTCGAGCACTTGGCTCAGGAAGTTTTCCTGAGCGAATTGTTGGGCTGCTATATTGACGGCGATTGGGATATCGCTGAACCCTTCGTTCTCAAGCAGTTTAATCTGCTCACACGCTTCTTTGATGACCCAATTCCCAATCGGAATGACTAAACCTAACTCTTCTGCCATTGGAATAAAGTGATTGGGTGGAATGGTGTTGTTGGCATCGTCGACCCAGCGGATTAAGGCTTCCAGACCGATRATTTCGAGCGTTTGAGTGTTGATTTGGGGTTGGTAGTTTAGCGTGAATTGATTTTCCGAAAGTGCTTTGTAGAGTTTTGCGGACAAGTCTAAGTGGTGCAAGGTCTCCTTTTTCATGGAGGGGGTATAGAAAACGTATTGATTGCGACCTTTGGACTTGGCATGGTAAAGCGCGATGTCGGCACACTGAATGAGTTGCTCTGAGCTTTTACCGTGGTCTGGCGATAAGCTTACGCCCGCGCTAAAGTTTTGGATGATCTGGTGGGAGCCAAAAGAAAAAGGCTGAGAGAGGTCTTTTTGAATTCGATTTAGCACCCCTTTGACGTCGTTTTGGGTGGTCACGTCGCCAAGTAAAATACAGAATTCGTCGCCGCCAAAGTGGCTGATTTGATTGGGGTCTATGCCCTGGTTCCGGGAAATATGTGGGTCTACATCTTGTGGGTCCGCATTTGGGTCGCTGGTCTCAGGGCTGTTACTGAGCTGAGCCACCGAGTCGTAAGCGCGCATATTTTTGGTTAACCGTGCACTGACTTGGCGTAGTAATTCATCGCCGGCGGAGTGGCCAAAGCTTTCATTGACTCGTTTAAACATATCAAGATCAATCAAAATCACCGCCACTAAGTGCCCAGAATGTTCGCTGCGGTTAATGGCGTTGCTCACTGAATCTTTTAAACTGGCTCGGTTTGGTAGACGAGTGAGCTGATTGTGATTGTGTTGGTATTCCAGTTTTCTGGTTTGAGAGACTACGGCTTTAACTAATTTTTGATTTTGATCTCGAATAACATTTTGTAGCTCACTGCTCTCAATGGCGTAGGCGCAGTTTTGAATGATGGCGGTTAAGCCTCGTTTATGGCGGTTCTCAAAAGCTGTTTGTTCTTTGAGGTAACCAATAAACATGCCTCTAATTCGAGACGGGGTGGAGATTGGCGTTAGGACAAGCGTTCTATCGCGTAAAACCGTGATAGTCGGTTCAGAAAGGTTGAGCGCCCAGGCGAAGTCGCCGTTGTCGATGAGTTGTTCAAGGTCTTCGCTGATTTGTTCTTTTTCCGATTCTGCATCGGTATACACTAAGTGAAAACTGGCTTTTTTTTCATTAATTCCGCAGAAACCCGTTTGTTCGAATTCGCAGATTAGCCGCGTAAAAGGCGCGGTTTGTTGGAATATTTCCAGCGGCGTTTTTTCGGTGTCGCCTTGATGGTAGAGCTGACTAATGGAGTTAAATATATCCAAGGCCATTAAGTGCCAACGGTTGACGTCTTCTAAAAAAGAAATTCTTTCTTTAAGGTGCTCGTCGCTGATTATCTCTGTTTTCGGCTTAGACATAACGTTAGTGCCGTTTGAGAAATAAGTTAATGGTAGAAAGGTATTGTTCTTCAATGTGTTTAACCAGTGTCTCCAATGCACTGGTGGGAATACGCAGTAAGTCCCAGGCACCCTGATCGAGGGTGGGGACAAATTTCKCGCCACTGGTGCCGTAGTTTAAACCGTGGGCAATCCAGTCTGCGACGTGGACGATGCTGGCTGCTGCTGCTTCGTTAGGCGCCTGCAGGGGCGAGTGATGGTAATTGACGGCTTCTTGTTGTATGGCGGGTAAATTCCATATTCCGAGCAATCGCGCACTAATGTCTGCGTGATCAAAACCCAGCACCTCTTTTTCTAAGGGCTGAACTAAACAGTTTTGTTCGTCGGCTTGAATGAGAATTTCGGTTTCTTCTTTAGGCAGTTTGCTGAGTAATATAATTCTTCCCATGTCATGAAAAAGGCCCATTAAATAATACCGCTCGACGTTGGGCTCGCGTTGATAGGTGGCGATTACTCTTGCAGCGATGCCGCAGGCAATACTGTGACGCCAAAAGTCTTCCATGTTAAGTCGGTCTGAATCCATTCCTTCAAATTTGTCGATGACTATGGTCGCAAGTACAAGGTCTCTAAGTTGTTTGGTGCCTATGACTGATATGGCTGTATAGATAGAGTCTACGGGATTAATGATTTTGAATAATGCGCTATTGGCTAGACGTAACATGCGTGCAGCCAGTGCTGGGTCTGAAGAGATTAACGCACCGATGTGTTCGAATGAGGTGTCCGGCGCATCAATGGCTTCTTCTAAACGGGAATAAATATCCGGTAGCGATGCAATAGAAAGATCCGCTTGGAATAATTCGTCTGGATTAATGCGCATCTTTTTTCGCCATTTCGGTTGCTTCTCTGAGCGTGAGCACTTTTTCAAATTCCGCAACGGCGGGGAGGTCGTGGTCGTTAAATCGAAATCGGTCTTTCACTAGTTCTTTAGCCGCGAGTAAGTGGGCATCCAGTACTTCTACGTTCTGAAGCGGAGAGGTGGTGTTTTCTCCTGCCACGGTGATTTCAGAAATCCCCCAGGTTTTTAGGGTTCTAATTTGGGAGTCATTGAGTAACGTGCCGCTGGATATCAGTAATCGACCACTACGATCACAAATATCTTGGCCGGCCATCATGCCCGCACTGACCTCGTTAACTCGAATATTACGCATAGCCGAAACTCTAAATTTTTTTAGTTGCCGTCTATTAAATTTAGCTTGGTTTGTCGCATTCGGCTTGAAATAATTATTAGAATGAGTGGGTTAGCTTGCTTCCTGCCCAGCTTAGGAACTCAGCGCTTGTAATGTAGGGCCTTGTAAAATAGATGGTTTTGGTCGCGTTAGGAACGATAACTAAGGCCTGTAGTGAGTTTGGCCGTGGATGATTTAAATGGCTAAAGAGACCGCCATATTTTATGCGTTAGAGCAGTAATGGCGCTCTAATAAGGTGATGAGATTAGTCGCGTGAGGTTAATAGCCAAAATGAATAAGGGGGAGGAGTGGAACAGCATTGACGGTTTTATATTTTTATTAGCGTCATTGCTGTTTCGGGTTGATTAGTTTGATTAAGCCTTAGTGGGCAAGAGTTGCTCTAGCATGATTTCATAAATTGAGGAGACTTCGCCTAAATCGGTGACCTTCACGCATTCGTCCACTTGGTGAATGGTGCTGTTGACCGGGCCGATTTCAATTACTTGGGTGCCTGTGGGGGCAATAAAGCGCCCGTCTGAGGTGCCACCAGCGGTGGATAATTCGGTGCTAATGCCGTTGGTTTTTTTGATCGCGTGTTGCGCGGCTTTGACTAATTCGCCTGGCTCGGTTAGAAAAGGTAAGCCACTTAGATTCCATTCAATGTGATAGTCAAGGCCGTGTTGATCGAGGATTTTATTAGTTCTGGCTTCGAGACTGGCTTGGTCTGATTCGGTAGAAAAACGAAAGTTAAAGACCACTTCAATTTTACCCGGGATGACATTGGTGGCGCCTGTGCCACTGTGGATGTTGGAAATTTGAAACGAGGTCGGTGGAAAGTACTCGTTACCTTGATCCCAGGTTTGTTGGCTCAACTCAGCCAGCGCCGGCGCGGCCAGATGAATTGGATTTTTCGCCAGGTGAGGGTAGGCAACGTGACCTTGCTTGCCTTGGATGGTCATGACTGCGCCTAATGAGCCTCGACGACCATTTTTAATAATGTCGCCAGGGTGCTCAGTGCTTGATGGTTCACCGACGATGCACCAGTCCATGGGGATGTTGTTGTCTTGCAGGTATTGCACAACCTTTACCGTGCCATTGGTGGCCGGGCCTTCTTCATCACTGGTGATCAGAAAGCCAATGGTGCCTTGATGGTTGGGGTTGTGCTTCACAAAGCGCTCGCAGGCGGTGACCATGGCCGCCAGGCTGCCTTTCATGTCGGCGCTGCCACGGCCGTATAAGAAACCGTCTTTTACTAAGGCGTCAAACGGTGGGTCTGTCCACTCGTCTACATCGCCAGTGGGTACAACGTCGGTATGTCCTGCGAATACTAAGCGCGGCTGGCTTTGGCCGTGAGTGGCCCAAAAATTATCCACGTCGCCAAAGCGTAGTTTTTTAACGGTGAAACCAATGGCTTCTAAGCGTTCAATCATCAGGGCTTGGCAGCCTTCGTCTTTGGGGGTGACGGAAGGGCGCTGAATGAGATCGCGACTGAGTGCTAATGTGTCGGCGGTGATTTGGGCTAGATCGATAGTCATGGATAAATTTACGATTGAATATTAGTGAGTGGAAGTTTGTTGGCGCTAAAGGCTTGTTGGGTCGGGTCTTGGTCGGAATTAGGTCGAGAAATAGTCAAGGATTGAAAGTCGTGAAGCTCAGTATCCAACAAGTGCGATGGCACTACATTTTGCAAACTTTTAAGCATGTTCTGCAGTCGACCGGGATGGTTTTTTTCCCATTCTTGCAGCATTTCTTTAATCACTTGCCGTTGCAGATTGTCTTGGCTGCCACACAGTGTGCAAGGGATAATAGGGAAGTTTTTATAATCGGAGTATTGCGCAATGTCTTTTTCTTTACAGTACGCTAACGGTCGAATCACAACATTTTTACCGTCGTCACTGCGCAGTTTAGGCGGCATGGTTTTGAGTTTGCTGCCGTAAAACATATTCAGGAACAAGGTTTCTAATATGTCTTCGCGGTGATGGCCAAGTGCGATTTTGGTGGCGTTAATTTTTTCTGCGAAACCGTACAGTGAGCCTCGGCGTAACCGTGAGCACAGGGAACACATGGTTTTGCCTTCTGGAATCACTTCTTTGACTATGCTGTAGGTGTCTTTTTCAACAATGTGATAGGGAATATCCAGCGTGGCAAGGTAGTTAGGTAAAACCTCTTCGGGGTAGCCCGGCTGCTTTTGATCCAAGTTAACCGCGACGATTTCAAAATCAATGGGGGCTGATTTTTGTAGGTTAAGTAGGATGTCGAGCATGGTGTAGGAGTCTTTCCCGCCGGATAGGCAAACCATCACTTTGTCGTTGGCTTCGATCATRTTGAARTCGGCAATGGCAYTGCCKACTGATCGWCGTAAACGTTTWTGYARYTTATTAAATTCAAGTTTTTCTTTCTGATGATTTGCCGACATGATTTCTTTAATGCTCTATAGGGACTGAAGCCCCGCTGTTTCGCTAGGGCTTCGGGTTTTTATAGTGGGACTGGCACTTCGAATCTAGTTGTTCGAGTGTAGCTCTTCGTTAAGTTCAATGGCGGTTTTGTTGGTTTTACATTCAATTGCACCGGAGACTGAGTTACGACGAAATAGTAAATCCGACTTGCTGGCAAGGTCTTTGGCTTTTACTGTCTCGACCAATTGATTGCTGTCGTCGAGGACTTGTATTTTCGAGCCAGCCGTAATGTACAGCCCTGCTTCAATGGTACAACGATCCCCTAAAGGAATGCCYAAGCCWGMGTTGGCKCCAAGTAGGCATTCATCGCCTACAGAAATAATAACGTTGTTGCCTCCAGAGAGCGTTCCCATGGTGCTACAACCGCCGCCTAGATCGCTGCCATTGCCTACCATGACACCCGCAGAGATACGTCCTTCGATCATGCTAGTGCCTTCGGTGCCGGCATTGAAGTTGATGAAGCCTTCGTGCATCACGGTGGTGCCTTCGCCTAGGTAAGCCCCTAAACGAACGCGCGCGCTGTGTGCGATGCGTACGCCTTTGGGGACGACGTAGTTGGTCATTTTAGGGAACTTGTCTATGGACATGACTTCCAGTAATTGACCCGCTAGACGTGCGTCGAGTTGACGTTGAGGTAATTCTTCTAGGTCAATCGCACCTTGGTTGGTCCAAGCGACATTGGGTAATAAGCCGAAGATGCCAGAGAGGTCGGTGCCGTGGGGTTTCACCATGCGGTGTGAAATTAAATGCAGTTTTAAGTACGCTTCGGGGGTTGATTGAGGCGCGGCATCGCTTTGTAAAATGGTGACGACTAAGGGGCGTTGGCTAGTGGCCATTGATTTCACTGCGGCGGCCAATGTGGGCTGATTGTTTTGCGTGAGCGCGTCACTTAAACCTGCGACTTGTTCGGTAGTAATAGGCAGGGTGCTATTGCCTTGTTGGTAGTCTAGTTGTGCGCCAATGGCTTTTACCAGTGCAGGCTCTGGATTAAAAATAGGTTGAGGATAAAATACTTCCAGCCATTCGCCTTTGCTGTTGTGTGTGCCGACGCCGATGGCCAAACTGAAAAATGTGTCATTGCTCATGTGTTATTTATCCTTTTAGAAGTTCTGAATATTGCTGTTCGTTAAAACCTAATAATTTCTCTGTGCCGGTATCCAGCAAAGGCCGCTTAATAATGGCTGGTTGTTCCAGCATGATTTCGATGGCGCTGCTTAAATCGATGTTTTGTTTGATTTCATCGGGCAATTTACGCCAGGTGGTRCCGCGTTTATTGACTAGGYTTTCCCAGCCTAATTGCTCGCACCATTGTGTGAGCTGATCTGCGCTTAAGCCGTCTTTACGGTAGTCGTGGAATTGATACTCAATATCGTTCTGTTCAAGCCAACGACGGGCTTTTTTGATGGTGTCGCAATTTTTAATGCCGTAGAGGGTGGTCATATTATTTCTTGCTCTCGTTGCTTGCTTTGTCTGTAGTCTTTTGGAAATCGTTATCGCTAAGAAACTGTTTTATGCGCTGGGCTGCGTCGATGCATTCTGCTTCATTGGCTACCAGAGCAATTCTAACGCGATTTTGCCCTGGGTTGTGAGACRCATCGTGAGTGGGGGTTGAGCGAGAYAAAAATTGACCGGGYAGTACGGTWATGTTTTGTTGGGCATATAATCGCTGCGCGAATTCAATGTCGTCGATGGGGGTGTTAAGCCATAAATAAAATCCGGCCGGGGGCACTTCGATTGGGATGACGTCACCTAATATGTCGCTTACCGCCTCGAATTTTATGCGGTACAGCTGACGGTTATCTTGCACGTGTTGTTCATCACTCCAAGCCGCAGCACTGGCAAGTTGGGTGGGTAACGGCATGGCGCTGCCGTGATAGGTGCGATACTTTAAAAAGGCCGCTAATACGTGTTGATCCCCAGCTACAAAGCCAGAACGCAGGCCGGGAAGGTTGGAGCGTTTCGATAAGCTATGAAATACCACGCAACGTTGGTAGTCGTTACGCCCCATGTTCTGACACGCTTGTAGCAAACCCGGCGGAGGGGTGTTTTCGTCGAGGTATATTTCGGAATAACATTCATCGGATGCAATGATGAAATCGTAACGATCGGCGAGTTTAATTAATTCTATTAATTGGTCTAGGTCGTATACGGTGCCGCAGGGGTTGCCAGGAGTGCATAAGTAGAGCAGTTGGCAGCGCTGCCAGGTTGCCTCGTCTACCTGAGTGTAATCAGGTAAG
Source organism: Gammaproteobacteria bacterium (assembly GCA_002402085.1). Taxonomy (GTDB): domain Bacteria; phylum Pseudomonadota; class Gammaproteobacteria; order Pseudomonadales; family UBA3067. The sequence continues at coordinate 9,962 of NVVB01000082.1, forward strand.
TAATTATTTTCTGCGTTGCAGTTGAGATAGACCGGGGTGGCACCGGCCAGCAGCGTGGCGCCTTCGTAGATTTGGTAAAACGGATTAGGCATTAATACCGCAGGATCCGCTTTACGACTGTCGACCACCACTTGGGCAAAGGCGAAGAGTGCTTCTCGTGTGCCGTTGACCGGTARTACGTGGTGTTCGGGGTCAAGGCTGTYTGCTGCTAATTGAAACCGYTGYGTTAGCCAATCAGCAATGGCGATTCGAATCTGAGWGTTGCCTTTAGTGCTAGGGTACGCGCTAATCTCACCTAGGGAGTCTTTTAGGGTGTCGAGTACAAAGCTTGGCGGGGTGTGTTTGGGTTCGCCAATGGATAATAGAATGGGCGAGAGCGCTTGTGGCGGTGTAATGCCTTCTTTGAGTTGACGAAKYTTTTCAAAKGGATAGGGGTGTAAGGCGGCTAATTCCGGTTTCATAGGGTTTCCTGCCAATCTACGTAAGGCTTATCTATTTCGAGCGCATGGATTTGAGGGCGAGGGGCGGTTTAAGGATCGGCGCTCACCCGTGTGGGCCTATTATCCTAAATTCCGCTTTCGATTGCGAAAAGAATTATACCCCGAAGCGGATCATTTTTTAGGGCTTTGAAATTAGACCCGTGAATCCGAGATGATCGCTAAAGGTATGGCGTGATACCTATGGCGTTATACGTATGCAGTAACGTATTGAAAGCAAACCTCGAAACTAGCCCTTTGGATCTTGATCATTGCTCTAAGGTATCAAATTGATCACAAAATGCTTGTTCTAGCTGTTTGGCTAAGGGGGTGTCGCAGAAGGGTTGGTCATTTTGGTCCGTGAGAAAAAATACGTCCTCGGCGCGCTCGCCTAGGGTGGCTATTCTCGCGTTGCGCAATTGCACTTGAAATCGTACAAATATGGCGCTGATTTGGGCCAGTAATCCAGGGCGATCTAGCGTGCTGAGTTCTAAAATTGAGTACGGGTGCCGTGCGCTGTCTCGCAGGCTTACCTGGGTGCGAATGTCGAAGTGCTTGAGTTGGCGAGGGATTCGTCGGTTGATAATCTCGGGGTAGCTTGAGGTGTCCTGTATCGCTGTGGTCAGGGATTGCTTAATGGCCGTGATGCGGCCGGGGTTATCGCCTATGGGGGTGCCGTCTTCTTCGAGTACGATGTAAGTGTCTAGGCTGAAATTGCTGTTAGAGGTGATGATGCGCGCGTCTTCAATGGTTAGCCCAAGTTGGGTGAGCACTGCTACGGTTGCCGCGAATAAGTGGGTCTTATCTTCCGTATAAACAAAAATTTGAGTACCACCTTCAAACTTGCGGTCGGTGGTTTCACGAATCAATACCAGAGGCTGGTCAGGATGAGGGTGATTGACGATGGCCGGAGTGTGCCAGGCAATATCCGTCGCGGATTCTCGTAGGAAGTAATCCTCGCCTAGGTCATCCCAGAGGACTTGAATTTTTGATTCGGCCACTTCAACGCCTTGATGCCCGATGCGTATCAGGGCTTCTGTTCGCGTTTCACTTAATCGTTCCTTTTTGTCCACTGGCGTGCTGAGGCCGCGTCGTAGAGCGCGCTTTGTTTCGGTATAAAGCTGTCTGAGTAATGTGGCCTTCCAGCCCGTCCAGAGGCTTGGGTTGGTGGCACAAATATCCGCAACGGTGAGGGCGTACAAGTAATCTAAATGTGTTTCGTCGCCTACTTTTTCGGCGAAGCGATGAATAATGTCAGGGTCGGATAAATCCTTTTTCTGTGCGGTCACTGACATGATCAGGTGGTTTTCCACTAGCCAGGCCAGTAAACGGGTATTTTTAGAGGAGATATCATGCAGTTGAGCGAATTCAACGGCGTCAATTTGACCTAGCTCGGAATGGTCGCCGCCTCGGCCTTTGGCGATGTCGTGAAATAGACCCGCTAAATATAGGATTTCAATGTGAGGCAGTTGCTTAACGATGTAGTAGACAATCGGGAAGCGCTTTTTTTCTTCATCGTAGCGGAATCGGCGCATATTTTTTATGGCTAATAACGTATGCGCATCGACCGTGTAGATATGAAAAAGGTCGTATTGCATTTGCCCAATAACCGCGCCGAATGCAGGAATGTAGCGGCCTAATATGCCGTAGCGTTTCATTTGCCGAAGGTGAGAGAAAAGTCGGTAAGGAGACTTAAGTAAGGCCATAAACTGCTGGCAATTTTCGGGCGTGTTTCGAAATTCTTCGGTGATTAAGTGGCGGTTATCTCTGATTTGGCGAATTGTACTGGCGCGAACCCCTTTAAGGTCGGGAATGTGGGCCATGAGTGTAAACACTTCCAGTAGTGCGGGCGGGTGAGTACGAAAAATCGCTTCGTCCACGGCCTCCATGTAGCCATTTCTAAGTTGAAAACGCTCGTTGATCGGAGTGATCTCAACTTCTAAATCATCTTCTAGAATGATTTCATTAAAATGTTGCAGTAATACATCGTTTAATTCCGACAGCGCTAACGCAGTGCGGTAATAACGTTTCATCAGTTGTTCGACGGCGAGGCTGTTGTCACAGTCTGATAAGCCCATTTTTTCTGCGATGGTGCATTGATAGTCGAAAAGCAGCTTGTTTTCGCCCCGACCACTGAGTATATGAAGGTGGTAGCGTAGTTCCCAGAGGAAGTTCTGACCCGCTTCAAGCGCGTTGAATTCAAACGGGGACAGGAAGCCTTGTTCGATTAACTGCTGGATTGAACTGGTGTCAAAGTGGCGTTTAGCGACCCAGCCAATACTTTGAATGTCGCGCAGTCCGCCGGGAGCATTCTTTAAGTCAGGTTCGAGGTTGTACTCGGTGTAATTATGCTTTTCATGCCTTAAATTTTGTTCTTGGCGTTTTGCTTTGAAGAACTCTTTACTGGTCCAGGTGGCATCCCATTGGGTTTTGTTTTGGAGTTGAGTAAATAGTTTTTTGGGGCCTGAAATAATTCGGCTTTCGATCAGGTTGGTGGCGATCGTGACGTCTTTGCGGGCTTCTTCAATGCATTGTGCCAGGGTGCGTACGCTATGGCCTAGATCAATGCCTATATCCCATAAGAGGCGAAGGAATTCTTCAACGGCCTCAATATGATGTGTGTGCTTATCATTTTTGAATAGCACCAATAAGTCTATATCGGAGTGGGGGTGTAATTCCCCGCGGCCGTATCCGCCCACGGCTACCAAGGCAATATCCTTGGCTTGTTCAAATCCAAACTCATTCCACAGGTAGGTGAGTAGTTGGTCGATAAGCCAAGCTCTTTTTTGCACGGCTTGAACGACGGAGCCGCCGGCAATAAATTCGTCGTTAATCGTGCTTTGCGCTTGGTTTAAGAACGCTTTGAGGTAGAGCGCTTTGTTTTCATTGGCTTGATAAGCGGACGAAAAAGAACTGAGTTCAAAAAGGTCTACGTAATTGGACTCGTTAATCTCAGTTCTATGCATGGTAAATAGCCAGTTTTTTAAAGGGACGGGGGTTACGGCAGGACTTCATCGCTTCTTTGGGTGAGTACTTCACAGCCAGTATCGGTGACTAGCAAGGTGTGCTCCCATTGGGCTGATAGTTTGCGGTCTTTTGTGACCACAGTCCAATCATCCGCTAAAAGCTTGGTGTGACGTTTGCCCTGGTTGATCATAGGTTCGATGGTGAAAACCATTCCCGGTACGATTTCAATGCCGGTGTTTCGTTTGCCATAGTGAAGCACTTGAGGCTCTTCGTGGAAAATTTTTCCGGTACCGTGCCCGCAATATTCTCTAACCACCGAATAATGATTTTTTTCRGCGTGCTTTTGAATCGCTTCGCCGATGTCGCCCAGTCTTGCGCCCGGCTTGACTTGCTCGATTCCTAAGTACAAGCATTCCTGCGTTATGTTGACTAAGCGTTCAATGATTGGCGTCGGTTTGCCTATGATAAACATGACGCTGGAATCGCCGTGGTAACCGTCTTTAATAATGGTAACGTCGATGTTAATGATGTCGCCGTTTTTGAGGATCTTAGTGTCATTGGGGATGCCGTGGCAAATGACATGGTTGACTGATGTGCAAATAGACTTTGGAAAACCGTTGTAATTCAGTGGGGCAGGGATCGCGTCTAGTTCGTTGACTATATAGTCGTGACATATTTGGTTGAGCTGTTCGGTGCTAACCCCCGCCTTTACGTGTTCGCCAATCATCTCGATGGTTTGTGCGGTAAGCTTGCCAGCGACACGCATTTTCTCCACTTCTTCAGCGGTTTTAATTGATATAGCCATTAAAATTCTTACGAGTTAGGGTGTGTACAAAAGCGCAACGAGTCTAATTGATTTAAGGGTTCTTTGTTAAAGAGCCTCAGAGCCTCGGTGCATGAATGAGCAGTGAAAAAGTGATTTTGCTGGGGCGTGATGAGTTGAGTCGGTTGATGTGGCTTCTGGAAGTTGCCCCTATCAACTATAGACTCCTCGATCTGTTACGCACCCGCTAGTCGAAACGCAAATATATCGAGTCATTGCCCGTTCAGCAAGGCCTGTGATTAATCTGATGGATCAGGGGTTTATAGGGCATGTGTTTTGTATTTATACAGGGATTATGGTATAAAGCGCCGCTTGGTGGTCTAAACTAGTTGGTTGATTGGACAGTAAATGTGTTGCACTGAATATTTGCTTCACTTAAGGGCCTTGATTGACTCGAAATTTGTTCCTAATTAAGGCGCAGAGAGCGGGGCTTGATTTGGGCTTAATCTCCTGTAAATGGAGGTGTTTATTGGCCAAGTTTCTGTAGTTTATGACATTCATTTAAAAATACTCACATACATCGACACGTTATTTGGGTGCTTCGAGGCGATTAGTCGTTGGCTTATTCTTCCTAGAGATAGGAGAGGGCTTGGCATAATCAAATCGAAAGTTAAATAATGGGGTGTATGGAGGCCTAACCCATACAATTCAAGGTATTACTATGGCAAATGCAGCAACTATGCGCGACATGCTTAAAGCAGGCGTGCATTTCGGGCATCAGACTCGATATTGGAATCCTAAAATGGGCAAGTACATTTTTGGGGCTCGCAATAAGATTCATATTATCAATTTAGAAATTACTCTTCCGGCTTACAATGAAGCGCTTGCAGTCGTTAAGTCTGTGGCAAGTAAAAACAACAAAGTGTTGTTCGTAGGAACTAAAAGAGCCGCGGGTCAAATTATTCGTGAAGAGGCTTCTCGCGTAGGCATGCCTTACGTTGACCACCGCTGGTTGGGTGGAATGCTGACTAACTATAAAACTATTCGTCAATCCATTCGTCGGTTGAAGACTCTAGAAGCTCAAGCGGCAGACGGTACTTTTGAGAAGCTGACTAAAAAAGAAGCTTTGATGCGTAGCCGTGAAATGGAAAAGCTAGAGCGTAGCCTTGGCGGTATTAAGAATATGGGCGGATTGCCTGATCTACTGTTTGTAGTTGACGTGGATCATGAAAGAATCGCTATCACAGAAGCTAATAAATTAGGCATCCCTGTAGTAGGTATTGTCGATACGAACAGTAACCCTGATGGCGTTGATTACGTTATTCCAGGTAATGATGATGCGATTCGTGCGATTCAGCTTTACGTTGCTGGCATGGCTGACACTTGTTTAGAAGGTGTTAATGCTGCAAAAGGTGAAGTTGAAGTCGAAGAAGGCGGTTTCGTTGAAGTGAACGATAAAGGCGCCTCTGAAGGTGAAGCGAAAGCTGAAGCCGACAAAAAATAGTGTCCTAGTGAGCGCAGTATAAGAGGCGATTGAGTCGCCTCTATATACGCGCAGATGACACGAGTCGAAGTATCGAGAAAAAGGGGGCGTGGCCCCCTTTTTTCCAAACAAATTCAGTGAGTTAAAACTCAACGAGGGTATTGTAATGGCTGTAACTGCCGCACAAGTTAAGGAACTACGTGAACGCACCGGTCTGGGCATGATGGACTGTAAAAAGGCATTGGTTGAGACCGACGGTGATATAGAGCTAGCGATCGAGAATTTACGCAAGTCTGGTCAGGCTAAAGCGGCTAAGAAAGCAGGCCGTACTGCTGCTGAAGGTGCTGTTGCTGTTAAAGTTTCCGAAGACGGTAAGCTCGGTGTGTTACTTGAAGTAAACAGCGAAACTGACTTCGTTGCTCGCGATGATAATTTTAAAGATTTTGTAGCATTGATAGTGAGTCGTGCACTTGAGACTCAAGAAACTGACATTAAAAAATTGATGGCTCTTCCTTCTGAAGAAGGTGGCGCGACTAGTCTTGAAGAAACTCGTCAGGCATTGGTACAAAAAGTCGGTGAAAATATTCAGGTTCGCCGTGCAGTCATTGCTTCAGCACCTGAAGGTTGTGTTGGTACCTATATTCATAATGGCAAAATCGGTGTATTGGTTAGCTTAAAAGGCGGTACTGAAGCACTGGGCAAAGACGTAGGAATGCACGTCGCGGCAGTGAATCCTTTGGAAGTAAATCCAGAAGATATTTCTGCTGAGTTGCTAGATAAAGAAAGAGAAATCTTTACAGCGCAAGCCAAAGAAAGTGGTAAGCCCGATGCAATCATCGAAAAAATGATTAACGGTCGGATTAAAAAATACCTAGCGGAAGTGAGCTTAACTGAGCAAGCATTCGTTAAAGACCCAGACACTAAAGTGGGTGCATTAGCCAAAAGCCAGGACGCAGAAATAATTGCGTTTGTGCGTTTTGAGGTAGGTGATGGGATTGAAAAAGAAGTAGTGGACTTCGCTGAAGAAGTGCGCGCTCAAGTAGAAGGTTCTTAATTAGAAAAATTATTGTGTTTGCCTACCGTGCGGCGGCCTGAAAAGCTGCTGTGGATTAGGTGTTCAGCCTAAGTATTACTTAATACCTAGTGTTGAATAAGAACTGAAACCGTAAGCCTCAGTTGGGTGTGTTATAAGCTTGTATGAGCTTTCGCGATCGAACTGAGGCTTTTCGGTTAAATACTTGCATTCAATCAAGGTGACCAGTTGATGGTAGATTCGGATCGACGACCCAAATTTAAGCGAATATTATTAAAGTTAAGTGGGGAAGCGCTTGCTGGAGAGCAGGGCTTTGGCATTGACCCTAAAATACTTGATGCGATGGCCATAGAGATCGGTCAGTTGGTGGGCATTGGGGTTCAGGTGGGATTAGTGTTGGGCGGCGGTAATTTGTTTCGCGGAGCCACGCTGAATGAAGCCGGTTTAGATCGCGTTACCGGTGATCACATGGGCATGTTAGCCACTGTGATGAATGGCTTGGCTATGCGTGATGCCTTGGAACGGTCCAATATTGCTACTCGCTTGATGTCCGCGATTCCTATGAGCGGGATTGTAGAGCATTATGATCGTCGAAATGCCATTAGGCACCTTRATGGCGGCAGTGTAGTGATTTTTGCTGCGGGTACTGGCAATCCGTTTTTTACCACTGATTCTGCAGCGTGTCTTCGCGGCATCGAAATCAATGCTGATTTAGTACTGAAGGCCACTAAGGTCGATGGTGTTTACGACGCAGATCCTTTTAAGTCAGAGACAGCTAAAAAGTTTGATTCTTTGACTTACGATCAAGTGTTGGAGCAAAAATTAGGCGTAATGGATCACACGGCAATCTGCTTATGTCGAGATTATGACATGCAAGTTAGGGTGTTTAAGTTAGCTCAAACGGGCGCTTTGTTAAGCCTAATGTTGGGTGGTGATGAGGGAACCTTAATCAAGGGGGTTGATAAGAATGATTGAAGAAATTAAGCAAGACGCCGAAGAGCGTATGACTAAAAGTTTATCGGCTTTGGAGACTGCGTTTAAACGCGTACGTACAGGTCGGGCCCATCCAAGTTTGTTGGACAGTATTAAGATTAATTATTACGACCAAGATACGCCGCTGAATCAATTGGCTAATATTTCGGTTGAAGATGGTCGTACGTTGGCTATTTCTCCTTGGGAAAAGCAATTGGTGCCTTTGGTAGAAAAAGCTATTTTAGCGTCTGATTTGGGGCTCAATCCTTCCACATCAGGTGATTTGATTCGCCTTGCGATGCCTGCATTGACGGAAGAATCTCGAAAAGGGCTAATTAAAGTAGTCCGTAAGGAAGCTGAGTCAGGGCGTATCTCAATTCGGAATATTCGCCGCGATGCGATAAGTGATATTAAAGAATTACTTAAAGAAAAAGAAATTGGCGAAGATGACGAACGCAAAGGCAGTGACGACGTACAAAAAATCACTGATAAGTACATCAAAGACGTTGAGTTAATTCTTCAGAAAAAAGAAAAAGACTTGATGGTAGTTTGAGGCTGGTTTAGTTATCGCGTACTTGATTGTTATGTCATTGGGTTTTAAGTTCTTGGATGAAGTGGGGCGATGAGTGAGCGTAGCTGATAAGCAAAAGACTAAACGTTTGGATATTCTTCCTAAACATGTTGCCATTATTATGGATGGCAACAACCGTTGGGCTAAGGAACGGGGCTTGCCCGGTGCTCAGGGTCATAAAGCGGGCGTTTTATCCTTGCGGGAAGTGGTTCGTACCTGCGGTGACTTTGACGAAATTGAAGCCTTAACGGTTTTCGCGTTTAGTAGCGAAAACTGGCAGCGGCCGGCGGAAGAAGTCGATGCCATTATGTCGCTGCTATTAAGTGCGCTTATAGAAGAGATTCCTGAGCTCAATGACAATGGTGTGCGTTTTCAAATCGTAGGCGATCGATCTCGTTTCAGTGAAAAGCTTCAGAACCAAATGGCCACTGCTGAGCAGATGACGGTCAATAATTCTCGAATGACTCTGAATGTTGCGGCTAATTACGGTGGCCAGTGGGATATCGTTAATGCTTGTCGAGAGCTGGCAGAGCAAGTTAAAGCGGGTTCGTTGCAACCTGATCAAATCACTGAATCTCAGTTCAATCAGCACGTTCAATTGTCTGAATTCCCTCCACCCGATTTATGCATCCGAACTGCGGATGAGCGTCGTATTAGTAATTTCTTGTTGTGGCAGATTGCCTATGCTGAACTGTATTTCTGCCCCGCCTATTGGCCTGATTTTGGCCGTGAACAATTTTTAATGGCGCTTGAGGATTATGCTGGTCGGCAACGTAGATTTGGCGGCCGTTAAGCCGTTATATTATCGGCGATGAATTAGAAGAAAGTTAAGATTCTGGAATAAATTGTGTTAAAACAACGAATAATAACCGCTGCAGTAATGGTGCCCGTGGTCTTAGGGGCTATTTTCTATTTGCCCACGTCTGGGTTTGCTCTATTTATGTCCGTGGTGGTGTTGATCGGGGCATGGGAATGGAGTGATTTAATGGGGCTTGATAGGGCAGAGCAACGTGTCGGTTTTGTTGCTTTGTGTGCCGTATTAATGCTGTTGCTAGAACTTTCACAGCCATCTTGGTGGTGGGGGGCTGCGTGTTTGTGGTGGGGTATCGCTTTTGCTTGGGTGCTTGATTACCCAGGGAGCGCTAAGAATTGGAAGGACAAGCATGGCGTAATGGCTGGAATTGGCGTTTTAGTATTGTTGCCTGCTTGGCATGGTTTAGTGTTTCTTCATAGCCAAGAAAACGGAGCCGGATGGGTGCTCTATGTTATGGCCATTGTGTGGGGCGCTGATACGGGGGCATATTTTGCAGGTCGTCGTTACGGTAATAAAAAGTTAGCTCCGGAGGTTAGTCCGGGCAAATCGGTGGCTGGGCTGGTGGGAGGAGCATTGACTACCTCTATACTAGCAACGGTTGCGTCATTCTATGTGGCTAGTAGTTTTTATGAAGGCGTTGGCTTAGTGCTGCTGACTGTCATGGTAAGTTTGATTTCTGTTTTAGGTGATTTGTTAGAAAGCATGATGAAGCGAGAAAGGGGCGTTAAAGACAGTGGCCAGATATTACCTGGACACGGCGGAATCCTTGACCGTATTGACAGTCTGACCGCGGCGAGTCCGGTCTTCACTCTAGGTTGGTATTTGAGCCATTATTAGGCATTGCGTGAGACAAAACGCTTGTTGCTAGAAAGATATATATTTTAGGAAATGAATGAAATTAGTTACGATTTTAGGGGCAACCGGATCAATCGGAACGAATACGCTAGACGTTCTACGGCGGCATCCTTCGTTATATAAAGTCTTTGCGTTAACCGCTCACCGAAATTTTGACTTATTGTTTCGGCAATGCGTTGAGTTTTGCCCGAAATTTGCAGTGATGAGTGACCCCAAAGCGGCAACTTTATTAAGGGACTTAATTAAGCAGCAGGGCTGTGCTACGGAAGTGTTATCGGGGCCAGAGTCGCTTGCAGAAGTAGCAAGTCATGATCAAGTCGATTATGTCATGGCTGCGATTGTCGGTGCTGCCGGCCTGCTGCCTACCTTTGCTGCGGTTAGAGCGGGCAAGCGCATCTTATTGGCGAATAAAGAAGCCTTGGTTATTTCGGGCGATCTATTTATCTCAGCCGTCAAAGAGTCGGGCGCGGAGCTATTGCCGATAGACAGTGAGCACAATGCGATTTACCAGTGTTTACCGACTTTAAATGCGGGTGAAATGCATCGAATTGACCAACAAAAATCTATTAGTAAAATATTATTGACTGCCTCCGGCGGCCCGTTCCGCACCTTACCATTAGATCAATTAAGTAGCGTGACGCCACAGCAGGCTGTGGCTCACCCCAACTGGGATATGGGCCGTAAGATCTCGGTTGATTCTGCTACGATGATGAATAAAGGCTTGGAGATCATAGAAGCGTGTTGGTTGTTTGGAACCGATGTCGACCAAGTGCAAGTAGTGATTCATCCTCAAAGTGTTATCCACTCAATGGTTTCATACTCCGATGGTTCTGTTTTGGCTCAGATGGGCAATCCAGACATGCGGACTCCTATCGCGTACGGCCTTGCTTGGCCTGATCGCATCGAGTCTGGCGTTGAGCCTTTGGATGTCTTCGGTCTGCAGTTAGATTTTGCAAGGCCTGAAAAAGAGCGCTTCCCTTGTTTGTACTTAGCCGGTGAAGCGTTTAAGCAGGGAGGCACTGCAAGTGCGGTCCTTAATGCGGCCAATGAAGAAGCTGTGGCTGCTTTTCTGGATGAGAAAATTAAGTTTACAGACATTGCTTCTGTGATCGAAAGCACGTTAAGCGAAGTGGATTCTCAAAAGGTTGAGAGTATTGAGAATATTCTTGCCGAAGATGACAAAGCACGTCATATTGCTCAGCGGCATATTCGGGTTTTAGCTGTTTTATAGGAAATTTAGATGGCAGTGATGCAAAATATTCTCGCCTTGATCGTAGTGTTGGGCGTTTTAATTACCGTTCATGAATACGGTCACTTTTGGGTGGCCCGTCGATGTGGAATTAAAGTAATTCGTTTCTCTATCGGATTTGGTTCTACGTTGTTCAGTTGGAAAGATAAGCTAGGGACCGAATACGTCATCGCAGCGCTTCCTTTAGGCGGCTTTGTGCGCATGCTGGATGAGCGTGAGTCGGAAGTGCCCGAGCATATGCGTTCGCAAGCATTCAATAATAAACCCGTGTGGCAACGAATGGCCGTGGTTGTCGCTGGCCCTTTAGTTAATCTTGTTTTTGCTGTGTTGCTTTATTGGGTGATGTTTGTGAACGGGGTGACTGGGATCATCCCAAATATAGGCAGTGTAGAGGTTGGTTCTTTAGCTGAGCGCTCGGGTTTGCAAATGGGGCAGGAAATTGTCGCCATTGACGGTAAAGAAACGCCTAGTTGGGAAGAGGTGAACTTTGCTTTGCTGGGTCGCCTTGGGGATCGTGGTGAGATTGATATTACTGTCCAAGAAGAAGGCTCGTCCTTACAAAAGAGCCTGCAGGTACCAATCGATTTATGGTTGGTAGGCCGTGAAAAAGAAGGGCCTTTAAATGTCTTGGGGGTCAGGCCTGTTCGGCCTCTTCTTGCGCCTGTTATT
>NVVB01000083.1 GCA_002402085.1 Gammaproteobacteria bacterium
CGACCAATCAACACTTCGCCCATCATGATAGGAATCCCCACCAAAACAATGCACACCAAATACAGCAGCACAAACGCCCCGCCGCCGTTCTCGCCGGTGATGTAAGGAAACTTCCAAATATTCCCCAAGCCCACCGCAGACCCGGTTGCAGCCAAAATAAAAACCCAACGGTTCGACCAGGTGCCATGCACTGCTTCAGATTGTTCTGCCATAGCTCAATAACCTTTGATAAAAAATTTGCCGCCCATTTTCTTTAATTTAAAACAAAGACACAAGGAAACGCGGCAAATACTTGAAAGACATAAAAATCAAAACCATTCCTTAACTCATTGCTACAAGGTAGTTATAATTGATAGCTATGGCTAAAAAGAAGGCAAAACAGCAACACTCCAACACCATCGCGGTAAACCGTCGTGCGCGTTTCGAATATTTCCTAGAAGGAAACACCGAAGCAGGCATCGTCTTAGAAGGCTGGGAAGTCAAAAGCCTACGGGCRGGACAACTCAACCTCACCGACAGCTACGTCAAYTTCAAAAATGGCGAAGCCTGGCTACACGGCTCTCACATCGCGCCGCTCAACACCGCGTCCACCCACATTACTCCTGAACCAGACCGTGCCCGCAAACTACTGCTACACGCCAAGGAACTGAGCAAATTCATTACCGCCACCACAGCAAAAGGTTTTACCTGCTTGGCCATCTCCATTTATTGGAAACACGGCCTGGTTAAAGTAGACATCGCTCTGGGAAAAGGCAAACAACTCCACGAYAAACGTGCCACCCAAAAAGACCGGGAATGGGGCAGAGAAAAACATCGCGAATTGCGGCARCGTTAATCCTTCAACCCACAACACCTTATGTCAATTTCAGMCACACTAATCTGCAAGGATAGAGTATAATAAGAGTTATGGGGGCGACATGGCTTCGACGCTGGTAACGAAACCTCATGGTGCATGCCGAGAAGTGCAACAATTCTCGTAAATCCTTTGTCGCATAATAAAGTAATCGCAAATAACGATACTTACGCTCTAGCGGCGTAGCAATACGAAGCTAACCGACGGACGAATTTGCTTGTGGATTTCTCTGTCGGGCGCATAGACACAAGATCGTGACAAAGCTTGCCTGAAGCCGCGTCGTTAAAACTTATCAGGATCGCGGTAAATGCCCTGTCTGTCGGGTTGTTTACTGCTAAATCAATAGACAAGACTAAGCATGTAGATCCATAGGCAGAGTGCTGACGGACGCGGGTTCGATTCCCGCCGCCTCCACCATATAAAGTACTGATAAATAAGRKAATTTAATAAAATAATTTATAAAGTGGCGGTAATTGGCGGTTTGACTCTTCAAAACGCTTCAATTACCGAAATCAACCACACCCCGCCGTTTAAGCTGCACCCCTTAAATATCAGGCACCCAACACCCAGCCCAACTTCAATACCCGCTTCAATATTGATGCACTTGAATCCGCTCAAGAAGCCAATCAAGATACCGACACCCAGGCCCCACCCGTTGCGCCAGCTACTGAATCAATCATTGATAAACTTAAAAAGCTTGGGGATCATTAGGGCTAATGATGTTATCTCGGACAGCGAGTTTATAGCCGCAAAAGAAAAGCTACTTTTATAATTATAACCGGCACACTTTCAGGCTTAAAACATACACCCAGCAAGGTAGCCCCCCATGGACCAAGCCACGCGATTGCGGCAACGGCTCAACAACTACCACATAGCACTAGAAAGACTTGATGAAGCTGTTGAAATCAGCCAGCAACGACCGCTCTCTAACTTAGAACAGCTCGGTTTAATTCAGACATTTGAATTTACCCACGAGCTAGCCTGCGATTGCCTAAAGGGCTATCTTCAACATCAAGGCGACAATAATATAATTGGCTCAAGAGATGCCACGAAGAAAGCGCTTTCATTCGGCCTAATAACAGAAGGCCAGCAATGGATAGATATGATCGATACACGCCATCGCACCTTATACGCATACAAAGAAGACATCGCACTGCATGTTTCTAACCTTGTAATAAATCACTATCACCCACTGCTTAAACAGCTAGACCAGCAATTAAACAGAAGACTTCCTTAAGAACGCTAGGCCCTTCCTGCTTATCTTGTAGTGAAATCTGCCTTGCCTACATTTTGTGCTCACCCCTACTTTTATGGTTTTATCCTTTAATTAATCAACATCCCGATAAAGGTATTTCTGAAACCCAATAAACGTCTCTCTAATCGCAGCAGGAGCCCCCAAAACCAAAGTGGCGTCACTGATGGTGTTGTATTTTAATTCAATAAGACTGCGCAYTTTATTGGCCGCAAGCTCGTGAACACCGTCCTCGACGTACTTATCAAGAATGAAATCAATAAATTCACGCTGTCTATAATCCCCAAAAGCCTCTGCCACGGCAGACTTGGCTTGTTTCGCCCGCTCCAGGCGCGTACGAGTTTCGATCGCATAGGCAACGAATGCCAACACATCGTAAACATCGCTCTCTTTTGCATCGATTAAGTCTTTCATACTATCGAGCTTTTCACCGTCGTAACCCGCCTCGGATAAATCATTGAGCAACTTCTCACGCGTGGTTGGATCACTCCAGATTTCCCGTAATTGCTCCTCATCACTAAAGAACTGCGGTAAATCATCAAACATTCGCTCGATAAACTCTTTAGCCGTAATGGGCCTGCCTTCTGAACTCCAGTACATGGCGGCGGAAATATGCTTAATCTGGCGGGCACGACCATCTGATAATGTAATTTCTAACTTTTCACAAACACATGGCTGCTGCCCACACTTGTCACAGGGGATCGGCCCTGGCCCTTCACAGACACAAGGCTTCTGTTCGCAAATTTTACAGGTCTCTTTTTTACTTGAGCCTTCCCCTCCACCTTCACAATCGCAAGGGGTCTTGCCGCATTCTTGACACACTTCATTAGGTAGCGGTTCACCGTCCCATTCAGGGTCAGCAAAATTATGGTGGGCCTTAACAAAGTCGTACACGGTAAAATAATCTTTGCCGTCATACAGGCGTGTGCCACGGCCAATGATCTGTTTAAACTCGATCATGTTTTTACATTCACGCATCAATACAATATTGCGCACGTTACGGGCATCGACCCCAGTAGATAGCTTGCGTGATGTAGTCAGAATGGTGGGAATGGTTTTTTCGTTATCACAAAAAGTACGCAGGTCCTTTTCACCAGCCTCACCATCGTTAGCGGTCACACGCACACAATAGCTGCCATTTGTCGTCCAACCTTTTTTAACCGCATACTGGTTAATGTAATCTCGCACCATAGCGGCATGGGCTTGGGTGGCACAAAAAACAAGGGTTTTATCATTGGGATTAAACCGATCCATCCAATACTGCACACGCCTTTCTTCGCGTTTAGGGATAACAATAATGCGATTAAAGTCGCCTTCTTTATAGAGCCTACCGGGTTCTGGCTCGCCTTTTATAACCACGCCATCGCCGGGCATATACCGGTATTCGTCCATGGTGCCGACAATGGGCAATACTTTAAAGGGCGTTAAAAAACCGTCATTGATGCCTTCTTTTAAAGTGTAGCTATAAACCGGCTCACCAAAGTAGCCGTAGGTATCGGCATTATCCGTGCGCTTTGGGGTAGCGGTTAAACCCAACTGCACCGCTGGGGCGAAATAATTAAGAATCTCTCGCCAGGAGCCTTCATCGTTGGCACCCCCTCGGTGACACTCATCAATAATAATAAAGTCAAAAAAGTCTTCAGGGTAATCGCCAAAATACGGCGTATCATTGCCGTCATCATCTTTACCACCACTCATAAAGGTTTGGAAGATGGTAAAAAATACACTGGCGTTTTTCGGTACGGCACCTTTCTTTTTAATTGCGCTAGGCTCAATGCGTTCAATGGCGTCTTCACCAAAGGGGCCGAAATCATTAACGGCTTGGTTGGCTAATACATTCCGGTCCGCCAAAAACAAAATACGCGGGCGMYKTTTKGCWKCASYAGGKKNCTTTYKRMNCGCTTAARCTCCAGCGRCTATRAAATAACKTCCAKGCGRTTTGAAAKSCRATRCAGGTTTTACCYGTGCCYGTTGCCAGWGTWAGCAAAATGCGTTGCTSMCCTKSKGCAATWGCTTCCARGGCATTATKAATGGCRTTTTCTTGATAATARCGCGGWKSCCAATCMCCTTTRSWTTYAAAKGGRATCTTWGMAAAASSMTCWCGCCAWRTTGMSGTGWAWSWMKSYTCTGGCTTTTCWAAGGTCAGTGCCCAGAGGGCTTCTGGCGATAAGTAATCATCTACCAGCTGCTCAACGCCGGTGAGCATATCAATCTGGTAAATCTTATGACCATTGGTGGCGTAAGCCATGCGGCACTGTAGGCGCTGGGCATAATCTTTGGCTTGGCGCACCCCTTCGCTATAGGCCAGCGACTCTTTTTTCGCTTCTACTGCCGCCAGCTTGCGGCCCTTATAAATTAAAACGTAATCACAAGGCACCGGATTGGTACGCTTGCCACCCGTAATGATCTGGCCAGGGCAGATGAGTTCGCGGCGAATGTAGCTGTTTTCGACTTTACTCCAACCAGAAGCTAGCAACTTAGGGTCGATTAAGTTCGCGCGGGTATCGGCTTCGTTCATCATCAGCAGTTACTTCCTTTTACTGGCTGCAATCAAGAGCGGCCAAAATAACAATACAACCATATGATTTATAATGGGTTTACAGCATTAACTATAAAAATTGAGCGATATTCGCCCTTAAAATCAAGAACCGTCTTTCGAGTCTACATACGCTACAAACCACCTTGTGGAGCGTAAAATACAACACAGACTCCTCTAAGCGGTTTGTGGAGTCTATATACTCTACAAACTATCTTGTGGAGCACAGACAAAGAAATACGCTCCTCAAAGTATTTTAAGGAGCCTTCAGACTCCTCTAAACAGCTTAAGGAACGCCATTGCCTCGCGGCGAATGTAGCTATTTTCGACTTTGCTCCAACCAGAAGCTGCCAACTTAGGGTCGATTAAGTTCGCGCGGGTATCCGCTTCGTTCATCATCTGCAACTGACTTCCTTTTGGAATTTACGGGCCCCACAAACGCTGCCCAAGCTTACCTATACCTTATAACCGAATACCATTATTTGCTTGGCTCTAAGACCAGAAAACAACCACCCAGTTAAGAACCAGTTAAGAAACCATTTCCCTGCTAATGCCTTGTTTTTATTATACTTTATATTAAAACATGCTTCATTCTATCGAAAAAAAACGTTTAAAGTAAGAAACTAAGCCCAAATTGGAACATACCCAGCTCTCGGTCGGCCAGCCTCGGCAGGGCGAATCAAACTTTCCTTGAGCGCAGCATTAATTACTTTAGTTGCCTGTGGTGCATTGGATTTCTCAATACCTAATCGATCACATAGCCCCGCGTTTTTCATCTTTTTCCCACTGAGCCACTGTAAAACAGCATGCTGATAACAGGCTCGAATCCGTTCTTCTGGGGTCATTTCTGCAAAAGTACGTGGGGCATAGATAATCACCTGCATTGAATCGGCTTCCGCCTGAAACTTAGGCGGTGGTAATTGATATACCTCCACCGAAGCAATGACTTTATCTAAGCCACTGCCTTGCTCTTCACACAACCTCATACGGCGCATTAATGTACCTAACATGGCATTACGTGAGCGCGGCGGTAAATCAATCATACGGTCGGTATTAACCAATGGCTCGCCGGGGTTGGTGATCTCCATTCTATCTTTAAACAGCTCAATTTGAGGGCCAGCACCTTGAATCGTCATATCTTGATGGATCAACGCATTGGCTACCAATTCTCGAATGGCAATTTCAGGAAACAACGGTCTCGACTCACGAAAGGCTTCACCAATATGTTCATTCACCGGCAGTAGACCATTAATGTAGTTAATCAGCCCTTCAAGCCCTACGGCATAGCCTTTTTTGCCATCTCGCCTATGAGTCACGGTGGTCGCTCGATTCTTGCCTTTGTATGCCATAAAGCGTACCGCTTTACGAGAAATAGCAATATCAAACTCTTGTAGATCCGATGCAAACAAAATGGCACCTAMRTYGNSTWAWATKYMAWSAMWMAYYKACNTCCNYKTSARTKMSWKSRYCAGNMKKWKMMAYGCTNAAGAATACCCGCTTTATTATCCGGTAAGTTCTGCTGTGTTAGTTTGAAATAACTGGGGTATTCCAACAAATTCAACACATCATCGGCACTAATAAATTGCTTGGCAATGCCCTTTTCCCAAATATAAGGACGCAAGTTGGTTATTAGTTTTTGATGCCGTTCAGGGTAATCTGTCAGCTTAGGTGTCGCACTGCCAATTCTCACATAAGCAATATCATCAAATGCAACCGGCGCACTGGATGCCGCAGGAATTTCCAGTAATACCACTGAACCTTGCGGGTGCATTATTCGTCTAAAGCTAAAGGCAATACTGGGTTTTAGGCGCTGCGCCAACCAAAATTGCAGCACCGTATTACTGTCGACCTTAACACCATCGGGGTTAAAACCTGTCCCGACAACATCATGGCTAACATCGTCAATGCCCCACAAAACATAGGCAAATTCTTTACCTTCGATTCGTGCCGAATTGGATAAGGCTGAACAATATTTAGCGATCGCCTTTGGGTCGACATTCCCCCTTTTGAATTCGACCACGGCATTTTCAGCATCGCGAAGTTCATCGACTAAGGCGACATCCCGCGCACTGTCAATATCAGCTTGTGACATTAGGCCGCGGCTCCTTTGTTCGTCTCTTTATCCAGGGTTTTAGTCAGCTCGCCGGAGAAGGCTTTTTGTAGGATGGATTTTTTGAGTTCATCAAGTGAATCGATCTTGGATTTATAAATACTTTCTACCAATGTTATCTCATGTTCAATAGCCTCCAACTGAATGACTACTTTTTTAGCAATTAAATTATTTACTTTAGGTACAGAGATGCTATTCAAAGATCTTTGATTCAGTTTTGGTTGTGCCATCCCTGATACATAAGGTGCAAGTGATATTGAATTTAAATAATACTCAATAAATTTTTGCACGTATCTATTTTCAAACCGAAGAACATGAGCATGGTTATTGACCCAATATTTACCTGTCGCAGAGAAAGCTATAGGATAAGTTCTTGCCAATAAATTTGCGCCATCTTCTGAAACTAACAGCAGCTCTTCATCAAAAAGGTAGTCGTCAACATAGTCAACTATGCCTGATGCACCATAATACGGAAATTCGCCTTCTGCGCGATCTTTCTTAGTAATTGGTACACGCTTACTATCTAAGTTTTCTGCTATAGCATTTAGAGTTGAATCCTCCCACCCCTCACCACGCTGGCTAAACACCTGCTGCAAATAGCTTTCAAACAGTTCGCGGGCGTTAAGGAGATTTTGTTCGGTCTTGGCGCGGGCTAGCTCGATATCGGCAAAGGCTTGATCGAGGATGGCGACTATGTGTTTTTGTTCGGGGATGGACGGGTATGGAATTTCTACTAACCCAAGGTTTTTCCGGCTAATACGCTTACGAGTGGCGCCTGATGTTAATGATTCTATTCGATTTAAATAAGCGCTTGACTGGGAAAAATAATTAAAAAAACCAGGTGTCAATTGGTCTTTTTTAAATCTAAGGATTGAACAGTCAACGGCAGTTATCATACGATCACCTGTTTCAGGTAATATACAAGAACGCCCTACAGGGTCAGGCAAACGTGATACTAAGCAATCCCCATCAAAAATCTCACGGCATTTAAGCTCCAAAAATGTTTCTTCCGAAATGAATCTAGCTTTTTCTCTTCGATTCTTAAATTTTCCTTCGCCAACATTGCCAGTTTGAATTAGACGAACTCCCTCCGTTGATTGGTTTTTACTTTCAATCCAGTCACCATCAGTAAAAATATCGCATAATGACTCAAGCTTTGCTACTGACCATCCTCTCATAACAACTCCTGAATCTTACCAAGAATGGTTTCGCTCTCTTTATCCAGCGCAATAATTTCTTCAATAATGGCCTGTGGTTCACGCAATGCCACTTCTTCTTCTGCATTAGGATTCTTAACCGATAGATCCCAAGTAGACTCGTCTAGTTTTTCAATATCCAATGACCAAGACTTATCCGAGCCTTTAAAGGATGCTTGCAACTCAACAAATTCTTTTAAGTCCTTATCGTTCAGCGGATTAGTTTTACCCAAGCTGCGCCCAGGGTCTAATTGATAAAACCAAGTCTTTTGCGTAGGCTCGCCCTTGGTAAAAAACAACACCACGGTTTTAACCCCCGCCCCTAAAAAGGTTTTGGCTGGGCAGTCAAGTACCGTGTGCAAGTTGCAGTTTTCTAGCAGCTCTTTACGCAGGGCAATGGCGGCGTTATCGGTATTGGATAAAAAGGTGTTTTTAATAACGATGGCAGCACGGCCACCGGGTTTGAGCATTTTGATAAAGTGTTGCAAAAACAAGAAGGCGGTTTCACCGGTTTTAATGGGGAAATTTTGCTGTACTTCTTTGCGCTCTTTGCCACCAAAGGGCGGGTTAGCCAGTATTATATCGTGCTGATTGCCTGGGGTGACGTCACGCAGGTTTTCACCCAGTGTATTGGTGTGAATCACATTAGGGGCTTCGATGCCATGCAGAATCATGTTCATGATGGCGATGACATAGGCCAGTGATTTTTTCTCTTTGGCGTAGAAGGTGTTTTCTTGCAGTGTTTTAAGGTCGCTGGTGGATAGTGAGGTTTTGCCTTCTATGCCAGCGCGGCCACCTTGTCTTAAATAATCGTAGGCTTCACACAAAAAACCCGCCGAACCTGCTGCCCCATCGTAAATGGTTTCGCCGATTTGCGGTTGGAGCACGTCGATCATGGCGCGAATCAAGGGCCGTGGCGTGTAGTATTCACCGCCGTTACGCCCAGCATTGCCCATGTTTTTGATTTTGGCTTCGTACAGGTGCGACAGCTCGTGTTTTTCTTCTTGAGAGCGAAAGCGCAGCTCATCGACTTTTTCCAGGGCATCGCGCAGTGAATATCCGCTTTGGATTTTATTTTTAATTTCACCGAAGATTTCACCAATCTTGTATTCAATGGTGTTTGGGCTTTCAGCACGCTGTTTGAAACCTTTAAGGTAGGGGAATAGCTCACCATCCACATAGTCCATCAGGTCACTGCCTGTTAGAGCGTTGTCGTGGTCAAACTTGCCGTCTGCATTAAGGGGTGCAGCCCATGTACCCCAGCGGTGTTGGTCATCGATGATGTATTTGTATTGTTCTCCTAATAGCTCGGCTTCTTGGGATTTTGTGTACTCCAGGTCATCAAGGTATTTAAGGAATAACATCCATGATGATTGCTCGGTGTAATCCAGCTCGCTGGAGCAGCCTGCGTCTTTATGGAAGATATCATCGATGTTTTTAAAGGTTTGTTCGAACATAACGTTGGGTTTTGCCTTTCTTGCGCGGGTTGCCGGCTTTGCGCTGTGATTATTCGCCACTGGTTTCGACTTAGGAGCAACCGGCTTGGATGCGCCGGTTTTAGTTTTGCCCGCATCAACACGACTAAGAGCAAGCCTTTCTAGTAAGTCCTGCTTTTTACCGGTTATGGGCATGTCTTTAACATCACAGGCGGCTTTAAGCTCACTCACCCCCATTTCTGGCAAAATATCGTCAATCTTTATTGACCGCTTTGCTAGGACGGCTTCGACTAAAGCGCCTTGCCCGGCATTGGCTCTGACCGGCAGCGCGTATGAACGGGCTAGTTTACTTAGGGTTTTCTTTTCTAATGCTTCGAGCAATTCTCGCTTGGTAATGCCCTTCATTTCTTAGTCTCTGGGTACTTGGCTCTGGACAACGCGCGTCTATATTCTATCCGCATCACTCGCTATGCGCCTTATGGCGCTAGTTCCCTCATTATTCGGCGGGTATTTTTAGGCTGTTTACGAAATTAGATTTGCACCGGTTAAGCACGGTAGAGTACAGCATCCGTAGGTCTTTCGCCGCTACTTCCTTTTGATTTTTATCGAGTCAAACGAGCTAAACCATGAAAAACATCAACGCAGATCAAGTGCCCTACAAAGCAAAACAAACACTAGGCTGTGCGGCTACAAACCGAGATCGGCATTTGGAAAAGAAAGGTCTGCAATTACCGGGCGGTGGTCGCCCCCAAAATCAGGGCCTATCCAAGCCTGCTGAACAGATATATCGTCCGTGCAAAGAATGTGATCAATTCGCACGCCATGCCAGCTTGTATATTTGGTGTAGCCAAATCCTTGGCCTTGCTCTGAGAAGGCGTTCTTAAAGCCGGACCAAAAGGTTTGGTAAAGCGGCTCTTTCATCACCATATTAAAATCCCCCATAATCAGCGCGTAATCTTGACCTCTCGCTGACTCACTAACAAACGACGACTCGCTATGCCGGTCGCTATAGTTCTCCGCAATCTTATCCGCAGTGGATCTATCGAGTCGCAAGATAGATTCCAAGGCGCTCCTGGGCGTATCTAAATGAAGATTGTAAAGATTGAGCGTAATGCCGGAAAATTCAGGATCTTGTTTCCCCTTCGAACTCAAGTAACTCAGCGGGCGGTATAATTTTATCTCATACCGGGTTGCTGCAATCTCATTGTATTTACTTCTCGGCCGCTCAAATTTTTCTTTAACCGCAAACGGGTAACGAGAAGCAATACAAAAATTCCCCTCACAATGAATTTTTTGGTAACCTTCTAATGCCTTGCCAAAACTATTACGACGCGACTCCTGAAAAACCATTAAGTCAGCATCAACCTCTTCAAGATAATTTTTAAAAAATTCAACATCCTTAAGGCCGCCACGGTTATAGGTAAGCACTCGCAACTGATCCGACGTACTTTTTGCCTTTGGTGAAGCCATATTAACTTCATAGCGATCAAAAAACTGAAGCGCATTCAGACTCGAAACAAGCAACAACACAAAAAATAATTTACGGTAGAAGCGAAACGTGATGGGAGCAACGATCGCCAGAGGAATAAAAACCATCCAGTAAGGCAGAAATAAAAACAAGCCTTGCTCGATCTGAAATTCGGCAGGCACAAAGCCTGAAACCAAAAGGAAGGTTAGCAGCAACGTAAGAAGATAAGCGCCAATCATTAGTAACATAAATCTTCTTACATAGAGCATAGGATGGCAATACTAATATCTAAAAGCGTATGAATCTCAACGGGCAGAGACAGTTTGTAATATCAACTTTATCGAAACAGCACTTAGAACGAATGTAAGTCTCGAATTATTCTTAAGTCCAGAAAGGATAGAAGCTTGATCTAACGATGTCCAGCGGTTTCTATACTCCACCAGTTCAAAATTTTCAGCCTCTGTTTCACCCCAGCAAACCCAACAAAAGTCTTATCTGGCCAGWCAGGAGCGTACATATTTCATATTTATTATGTGMATTATTTACCCCYGCGCCCTCASCAAATCGTACTATCCTTACCAGCAATTCTTATAAAAAAAATACTGTATAGCGCACGCTTCTCATACCGTTGACAAGGACTGCTACGTAACCTTCGGGCTTCAATCCGTTGTCAATTATTTTTGTATGCAGCGCATTCATGGATCGTACATTTTTTAATTTATCGTTTATCTGCGGGTAAAACCTCGACAGCCTCGATCAAGYATGTGCTGAGCAGGSGGTTACCTATATGCATTCATTATTCAGAGATGGACTAATGGGGATGAAATAATGCCTACGGCAACGCCCAATGACCCTCATGCATTCCCTAATTGCTTTCGCCACAAGGAAAGTGGCTATATCCAACGTCGAAGAACCAAACTTAAACTTCCCGACACCAATACTCTGCCCGAAATAGGCTTAGCATTGTCAGGGGGAGGCATTCGCTCCGCCTGTTTTAGCCTTGGGGTAATAAAAAGCCTCACAAGAGGCACTGCCTTTAAGCACATCGACTTCATCTCTACAGCGGAAGGCGGTGGCTACACGGGGTCAATCATCAGCTGGTATTACAAACAAACCCAAAGTGCTGAAGAACCCATTACCGAAGAAGAACCCATTGCCGAAGAAGGGCCTCTTGCAGAAAAGGCCTCCGCTGTGCCCAACGGCCCCGCTAAACACATTGACGACTGGGAAGAAAAATTACGCTGCGGAGCCCGCAGCCTCACGCCTAGCCAATCCAATCAGAACATCAATCGATTCATTACCATTACAAAAGTAATGGCAAGCAATTTACTGGTCTGGGGCTTAGTGGCAAGTGGCCTGCTACTTCTACTGATATCCCTACCCAATCAACCCATGCGGCTATTAAATGGCCTGCTCTTTCTTGCCATTCTATTAAGTGGCGCCCTCGCCTCATACATCACCTACTACTCGCTCGCGAATCAATTTAAAGTGGCTGGCCCCAAACATCTCTCTCGACTTAAAGCCTATTTCAGGATTTATTCCCGCCGGGCCGTTAGCCTGCTTATTTTTTGCACAAGCCTAGGCACCCTGCCCTACATYCATCAAGTGCTTTTCATTGCTCCAGAACAATTCGCAATCGCAATATTGTTTGTCGGTGCTTATGGTTTAGCCAATAGCACCTTAAACGAGCAAACCACCGCTCACTGGAAGCTCCTATGCTACTCAACCCTCACCCTATACGGAYTATTGCTAAGCACCTACAGCCTTGCCCACTACATTTACAGCCAAGTGCCTAATATTAGTCTTATAATCGCCCTTGCGTTCCTCGTAACCGCCTGCGCACTGGCTTGGCTTTGCCACACGCGTAACGTCTCTATGGCTCGCCATTACCAAGATCGATTAATGGCATTATTCACGCCTGACCTCAMCTCAAGTAACGGGAAACGGGTCAGCTCTAATCGTAACCMMCCCCCCGACCGCACGCTTCTAAAGGAATTCCCCGGRCYAGGGGGGCCGTACCCATTAATTAATTGCAATCTAGTGTTGGTGGACTCAAGARATAAAACGCTGCACACCCGCGGYGGCGCTAACTTTATCTACTCGCCTTACGCTTGCGGCTCCTCAGCGACAGGCTGGGCCGATACAGATACCTACATGCAGGGCTCCATCACCTACGCTTCAGCCATGGCCACTTCTGGCGGACCGGAAGATTCAAATGCAGGCTGCGCGAACTTAAGTACCAGTCGCAGCAGGCTTATTTCATTCACCTTGCGCCTGCTAAATATACGCTTGGCCACCTGGTCGAGTAACCCTGCCACCCCTCACTACCAACCCAAATTAATTAATCACTATACCTCCAGCCTCACCAAAGCCTTACGCTTAGGAAAAGGCCTCGGGAAAAGCCTAGAAAAAAGCATAGGCAAAGGGATAGGCATAGGAAAAGGTTTCAGCGAGCAAGCACGTATTATCGAGCTTACCAGTGGGGGCCGCTTTTCTAATCTTGCAATGTATGAATTAGCCCGCCGCAAGTTGGCGGTCATCATTATTTGCGACGCCTCGCCGGACCCAACGTATAAATTCTCKAGCTTTCGAGCCAATTGCGATCGGATTCGAAAGGACTTCAATTATGTAATCCACATGCACAGCAATGATCAATACGGCCCCCACAATTATTCTGGGTTTTCGGACTTAATCCCCCGCAAAGAACCCCGCGCCGTACACCAGCACAAATTTGCACAAAAGGGGCATGCCTTTGGTGTCATCAACTACGAACCGCATAAACCCAAAGAAAAGGCCTTACACGGATTAGTCATCTATTTAAAACCCACCCTGACTAGAGAATTGTCCAGCGATTTGCAGCACTACAAGGACCATCACCCGTGCTTCCCGCAAGCCAACCCTGTACGTCGACCTTTTAATGACAAGCAAGTCACCGCACACTCAGCGCTAGGCGCCGAAATAACCCAACTGATGCTAAACAATATTGCCGAGATTAAGCCCATCATTGATCAGTACCCCAACATGATGATCAATGAACGACAACTCAACTTTATTTTTGGGAATGATAACTACAGCCGAGACAATGAGGTCGCCTAACGCCCCGAGTCACGGTACAATTTTAAACCGCGAGTCGGTATCGCTCGCTAACACAAGCGCACCAGACAAGCGCGCAAGATTATGTCACGATGCCGTTTCACGATATAATAGATTGATAGATAGCCGCACTACCTGAAGGCCTGCTAATACCCATCTCGGTTTAGCATGAGCCCRGTAGCGTTAAGAAATAAAGCATTAATTCAGGATAGAAAACAATGCCCCCAGCCGCACGACTTACAGACATGCACGTCTGCCCAGATAAAATACCTAGCTCGCCGCCTATTCCACATGTAGGCGGACCTATCGTTGGCCCTGGCATTCCTACGGTCATGATTGGAGGCATGCCTGCCTCAGTGGTGGGTGATATGTGCATTTGTGTCGGCCCGCCCGATAAAGTCTCTGAAGGCTCAGGCACGGTGAACATTGGCGGTAAGCCTGCAGCGAGACTTGGAGACCCAAGTGCTCACGGTGGCAAGATAGTGGCAGGCTGTGCGACGGTCATGATCGGAGGGTAAGTCCTCCTGTTGTCACCCTCCCCTTTCGTCACCCACCCCTTATTCCAGCACTTAGAACCCGCCCAGCCAACGCTGGGCGTTCAAAAGCAGACCTTCAAGCGCTATGAACGCCAGCCAAATTAGCGCTACTTCATGCGCCATGGAGCGGACATTCGACACACCGCAYTGAATGCACTCAGTACTGCTTGAGCGGTTACTTCGGTCTGCGCAATCCCGCCGTAGCGTAAATTTGAATAATTCAAAACAATAGTCTCAAGCTGATCTTGATCCACCCCCAACGCCCCCAAGCGGCTCACAAACTCTTGCAGGGTTTCTCCCTGACTGCGGCCTCGGCCTCGACGACTCTGCCAACACTCCAGCTCCTCGTAACAACGCCGAACCACCTGATCCAAATATTCCCCAGCGCTCTGCGCATTCGCATCGCCCCCTAGACGTCTAATGCGATACAGCGCGTACAGGTCAAATAAAGAGTTCCGCAAACAATAGAGCGCAAGCAATACCACCATCACCGGTACAATCAGCGTCATTGCATACCGAGACAGATCCGAAAAAATACGCCCAACAGTCTCCAGTAAATAACCCAATGCCTGCTTCAGCTGCACAAATGATTCGGTTAGCCCTTTAATCCATTGTGTATTAAAAGAATCGGGATCAGCCGATTCTGAAATCCGAACCAGCTCTTCCAGGTACGCCTGCAATGCATCCGCTGTAGAGGGTCGCTCACTTGAGCCCGGCAATTGATAAAATGGCGTGGGTTCAAATGACAGCCAGCCCACCCCATCGATATACGTCTCCACCCAAGCATGGCCGTCCAAACGCCGCACCTCGTAATACCCCGTTAACGGATTAAAATTCGTCGACGAATACCCCGTCGCGATTCGTGCAGGGATATCYARAGCACGCAACATAAGCACCATAGCGCTAGCAAAATATTCGCAATGTCCACGCGGGGTTTCAAACAGGAATGTTTCTAAATTGCCCGTACTTTGTTTTTCAAACAGGGTATCCAGGGTGTACTCAAATTCATTGCGTAAAAATGCTTCTATGCGCTTTGCACGCAGAAAAGAATCCCCATCATCGCCCACCACCTGCTGCGCCAACACACCATAGCGTGAATCCAACTGATTCGGCAGCGCGAGAAAGTGACTCAGCGCGTGGCGAGGCAGATCCTCTTGGCCCTGCTTTACGATAGGGTAACCCTGATAGACACGACTTAAAGAATGAACCACATAGCGCACGCCTTTGTTAAGTGCACGCGGGGCATACAGATTGCCATACTGATCTTCGCCAAACACCGTGCCCGCAAACTCCAAACCGATCACCTGAGGACTACCAACAATATTATCACCGCCATCGACTGCCATCTCGATGGTATATTCAATCGCCTCTGCGTCTTCTGCTGCCAAAAGCGTTTCACTTAAAGCGTCTAATGCAGCCTCTTCAAAACGATACTGCCCCGCCTTTAAGCGATGCTTAAGCACGCTATTATCCGGATTACTCCAGGTATCACCGTCAAAATGGCTAAACACTTTACTGCGCAAATAAAGCGAACGATCTGCTTGCACATAAAGCACAATGCGATTACTGGTGTCTTCAGAATCGCCGTCTTGACCCGCGCCATTCCTATTGGCTTGAGAGTTTATATCCAGACTGTCAGAAAACCCATTGTAACCATTGGGGTCTCCTGAAGAGGATGGCGCCCCCTCTTGACTACCCTCGCCTTGCAGGTCGTC
The DNA here is from genome assembly GCA_002402085.1 of Gammaproteobacteria bacterium. Lineage (GTDB taxonomy): Bacteria > Pseudomonadota > Gammaproteobacteria > Pseudomonadales > UBA3067. Next base: position 16,196 of record NVVB01000083.1, read on the forward strand.
ATCTGCTTCAGAACCCACACGTTCGCTATCACCAAAAAACGTATCACTATCTAACTCGTCGGCGGCAGCATCATACCAACGCTTATCATGATAATTCTCGCCCCCGTCACCGATGCTTGAGCCGATATTCAACGGCGCAGGTTGAGGAAAGACAAAATAAAAACTGATCGAGCCGACAAGAAGTAAAAACGAAAGTGGTAACGCGCCCGCAGGCATCCAACGTTGCTCCCCCGCATGCAAGCTTGCGGACGCCTTATGAAGATATTCTTCTTCTAATAAATGCATAAAACAGAAGACTGCGAAAATAGCATACAACACCAAATACACTATAAATTGACTTTCCCGAGTCTCAGACGATGCAAATAATAATAAAATAAAACTAGACGTTAATAAAAAATAAAAATTCCGCTTATTCGTTAACTGAATAGCCAATGCCGCGATCAACCAAGTAATCAAACTAATCAGCCCTGCCACTAACTGACCTTGCAGCAAACTCAAGATAAAGCTAAAAATGCCAAGCCCTGCGTAGACTTCGGAGGCTTTCTTAACCCAAGCATTGGAGATTTTATCCAGCGCATTGGAAAACGCCAAACTAAGCGACACAGCGTAAAGTAGACACCAAAACAACGACGTATAAATAAACTCAACGCCAAACGCTAAACTCGCGCGCGCAACCGCCGTCACAACGAGCAACAAACCAACACTCAAATAGATTTTAGGGCTTCGAAACTGGAAGGCGTCAGGGCCAGATGAAAAAGGGGTGGTATTGTTTACCTGAGAATTGGTTTTTTGCGATTCGTCTTTCTCCACGGCCTTCATCCTTGAAACACCCGACTCAGTGAATCACCGCGCTTAACGCGACATGATTTCCCCGAGGCGACCTTTGGCGTGACATTGGTTAACGGATGGGAAAAGCTGGTTTGATTAAACCGAATCAATAATTTTTGTTGGCGCGGTGCCAGCCCGTGCACATCTAGAAATTCATTCTCAGGACTATGGTCAAACAACACCAAACTTTGGTGCGGATTCGTATTAATCGTAGCAGCAATCAACTCTTGATAATCATCCACGTGAGCCTCAGAGGCAGGCTTCACCTCAACATAGGCAAGCGCCTTAAGCACTCGATCCAAACTATTAATGTGTTTAAGGTTGGATAACGTCAATGCCGACTTCCCCCGCCCCAATAAAGAAACCGTTTTCCCTTGGGACAATAAGTGGCGAGCAATGGACGCCGCTATCTTAATCGCATACTCCAAACTATGGTCTTTTCCCTCACCACAATGACGCGCCTCATTTAGATCCAACAAAATAGTCACTTGATCTTGATCCACCGACTCATACACCTTGGTATACAAGGTATTATTCCGCGCCGAAGCACGCCAATGAATATTGCGAGGCGAGTCCCCCCGACGATATTCGCGCAAGCCCATAAATATTTCATGCCCGCCTTCAGCGACCACCGACCGATCGCCCTGATAATGACTTTGATTGGAATCAAGAAAAACCAGCTGTTCTATATCAAAGGTGTTCGGGTACACGACAATTTCACTGTAAGAATCTGCCASCGTATTCGTATGCTGATAAATTCCCAGCGGATATCCGGAAGATAACGACATAGGCCCAATGTGATGCACCCCCCGGAGATCACAYCGAATACTAAAATCAAACTCCGCTACTTTAGCGAGCTTGGCAATAAACCCAAAAGGACGCCGCTGTTCATCCTCAGCAAAAGGCACCCAATCTTCAAGCTGCAAATAGTAATACCCCCACCGGCTGCCATTCTCCACCGACACGGTATAACGTAACAACTCACCCTCCCGAGCSGAACTCGGCAAAGAACGCGTTATCTGAATAGACGTTAAAGAACGTAACGGCAACAGCCAGCCTAACAATACGATGACCACCACCACCGCAAGTAGGCCATAGATAAGCGTAATACCCCGATTCCAAGCAATGAAGAAAAGGATCAGCGCAATCACAAGCAAGGCAAATTTGAGTTCGACCTTCGCCAGGGCTTTTTCGAACCAAGCTTCTAACTTAGCCCCTTCTGAGCGTTCATGCAGAGCCGGCATGATTTAATTCGCTGTCGTTAAGAGTGGGAACCGCAAGCGTACTAAGAATATCGTCTAGAATTTCATCCCCATCGTGATGAATAGTGATCAAGCGATGGCTCAACACCGACTTAGCAAGTTCTTTCACCAAGTCTGGCGTAACAAACGTTCGACCTCGCACCAATGCCAACGCCTGACTGGCCTTCATCAACGCCAGCGACCCTCTCGGGCTCGCACCTAATTCAATTTTTTCATGCCCTCGGGTAGCCCGTACAATTTGGCTGATATAGCGACTGACATCAGGATGCACTCTGACCCGCGCCACCAAGCCCTGTAAATGCACCAGCTTCTCCCGGCTGACCACCGGCGTTAAGCTGTCCAGGGGATGGCGTACATTTTGTTGGCTCAACATTTTTAATTCGCTGGCCTCGTCGGGATACCCCAGGCTCAGACGCATAAAAAAACGATCGCGTTGCGCTTCTGGTAAAGGAAAAGTACCTTGGAACTCGCACGGGTTTTGCGTCGCGATCACCATAAAAACGTCATCGAGTTTATAAGTCTCACCGTCCACCGTCACTTGGCTTTCTGCCATGCATTCCAGCAACGCCGACTGAGTCCGGGGAGTACTGCGATTAATCTCATCGCACAACAACAAATTACTAAACACCGGCCCACGAATAAATTCAAACTGAGACGTCTGCTGATTAAACACCGAGATCCCAGTGATGTCCGAAGGCAAAATATCAGGCGTACACTGCACCCGCTTAAAGCCCAAACCCAAGGATTTACACAGCGCCTTAGATAACACGGTTTTGCCCAAGCCAGGCACATCCTCAAGTAACAGATGCCCTCTAGCCAGAAGACAGACCAGGACCATCTCAATAGTCTCGTCTTTACCTAAGATTACGCGCGCGATATTGTTCTTTAAACTTGCAAGAGGGGACACTTTCGACATGGAATAATACTATTCGGTGGATAAATCGGGGCCAGGCGGCTTATATCGCCGCACAGATGGCCTTCAAAGGGGTGATCAGCAATCATTACTGTCTCACATTACTCATTGTAGGCAAATGACAGAATAATTCTGTGAAGCTGCTAATAAATCAAGGAAACCCCCGCCAAATCAACCCGCCGTTAGTCCTAGAAGTCTACTCCTCCCGGCTAGCCCCACCACCCGGAATCGTCATACCCTTTCAACGACCCCTAAAACTTAATTGACATACCCGTCATGTATCGCTTTCGTACACACATCACTCAATGCCACCGTATGCAACGTACGAGTCACGTCATCTGGATAGGTAATGACCTGCGCCTCAAGCAGCGCTAGACCCTCTAAACCAAATAAAATTGAGTAAGCGTAATCCCTACCGGTGGGCTCTATTTTGAAGTTGATATAGGGCGGTAAACTTGATCGTTGATGGCTCCATGAACTCGTCACCTTGAGCGTGTAGGGTTCGTTAAAGGCAAAGTATTTGGAGAGGCAAGTCGGCATGCGCAATTTATTCTTGGCAATGCGTAGCGTGTTATTTTCCATATCGATAYGCGCKGGGAGATACTGTGTCGGCAAACCAATCAAATCACCCTTTTTATTGACCTGGATAATTCTATCTTGGGAAGCCTGTAGCCCAGCGCAATAAAAAATCAGCGCCAACAGTACACCTTTATTAATCAATGATTCACCGCTCCCCTATTATTCCGATACGAACATTCAAATAAAAACAATCACATCAGCATATTCAAAAAATAACATTCGCACAATAAACGATCATGCAGCAAACGGCCTACCCTTCGGCTTACAATTTTCAGCTTGCTAGGTCTATTGTTACCTCAGTTTTCACTGAGTTAGCAATAAAGCATTGTTCGTGGGCCTGATGATGCATCCGTTCGAGCTGTTCACCCGAGGGTTGCGTATCCCCCGAGAAGGCCACAACGGGACGTAAAGTAACCTGAGTCATGGAAACCTTCCCGTCGTTGGCTTTCTCCATCAAGCCCACCGCGTTATCGACATAGTCATCAACAATGTATTTCCTTTTGGCTGCGATAGAAAGAAAAAACAACATATGGCAACTCGACAACGAAGCAACAAACGCTTCTTCCGGATCGACATTTGCTTCTATGGAATACGGCAGCGGCACCACCTGAGGAGACGACGAAGCAGCAACAGTCACACCACCATCAAACCGCCACTCATGGCCACGACTGTACTTATTATCAACATAAGTCTCATCGCTTGCACGATGCCAGGCGATCTCTGCATGATATTTTGACATTAAACACTCTATATTAAAGTTACTCATTAATTTAAATGCCGGTTTAAAAATTATGGCACCGATTCCGGCAGTACATACTCAGTAACACTGACACCCGAAGATTCCAGTATGGCATTCCAATAAGGCAAAGTATAAACGGGCACTACGGTAAACAGGTATTACTATAAACAAGCCATTATGAACACACTACTATTTTGCACACAAGATGGCCAGACGAGCACGTCCCCAACGCCTCAGGCGATAAAGCGTCCCCCAACAATCTAAAACAACCAAATGAAACACACCCATCAAATTTCAAACAAACACCAAAAGACTAGACAGATTATTTATACTTAATTATGATTTAGCCCTGCTAACGTATAACCACAAAAATCAAAACACCAAGAAATCAATCAATCCCCCGTCCGAAAAACCAACATCAAACGCTAGTAAATATGACAACTAAAAAACGTCTACTATTTACCAGACAGCCCCCCAGAAACGCCTAAATTACCAGATCAACGAAACAGAATAAGAAGTACTATTACACCCGTCAGTTTGGCAGAATAAATTATCGCTCCGATTGTATTTAATTTTATACCTTACCGGCCAAACCCATTTGCAAAAGCGACTATCTCGATTTAACGTAAGCATTATCTCTACAGATTAAGTCATTCAGCGCAAATTAAATCAATTCGACCAGCGCCTGACGCTGTATACAAAAATAATAAACAGCCACAACGTGTGATTATAAATACAAGTTATACAGCGGTAATACCCTTATCTATAAATCGCAATTTCAAATTCTAAGTGCGTCACTGCTAGATCAGTAACAACAAGCATACGTAAACACCAACCCTGGTACCGACTACAGAGACTACCTTACAAAAAATTAAAAAAAGGTTAGGTTAATATGCGACTCATTAAAACCCCACGCAGCGCAATACGACTGCTATCCATATCCGCGACATTAATCCCATTTCAATCCTTCGCAGCACCCGACACAGTGACGCTAGGCATCGGATTAAACACCACCGTTATCGCAACCCCCCCGGCCGTAACCGAACTATCACTGAGTCAACTTTGCCCTGCACTGGGGCAACTGCCCAGCGGCGAACTGAGTGCGGCCCAAACGAGCCTCCAGGGCATTTGCTCACTGCGAGGAGGCGCAAGCGCAAGCGAATTAAGTAACTTTTACCT
>NVVB01000084.1 GCA_002402085.1 Gammaproteobacteria bacterium
CAATACGCCATAAATTACCGGCAAATTTTCCAAGTCCAGCGCCTATCTCCAAGGAGTGCTCATTTAATAAGCGTGCTCTGACTTCTGCGTCCTCAACCCCAGCAGGAATTGATACCGCATTAAGCTGAGGGAGACGAATTGACTCTTCCACTGCGAACTCTAAGCCCATGGCTTCAAGACCGGCCTTTAAGCCATTATGATGATGGCGATGACGCAGCCATGCGTTTTCATTGCCTTCTTCATGCAGCGCCAATAAGCCTTCGTGCAAACCGTATAAGGGGTTAATCGGCGCAGTATGGTGGTACGCACGTTTTGCGCCTTCGCCCCAATAGCCCATGACCAAATTCAAATCTAAGAACCAGCTTTGTACCTTAGTCTTACGCGTTTTAATCACTTCGACCGCGGCATCACTAAAACTAACGGGCGAAATACCCGGCGTACAAGACAGGCATTTTTGGGTGCCGGTATAAACAGCGTCCACACCCCATAGATCCACCTTAAGCTCAATCCCCCCCACCGATGTCACTGCATCGACAAGGCTTAAACAATCGTATTGATGCGCTAGGTCACACAAAGCCTTCACATCAGACTCTACGCCAGTAGAGGTTTCAGCGTGAACAAAAGCCAATAACTTAGCGTCCGGATTCGCCTTAAGTGCTTGCTCTACTTTTTCAAGATCAACCGCACAGCCCCATTCGTCTTCGACCATAATCGCCGTCGCACCCATGCGCTCAACGTTTTCTTTCATGCGTATACCAAACACACCGTTCTGGCACACAATGGCTTTATCGCCTGGCTCTAACAAGTTAGCAAAACAAGTTTCCATGCCCGCAGACCCTGGGGCTGATACAGGAATCGTGAGCTGGTTTTTAGTTTGAAAAGCTTCCTGAAGAAGGAATTTGGTTTCATCCATTAAACGAATAAATTCAGGATCAAGATGCCCTATCGTAGGTCTGGACAATGCCTGTAAAATTCGCTCCGGCACATCGGAAGGCCCGGGCCCCATCAAAGTACGATTGGGGGGAAGGAAGCTCGATACTTTCATATTCATCTCTCTAATAGATAGGTCGTCGGGCCGCGTAAAGACCCGCAGCCTATGTCGTTAACCCTTGATTAATCTTAATTTTTTACTAAATTACTGATACGTATTAGTGTTTAGCCGTGGAGCATGCCTAAATAGCCGAACGCTGTCCAATATTTATGCGCGATATTACCGCTTAACAAAGCCAAGCCCTGTTGGCGACATTTACATTTTTTTGCTGAGTGCTTTTTAGTTCCATGAATTTCAATCACCTACTGGTATCATAGGTGAAATCTGTTCTACTGGGCTCAACGATGTCAGTCCAGAAGCGCATTATTTGTCCAACCCTAGACTGAACAGGCGGAAGCCATTATGCCAGAACACTACGATATTATTATCGTAGGCACTAGTTTTGCCTCCAGCTTTTTTCTTTTAAGAGTTCTGCAAAAAGCCGACCCCCAAAGCCGTATTTTAGTTTTGGAACGGGGCAATGCCGATTCCCACTCCTGGCAAATTAACAATTTTTCCAACAGCAGCACCTCTCCCAGCCTAATAAAAAGTGCCAATGGCGCATCGAGCTGGCTGAGCCATATCGGGTGGGGCGGTAATTCAAATTCGTGGTGGGGCAGTGCGCCTCGTTTTATGCCCTCTGACTTTAAACTCAAGAGTCAGTACGGTGTCGGCAACGATTGGCCGATTAGCTATAGAGAGCTTGCGCCCTATTACCATGAAGCAGAACAAATCATGCAAGTGGCAGGTGCTAACGATGCATCAGCGTTCCCCAAAAACAAACCCTATGCGCAGGCTGCCCACAAACTTAGCGAACCAGACCGCCTTTTCCAATCCGCGTTCCCTCAGCATTTTTTTCCCCAACCCTCAGCCCGAGCGCGCACGGCCACCCAGAATCGTCCAGCCTGTTGCGCCATAGGCAAATGTCATTTATGCCCAAACAATGCCAAGTTTAGCGTGCAAAATGAATTGGCATTTTTGTATGAAGACCCAAGAGTCACGCTAAAACTACAAAGTACTGCAAACAAGATCAACTTTAGTCGCGGGCTGGCTGAGAGCGTGGTTTATACCCACAACAATCGTAATCAAGTAGTCCAGGGCGACCTGATTATCTTAGGCGCTAATGCACTGTTTAATCCACACCTCTTATTACGCTCTGGCGACCACCATCCGATGCTGGGAAAAAACCTCACCAGCCAAGTGTCTGTAAAAGTCGCCGTCAATTTAGACGGCGTGGATAATTTCCAAGGCAGCACGTCCATTACCGGGCATGGCTACATGATTTATGACGGCCCCCATCGCAGCCAACGCGCAGGCGCACTAATCGAAACTCATAACACCCCCACGCTCAGGACAGAGAAAGGCAAATGGCGGCAACGCTTAATGATGAATATCCTCTACGAAGACCTGCCCAACCCGCGCAATCAAATTAAGATTGCCAGTCATGACCCCGATCAAATCAGCATTCAGTATCAAGGGCATTCGGACTACACACAAAAAGCCATTGATCAATTGCCCGAGGATTTAGATAGAATATTAACCGCACTGCCGATTGAGAATTATTCAATTTCCCCCGTCAATCCCATTCATACCCAATATCATGGCACCACCCCCATGGGAGACGACCCCCAGACCTCCATTGTTGATAAAAACTTAAGGCATCACCAATACGACAACTTGTTTGTATTAGGCGCAGGCGCATTCCCGAGTGGCTCCCCTGCTCACCCCGCCCTGACTATTTCGGCTTTGTCGCTGCGGGCGGCAGACTCAATATAAAAGACAATCTTAACGAGGCTCATATGTCCCCATCAAAAAGTCGTAGACGCTTTGTCTTTGCAGGCATGGGCTTGAGCATGGCGGCGTTTATCAGTGGCTGGTGGTTTTTTAAAGTCCGCAAGCTCGACATCCACCTGACCATCAGCACTCTAATTCGCAATGAGTTGCACTACCTTACAATCGCTGAGATTGATTTAAAAAAATTCAGCAGTGAACTTAAATACGCCATGATTCACGCGGATTTAATGCTCACAAGTTGGAGCGGTATACTCGCACCGATATTGGCCAGCTCGAACATGCTGGATTATTTTTCATTTACTCGGCAAGCAAAAAAACAATTCGCAGAATACCTGTGTACCGAGTTTTTATTATCCACTGACTTTTTCCAAAACGGCGCAGACCCAAGCAAACCCGTTCGTTATATCAAATACTATTACCTAAACCCCCAGGCCTGTAATCCGCTGGCTAAATTTAAGTAAAAAAAATGCCAGMRYAKSWRGNATWTNKTTSARAMANASWYRSMCRTRAKTMAGWKAYYYANMACNGARWRTMWWCNGTGATNTAAMTATYYTCTAATGCTAAAGACCGCTCACTTTCCTGRTCACTGACTAGACTCTTTTTTTTAAAGGCCTCGGCATTCTCTGCAGTCAAATCCACCAATGCAATCAACTGCGCATGCATTGCCAGGCTTAACATGAACTGCTCATTACTGGCTTCTTGGTTGCCTTCTTGAGCCAGTACTCGCCCAAGCTCTCCGTAGGCTTCGCCAGATTTACGAATATTAAGGCTGGATTCGAAATAGTTTTTCGCTTCCGCGAGCTGATCATTGCGCATGCTTAAACGCCCTAATGCCAACAGCAACATTTCATGATTAGGCCGTTCTTGTAACCAGCCTTGTGCAGTCAATAGTTGCGCCTTCACATCAGCACCTTTCAATAAGCCGTATAAATTCACCAACTCATCATTCCAAAACTTAGGCAACAAACCACGCAGCTCTTGTTCGGCAACGTGATCAGCACCAATTTGTTGCTGACACTGGAGAAAAACAGTAAACAACTCTATCTCGCCTTGAAGCCCTTTAGAACGTGACTCCCATTGGCTAATCAAGCTATTGCTTAAGCCGTCTCGCACACTGGATTCTAGGTCAGCAGTTTTAGCTTTCACAATCCGCTTTAGCAATTCGCCGCGCGCTTGGCATTCCAATTGATCCAACTCAGCCGGGGACGCGATTTTATATTTTCTTAACTCAGGGATTAAAGACACCAGGTGTCCCCAATCGCTAAGCTTTACATAGGCCGTTTTCATCATTTCGATGATATACACATGCGTCGGCGCCAAGGTACGCAAATGCATCAAAGTCGCCAATGCTTGCTCCAATTGACCACGATCCATTTGCAATTCTGCTTTGGTAATCCCTACAGCGATATCTGCGCCGTCAGTATTTTGATCAGCCAAACGCAAGTAATCGTCACGCTTGTCATTATTACCTAAGGCATTGGCAGCGCGTGCAGCACCGAGGTAACCCAACAACTGCCCGCCGTCATTATCAACCACCAAACCAAATTGGCGCTCAGCATGTTGCCAATTGCCTTCAGCCAACGCAATCAAGGCACTTTTGATTTGTAGTGCCGCGTGCTTTTGACGATGCCGTTTTCGCCATTGAAAAAAGCCCGTCACTAACTTTAAAAGCTTATAGGTAATATAAGTAACGACCAGTAAAAGTGCGATCACCATTAGGGAAAAACCCACGCTGGTGGTGAATACCATATTGTCAAAACCGATCAAGACATAACTGTCTTTCTGGGTAAACAGGTAAATCAGCCATGCCGCAGCGCCCGCCGCGATTGCAATGACCAAAAGAACTAGCAAAATTGAAATCTTTTTCATGGAGCCATGTCTCCCTTGGCTTTATTGCTATCGGACTGATCCATGGTTACTGGTGCAGTCGCCGCTTGCAACGCGAGCTGTTGTTGGCGAATTACTTTTTCTTGTTTCCACTGATCACCAAAAAACGCTAAAGAACGCACCGCATCGCTGATATCCGGGGTAATCGGGCTTAATTTAACCGACTTTAGCTCTTCAAAGGACTCAATCACCGCGCCTGCTGCGGGACTGTCCATATTGAAATGTTGCTCGGTCCAGTTCTGAGCTTGCTGCAAAATACGCTCATAGACCACAGGGTCTCGCTTCATTACAGCAAGTTGCGCTTGCTCAATAAGCAAGGCCAAATTTTGTTTTAAGTAAGTACGCTGATCCGTAGAAAGAATCGGCTTAATGGGCTTATCTAAATGCTGAAAATCCCACTGGCTATTAAAGTTACGCCATATGTTCTCTAAGCGAATAGCCAATTTTTCTTGATAGTCCGCGCCCGTGCTGTCCAACTCATCCACCGCTGCAGCCACGAATGTTGCAGGGGGCATGCTTAATTTCTGAATGCTGTGATTAAGCACATCTAATTTAACAAACGTGCCCGCAACATCGACGCGCGCCGCTTCTTTTAAGCGTAGGATGTCGCTCGCAAAGGCTCGGCGTACGTTAATAACGCCAATTTCYTTCACTTSCGCCAAGACACCGTTYGCRGCATCTAATAAAGACTGCGCACCGTCGAGGTCATGGGTTAACGCCAAGCGTTGTTGAGCAGCCTGAGTTAAATGCACGGCCTGTGAAATACGCCAATCCACCTCATGAAGACCTGTGATGCTGGCAATCTTTTCTGACAGCGCGCTGACCTGACCTTTTAATTGATCAACCAAGACACCATTGGCCTGTAACGCTGATCCTGACGCTGCTGACTGATCCGATAAGGTGCTGATTTTTGATTTATAGAGCTCGAAATCACCACGTACCACTGCGGCACTCACTGCTCGCTCGGTCTTCAGCTGTTCAAGCTGAGTCCAAAGATACCCTGCGCCGCCCACGCCGCCAACAGCCACAGCAAATGCCATGCTGGCCACAATTCCGGCATACTTGGATGACGACTTTGCGGCTACAGGTGCTGCAGCAGCGGGTGTGTCAATTGATGGTGGTTGTATTTCTTCTGTCATTCTCTTCCCCTAAAGTCACTGCTTATCACGGCACGAGTTCGGATCATCCGGATCGCAGTGGGCCTGGTATTGTAGGTATCGTTAATGGCTTAGGTATCATCAACGGTTAGTGATCGGCTTATTGATCGGCTTAATGTTGATCTGGTCTAATCAGTGCTGTGATCCTAATGGATTCACAGTAGCCCTAGTCGTCTGATCGCGGATTATCGCACCACTCTTGGATTGCTTCCAATAAACTTTTATCGCCAACGTCATTGGCTTGGGTTATTTTGCCAAAACCGGACTGCTTGGCATGGTCAGCAATACGCTCACTGGCCGCCACAACAACAAGATCCTGCCAGGGTAGCTGGCTGTCCTGAGCCAGCAATATAAAGTTATCCAACGACTCATTACTATTAGCAATCAAGTACTTAGATTGAGGCACCTGAAAGAACTGAGCTAACTGACGCAGCTCATAAACGCTTTTTTGTTCTAGTTCTCGACGATAACAATTGACTACATCCAACTCAGCCCCGCGTTGTACCAAAGTTTCCGGTAACAAGCCACGGCCTGCTTCGCCCTTAAAGAGGCAAATCCGCTGTCCATCTAGCTTTTCAAAGGCCTGTAAAGCGAGTAAGCCCTCACTATTATGACTGACTGAAGGCACGACCGGATCAACGCCATACGTCCTTAACGCCGCGGCAGTGGCATTGCCGATGCCATACCACGCCTGCCTAATAGGCCATTGCGGCCAAAAGTCGTCTAAAACCACCATGCCATGCGCAACCGCATTCACGCTAGTAAAAATCAGATGATCAAAAAGATCCAGATCATGAACTACTTGCTTAAGCTTAGGGTCGTCTAGGGCTGTAATTTTGAGCGTAGGGAATGAAAGCACCCGCGCGCCCTGACTTTCAAGCAGCGCGGTAAGAGGCCTTGATTGGCCTATTGGGCGAGTCACAATGACCCCAACGTGCGTTAATGCTGTTGATTTAACCACAATCGTTTCAACTCAATCTTATCGCGTTAATCACGTCATCCCGTCGAATCAGGCCTGACGGCTGCATTCTAGCGCTAAATGAAGCGTCTACTTAGACGCTTCATAGGCCAGCTCTAACGCTTTGCCCGCGCCTTGGGACAATAACTGTTCAGCCACATCATGGCCTATTTGCACCGCATCGGACTTCGGTCCACGGGCTTCAGCACGAAAAATTTCACGCCCGTCCACGTATCCCACCAAACCACGCAAATATATTTGATCGCCTTCAAAGATCGCAAAACCTGCAATCGGGACTTGGCAGCCGCCCTGCAATTTAAAATTCATAGCGCGCTCAGCGATCACCTGGACATGGCTGTCCGCGTCATTAAGTGGCGCTAATAAGGCTTTGATGCGCTCATCATCACTACGGCATTCAATGCCCACAGCGCCTTGACCTACGGCCGGCAAGCTCACTTCGGGCGCGATTGAATCGGCGATTCGTTGCTCAAACTTCAAACGCTTAAGGCCGGCCGCCGCGAGAATAATGCCATCATATTGGCCTTCATCGAGCTTTCGTAGCCGGCTATTCACATTGCCGCGTAAATCGAGAATTTCTAAATCAGGGCGCATCGCGCGTATTTGGCACTGTCGACGCAAGCTAGAAGTGCCCACTTTTGCCCCTTGGGGCAATGCATCAAGGCTCTTATGGTGATTTGACACAAAAGCATCTCTAAAATCTTCTCGGGCACAAATCACTTCAATGTTTAAACCCGGTGGTAACTCCATGGGCACATCTTTCATGGAATGCACGGCAATATCAGCCCGCTGCTCTTGCAGCGCCACTTCCAACTCCTTAACAAATAAGCCCTTCCCACCCACTTTGGCTAACGGGGTATCGAGAATTTTATCGCCTTTGGTGGACATCCCCATAATTTCGACTTCGATGCCTTGATGCGCCGCTTCTAAAGCGCTTTTTACATATTCAGCTTGCCATAAGGCCAATGGACTTTTGCGTGTCGCGATACGAACCCGTTCAACCAAGGGTATTTCTCCTGCAATCGAGTGGAAGGAATAAGTGTAAGGAATAGTTCTAAAATATAGTTCTAAAAAATAGTTCTAAAATATAGCGCTACAGAATAATGCCAAAGAATAGCTGCCGCGCCAATAATACACTTTCTCTGCAGCGATCTCTTTCCTATTCACAAAAGAATAGCCTTGATCACCTCACCAAGAAAACCCAAATCACCCAAGGTAAATAACAGGCGACTAGAGGCCTGAAGCGTAAAAGGCAAAAGGGGACAGCGCAAGAAAGTAAAACACCGATGAAATTTGAAAGYGAAAAGAAGGAAAAAGTGAGGGGRAAGGTAAAGATACGCGCAAGTACGCAAAGAAAGCGGTTCAAAATAACCAAGAGTGATGCAAGCCGCCTAGCTATTAAAGCCATTCACCGCCAACCAGCCCGAGCAATGGCCACTGCACAACGGCGACTCTAGAACGGTGGCCGCACAAAATTAGCCACCCCAAGTCTTACAGACGCTGCATGATCCGACGAAGTCCAGACACATGTCGGCGGCTCACCACTAAGCCATCCTCTACGCCCTTTATTTTCACTTTGTAATGACCCGGAGAAACAATCTCCATGCCATCCAAGTAATCCAACGCCACTAGGGAGTTGCGATGAATACGTACGAAACGATTGGAGAACTCGTCCTCAAGCTCTTTCAAAGTTTCATCAATTAGTATTTCACCCGAGCCATGTCGCACCGTCACGTACTTTTGGTCGGCCATAAAATAGCGCACATCGGTCACAGGGATTAACTCGATACCACGGTGGGTTTTCGCACTAATGTGAGTCCGAGAACGCGGTTTGTCATCTTTAGCGGCAAACTCTTCTTCCAATGCCAACGCTTGCACTTTGTTTAAGCGACTGGCCTGATTAAGTGCCCGGCACAGGTCTTCACTGCGTACTGGCTTTAATAAATAGTCCACCGCCTTAACCTGAAATGCATCCAAGGCATATTCATCGTAGGCAGTACAAAATATCACTGCAGGGGGGCATTCCAATTTAGACAAATGCCGCGCGGCTTCCAGGCCATCCATGCCCGGCATACGAATATCAAGCAACACAATATCGGGGGCAAGCTGTGCCACCTTATCAATGGTGTCGATGCCATTCTCAGCCTCGCCGACCACTTCGTGGTCATCCATTTTTACAATAAGCCTAGCTAATCGTTCCCGCGCTAAGCGTTCGTCGTCACAGACCAGTACTTTCATTCAACGGCCCTCGAATCAGTTGGTAACCGAATGTCTTTTTCTTCAAGGGGATAAGGATATGATATTACGGTCGTAAAGGTGTTGCCGTAGCTCTCAGTTTCTAAGTGCGCTTCGTCACCGTATAACGCCTTAATCCGATGCCGTATGTTTTCCACCGCCATTCGATTCCCTTTGACGTGATCATGTTTACTTGGCGAGACCGGATTGGTAACACTCAAATAAAGGAACTGCTCTCTATAGCTTATAGCTACTTTGATGATTCCGCCTTCTAGGAGCGGCTGAATTCCGTGATAAATAGAATTTTCTAACAACGGCTGTAGCGTTAGCATAGGAATTTTTACTGCCGCGGGGATCTCATCTACATCCCACTCCACTTGCAAGCGGTCCCCTAAACGTAACTTTTCAATGCCTAGATAGCGTCGGCACAGACTGACCTCTGATATTACCGTCACCTCATTGCCCATCTCATCCAGGCTGGCGCGAAATAACGCGGATAAATCCTCAACCACTTGCTCAGCGGTATCCGGTTCAGTCGGAATCAAACTGGCGATAATATTCATACTGTTAAATAAAAAGTGCGGACGAATACGAGACTGCAACGCTTGAATACGCGCATTCAACTCAGAACTCTGCTTATGCTTGAGCTGCTCTTGAACGATAAAATAGCGCAAAATTAAACCGCCAATAATCGCCCCGATACATAGATTGCGAAGGATCTCCAACATATCCACTTCATGCCAGAACTCTAAGGGGTCTCCTAAATAGGCGCCACTTAAAAACCACTGTCCCAAAACACTGAACACAAAGATATCAATTAATATTAAACCGTAACTGCAAAACGCAGCCCAAGCACGCGACATTTCTCGTAGCTTTACCCGGCTTAAACACAATAACCCCGCACAAGTGAGCATAGCCCACTGACAAAACAGCGACGTAAAGGCCAGATTGCTCCAATCGAAGGGATATAAAGGACCACTGGCTAAAACCAACACAATGGCGAGTAGCTCGGCAACCAGTATTAAAATAAATACAGACTGAATTGCACACAGGTCGGGGAGGAAAAAGTCGTCGTGCTCATCGTCTTTAAGCGCGTTTAACTTAGAGGCCATGTATAGAAACCATATTTTGATGCCTAGATTTGGACTCCATATTTTGGACCCCCTATTAAAGTCTAGTGCTGATCTCTAGTGTTAGGTTTCCCAAAAGCACGGGAAACTAGAAAACAACCCTTTCCAGTCGGCCCTCGGGAGGCCGAAGGTTTAGAGTACCCTCCTCCCCCCCGGTCAGTCTGTGCGCAAGTTTTGAAATACTTAAAACGTTAGCACCAACCCGCTTAATCGTATCGCAAACTCATATCATCGGGGTCTTCAAGCGAAAGCCCTTTAGTGGACTCATCAAGTAATTCGGATTGATTCTCCCGACCTAACTTAATCATCAAGCGTAAATCGTTGGGCGAGTCGGCATGAGCCAAGGCGTCTTCATAAGTGATTTCCCCCGCATGGTATAAATCATAAAGCGCTTGGTCGAAGGTCTGCATGCCCAGTTCGCGGGATTTAGACATCAGCTCTTTAAGCGCATGTACCTCGCCCTTGCGCACCAAGTCTCCAAGTAAAGGCGTATTGAGCATCACCTCGATCACTGCTCGACGGCCTTTGCCATCGGGCGTAGGGATTAATTGTTGCGCGACGATGGCTTTTAAATTCAGAGATAAATCCATCCACAACTGACCGTGCCGATCAGCCGGGAAAAAATGCACAATACGATCCAACGCTTGGTTGGCGTTATTGGCATGCAAGGTCGCCAATACCAAATGGCCTGTTTCAGCAAACGCCACCGCGTGATCCATTGCTTCGCGGGTTCGTACTTCACCAATCATGATGACATCAGGCGCTTGTCGCAGGGTATTTTTAAGTGCAACTTCGAATGACTCCGTATCAATGCCCACTTCACGCTGAGTCACGATGCAACCCGCATGCTGATGGATATACTCAATCGGATCTTCGATACAAATAATATGACCTTGGCTATTACGATTTCGATGACCAATCATTGAAGCCAACGACGTCGACTTACCCGTGCCGGTGGCGCCCACGAAAAACACAATACCGCGCTTCACCATGGCCAAATCTTTAATAATCTCCGGCAAACCCAGGTCTTCGATCAACGGGATGTTTACTTCAATACGACGCAACACCATGGCCACAAGATTACGCTGGTAATAAGCACTGACCCGAAAACGACCGATGCCTCGCGCACTGATGGCAAAATTACACTCGCGGCTTTCAGCAAACTCTCGACGCTGTGTTTCGCTCATTACGCCAAACACAATCTCCCTGGTTTTTTCCGGGCTAAGCGGCGACTTAGTCACCGGCACCACTTTACCGTGCACCTTGATACTAGGCGCCACGCCGGCGGTAATAAATAAATCAGAGGCGCCTTTTTGCACCATGATCTTTAATAAATTTTCAAACTCCATGAACCAACCGCCTTGCTTAATCGTTCAAACTATCACGCCCTATGACTGTGGTCTTAAGGACGCTTAATTCGATGCTTTATTCGCTTAAAGTACCGTTAACCGAGTTATTATGAGTGAATTCGAAAACGCCCAGCCGCGCTCGAAAGTTGTTCGTTAGCGTCATTAATCTGCGCTAAAAATTGTCAGGCAACTTGGCTTTTTCCCGAGCCACTTCTCTAGAAATAGTGCCTGTTTTCACCATATTGGCTAAACACTGATCCAGCGTCTGCATGCCCAAATTCGCCCCAGTCTGAATAGCCGAGTACATTTGCGCCACTTTGTCTTCTCGAATCAAATTTCGAATCGCCGGGGTTCCCATCATAATTTCATGGGCCGCCACACGTCCGCCACCGTTTTTCTTCAAAAGTGATTGTGAAATTACTGCCTGCAAGGATTCTGAAAGCATGGATCGCACCATGGATTTCTCAGCCGCAGGAAATACATCCACAACCCGGTCAATGGTTTTGGCCGCAGAGGTCGTATGCAAGGTACCGAAGACTAAATGCCCAGTTTCAGCAGCGGTCAATGCCAAGCGAATGGTTTCTAAATCCCGCATTTCGCCCACGAGGATAATATCCGGATCTTCCCGCAAGGCCGATCGCAGCGCTTCGGCAAACCCTAAGGTATCCCGATGCACTTCACGCTGGTTGACCAAGCACTTCTTACTCTCGTGAACAAATTCAATCGGGTCTTCAATGGTTAAGATATGCTCGTAACGATTGTCATTAATGTAATCCACCATGGCCGCCAGCGTGGTACTTTTACCTGAGCCGGTTGGCCCCGTCACCAAGACAATGCCCCGCGGAGTTTCAGCGATATTACGAAACACCTGCCCCATGCCTAATTCATCCATGGTCAGCACTTTGGAAGGAATGGTTCGAAATACGGCTGCGGAACCGCGGTTCTGGTTAAATGCATTGACCCTAAAACGCGCGATGCCGGGCACTTCAAAAGAGAAATCGGTTTCAAAGAACTCTTCGAAATCCTTTCGCTGCTTATCATTCATGATGTCATAAATAAGCCCATGCACCTGCTTATGGTCCATGGGGGGTAAATTAATGCGTCGTACATCCCCGTCCACCCGAATCATCGGTGGTAATCCGGCGGAGATATGTAGATCCGAAGCACCGTTTTTAGCGCTAAAGGCCAGTAATTCTGTTATGTCCATGATTCCCCTCGTACTGCAGCCGACTCGGCCATATCAATATTCCAATTTACTGTACGTCATTGCACCGACTCAAACGCGGACCTTAGTCCAGACATCGCTCTAAACTCAATTCTCAGTGCTATTCCCGATTCTATTCCCAGTGCTATTCCCAGTGCYAKTMMMRTTTAGTCCGCTTCTACCACCGCGCACCGGCTTTAATTGAATTCAAAACAAACCGCTCTGACGCCTTAAGGCCCCATCAAGACAGGCTTTATTTCCCGGCATTGATCAAAATAAATCCAGCACAGCGACTCCGACAGACACAACGTCGGTCAGAGAAAATTAACCTGCAATAGAGTCACTGCAATCTTCAGCACCTGGGCCCCGAAGAGAAATCACGAACTCAACCCAACTCACATTAAGTCAGCCCTGTAACTTAAAATCGGCCCGGTAACTGAAAGTCGACGTAGTCACCGAAGGCCGGGTGAGTGACCTAGGATGATTGCCCAGCGGCAGAAATAGATTTAATCGCCCCAGATTCAACTTACTGATTGAATAGAAACACTTATACGCTTAAATTAAGCACTAATCTTCTCTATAAGTTATCAACTATGCCCCACATAGCAAGCCAAATTTCCGCACTCCGTGAACGCGTAGACAGATCCTTAATACGCTGTAACCGCCCCGTTAGTAGCCTGCAAATTTTAGCGGTCAGCAAAACTCAGTCGGCCGCCGCAATCGAAGCCGCTTATGAAGCAGGGTTTGAACACTTTGGCGAAAACTACCTTCAAGAAGCCCTGCTTAAAATCCAACAACTGCAGCACCTGTCATTGCAATGGCACTATATAGGCACCCTGCAATCCAATAAAACCAGCCAGGTGGCTCAACACTTTGATTGGTTCCATACCTTGGACCGGTTAAAAATAGCCCAGCGCCTTAGCCAGCAACGATCCGAACACCTCCCAGACCTTAACGTCTGCATTCAGGTCAATATCGACAACGAACCCCAAAAAGGCGGCGTTAGTCTGGCGCAACTTGATGAACTCGCCGACGCGGTGATCCAATTACCCAGGCTCTCGCTAAGAGGATTAATGGCCATCCCCCGCAAGGATTCAAGCCTCGAGCAGCGACGCGACGGCTTTAATCGCATGGCCAAGACATTGGAAACGTTAAAGGGTAAGATTCCAGGACTTGATACTCTGTCCATGGGCATGTCTGAAGACCTCGAACTWGCAATTGAACACAACGCCACCATTATTCGTATTGGCACCGCAATCTTCGGCCCAAGGAAACCCAAATAACCGCCTAATTTTTCGTTTAGTCTTTGATGGCGTCGAAATKTAGATTCACAAATCTATTCAACGCCCTCAGTCCACGCATTAATAAGATACCCATATTATGAATACCAATTTAAAAATTGCCTTTATTGGCGCAGGCAATATGGCTACCAGTCTCGCAGGCGGACTTATTGCCAAAGGGCTTCCTTCCCATCAAATTACCCTCAGTGACCCCAACCAAGAACGCCTCAACGAATTACGCAATGAATACGGCGTGCTCGGCACCACTCAAAATATTGAGTGCATTCAAGATGCCCACGTGATCATCCTGGCGGTCAAGCCACAAATTATGGCTGACATTCTTAGCGAAATAGCCGATACCGTTAAACAAAACAATGCACTGGTTATTTCTATTGCAGCGGGCATAACTCTGACTAAACTTAGTCAAGGCTTAGGCACGGAGACAGCATTGGTACGGTGCATGCCCAACACCCCTGCCTTAGTGCAATGTGGTGCCACGGGCCTAATCTCCAATGCAGCAGTCAATGCCGCTCAACGAGAAATTGCACAATCCATTTTAGAGTCCGTGGGCATTGCCTTATGGATGGAGCACGAAGAGCAAATAGATGCCGTCACAGCAGTATCGGGCAGTGGTCCAGCCTATTTCTTCTTAGTCATGGAATCCATGATTCAAGCAGGCATAGACATGGGATTATCTCAGCAACAAGCGCAACAATTAACGTTGCAGACCGCCTTAGGAGCCGCCACAATGGCAATGGATAGCGATGTTGCGCCCAAGGAGTTACGCAAACGAGTGACCTCACCAGGGGGTACCACAGAACAAGCCGTCAACTATTTGCAAGACGGCGACTTACCGAAATTATTTAAAGAAGCGTTGCAAGCGGCGAAAATTCGCTCAGAAGAACTGGGAAAATAACCCCCAAGCACTGATACACTCTAGATAGAAAATACATAAAAATGCCGCCGAGGGGTTGTCCTCAGGTGGCATTTCATAAGAACGAATCGCAAGCATGGAGATTTTTAATGCAACAAMTTTYAGWKGCRRGYAYTTWCGTCGTACAAACTTTTTTTGGCCTCTACATGATTGCAGTAATTTTGCGATTTCTGCTGCAAATGGCCCGCGCCGACTTCTATAACCCCGTGTCTCAATTTGTGGTCAAAATCACCAGCCCGCTTTTAAACCCACTGCGACGCATAATTCCGGGTTTTGGGGGCATTGATTTGGCCTCGGTGTTCTTACTGCTGACATTACAGATCGTCCAATTAGGCATCATCATTGTGCTCATGGGCTACCCGTTGCCTAATATTGTCGATATAGTGACCTGGAGCCTAGTGGGCATTCTCGGGCTGATGCTTAACTTTTATTTCTACGTCATCATCATCCAAATCATCTTAAGCTGGGTCGCACCGCAGAATCACAGCCCCATTGTCGGCCTATTGCATCAGATTAGTGAACCCATCATGGGCCCTGCACGAAAAATGTTACCGTCCATGGGCGGCCTTGACCTCTCACCCATGCTGGTCATTATGGGCATTCATTTGGCCAAGATTYTAGTRGTGCAATCCTTAGTRCAAKYAYTMGGGGTGCCCCATCAGTTCGTATTCGGCCTTTAAACGGCCSCTGCATYTTATGAATGAGTGACTTTTTCTCGTGGCATGACAGTGACTTAATCTTAAATTGTCACATCCAAGCCAATGCCAAAAGCACCGAAATTATCGGCTTACACGGCAATGCGGTTAAAATTCGCATTGCCGCGCTGCCGAGCCAAGGCAAAGCCAATGTGGCGTTAGTCACTCATTTAGCTACAGAATTTGGGGTTCGCAAAAACCAAGTCAGCCTTCTTTCCGGTCATACCAATAAACGAAAACGCTTTAAAATAGACCAGCCGCAAAAAATCCCCAGCCCACTCTCCACGCTAATCAAAATCAAATAAAATAATTTATTTATTTCTCAATGTGCATCGTATCGTCTACAATTGCTTTACTGCGGCATTCGTCACAAAATAACTTAAGCAAGTCTTAGACAATCAAAGTAGCCTACTTTTATAATTTACTTTGAGCTCCCATGATCACCGTACACGATGAGACACAGCCTACTAATAAAATGATCGCTAGCCCGATACTGACCCAAGTAGAAAGTTTTCAGAATTGGAAAAATGACATCATTAGGGACATTGCTCGTTATCGAGCTTGGCTAAGGGACAATGCCATCTACGACCAGCAGATCGATACCGACCTGCGCCTAATCCAAGCCCGCTTACGGGACAAGACCCTTAGCATCGCCTTTGTGGGTGAATTCTCTCGGGGTAAATCTGAGCTTATTAATGCCATCTTGTTTCCACAATCGGAACAACGGCTTCTACCCTCGACCATCGGCCGCACCACCATGTGTCCGACTGAACTCATTTATCAGCACGGCAGCGAGCCTTATTTAAAATTAATTCCAATCGAATCCCGATTAGAGAATTTATCCCTTAAGCAATTAAAGCTTCAAGAACACCGCTGGCTGCATATCCCACTGGATATCAACAACCCAGACGAACTACACGACACCTTTGCACACATCGGCGACACCAAAAGAATTACTGTCGCAGAAGCCGAGTTGTTAGGCTTTGATTGCCAATATTTAGAAACCTGTTCCGATCAACACGTCTTGGTGCCTACCTGGCGACATGCCATGATCAACATTGATCACCCCATACTGCGCCAAGGCATTCGCATTATCGACACCCCTGGCCTGAACGCACTGGGCTGCGAACCGGATTTAACCTTCAACCTGCTGCCTGACTGCCAAGCAATCGTATTCCTCCTGAATATTGATAGCGGGGTCACCGCCACCGACATGCAGATTTGGCGCGACCACATCGGCCAGTTAGACGACCTCAGTGCCGCAAACCTGTTCGCCATCCTGAATAAAACAGATTTATTATGGGACSACTTCGCAAGCGATCAAGAAATACAGCAGTCCATTAACACAATGAAAACCATGACTGCGCAACAACTAAATTTGGACGAAAGTTCAATCTTTACATTGTCGGCCAAACAAGGCCTACACGCGCGGATTAAAGGTGACCAAAGCTTACTGAAAAAAAGCAACATCACTCAATTCGAATCCTTAATGTTTGAAAGCTTAATCGATAAAAAAGAACAAAGCCTTCGAAAAAATGCCATTGAAAAAACCATCTTGTTATTAGGCAACACCAAAGCAGCACTTCAGGCCCAGCTTAAACAGCTCGAAGCCGACAACGCCCAGCTGATCACCGCGCTGAAAGAAGGCCACGGTGAAATGAAGTTAATCGCCCAACAAGCTAAACAAGAACAAGTTATTTATCAAAATCAAATCATTACACTAAGAACCAGCAAAAAAGCCATTGCCAAACAAATCAGCAATTTATTACTGGCGGTCAATCAAGAACACTTTTCAGCGTACCTAGAAACGACACGCACCAGCTTTAAAGAAAGCTGGTCGTCCATAGGAATTCGCGACGCCATCGAGCACTTCTTTACCTGCTTAGAAAACGATTTCAATCACCTCGAAATCGAAACCAATGCCACCATAAAGATCGTCTGGTCAATTTACGATAAAATCTTGGCCGATACGCCCTCAAACAGCGAGCAGCATGACCTTTTAATTAAACCCAGTGAATTTCGAATCTTTGAATTCAATCAAACCCTGGCTGAACTGAAAGGCAAAGCCTGCCAATACCAAAAGAGTTTTCGCTCACTGCTATCGGGCCAACGTAAATCCACTCACCACTTTTTTAATTCCGTCGCCGCCGAAGCCCAACAAATACATCAAGCAACACACATCGCGGCCCAAGAATGGGGCGACAGCTTACTATCGCCCCTGATTCAACACGCCGCCGCACGCAAAAACATGCTCGATCAAAAGGTCAAACTGTTCAAAGCCCTCGCGGGAACCAATAAAAGCCAGCAACAGAAACAACAAGAACTAGCGTCATTCCAATCCACCATTGCGCTTCAGTTTGAAGACATCAACGTAATGATTCAGTCGGTTTCTCAAAAGCGSCCCCAACAAAACTTCTATGARTCACTTAAACTCAACACCCCCATCGAAGACGTCGAACCACAGACATACTAGGCGCCGCCAGCACCCCCTCCCCAAGCCAGCCCTGCACGTACCTCGATAGTTCGCCATCGCGCTTGCAGACGAGTTTTAGGTCGTCCAACTGTCCAATCTAGGGTAAACTTACTCGCTCGGCCACTTACAGCCTTACTTATTCAAGCCCTATCATCGATACCCTATGCCCAACGAAATCCCTCAGAACTCCGTGGGCCTGGTGAAACCTCAGACCTTCCACTGCAGCCAAGCCATTGAACTTAGCTGTAATCGGCAACTGGAAAGTTACGACATTGTCTATGAAACCTACGGCACTCTGAATTCGTCCCATTCCAACGCGATCCTAATCTGTCATGCACTCAGCGGCGACCATCATGCCGCCGGCTATCACAGCATGGACGACAAAAARCCCGGTTGGTGGGATACCTGTATTGGRCCCGGCAAAGTCATCGATACCGATGTATTTTTTGTAGTCTGCCTCAACAACCTAGGCGGCTGTCACGGCAGCACCGGCCCCTCCTCAATTAATCCTGAAAATGGGCAGAATTACGGCGCCGACTTCCCCCTAGTGACGGTTCGAGATTGGGTACTCAGCCAGCAACGCATGATGCAAGTGCTAGAAATAGACCAGTGGGCTGCGGTCATCGGCGGCAGTCTCGGTGGCATGCAAGCCCTGCAATGGTCAGTGGACTTTCCCGAGCTATTGAAATACGCCATCGTCATCGCTTCAGCGCCTAAATTATCCGCTCAAAATATTGCGTTTAATGAAGTCGCGCGACAAGCCATTCTATCGGACGCCAACTTTCACGACGGCCATTATTACTCCCAAGATACCTATCCGAAACAGGGTTTAATATTGGCGCGCATGGTAGGCCACATCACCTATTTATCAGATGACGCCATGGCCGCTAAGTTTGGTCGCGATCTGCGCACAGGCCGATTTCACTTTGGTTACGACGTAGAGTTTCAGGTAGAAAGTTACTTGCGCCATCAAGGTGAACGGTTTTCCGAATATTTTGATGCCAACACCTACCTAATCATGACCAAGGCCTTGGATTATTTTGACCCCAGTCGAGACTATGAACAAGATTTGGCCAGCACTTTAAGTCGCGCCCAATGTGATTTCTTAGTGATGTCCTTTTCCACCGACTGGCGCTTCGCCCCCGACCGCTCTGAAGAGATCGTCAACGCACTGATTAAGAGCAATAAAAACGTCGCTTACGCTGAAATCGATGCCCCCCAAGGACACGATTCTTTTTTACTGCCCATTCCCAGGTACATCGATACATTTAAAGCCTATATGAATCGAATCGCTGCACAGCTTTAAGGCCAACCCATGCGCTCAGATTTTGAAATTATTAAACAATGGATCAACCCTCGAAGCAGCCTTTTAGACTTAGGCTGTGGTGATGGTTCATTTCTTCAATGGTTAGGTCAAAACAAACAAGTCCGAGGCTATGGCTTAGAAATCGATGCCCGTAACATCACCCAATGCATCGCCGCCGGAGTCAACGTCATCGAACAAGACGTGAACAAAGGCCTRAGYAATTTTAACGACCAAAGTTTCGACACCGTTTTAATGACCCAAGCCTTACAAACCGTAAATCATCCGGATCAAGTGCTGGATGAAATGCTACGCATTGGTAAAGAAGGCATTATCACCTTTCCTAACTTTGCTTATTGGCGTACCCGACTCTACCTTCTTCGCAACGGTAGAATGCCGGTCTCAAAATCCCTGCCCTACACCTGGTACAACACCCCCAACATTCACCTTTGTACCTTTCGGGATTTCGAAGCCCTATGTCATCGCAAGCAAATTACTATTTTGAATCGAACCGTAGTCGATCGCGACCACAAAAAAAGTATTGGCTCCCTAGCGCTGGCGAATCTATTCGGCGAGATTGCCATCTATCGAGTCACCTACGATAAATCCAGCAATGGCGGCAAAAATGCCCGTCAGAATCTGCGTAACTAAAACTGCTTAACGCTATTAATTCAGCTGCTAAGCTTGTCATTACACCGATTTCAAATAGACAACGCCGTTTTCCTTTTCACCTAATACGACTGTAAACCTCCATGTCTAACAAAACACCCCTATCGAAAATAGTCATCGCGAGCGGCAATGCTGGCAAAATTGCTGAAATAGAACACGCACTCACAAACGATACCGCATCAAGTGATCTCGAACTTATTTCTCAAAAACAATTTGATTACCCCGAAGCCGTAGAAGATGGCTTAAGCTTTATCGAAAACGCCATTATCAAAGCCCGCCATGCCGCACGACACACTCAACTGCCTGCACTTGCTGATGATTCCGGCATTGTAGTGGACTACCTTAACGGTGCACCGGGCATTTATTCGGCGCGCTTTGCTGGCCCCGACGCAAGCGATGCAGACAACGTGGCTAAATTATTAAATGAATTAAACAACGCCTCAGAATCACAACGAAGCGCTTATTTCTATTGCGCATTAGCCTTTGTTCGACACGCTGACGACCCCACACCGATCATTGCTGAAGGCATTTGGCACGGCCAAATCGCAACCCAAACAAGCGGCAATCAAGGCTTCGGTTACGACCCGGTGTTTTATATTCCTAGCCAACAATGTTCAGCGGCAGAACTTTCTAAGTCAGACAAAAACAAACTTAGCCATCGCGGCCAGGCACTGGAAAAGTTTGCCGCGCTATTTCATACAACGTTTCAGCAAACGCTTACACAATCGTGACACGCAACGACTCGGCGTTAACAGCGAACGCCTCACTGCCCCCGCTGAGCTTATACATCCATATGCCTTGGTGTGTACGAAAGTGCCCCTATTGTGATTTCAACTCGCATGAATCCTCTACCGAAATCCCCAAAGACGCCTACATCCAGGCGCTTATCAAAGATCTGCAACAGGATTTAAAGTACGTCCAAGGCCGGAAAATTAATAGCCTATTTTTTGGTGGCGGCACCCCGAGTTTATTTTCCGGTGATCATTACGAAACGCTACTACGCGCCATTCAACTGGAAGTGGACTTCGCCCCCGACATTGAGATCACCCTAGAAGCCAA
>NVVB01000085.1 GCA_002402085.1 Gammaproteobacteria bacterium
GTTTCTAATTTAATAAATATTTTCCAATTTGTCCATTATCTAATGTGACTATTTTGATTAAGGGATAATGCTAATCGATATTATTGGATTGCTATTTCCGACACCTACTCCCCATAGTTATTTCCTATAGTTGTTTTCAGCGGTTAAATTGTTTTTCACGAAAAATAAAACTTTTAACAGTCACTGCCTAACCTCTCCCTTTAACACCGCATATACCGCTTTCAGCGCCTTGCATCGAAACGACGCCTATTACAATTGACGCGATTCGCCCTGCTACCTATCACTTAAGTATGAGTCTTGCCTTCTTTTCATTAATACCCCCTTTAGCCAACGAAACGTATTGCGTGCTGCTATCTACCCCTACATTCGCGGTTAATCATTAAAGAGCAGGAATGATTCATAAGTTAACTTAAATCATATAAGTAGGAAGTAATATGTCTAGCATCTATGAATCACTTGGCGGAGAACCCGCAGTCAACGCTGCAGTAGATATTTTTTATAAAAAAGTCCTTGCAGATGACCGCGTCAAACATTTCTTTGACGAAATGGACATGGATCGCCAAAGAAATATGCAAAAATCATTTCTTACCTTTGCTTTAGGCGGCCCCAACAATTACAAAGGCAAAAATATGCGCAAAGCCCATGAAAAGCTGGTCACAGAAAAAGGCCTAAACGAGACTCATTTTGATGCAGTACTTGAAAGCCTAGGGGCCACCCTCCAAGAACTGGATGTCCCCGAAAACCTCATCGCTGAAGCCGCCGCCTTAGTAGTAACACTCAAACCTGACATCCTTAACCAATAAGACAAGCCCTAGACACTACAACAAACTCATTTTGAGTAACGCAGCGTATTCTCCAGGGTGCTTCTTTAAATAAGCGAAAGAAGTACCCTAGACATGAGAAATCCAGGCGAATACGGATATTCACCGACCACTCAATATTCGGTACTTTTAAATTAATAGAATAAGATATTTAAGAATGCGGATGGATGCAACCGAACAAAACCTGCTTTAGGTCGGTCGATGCCCTTGCTCCGAAGTATTACCGTGTACCGTGCCATTAACAGGGAAACTATTCACACAATTACGGCCTTTGCTTTTAGAAAAATAGAGCGCCGCATCGGCTTGTGAAATCAAGTCTTCGTGACTGGACATTTTACTATTGATCTCCGCAACACCGACACTCGCAGTAAACTCAATATCGACGCCCTTAACACTGACTGACGACGCCTCGATATAGTTACACAATTTCTGTCCTACATGTAACGCGCCGTCGATATCCGTGGCAGGTAAAATAATTCCGAACTCCTCACCCCCATATCGACCAGCAATATCACTCTCTCGAATCATCGCCTTAGTACTGCCAGAAACAGACTTTAAAATCATATCGCCGGCAAGATGCCCGTAGGTATCGTTGACCCGCTTAAAATGATCCAAATCAAACATAATAAGCGACAAGGTTGAATCGTAGCGCTGCGATCGACTAAATTCCTTGGTAAGYAACTCTTCCCARTGGGCTCGATTATACAACTCAGTCAAGCCATCCACACGACTAGCCACTTCCAATTGCCCCATGACTTGCTGCAATTGAGTGTGAGAAACGCCCACATCCGTGACATCATGAACAACCACACAGACTTTTTCGACCTTGCCAGTGTCACCTTTAACCGGCATCAGCGCCAAGTTTTGATACATCCAATCAACCCCACCGGTGACTGGGCGATTATGAGAAAACTTAAAAATGTACGGTCGTTGTTCCCATGAAGTAAAAGAGAAATTCTCAAGCACAAAGACACTGTTTATTTTCTTTTCAAACCATTTACGAGGCAATTCAGAAAAACAATCAAACAAATTCTTGCCTATCACCTCGTCTTGCGTGCGATTACTATGGATTTGCATGAATCGATTCCATAGCAATATATCCATGGATTCGTCCACAATAAAAACACCAACATTAATTCTATCGACAATAAAGTCTAAAAGAACAGGGTCATGAAGGGAATCAGATGCCATTAAAGTAGCCCGTTAAAAACCGTCCAACAAATGGTCGAGCTTTTGCTTCACAGCATCAATCGACGTCCCAGGCATAAGCAATAGTAAACTACAGCTAAACGAACTATTTTCGAGGGTATAATTAATTTCAATCAATAACGCCTGATGCCAGGGAATTTGACCTGGAGCCACCACGTCTTCTGTTAAGATATGTTTTCCAATAATGGACGGCGCTGAATACCCCAGCTCCCCCTCCATTTGTTCGGCCAGGCCATTCAAACAAGCGCCAGTAAGAATATTTGAAATATCCAGCAACAATTCATTCTCAGTGACATCACTCAACGCCTCATCATAAGCCAGCAAATCAGCCAACTCCAGAAAGCTTTGATCACTAAAAATAATAATTGCTTCGCCACGTAAATCAGTATCGCCCACGGTACTATAAAAGCCTTGCCTCACCGCCGATACTTTCTCCACCTCTCCGACCATCTTCACTAAAGAGGAGGTCAGCTCAACAGAATCGACTAACTTAATTTTTGGTACGGATAAATGAATAAATGTTTCAAGAAAGCGTGCTAACGAATCCCCTGCGCGCCCCATTGCAACATTCACAATTTCTTGCAGGCAATCCCGCTGGTCCTCTGTCAAACCCGGATTATTCATAACAATCCATATTTAGCTAATACATTGGCCAACTTTTCAGAATCGACCGGCTTTTTTATAAAATCCAACGCACCCAAGGCAATAACACGCTCTCTTGCTTCGGGCTGAATATCAGCACTAATAACAATAATAATACTTTTTATCTTTTCACTTTTAACCAGCTGCAATACTTCATAGCCGTCCATCTCTGGCATTGTTAAATCTAAAAAGACCATTTCACCGCAACCACCTCGAATGGCATCGATCCCCTCGACGCCATTAGTCGCGAGCGTCACGTCGACATCCCAAGACTCAGGAAGCGCTCGTTTCACTTGCTTTCGGGCCATGGCCGAATCATCGCAAATAAGCAAAGGTATCGTCATGTTCTAAGATCTAACTCCTTAGGATTGCTAACTACAGACTTAATCGAAGTATAGTCATAGTTTTCTCATTCGACCTATAAACCCAACGCACACGACGCTATTTACCGATGCATAAAACAGCAGGCTTCAAGAAAAGTTTAACCCTTTGAAAAAAGAGTCGTTTTCAATCAGCAATCAAAGAAATACAAGCATTGTAATAAGGCGCAAAGGACCGCTTAGCCGCGACCAAAAAACGGGGATGACTGAGATCAATTTAATATAAGAAAAGGAATAGTTAAGGACTTAGAGATGCGCTATCTCGCTTATTTAGAATAACCAAGAATTTATAGATACGCTTTAGTATAACAAGGGAGAGGCTGCTTATAGAGTTGATTCGAACAATAAAATACATCCGAATCAACTCATTAAAACTTAGCGATTAATAACAATTAACGCGTATTCAATTGACTAAGTATTTTCCAAAGGAATTTTACCAATTTTAGCTCGCCAGATTTTCGGTCCAGTTTCGTGCACTGATTCACCCAGCGAGTCGACGGCCACAGTCACAGGCATGTCTTCCACTTCAAACTCATGAATTGCTTCCATGCCTAGCTCTTCGAATGCCACCACGCGTGACTTGCGAATGGCTTTCGACACCAAGTACGCCGCGCCACCCACCGCCATCAAATAAACAGCCTTATGCTTCTTGATCGACTCTATCGCTGTCGGACCACGCTCAGCCTTACCAATCATGCCCAGCAAGCCCGTTTCGGCAAGCATCATTTCGGTAAACTTATCCATTCGAGTGGCCGTCGTAGGACCCGCAGGCCCAAGCACTTCCTCTCTCACTGGGTCCACAGGGCCTACGTAATAAATAAATCGGTTCTTAAAGTCTACGGTGTCGGGTAAGCCTTCGCCGCTTGCTAACAAGTCAGCAATTTTCTTATGAGCCGCATCCCGCCCCGTCAACATCTTACCGTTCAACAATATAGTTTCACCGGGCTTCCAACTCGCTACCTCTTCAGGCGTGACCGTATCCAGATTCACCCGTCGAGCGCCGTCGCTGCCTTTCCAAGAGATTTCAGGCCAATCTTCTAGCTTCGGCGCGGTCAAATGAGCAGGGCCGGAACCGTCTAAGACAAAATGTGCATGACGCGTGGCGGCACAGTTAGGGATCATCGCCACAGGTAGCGAGGCCGCATGCGTGGGGTAGTCATTAATTTTAACATCCACAACGGTAGTCAGTCCCCCTAGGCCTTGCGCACCAATACCCAGTCCATTCACTTTGTCATAAATTTCTAACCGTAGCTCTTCAGCACGGGAATTTGGTCCTCGATCAATTAACTCTTGAATATTGATCGGCTCCATCAATGACTCTTTGGCCAACAACATGGCTTTTTCAGCCGTACCACCCACACCAATCCCAAGCACACCAGGAGGACACCAACCCGCGCCCATAGTCGGTACAGTCTTCAGCACCCAATCCACAACGCTATCGCTGGGGTTAAGCATGGCTAACTTAGATTTATTCTCAGAACCACCGCCCTTCGCAGCCACTACGATATCCACCGTATTGCCTTTAACCAGCTGAGTATGAATAACCGCAGGAGTATTATCCTTGGTATTCGTTCGGCTACCCAAAGGATCACTCAAAATAGAGGCCCGAAGCACATTATCTTCGTGAGTGTATGCTCTACGAACACCCTCATTAATCATATCTTCCAAGCTTAATGAAGCATCCCAGCGTACATCCATCCCCACTTTCACGAAAATCGTAACAATGCCCGTGTCCTGACAAATGGGTCGGCGGCCTTGCGCACACATACGCGAATTAATCAGGATCTGAGCCATGGCATCTTTTGCTGCGGTGGATTGCTCTTTTTCGTAGGCTTGATGAATCGCCTTAATAAAATCCAGCGGATGATAATAAGAAATAAACTGAAGAGCGTCCGCCACACTGTCGATCACGTGGTCTTGCTGAATAACTGTCATATTAAAAACTCATTTATCGGTAGTAGCCCGTAGTAAAGGCTAGCAAGGCAGCTAAAAAGGCCCCTTTTTAGCTCGGTGCCATCAAAAACCGCCTATTATACACACTCTTAAGAAAACTAAATCAACGCCAAACCTCTGCAAGCGCTCACTTAACGGATAATTGAAAAATCAGAAAACGCCTGCATTTCAACTTCAGACGCCTGCAAGGCAGTCACTGAAGCGCCATCTGGCCCCGTCTGCATCCACTTTTGCAAGGCATCAAGATCAGCTGACTCACCACAGGTGATCGCTTCCACGTCGCCATTGGACATGTTCTTAACCCACCCTGTTAGCCCTAACTGTCGAGCGACTTCCCGAGTACTGGCGCGATAATAGACRCCCTGAACCTTACCCGACACAACGATTTTCCGTGATTTAAGCACTGTTAAGAACATTCCTATTCGGTTTACAACAGACGATTAATTTATACCTCAAAGAAGTATACAATGCCCTACTAAAATCCACCTTTAAATCCCTTAGGAATGCGCTCATGAGTCAAGGAAAGCTGTACCATAATCCACGCTGCTCCAAATCCAGACAGACATTAGAACTACTCAAAAGCCGAGACATCAACCCCGAAATCATACTCTATCTTGACGCCCCCCCCAGCGAAGCAGAATTAGGCAAAGTGATTAAAATGCTGGGGATAAGCCCTCGAGAATTACTACGGAAAAAAGAGTCCGAATACAAAGAGCAAAACCTTGCCGACGACACACTCAAAGATAAAGAAATTATTCAAGCGATGGTGCAATTCCCTCGCCTAATTGAACGCCCCATCTTTATCAATGACGGCAAAGCAGCCATTGGTCGCCCCCCTGAAAACGTGCTGGAATTAATTTAACCCTAACCTACACCCGCCCTGCGGCATTCATTCAAACTCAACTAATAAAGTCGATCTATCTCATGTCCCCATATGTATTGGTTCTGTACTACAGTCGCTACGGCGCAACCTCCCAAATGGCCCAGCTGATCGGTCGCGGGGTCGAAGAAATTGATGGGATCGACGCGAGAATCCGCACCGTACCTGCGGTCTCAACCGTCTGTGAAGCAACACAAGAGAGCATTCCTGAAACAGGGGCCCCATACGCAGATTATGATGACTTAAGAAATTGTGCAGCCTTGGCCTTAGGCAGCCCGACCCGATACGGAAATATGGCCGCTGCACTCAAGTACTTCCTCGACGGCAGCAATGACCTTTGGATGGCCGGAGATTTGATTGACAAGCCAGCTGGCGTATTTACCTCGACCTCGAGCTTGCACGGCGGTCAAGAAACCACGTTGACGAGCATGATGCTGCCCTTGTTCCATCACGGTATGATTTTGCTGGGAACGCCCTACAGTGAAAGTGCGCTCATCCATACACGCGAAGGGGGCACCCCCTACGGGCCAAGCCACTGGGCAAACACCGACAACAAACAACCTATCTCAGAGCATGAAACACAACTCTGCAAAGCCCTTGGCCGCCGTTTGGCTCAAACTGCACTGAAATTAGAAAAATAGATAGCGACACTCAATCCATTGGCCTCAGTGTGAAACTATCAGACTGGGGCCTGGACCCGAGGATTGGGGTTATTGAATTGAGATTATTTGATTACGATTGTTCGATTGAGACTGACGGATTCGTATTAACCGCGTAGAGCGTAATAAAGCGGGAAGGATTCAATCAACCCTAGTTATACACTAAACGAAAAGTAGCAGCGCCTGAATAAGAACCAATAATATCTTCAGCAAGAATATGCGCCGTGCCACCGACCGCCAAGTCAGTCGCACTGCCCTCAGAATCAAACGTCATATTGCCAGCACCGTTCATGTTACCCCCAAGAACAAAGCTATCAATCACAATCTGCTCAGTAGAATCCACACCTTCGCCCGTYGTYAATGTAATACTAYTTTCTACAATACTGCCTGTAGCGGCATAATTTGCATCGCCCGTTGCAGAAAACTTAGCGGCATCACTCGAAGAAGGAAGAATAACCACATCGCTATCACTACCAGCCAACGTATTACTAAAGCTTAAAGACTGGGATTCAGTAAGCACGATGGGCGCTAAAATATTGAGAGAAACGGTAAAGCTTTCATCCATGGCAAACGCGCGAGAACCAGGCAGTACAAGCAACAATGCAAAGAACATAAACCAATATGTATGAGAGGAATTAGGCTCAACTAATAGAGTAGTGCTTTTCAAATCATGTACCAACAACGAAATACCTCACTGTTTATACTAATCAACGAATTTAACTTACACTCGCCACGTCACAACCCACTGCAGAATCATCTTAAGTGATCCCCCCTATTAAATCGAGTCGTTTATTAGACCGATTCACACCTTCAAAAACGCGAATCTTTTATTGGCGGAATAAAAACATTTATCCGCCAATAAACCAGCATATCGATTCCTAACAGTCGCACAACAGGCGATTAAAACAGTTTTTAATCACTCGATTTATTCATTAATCTTACATTCCTCGCCGCCGTCCAAACGTCAAACCAGACGATCAGAAAACAGCTAAAGAAAAATAAACCCTTGATAACTTTCACTTACTCAAGCCAAAAAGACAGACAAATAACCAGCCTATTCACAAGACCCGCTTTCATACGCCAATCAATTTGTCATCATGCGTTATAAATATCTTTTAGACATATACATAAGTCGCCTGTATGATCCCTAAACACTAAAAATAATTACCTTTTACTTAAAGCCTATTGAGCCTTCAACCCTTAGCTTCATTACAACCATCCAACAGTCTGACGTAAACCAGAACATAACTATAATTATTTGGATATCGTTCCCCAACAAAACGATCATCGCAATAGAAATATAAGCAAAAAGAATAACGCGGGACCATTCCCCATGAAACACATACCAATAAGGACAATAAAATGAATCCTATGACATCCACTACCCGCCACTCCAAGGCCTGGCTCCAAAGCCTCTGCCTATTAATCTGTGGCTTTGCTTTTCAATCCACCTATGCAACCACCGAGCCCCCTCAATCAGTAGGCTACCAAGTCGCTCAAGACGTTCTTCTTGTCACCGTAGAGAAAGAGCAACTCGCAGCACTGAATGACTTAGCTTTCAGCGATTATTCACTGCAAGCCGTTAGCAACAACACSCTCCAGCCCGTCCCATACCAATTCGACGAACGAAACATTCACGGCACAGTATTTGTTCCCGGTGCAGGGATCCCCATCGTTGGCGTAGAAAACATTTTCGACGCCCAAGACCAACTGGTTTTCATGCTCCATGACGCGGGCCAAGCCTTATCTCAAGAACAGAAATCCAATACGGAAGCCAACATTGTTGCTGAAATAGAAATCACTCACGGCAACCACACCACGTATGCTTACGTAGTCAAAGGAAGCGACCTCCGCAGCCCGCTCAATTATGCCGAATTTATCGAAGAAAAATCTTTATTCAAAACAGACCATTGGTCCATGCAAGCATCCCCTGACAATTTGCTGGAGTGGACAGACTTCTTTTATGAGTCAGCGCCCGCCAACCTAACCTTACTCGATGTAATGAAGCTTCGAATTGTTGCTAAAGTATTCTTCACCGTCACCATTACCAATGACAATGTGGTTGCTAGCATTCAAGGCGTCAAACACGGGCCAGTACGCGATATCGTCCAACTCAAGGCGAAGGTCACCATTGCCGGCATCCCGTTCTTAGACTTAGACGTTGGCCTGGAAGTCACCCCTCACTACTTAGGCATTCCCGCCAATGCACACATCCCTCTGGCTGCCGCCGCGATTAAAAGCCCTGTGATCAAGATTTCCCTCGATTTCGCCAATATGCCCGGCGCTAAATCCCGTTCTGCACTGGGCAGCAAACGCGAAGCAATTGCAGACCGAAAAATGGACGCTCATGAAAAAGACATCTCTGTAGACAACGAAAACTCCTGGCTTGCTATCAACAGCCAAAAAGGCTTTGATATGCTTGCATTCATCGAGAGTACGAAAGGCGATGGCATTGAGCTAGGCGCATTTTACGACGATTCTAAGGCCATTAATAAACCCGAACGGTTCCCTGGCAGCGGTCCTGAGTTAGGCTATACCATCGACAAACTCCCTGCAGGAGATGATATTAATTTCCGTATCGACCTAATTTATACCAGCGGCTTCTGGGACAACAACAATCCAGAAGAATTCGCTAAAGCCATGAAGGATGCGCCCGTCATCGCGGTTCACTAGATTTCTCCATTGTGTCACGGCTTTTGAAACTAAACGTCGTGACACAAACACCTTTGCCCTCCCTTCAAGCACATACGCTTTAATCCCTCTCTGTTTTAATCCCCCTCTGTTTTAATCATTATTTATCCGACCGCCAAAACTCTCGCGTGCAATTAAAACATCTTCCCCTTCTTAATTAAGAAGTGCGCCTGAATTTTCTTATAATCACTCTTTAACACCTACCCAAACGCAGATGAACCCCACTTCACTCACTTGACCAGCGGTAGAATAATGCTGACCACCGGCAATCGATACACGCTCTCCCACAACGCCAGATTTCCGTCTTAATCTGAAAAACCTTTCAAGCAAAAATCCAACCATAAATTTTTTGACGACTAGGTCCAACTTTACTGGGAAGTCCGTTCCAAGACCACGCTTATCCAAGTCACCGCTGTACGGTTTTTGTGATCGAAATCGATAATTTCAAACGGCCATTTAAATACCATACTGACATCGCCTGATTATTGACGCTTCCGAGCACCCCATTAATTAAAAAACCAGCAAAAAATAAAAGTCATTAATTATTAGCGTGAAAAATTAAAACAAAAGATTAAACAATTTCTCACAATCCAAACAGCTTCTTGCTTACCCCGAATTTTAATAGGAAAGGAATTTTCGAATGAAACGAAAACTCATCGCTGGCGCACTGACCCTCCCAATTTTATTGGCGACGGGCATCGGACAAGCCGCTGAAAACAACGTCCAAGACCAACTTAACGACATTGAAAAGCGTTTAGATCGAATAGATAACAAAGCGCAAAAYCAACTTAAATCAGTCAGTGAAAGTGCGTTTAAACTACAAGAYCGCTTTAAAATAAACGGCTTCGCTAGCTTCGGAGTCAACACCAGCGACGAGGATGATTTCTCACCATACTTTACTGAAATAAATAATAAAGAATCTTATTTAGAAGATTCCATCCTAGGCATCCAAATGACATTCAAAGTGAATGACAAGCTCGATGCCGTCGCGCAATTAACCGCTGAAGCAACTAACGGTTACGACGTTAACGCTGAATGGGCCTACCTTTCCTATCAAGCCACCGACAACTGGAAAATACGCGTCGGCCGCCTACGTGTACCGTTTTATACGGCCTCCGAATACCTTGACGTAGGCTATGCCTATCCTTGGGCAAGACCGCCATTGGAAATCTACTCCGCCATCCCCTTTACCTCTTATAACGGCATTGATACCTTTTACAACTTCAACGTATCGGGATTTGATATCACGCTCCAAGCCGTCCACGGCATCGAAGAATTTAGCAACGCAACCGGTACATTTGACACCGTCATGTCAGGTGCCTACTTCAACGTAAACTACAACGATTTCAGCTTYCGRYTRGGACGCACCTACGCATCAATCAACGGTTCCTTTCAAGCAGACATTGGCGGCTCTCTAGGGCTGCCTGATTCAATTTCAGAAGAGGATTTCACAGCCTTTTTAACTGGCTCCCCTCTAGATCCCACTACAGTGAGCGCGATCATTGCAGCCGTTAGTGCTGACCCATTATTAAGTGGGTTTGTTGGCCAACTCCAAGCAGACCCGGTGGCAGGTGCTGCCCTGTTTGAAATATTCAGCCTTACCAAATTTGACGTCGAATACTCCGACATTGGGTTGACCTACGACAACGGCCGACTTCTAGTCTTAGCAGAAGCCACAGACCTGGATTATGGCGATGTTGATTTAACGCGTATTTACGCAGGCAACGTCACCGTTGGCTACCGATTCAATGAGTGGCTTCCATACGCTGGCGTCAGTCGCACCTACACTACTGATGAAGCGGACTTCACCAAAAGCTTCGGCCCTCTTATCGCCTCCAGCCTTGAATCCATTGGCTTTGCACCATTGGAGCAAACCACCTATTCAACCGGTTTACGCTGGGATGTTAAGCAAGGTGTTTCCGTCAAAGCACAATGGGATCACATCACCAATTTAGCGGGCACTCAGGGCTTACTGACTGGCTCAGAAATTGGTGCAATCCCAGACAACGGCATAAACATCTATTCACTTGTTATCGATGCAGTCTTTTAAAGTAAAGGAACTATTGATTATGTTATTTAGGTTAATTAGAAATGGATTGCTCGGGCTATGCCTATTCTCTTCAAGTGTATTGGTCGCGGCGGACATCGTAGTGGTGGTCCATCCGTCAAATTCCATCGATTCTATAAGCAAAGAGGACAGTGCAAAAATATTCCTGGGTAAGCTAAAAAGCTTTACCAATGGAAAGTCGGCGATCCCACTGGATCAACAAGAAGGCGCGAAAGAGAGAACAAGTTTTTATTCCAAAGTGGCAAGAAAATCGGACTCTCAACTGAAATCATATTGGTCACGATTGATTTTTACTGGCAAAGGCCAGCCACCAAGAACCGTGTCCAATAGCGATGAAGTAAAAGCCGCAATTACAGCGAATCCTAATATGATTAGCTATATGAGCGTCAACGAAGTAGATAGCTCCGTTAAAGTTATCCTACAAATCCCCTAACCACATCTAGGCTCATTGGCTCGCGACATATAGCGGGCCAATGCTCCTCTCCCGCCTGTTATTTATCTATTTATTTTCCTACCCCTCGCCACCTTTCCCACTCCTGCCTTCTTACTACTCTCTTTATTCCCCGCCTCATCTGTGTAAATCTATTGGCCGAGATTCCCCAACATCTTCCTAATAGGCCGCAGCACAACTACAAACATCGCCCTGATCCCGACATTCCGACCGATGGCCTTGAGAATCCCTCAAGCACTGCTATAAAAAAAAGACTTTCTATTAAACGCAGTTTGAACCCATCACTCCCAGTCAATGAGGAACAGCGCAATGAGAATAAAACAAACAATAAAAGCAGGCAGCGGGTTAATCTTTGCTGCTTTTTTTATCGCCTTTTCCAGCATTAATTTTGCTAATGCTTCTACCGTCGTAATCGTCAGTAAAGACAGTCCAGTCACCCAACTGACTCAACACCAAGTAAGACAAATCTTCCTAAAACAAAATAAATACTTCCCAGGAGGCTCTTCGGCTATACCGATTGATCAAACCGCCAACAGGGTCATCAAGAAAGATTTCTATCAATCAGTCGCGCATATGACCGGCGCGCAATGGATGTCTTATTGGTCAAAATTAGTATTTACTGGCAAGAAGAACCCGCCACGGCTTTCTGCAGACAGCACGGGTGTTGTAAAACTAGTGGCCAGCGGTAATCACTTCATTGGCTACATTGATTCAGAGTCGGTCGACAATCAAGTGAAGGTGGTTTATGCGCTACCCAACTAACTGTACAGAATAAAACCAGCCAATAAAATGGCAAAAAAAAGCCCGCATAAAGCGGGCTTTTTTTGTGCTTAAAGATCAATATTACTTGTTCATATGTTGAAGCAATAAACCCATCTCTTCAGTGGCACTCTTAGGCACTATATACCCTTCTTCGTTACGAATCTCATCGAAACTGTCGCGGATTTTCTCCAAAGTAAGGTCTTTGTCAAAAATACCTTTAGTAGCCCCAACAAAAATTCGGCCTACACGACCAGCCGCAGCGGAATAGATCTCCCCAGTAACAGGGCAGCTTTCATGCGCAAGAAAACCAACAATAGGTGACACTAAGGAAGCGTCCATATTGAATTGATCGCCCATAGGGCCCATCAAATCTTCAGTCATACGCGTCTTAGCACCTGGCGCTAATACGTTTGCTTTAATATTGTACTTAGCGCCTTCAATGGCCAACACATTGGTCAAGCCAACGATGCCCATTTTAGCCGCGCCGTAGTTAGTTTGGCCAAAGTTACCAAACAATCCAGCCGCAGACGAAGTATTGATAATACGGCCGTATTTTTGCTCGCGCATAAGATCCCACGCCGCTTGTGCAACCCATGTGCAACCTTTTAAATGCACATCAAGGACCGGATCAAACAACTCTGGTGTCATTTTACGGAAAGACTTATCTCTTAAAATCCCAGCATTATTGATCACGATATCGACACGACCAAACGCATCCAGTGCAGTTTTAATAATGCCAGCAGCGCCTTCAGGCGTCGCTACAGTATTACCGTCGGCTACGGCTTCGCCGCCAGCTTCTTTGATTTCAGCAACGACAGTGTCGGCAGGTCCAAGAGAGCCATCAGCTCCTCCAGCAACACCACCACCCAAATCATTAATAACAATTTTAGCCCCACGGGATGCTAATAAAAGCGCATGAGATCGGCCTAAGCCTCCTCCTGCTCCAGTGATAACTGCAACTTTACCGTCGTATCTTAATTCGTCTGACATAATCGACCTCTCTTCTTAATATTATTTTCAAGCGAGTCTTTGGCTCATTTCCCAGATCAAAACGGGCTTTATCGGCGCTGACAACTCAGTTATTCGCCAAGCGACCGCAATACAAATCCAGGAGTTATACAACTGAAGCGCTACTCACGTAACGCTTCAGCGACTTGCAGATCCATCTAGGCAAGCTCAAACACTGGCATGTGCCGCCCACCAGGCAACTCATCCCACGTTAATTGAACTTTATCACCCACTTTAACTTCAGTCGGATCGCAATTGACGATTTCAGTCATCATTCGCGCGCCTTCTTCAAGGTCAACCAACGCAACTGCGTACGGTACTTTAGCCATAGGCATACTGGGCTTATAAACTACAGTGACCGCGTATACTTCGCCTTTACCTGGAGACTCACGCCATTCAAGCGTATCTTCCAACGTATAAGGAGAAAGTTGTCGAGGGTAATGAATTGGCTTATTTGCAGTGGTACACCATTGCATTAGCAACTTTTTCTCGCGAGTGGCTTCCCAGAACGGCTCCGCGTGAGGAGATGTTCCCATAATCATTCGGCTCATAATGTATCCTCCGTTCCCAAGACTATCGTTGATGCGCAAGACAACACGCCGCCCATGCCGTGGGCTACGGCGATATTTACATCAGGCACTTGGCGAGCACCACACTCTCCTCGTGCTTGCCTTACCGCTTCTACGATCAAGAACATACCGTACATGCCTGGATGGGTGTAAGAAAGCCCCCCACCATTGGTATTCACTGGCAAGCTACCGCCTGGCCCGATTTTACCGTCTTCAACAAACGCTCCGGCTTCGCCTTTTTCGCAAAAACCTAGGTCTTCTAAAGATAAAGCAACAGTAATAGTAAAGGAGTCGTATGATTGTAATACGTCAACATCGCTCGGTTTAATACCCGCCATATTGAACGCATCACGACCAGAAATCACACCCGGTGTCGTAGTAATATCGGGCATTTCTGAAATCATCATTGCGTGATCATGAGCAGTACCACCGCCCAAGACATAAACAGGCTTCTTCTTAAGATCTTTCGCTCGTTCTGCACTTGTCATAACAAATGCACCCGCGCCGTCGGTCACTAAGCAGCAATCTAGACGATGCAGGGGAGTCGAAATCATCGGGGAATCAAGTACGTCTTGAATTGATAGAGGGTCTCTGTAACGAGCGCGCTCGTTCATAGACGCCCATTCACGAGTAGACACCGCAATTTGCGCTAACTGTTCTGAAGTCGTGCCATAGATCGCTTGATGTCGAGATGCCGCTAAGGCATAAGCGCCTGCTGGCATAACGTTAGCATAAGGCAGTTCCCACTCAACCATAGGCATTGGATTTTTAGAGTCCATCATGCCCATCATTTGGGACATGTCCCCTAAGCCTTTACCGCGTGCCCGTGGTGTTGCTGCATACACAGAGACAACCACTTCCGCCATACCACAAGCAATCGCCGCAGCGGCTTGTTGTACATGCACTTCAAAGCTGGATCCGCCAGTCATGGTGGTGTTAGTCCAACGTGGGGTAATACCAAGGTGTTCTGCCAACTCCATGGAAGGCATCATAAAGCCAGTGGCACAAAGCCCGTCTACATCGGAGATGTCTAAACCGGCATCGTCCAACGCTTCTTTAATCATTTGCATTTCGAGAACACGTTCGGGTATTCCAAGCACACCAGTAGGAGAAACTGCGTCAGCAACTCCAACAATGGCAGATTTACCGCGTACGTAGGATGGATCGTAAGCCATGATCGTCCCTTTTTTATTTAACTGAAGTTATTAATTCTTATTGAATGCCAAACAGCCTTTTTCGCTGGCCTAATCCAACCCACTTCTTAATGTTGGATCAGCACGAATTAGGTCGG
This sequence comes from Gammaproteobacteria bacterium, assembly GCA_002402085.1. Taxonomy (GTDB): domain Bacteria; phylum Pseudomonadota; class Gammaproteobacteria; order Pseudomonadales; family UBA3067. Next base: position 15,385 of record NVVB01000085.1, read on the forward strand.
AAATAGAAAGGAAATACCCAGCTATTTGTTCAGCAAATAATAGTTCCGGATCGCAGGCTACGGGATCTACTTAATTTTTACAAGTACCTGCGAGTCACTTTTCGGCATATTAAGCATGTTTTTTTACCCACCCTATGTCTTTGGTATCTAACAATATTTTATACGATTTTGCCCCTACAAGGCGGATTTTATTGTTATCAATCAAACGCTTGTTTGAAGCTCAGCAACACCAACCCACCTGTCCACAAGCGACAATAATCCTATTACAATACTGTAAATTAGATTATGTATTGACGTAAAGCGAAGGGCTTAACACCGGCCAATGGGGCGTTAAATATGCTGTGATGGAGACCAAAAAAGGTCGTATACAAGAGGGTTTCGTAGACGGCATTGAACGCAAAAAGGGGGCGCTTGGCCTCATAAACCGCCAAGCGCTCCCCAGCTAAAACACTAAAGAGTTAGAACACTAATGAATCAAATACTAAACAGTAGGTGTTAAGCCGCGTTCACTCGCATCCGGGAGGAGCTGTTGCTTTCTATATTCGCCAGGCGAAACCCCTTCCCAACGTTTAAACGCATGATAGAAAGTTGAAGCATCGGAAAAGCCTAATCGAGAAGCCACCGTACCAATCCCCACTGAAGGGTCTCGCAGGAACTCTTGAGCCATATCTTGACGCAAACGATCACGAAGCTCTGCAAAAGAGGTGTTCTCAAGCTTTAACTTACGCTGCAAAGTACGTGAGGTCATGTTTAAGTGACTCGCCACTTCTTCGATCCCCACCCCACCGGAAGAAAGGTTTTTCTCAACATAGTCGACTACTTGCCGAGTGATTCGATACCCAGCAGCAAGTCGATTTAGTTTTTCTTCCGCTAACTGCTCCACACGATTATGGAAATCAGGCAATGAACCAGGCAGAGGATTGTCTAAGCTGTGTTTTTCAAAGAAGATTCTATTCAAGTCAGAGTTAAAGTGCACTGGCACATCAAATATACGACGATATTCGTCGATGTATTCGGGCTGAGAATGCGTAAAGTGTACTTGAGCAAGAGGGAACTCCCCACCGTTTAACCAACGACCTATGGCAACAATGCGAGTTAATATAATTTCGTTATAAACTGCTTGATTTTCTTTCAGTCGAGCCCCGCCCGGATAATAAGAAAGCACCGCTAAGTCGCCTTCGAAATCCAATTGGAATTGCGCATGAGGGATAACCAAATCCTTGTATTTCACCAGCTCGATCAAGGCTTCTCGCCAAGAGTGAGCTGAATACACTAGATCGACCATTATAGATCGACCGTGATAGTGATTATTTTCACCGTAGTGCAGGCCAAAGGCCGGATCACCAGAAGCCTCAATTATTGCACTCAGCAGTGCTTCAAATTGATCAATGGTTAAAAATGCATCTGCGGAACCTACTAAGGCAGGGTCAATATCTGCACGACTCAACAAATCTTCGATACCGATCTGTTGGCTAACCGCCATATCGATGATACCGGAAAGCACTGAAGCTGGAATTAAATGGCGTTTCATCAAAAGCTACCGTATATTCAACTGGTTAATCGACATAGCGCCTCTCACACAGAATAAATCCTAATATTCCGCTCAGTAAGAAGACAAAAATGCCGCATAAACTCAGTATGCGTTCGAGCTCAGGCGAGTATATGTACTACCTAACATCTCTTCTATTTATATTAAAAATCAGTACTATAAACCATCGGTCTGCTTATTAAGCAAGTTATCCCAACGCTCAAAGCAAGCGAAGTTTAGACCACAATAGCATCGTTAATCTATAGTTGTTTAGTTAATTTGGCTTAAATTAAGTACTTGAATTGTAATTTCTGTTATTAAACTGTCAACCTGGTCAGAACCTGCCGCAGAAATGGCACTTTTGATATATCCCTTACCCTGGAATATCGATAGACTATGCAGCCCATTTTCAGAGACGTTATTATCTCTAGATTGATTAATTTCCCGTTCGGCAACAGGCCGTTAGAGCTAGACATAATCCGGGTAAGCCCTATCAAATAGTTTAATACTTGATCAGTTTTCCTTCTCTTTTCCAACGTGTGATGACAAATTGTTATGGTTCTGGATCGATTTTTTAAGCCTAAATGGCAACATAAAAAAGCTCAAACTCGACTTCAAGCAGTGGCTCAATTAGACCCAAAAGACAAAGAGCAGCTCAACATACTTCGAACACTTGCCACCGGCGATACCGAGCCAACAGTTCAGCAGTCAGCAGTTCAGCGCATTAATCAAATTCAACCGTTGGAGGAAATGCTTAAAAACCATCCCGACCAGCAACTGGAACACTGGCTCACGCATCAGATCGCTCAATTACTTGCACACAAGCAACCGAAAGAGCTGAACGAAGCAGAACAGATTCAATACATTCAAAAGTGCGATCACCAAGAAGTCATACAATACCTAGCACTGAACGCAGAAATAAGTGCCCTGCAACTGGCCGCCATTCAAAAGTTAGACAGTGAGTCGCATCTGAGCCAAGTAGCAATTAGTGCAAGCTCGTCAACGTTACGCTTTGCCGCTGCTGAGCGAATCCATTCCAAACAAGCCCTCGCTGAAGTCGCTAATTTAATTAAAAACAAAGACAAAAAGGTCACGCGCTTAGTTAAAGACAAGCTCTCTCATATAGAGCAAACCGATCATCACACTAAACAGCAACTATTGGCGCTTGAAGAAAGTATTGAGTCGATCGAAAAGCTTGCCAAAGCCACCCACTCGATACAATTTGAAGGACGACTTAAAGGCATCGCGCTCAAATGGAAACAGTTCCCAGAATCAAGCACCTTAAACTATCTTCCTCGCTACCAGTCGGCGCTTGACCGATGCCAATCGATCATTGACGAACATCAGCAAGAACAGGCCGCCCAACAGCATCACAAAGCCAGCCTAGAGAGTGCAGCCCAAGAACAAATTAACGCCTGCGAAGAGTTAGAAGGATGTCTAGATGGACTGGGAATTCAAGTCCAAAAAAATGAACTCGATGAACCCGCTTTAAACGCAGTCATCAGCAGTCAACACACTCGCTGGGAGGTCGCGTGTCAAAGCACGACGCCTGAATCGAGCGTCTTGCAACGATACCAGCAGTCCAGCGCTTTAATTAATCAAGTGCTGGCCGCTAATCAACGACTGAAAGAGAAAGAATCTACCATTGAGCCCTTATTAAAGAAGGACGCTAAAGACTTTAGCAAACTTCGAAATGCTCAACGCACCGTCAGCGCAACCATAAAATACATTGCGTGGCCAAATGGCTTTCAATCACACCCAACACTCGAACAACTTTCTAAATTAAGTGTTCGTCTGCAAGATCAGGAAAAGGACAAGCAGCAGTTAATCGAGCAGCGAATTAATACACTAAACCAAACAATTAAAAAAATTGAAGATTCAATCAATCAAGGTCAAGTTAAAGCCGCTCGAAAGCTGGCCAAAGATGTCCGTAAAGAATTAGCCGACCTCCCCCACGGCAAAACTAAATCCCTCACCCGAGCGTTTCACACGCTACAAAGTAAGATGGATGAATATTCAGATTGGCAAGGGTTTGCCACTACGCCCAAGAAAGACCAATTAATTGAAAAAATGGAACAACTCATTGAGTCTGAGATCGACGTAGAAGATCGGGCCGACCAGATACATGCGTTGCAAGTGCAATGGAAGCAACTCGGGGCCTCCGACCCCAAACGTTCCAAGTCACAATGGGACCGCTTTAAAACTGCAGCGGACCAAGCCTATGAGCCCTGCAAAGCCTACTTCCAAGATAAAAGTGCCCAGCGTGGTGACAACTTAGCAAAGCGGGTTGCACTCTGCGAACAGTTAGAAAACTATATCGAAAGCATGAATTGGGAGAGTGCTGACTGGAAGAAGGTAGAAGAAATCCATCAGGTCGCGCGGAAGGAATGGCAACAATACAGCCCAGTAGATCGCGCCGCAGGAAAGGATGCTCAACAACGATTCAATCAAGCACTCAAAGCCATTCAAGAACGCATTAATTCTGAAAAAGATAACAATGCGGAACAAAAGAATCAATTAATCACACAGGCTAAAGCGTTACTTGAAGAACAAGATTTATACCAAGCAATTGAGGGTATTAAATCATTGCAGAGTGACTGGAAAAAAATCGGCGTGACGCAACACCAACAAGGCCGGCAGCAATGGAAAGAGTTCCGCGAACATTGTGATGCGATCTTTGCTCGACGAGACAAACAACGCAGCGATAAAGTGGCTGATCAAGAGTCTCAAACGCTTCAGGCGGATCAAATTTGCCAAGCCTTTGAGCAATTAATCCAACAGGATGACTACAATCAAATCATCAACACCCCCAGAGCGCCAAATCAGTTCCAAACGCAACTAGACGCGCTAACCAACATCCCCAACAATAAACGTAAGAGCATTGAGCAACGTCTAGCCCAACTGAATCAAGACTTCGCACAAGCCCTACTGTCGGCTACGCAACAGCAGCTATTGGGCCAACTTTCCACGGCTCGTGAAGGGGCAGACATTTGTCGCCAGATTGAACAACTCTCAGGCACTGACTCGACTCAATTAGAGACCCTCACTGCAAAATGGCCCGAGCAATTCTGCGACCTTGATAAAAGTTGGCAAAAAGCAATCAACGCTCGACTCAAGCAAGCGACAGACAAAGTCAATCACGCCGACACCACCTCCAATACCACCTCCAACAATGCATTATTAGAAGACATCGAAAATCTGTGTATCGGCATGGAAATCCTCAGCAACATTGAGTCTCCTTCCTCCGCGCAATCAAAACGCATGGCCTACCAAGTCAATCGCTTAGCCTCTGGTCTGGGACAAAGCAACCAAGCTCAAACCGATCAAGAACAAATGATTGATATGGAGCTCAAATGGCTGCAACAACCGTGGGTCGACGCGCCCGAATACGCAGGCCTTGTGCAGCGCTATGAGCGAGCCATTCAAGCGTTTTACAGCAAAGACATATAACGCAAAACAAAACGGGTTCCGAGTCAATAAATACCGGAACCCGCTGCACAGATGCCGACACTCGCACTAGCATCAAGCGTCTTACGAAATATCTTTTCATT
>NVVB01000086.1 GCA_002402085.1 Gammaproteobacteria bacterium
GTGAGCAAAACTTTAAAATATTTGTAAACGATAAAGTTGACATTATGGTTGCAACTATTGCATTTGGTATGGGCATCGACAAAGCCGATATACGTTTTGTTATTCACTATGATCTTCCCAAATCTATCGAGAATTATAGTCAGGAAATAGGCCGGGCAGGGCGTGATGGATTGCCCTCGCGATGCATTATTCTGGCAAATCTTGATGGCTTGAACGTGGTTGAGAACTTTATCTATGGCGACACCCCGGAACCCGAGGGTATTCGCTATATTATCGATAATATCCGAGAAGAAACTCAGAACGGGCAGTGGGAACTACAGCTTACGGGGCTGTCGAATGCGAGTAATATTCGACAGCTGCCGTTGAAAACACTTCTAGTGCAATTAGAGTTACAGCATGTTTTGCAGCCCCTTTATGCTTATTTTGCTGACTTCAAATACAAGTTTGTGCAGCCAAAAGAAGCGATTTTGGCTTCCTTTCAGGGTGAACGACGTGAGTTTGTTTCGGCTATTTTTGCCAGCACGGCCTTTAAAAAAGTATGGGGCGTGCCTGACTTCGATGCGTTATTCAGTACTTACGGTGGCGAGCGAGCGCGGGCGATTACGGCGCTTGAATACCTAGAGCAGCAGCAATTGATTGTGCTTGAATCGAAGCGTATGACGGAAGTGTATGCGGTGGACGGGGGTGTTTTATCGAACCCCGCGCTTGCTGAGACGCTCTTTGAATACTTTATTGGTAAAGAGCAGCAGGAGATACAACGCATCGCCGGGTTGATCGCGTTTTTTGAATCGGATCAGTGTCTTAATCGAAATTTGGGCCAGTATTTCGATGATGATAACGCCCCGGTGAACTGCGGGCATTGCAGTGTTTGTCGTAACCAGGTTGCTCAGTTGGAGTATTCTGTGCACGTTGAATGGCCTAAAGATGATGCGCTGGTTCAGGCCCTGACGGATCTAGATCAACACCTTGCCAACAAAATGGCGACGCAGGCTACGCTGACGCAGTATTGCCGTTTTCTTGCGGGACTGAGTGCGCCCTTGTTTAATCGCTACAAAGTTCGCCAGGTTAAGGGCTTTGGGCTGTGTGAGGCATTTCGCTATGGCGATATCTTGAAGAAAGTAAAAAGCCTCCGTATTGAATTCGGCTGATTTTTTTGCGCTCTGTTGTGCGTTTAGAATTAGTTCGTGATTTTCAGTGAGTTAGGTCAAGGTCATGGGGCTTAATGCAGCTCTATAGGACGCGCTGTGGTGCGTAAGGTTCGAAATTATCAGTTTAATGTAGCCCAATTTTGGTTTATTGAATCACGTATTATTATAATCAATAGGTGGAATGGCTCTTAGGGTGATGAATTGATATGTCGAATGAATACGATGAAGACTTCGGTACCATGCTCGATATTCGAGGCTCAAGGCAGTTGGAGCTACTTCGGATCTTTATTGAAACTAATTTCCCCGAACGGAATTTCACGTTAATCGATCATGGCTGCGGGACTGGCGCCTTATTAAGCGTGTTGGCGCGATGGTATCCTAAGGCTTGTTTTTATGGCGTGGATTTTTGTGATCGATATGCGGCGAAATGGGACGCGGTGAAGCGCCAACATAAAAACATTAAAGGGATTTTTCTAGAAAATTTCTTAAGTTGGGGCTCTTCTCTACCAAATCATGCGGACATTATTTTCTCTAACGCGGCGACGATGTACCTTGATTCGAAGGAGACCTTAAAATATTTAGACTTGATTTCACATCACACCGATTATTTGGTTGCACGAGACATCGACTTTAGTGAGGCGGGGTTCATATTGAATGAAACCAATGCGCATTATGCGGACATTGTCATTGCAAACTGTAAGGCGTTTTTTAAAATGCTGGAGGAGAAATACGGTGAAGACGTAGGGCCAATGAAACAAGCGCTGGTGGAGCAGTCTGCTTTTAAAGTAATACAATATGACCTCGATAGAGAAGTCTATGTAAAAGACCCCGATTCAGGGGTGGATATGGAAACGTTGATGAACACTGAGTGGTATGCAGTGGCAAGCAGTTTGCCTCTGTCAGACGACGAGAAAAACAAGCTCTCGAAAGCCTTTAAGTTGTACATCGCTCATGAAAGCGTTGCTTGGCGAAACTGGTATTTTCAGGTGCTAAGTCGAAAGTAACGTTGATAAAATTTGAGGGAATCGATTTGTCATTGTTATTGTCATTGTTATTGTTATTGTCCTAGTAGTTGGTTTGCGATCACTACACAACCCCCAGTTTACTATCCTTTCAGGTAACCTATGAAAAAATATATTCCTATATTTCTGGCACTTGTTTTAGCGAAATGGTGGTTTACCGACCCTTCTATTGATGTTGATACCAATGGCCTTAGTTTTAGTTATATTGTGGAATATTCAGGCGAGGTCAGTCGAAGCGATACGCTTCCATTGCTAGTGGCGCTTCATGGCAATGGTGACACGCCACAGGATTTTTACGACAACGTCTTGGATCACTTGGACGTGCCTGCGCGAATTATTCTGCTTAAAGGTCCGGTGTCTTCGAACCGAGGCAGTGCGTGGCCCTGGAGTCCAGCGGATTTTGTTCAATACGGCAAGGCGATCAATGAAGCCGTAGAGATACTTGCTATTAAGTTCCCTACATCTGAAAAGCCAATTTTGTTGGGTTTTTCTGGCGGTGGCATGACGGCTTATTATCAAGCGTTAACGCACGGTGATAGTTATTCTTATATCATTCCAATATCGGGCAAGCTGACAAAAGATTTACTTGGCGACGCGCCCATTCGACGCGGAGCGAAAGTATTTGCGTTTCACGGGAATAAAGACAGTGTTGTTTCAATCACCGGCGGAAGAAGCGCCGAGCGTATTTTAAGAGAGCATGGCATTGATGTGCGATTTGTTGAATTTAATGGTGGGCATCACGGCATCGTGAACGAAATTAGGACTGAGATTACAGTGCTTCTAGAGGAGAAGCTAGAAAGCCTTTATTAACACCGTTTAATGCAAGGTATGGTCTTTTGATAGACGTTTGGCAAGTAATGCGATCGTCGTCACCTGATTCGTGTTGGGTTGTCCTTAGCAAATCTTTAATCAGCTGTATGGACTTGCTCTTATGTCACAGGTTTTTATGTGCTTGGGATTTAGCTGTNNGGCGGAAATTTACTCGAACCCGCTAATAATTAGACTGTTTGYGCTGAACTGGGTTGTTTGAGCCTGCAAACCCAGCCGGAGTGTTGGACCCATGTTTACGAGGGTTGTTCTCTATATTCTGTTCTCAATAAAGAACATTTTTTATTATTGGATTACCTGCTCGCCACGATTTTTAATATTCTGTTTTATGTCCCTTCAACGCCTTCCTTTGTAATAATCTGTAATACTATTGTCTATGGTATGGCTAATACTTATAGATATTCCCCTGAAGAAAGAGTGTTTTTGCTAGGGAGAAGAAAAGTATTTTATTGGATTGACTGTAGTTGGGTTCTTTATGAAGGCGGTGTTTAATAATCTTGTTGAGGTTTTTGTATAGTGCTCGCATCGTCACAGGTCAGTGCTGAGCATGTTGTGATAACAAAATGACAGTTATTTTATTCATCTCTGTTTCAAAAGTTGAATGCTAGTGCGTAATGGAGGCTTGATTTCAGGCGGTCTAGAATAAATCGGTTTTCAATTAGGTTTCGTCTGAGCGTGGTTGAGGGTTTTTTATTGGGGGTTTGTCAAGAGCTTGCAGCTCTCGTGGAGAGGTTTGTTTGTCTGGTCGCTGGTGGAGGATTCTAAATAAGTTTTTTGCATTAGTGTAATGCATTGAGATATATTTTCGTTGCTGGTCAAATGTTGCTGTCGTTTTGACTTTGTATATCAAGAGGATTCTATAATCGGCGCACTTGCCGCGACTCGTTACGTGCAAGGTTGCTCCGATCTCATTGTTGCTTTGTTTGTTGGTCTGCGTTTATGCTTTCGGGTTTGTTGTGCTTGTTTTGTATTATATGTTTAAGTTTCGTCTTGGGGTTTGCGTGTGCTTATATTTAGCGGACGATTAAATATATTTGTTCGGAATGTTTAAAAAAATATTTGATGCTAGGCTTTAGTTGGATTTGCTTTATGCGTTAACTGAAATGATTTGCGGATGAGTCGGTATGTTAGATCTGCTTGTGGTATCAGTTGGGTTGGTCAGTTGAATTGGTGTTTAAATTAATTGCGTGCAAGGAGTCATTGTTGTTATGTGGTGTAAAATGTTAAGGCGTATTGTGTGGAGTAAATTGTATGAGTATGAGTATGAGTACGAGTAATCAGTGGTCGGTTTGGATCAAAGATTTGATGTGTTTATCTTTTGGATAGGTAAGTTATATTTGCATAGGAATATAAATAAAGCTCATGAAATTAAATCAATTTGTAGTCTCTTTTGTTGTCTCCCTTTTTATTGCTCAGAACGCCTTCAGTATCACTCTTGCGGAGATAGATGAAAATCAAAAAACCACAATTAATAATACTGATTTCACTTGGTGGAGCGCAGGGCCAGTGGACAATATGGAGTGCCTTCAAATAATCGAACCTTTTGACCCAAACACTTGGCATGATAACTACTTTTGTAGTTCAGTGGATATTGGTCTTCAGTGGAGTAGTTCTGGCCCTATTGACGCGATGACGTGTACACAAATACATGAATCTGCGGACCCAGACTCATGGCATGATAATTATTTGTGCTTGCCGGTAAATTCCAATTATCGCTTCGCTTGGAGTAGCGCTGGTGGGCATGGAGACAACTTTATACAATGGGCAGAGAGTGCCGACCCTCATACCTGGGGCGATAACTATCTTAGTATTACTTATCAATATGGTATTGAGCACGTTCAAAAAATCCACGTGATTGGCTCCCACTACCCGGCTCAGAGCTCTGGGGTTTATACAATAACCGATTCTTATAATGGTTATCCTGTGTATTCAAATCAGTATTACAAATTTTATCGACGACTAAATGGATATTGGTATTTAGATTTTAATGATGTCTCGGAAGATTGGGATGGCACCATCGATTATACTACTACGCCAGCAGAAGAGCCGTGGCGTGCGGGACTTGCTACGGGGGCGGTTTCTATGGCCCGAAATATTATTGTTGCTGATAGTCACTACCCGGAGCAATCCTCCGGTGAATATATCCTTATTGCCGCTTATAACGGTTACCCCGTATACAGCAATGGTCTGTATCACGTGTATCGTCGATCGAATGGAGATTGGTTTATCGATTTTAATGAGGTTTCAGAAGAGTGGTCAGGTACCATTGACTACAGCCTTATAAGTAACTCTGCTGCACCATGGTTAACTTCGTACGCGACAGGTAGCATCACTTATCAGGGCGATATTGATCCGATTCAAAATGTATACGTAATAGACTCCCACTATCCTGCACAGAGTTCTGGAATGTACACCATTACTGACTCTTACAATGGTTATCCAGTCTATTCAAACGCGCACTATAGCCTCTATCGGCGATTAGATGGGTATTGGTATTTAGATTTTAATGATGTCTCGGAAGATTGGGATGGCACCATCGATTATACTACTACGCCAGCTGAAGAGCCTTGGCGTGCAGGGCTTGCTACGGGCGCAATTTCTCAGGTCCTAGAAATAGATGTGGCTGACTCTCATTACCCGACGCAATCATCTGGCGTGTATTCGCTTGTCGCATCCTATAATGGATATCCCGTTTACAGTAACGGGGTGTATCATGTGTATCGTCGCTCCAACGGAGAATGGTTTCTCGATTTTGACGAAGTATCAGAAGAGTGGTCGGGTACGATTGATTTCAGCCTTACAAGTAATTCCGACACTCCGTGGTTAACCGAATACGCTACCGGTAGCATTACTATTAACAGTGATGAGGCGTTTCCCTTAGGGCCATATCTATACAATGAAATAGACGAAGACAATAGAAAAGTAATCGACGCGTTATTCATTATAACGCCAGATGCGAAGCAAGACATTTCGGATTATGGCCAAACTCCTACAGAGTATCTGAGTTCGCATATTGCGGCACTTAACGAAACTTTACTACGAAGTAAAATCTTCACGTCGACCGTCAGGTTGTTGGGTATCCACGAATTATTGGAAAGTGATTTCGATCGAATTGGTAATTACCCTAACGGAAGCCTCAACAATATGGCACATGCGTTGGGCTGGTTATCCAGCTACAGGGAATCCTACGGTGCAGACAAAGTATTATTAATCGGATCAAATAGTGAATCTAATAATGGAGGTGCCTATGGTAGCGGCGATTTAAGTAGTTATTTCGTTGATTTTCTTCCCATTGAACATGAGTTTGGACACATGATGGGTGCGTCCCATTGTAATGACGGGCAGGTTGGAGAGCTAAATTATGGTTATCCGCTTGCGGGTTATACAAATGAGGGGTTTCCCATTGAGGGAGGTTTTGCGGGTACTCGTATGTGTAGTAACAATGTCGCATTTTACTCCAATCCCGATATATTTCTAAACATCGATGAAATTAACACTTACGTTGCAGAGGGGCTAATGCCGTTGGGCGACTACGCCCCTTACTTAGATAGTAATGGGTTGCTGCAGATGGGTGATGATTTATACGCGAACGTCGCTCAGATGTGGCGAGACAACGAAACAGGCGCTTCACAACGTGTTGCAGCCAGCAAATATAGCCACGGACCGAACCCTCATTATGCAAAAGATGATTGTGTAGCGCTATATGCACAAGAAGGCTTTAAAGAGTATTTGCAAGAAGTTTGCGTTGGGGATGTATTTAATTTTCATAAGGGTTCGTTTGCTTCCTTTAAGCTAGGAAAAAATGTTCATGTTAATTTCTACTCTGACCCTGATTTTGGCGCAAGCGGTGGTTGCGGTGGTGAAGTACTTAAAACTGCATTTTCAAGTCCAAGTATTACCAACCTGAGCCAGGCGAGAGGTCTTAGCGGGTTTTCAAATAAAGCCGAATCAATTCTTGTTTACCCGCCCAGCGATCGATCAAGTCACTTTTATTTTAATGGTGCCTACGACTTTTACTCATCCGCCCAATTTATGCCTCATTGTAGTTCTGAGGTAGACAGTCAAGTTAGATTGTTGGATGACTTAATTCCATGGAGTAGTACTGCAATGGTATTACGTGAGTCGGTAAGCAATAGCTTTGCTGTGGACTTCAGCGTTCGAAGTAGCATTGTCAGCGATCATCCTCACGGAGAGGGCTTTACCTTCTTTTTTGCAAAAGATGGCAGCGAATATGATAGTAACACTTTAACCTGGGATGAACTCGGTTTTTTATCGGATGGCAAAGGGTACGCCATTCAATTCCATGATGTGATCAATCGTGTGGCTTTAATCGATGGAAATAACAATATACTAGGCGAGGTGTTTGGCGTTGAATCATTTACTAATAACGAGTGGGTAGATGTACGTATCGAAGTTTCTACTGATAGAGTTGCAGTGATATGGAATAACAATTCAGTACTGAGCTTGGATGTAAATTTAATCTTTAATCATAACGACGTAGGATTCGGGGTAGGAACTGGTTTTTACACTTCATCCTTCGATTTAAAGGATCTAGTGATTGAGGATACAGTGTTAGCGCAATAAGCTATAAATTCTGTTATTTATGGTGGTTAAGGGTTGACGGCGGATGCCAGGTGTTCTCACTTGGAATCCGTTGTCAAACGAGCGGCGAAACAACGAAGAATTCTGTCAAGGGTTTCTTCGTCTATATTACGTCGCATAGGTAACTTGGATTTTTTAAACCAAACGCCTCCCGTTCGAATTAGTCTATTGCGAGTGGTTTTTCTAGCGATTGTCTCGTGGCTATTTGACGCGCCGCCTTCTTTTTAATTACTTACTATGCTTATGCTATGCGTGTCCTCTATGCTGTAGTCCATAGAGTTCAGTGTTCCCGAAGTCAGATCGCGAGGCTCCTCAACTTCTTAAAAAATTGGCGTTAAAGGAAATGTAATGAATGAGAAGGTTTTACGTATAGTTATGTTTTTTATCGTGATACTCACGTCTGGCTGTACCGCGACAGGACAAAAGTTTTCGGGGGTTTCTGCAGTTCAGAGTGCTGAATGCACCGCATATGTTTTTAGGCGGTCAAAGTTTGTTGGTGCCGCGTATTGCCCTGCTATATGGATCGATGAAAGAGAAGTTGGATGCCTTAAAAATAGTGGTTTTTTCCGGCTAGGGTTAATGGCAGGGGCTCACACACTGACAAAACATACCCGACCACTAGAGGCAACTCGAGATCAGCATATCCGATTTAATTGCAAACGGGACGATATTCTTTATTTTGAGTGGTCGACAGATTCTGTCGGTTCAGCAGGCGTATACATGGCATTTTCTGATGAGTTTATTCAGCATTCAGATAAAACTGCGTTGCCTTTACTTAATGAAATGAGAGAACAGACGTCGGAGTGAGGGAAATAGCTTTCGCCGAAAGCAAGTTGAGCGTCACTAAAAAAGTGAACTTGAACTTAAATCACTAGGTTTAGGAGCGGTATAAGCGTACTCGTTTATCCTTCGGTTCTATGTTTTTACTTACATTGTTCTTGTCATTAAACTAGCTCTAACGAAGATGAAAGCCTGCTAATTAACAGGGATTTGCGTGCCGTGAACCCCTGTTTAAAAGGCTGCTTTTGGTGCTGCGTTGTCAGGCTAGGAGGTATCGAGTAGGTTTTCGATGAGCCCAAATAAAATTGTCTGCCAGTGGAGAATAGGGTTGTTTTTAGGCATGGAAACTTAGGGCAGGTGTCCTTTTTAACTGCGCCTGCCCTCAATGCCATGACCGCTAATGAGGCTTTGGGTAAAATAGACTTAATCTAGAAGCTTACCCGCGCGTCGAATAATGCCGTACGCCCCCGTGGCTTGTATTGATTTTGTTGCCACTGTAGGTTGATGTGGTCTCGATTATTCAAGATATTTTGAAGGGTTAATCCAATGCTTACTTTGCTGTTGTATAGCCCTGCATAACTAATCGTCTGGTCGACATATACTTGATTGTTGATGTCTTCATCATCCGCTTTAACTTTGTCAAATGCGGCTTGTTTGGTTATGTAGCGTATTTGGCTATACACCGAGAAGTGCGAGGTGATGTCGGCGTCCAAGCCGGTGGTGACCGTCGCTTTGGGTGAGCCGAGAATTCGACCGTCTGAGGTAATGTTTTTAGTTAATCCTCCCGTTGAAGACACTTTAAGTTCTGAATCGATAAGGGAGGTATTGGCCCACAGTGTTAATTTTTTTGAAAAGGCATGTTGTAATTCAAGTTCAAGCCCAGTACCACTAAAGTCACCGACATTGGTATGAGGCCCATTCCAGGAAATGAAGTCTATTAAGTCTTGGTAATACAGATTTGCGGAAAGTCGCGTATTGTTTATATAAAGGATGTTTTGCCACTCGATGGTGGTGAGTATTTCTGGTTTGTCAGCATTTGCAGATCTTCTTAGGCCTGGGCTTGCATCAGGTTTATCAATCCCCCAGGCTTCATTGAGCGCAGCAATTGGCACGGGGAAACGAACCGCTCGATTGGCGATCAGTTTAGTGATCCAAGTATGGTTTTCACGTGGCGATTCATGGGCGATAGCAAAGCGGCCACTGTATTTACGCGCATGCTCTGACAATAAGCTGTTTTGGTCGACGCGCAGACCTCCCTCCACTTTGAACTGATTCGTCACCTGCCATCGATCGTATAGATAGAAACCTGTGGCGTGGGAGTTATTCGAATCACTAATGAGTATTGCGGTATTGCCATTAACCGTAGAGGTGTTTTTCAAATTATCTTCGTAAGAAAACTGCACGCCGGTATAGATGAAATGCTTTTCCATGCCGCTGTACTGAAAGGCAAATTCACCGGAATAATCACGCTGTGGGTAGACSAGTTGATTCCCAGGCGCAGCCACTGAGGAGTCGAGTAGGCGACTGACTTTTTTATATCCGGCATCAAACAGAGTRTCAAAACTTAAGTGGAAATCTGGATATCGAGGTTAAGTAGGGATTCAAGGGAAAATTCTAGATTGTTGGATTGGCTATCTAAGGCCATGACATTGGCACTCAAAATGAGTGCTATCAAGGGCGAGGCGTTGATTGACGATTGAAATGCGCGGGTACTTCTCATGCTCTTTCCTTAGCGGAGGCCGGGCCTCCATTACTTCTTTAGACTGGTTGTTAAAACCTTCGGCTTAGAACGTTTTAACTGTCTGGTGTAGGTCAGAAAATATCTCGAAGTTTAAGTCGCTGAAATTAGGACGAATCAGAACTGTTCACGAACTAAACCTTTTACTGTTATTTAATGTTGTTACATTAATAATAGTGGGAAAATTTCTAAAGGGCTTGATGTTGTTTGTTTCGTTATAAATATGGCTTCGAAAAACCCATCAAAAAACCTTGGTAGGCACAACGCCCGGTATGAAGCATTATAATGGCGATGTTTAACAGGTCTGCAACTGAGGGTCGGGATTCGGACTGGTAGGATATTTTATTCAGGTGCGGTAAGTGATCAGTAAGGTCTATTCTTAAGGAAGGATTGTTCTTCAGTAGTAAGCTATTTAAGTGTTTGAGTCCAATGGAAGTAGAAGGCTATCGCATTATTGCTTCACGTTATAAAGGACCGTACACCGATGTGTATCAAGCCGTTCGTGAAGACGATGATTGTCCAGTAATTCTAAAAGTATTTCGCAGTGATACCGGCAGCACACGTATTGCCGGGCAGTATCGTCATGAATTTGAATTACTTTCGGAAATTGATTCTGATTTAGTGATCAAAGCGCATTCGCTTCATCGGGATCAGTTAGGATACACACTGGTACTTGAGGATTCTCAGGGACTTTCTCTCAAAGAGGTGATGAGTAAAGAGTTACTCGGGCTCGAAGAAAAGCTCAATATTGCAATTGAAATTATTGAAAGTATTCGGGTAATCCATGGCAAAGGCATTATTCACAAAGACATCAATCCCAGCAATATTGTTTATAACCGAGTGACCAAGCAGGTTAAATTAATCGACTTTGGCATTGCGAGTAAATTAAAACGCGAGTATTCCGATGCGAAACCTCCCAAATCATTGGAAGGCACGTTGCCTTATCTTGCGCCGGAACAAAGTGGGCGAATGAATCGAGGCGTTGATTACCGGTCGGACTTTTACTCGTTCGGTGTAACGCTCTACGAACTCTTTACGCACAGTTTACCGTTTGAATCGGAAGATGATCTACAGCTAATTCACGCACACCTTGCGGCGGACCCCTTACCCCCCATTGATAAAGTCCCAAATTTACCCAAAGCGATCTCGGACATCGTCTTGAAACTGTTGGCGAAAGCAGCGGAGGAGCGCTATCAAGGGTGTTGGGGTATTAAGGTTGATTTAGAAAAGTGTTTGAAACTAGTGTCTGGTGGGCAAACGGATATCGACTTTGTGGTCGGGCAGGAAGACGTTCCGGACGAGTTTCAGTTGCCTCAGAAATTGTATGGTCGGCAACAGGAAATATATCAGATCTGGACGCTCTTTGATTATGTATCCAAGGGGCATAAAGCGCTTCTGCTTGTGGGCGGGCATTCCGGATGTGGCAAGACGTCCTTGATAAAGGAGGTGTACAAACCGCTTACCAAGGAGCGGGGGTATTTTATTGCAGGGAAATACGATCAATATAACAATGCGACGCCTTATTCTGCTTTTGTTGCCGCTTTTTCGCAGCTTGTGCAGCAGTTACTTTACCAGGAGACCGACAAAGTARCGCAAATAAAAGAAAAGCTGGCTGTCGCATTAGGTGAAAATGCACAATTAATTATTGAAGTAATTCCTGCATTGAGATTATTGGTGACGGGGCGAGGTGAGCCCACTAAGTTGGGCGGGGAGGAGTCTAAGAATAGATTTGTTTTGGCATTCAAGAATCTAATACGGGTGTTCGCCGGTGGCGGCTACCCGATCGTGCTTTTTTTGGATGACCTTCAGTGGGCTGACATTGCCTCCTTGGAATTACTCAATACGCTTGTGGAAGACGTCCAATTGAAGTCGTTGTTTTTGATCGGCAGTTATCGAAGCAATGAGGTAACAGCAAGTCACCCGCTCTCGACCAACCTATCCAAATTTAAAAAGGCATCCATCAAGTTTGAATCCATCGAACTGGCTCCGCTCTGCTTGCCCAATGTGTTGCAGTTGTTGGAGGATGGCTTAAGAACCAAGGGCCCCGAACTGGAACCGCTGGCTACTTTGGTATTCGAAAAAACGGGCGGTAACCCCTTTTTTGTTGGGGAGCTGTTGCGGGGCTTGAATCAACGCCAAGCGCTTACTTTTGACCCTAAGGAGGGTAAATGGACTTGGGATGTTGAAAGTATCAAGGGCAGTGACATTAGTGACAACGTGGTGGATCACATTAAGGGCAGGCTGAAGCAATGCCCCGAGGCGTTTCAATCGTTCCTCGGGTATGCCGCCTGCGTGGGTAATTGTTTTGATTTAACGTTTCTAGCGTCTGCTACTGAGACGCCTCTAAAGGCGGTGGCGGACTTTTGTATACAAGGGGTTCAGGAGAGCCTGCTCATTCCACTGCGTGACGCGATGCAGGTTGTGGATGGCGGAGTGGAGTCCTTGCAGGACTACATGAATAGAGGGGAAAAAGTAGAATTTCGGTTTTCCCATGACCGTATACAACAGACCGCGTATACGTTGATAGGTAAAGAAAATAAGCGTAATTTTCATTACCGCGTGGGGCAATTAATTCTCGCCCGCTTGGCCACGGAGAAAGGTGGATCAAGCAGTTTTGAGTTGGTGTATCATTTTGATCATTGTAAAGAACGCTTGACGGCCAATGAGCACCGGCAATTTATTGAATATAATTTAGAGGCCGCAGGAAAAGCGCAGAGTTCAGTGTCTTATCACAAAGCAATGGGGTTTGTGAATACGGTTGAAGCGTTGTTGCAGGACGATGACTCTAGCGAGTTTTTTACGGAAAAATATGCTGCAAAATTCAAAAAACTAGAGTTGCTCTATTTATTAGGTTTTTTTAATGAAATGCCGGCTTATTTCGACTGGCTGGAGGCGCATGCGGAAAATGATTTAGAGCGCGTCAGTCTCTATAAAATTCGCCTGTTTGCCTATGGCGCTGAGGGGCGAAAGAAGGAGTCTGTGCAAGCCGGTCTAGCGGCGCTGAAGTTACTAGGCGTTGATATCCCTGAGCACCCGTCGAAAGCCTACCTCCTGGTCAGTTATTTAAAGCTGAAGCTTAGGCTAGCGCGGTATACGGTGGCGGATTTGAAAGACTTACCCGTCCTCAAAGACAAAAATATGCAAGAAGCGCTGGGGTTTATGTCGCTTCTTGCGACCAATGCGTTTTGGTGCAGTAAGTTTTTATTGCCTGTGATGGGTGTTAAAGGCGTTGAGATTTCCCTTAAATACGGCAATTGTAAGCACTCACCGATTGCGTATAGCCTGTATGGCTTGTTTCAATCCACGGGTTTAGAAAAGTATGATGACGGGTATGCCTTTAGCAAGTTGGCGATTGAAATATCGATAAATTATCAGACCAAAGAATATCTGGCGCTGATCCATATCTTCACTTATTTCTTAGGGTTTGCCTGGAAGGAACCCTTTCGGAATCAGGTGCCCGTGCTTTACAAAGCCCATCAAATTGGTYTGGAAAGTGGGGATTTAGAGCACAGYATGACAGGGTATACCTGTTATCTCTTCGTACGTTTTTTTATAGGCGTAAATCTTGATATTTTGAAGGAGGACTGTGAAGAGTTATTGGGCTTGATGCGGGAAACCAAACAAGAATTAATGATTAGCTTACCGCTGGCAATTAGGGAAACCATTGAGAATTTTCGAGTGCCTAGCGCTACACCGACCCTGCTCGAGGGCGAGTACTTCCAAGAATCTGTGATTCTAAAAAAGCTAATTGAAAGCAATGATTATTCCGGCACTGTGGGGGTTTATAATTACAAATTGATTCTAGCCTGTGTTTTCGGTGATATCGAGGCCATGCCAGCCTGCCTGGAGGGRCACGATAAATATTTGAGCGGATGCATCTCGTCTGCTCGCATTGCCTATTACCATTGTTATGCGGCGTTGGCTCGCCTTATGTTGATGGATACCGTGTCGGCGAAGACCCGAAAGCTATTTTTAAAAAAATTGGTTTGGCACAAAAAGAAACTTAAGCTGTACGCAGAAACTTGTCCCGACGACAAAACCCATCGCTATTTTCTAATTCTTGCGGAGGAGGCTGCCTTTCGGGGGGACCGCTTGGAAGCGGCGGAAAAATTTGAAAAGGCAATTCAGTTGGCTAATGCCTGCCAGCTAGTCCAAGAACAAGCTTTAGCGGCTGAACGAGCCGGGGTTTATTTTCTCCGCATCGAGCATTCGAATACCGCAGCCGCGTATCTTTGGCAAGCACGTCAGTGTTATGCGAAATGGGGCGCCAAAGCAAAGCTGATGCAAATGGATTCGCTATACGGAGAGTTACTTTGTTCCTTTTCTTTGTCGAGTATGGAAGTAAATGCTGCATCAACACGCCAAGGGGTAAGCTACGCAAGTGAGGGCGCGGTGACGCCGGGAGTGTCCACTTCAGTGGTGGGCGTGGAAAATATCGATCTGAATTACGCCATACGCGCGTGCAATGTACTTTCAGGGGAAGTTGATGGCGAGAAATTGCTCACTAGATTAATGGATTTGGTAATCGAAAGCGCGGGTGCTAGAAAGGTGCAGCTATTCTTGATTGTTGATGATGCGCCCCTGCTGCATGCCAGCATTCGATTAGGCGAGGCTTTGCAGCTTAATATTAACCGGTCCCTTGAGTTAGTTGACGATACGCCGGTGACGTTGATTCGAGCGGTACGTAATACGCAACAAAACCTGCATTTGGATGATGCCTGCAAACATGAACAGTTTGGCCTCGACAGTTATTTCAGAAAAAACGAAATCCGTTCTGCGCTAGGGATTCCTCTGAAGCGAGCAACAGAGTTAGTGGGTATTCTTTATGTTGAGCATGCGCAATCCAGTGGGGTCTTTACCAAGGAAAAAATAGTTACGCTCGATATGCTCGCTGCACAGGCTGCTATCTCGATTGAAAATACACGTTTGTATGATAGCTTGAGTCAGTCTGAAGCCCGTTTTAGAAGTCTTTTTGAAAATGCCACGGAAGGTATTTGTCAAACTACGCAACTGGGTGAGATTAATCTTTCCAACTCGGCGCTCGTAAAAATGTTGGGTTATGAATCGGAAGACAGTCTTCTGGCTGCGCGTGTTAGTTTGTGGGGGCTGGGTGCGACTCAAGCTGAACGGGACGCGATTACTGAGTTGCTTGAGAAAGAAAGCCGGTGTGTTGATTATGAGTGCCAGTTAGGGGGCGTTGATCAGCGTGTTTTTGATGCCTTACTGACGGTTCGTTCGGTGAAAGATTCGCAAGGTCAAGTGAGTTGGTATGAAGGGGTTGTGAAGGATGTCACTGAGCGRAAGAAATCGTCCCAGTTGRCCCTTGAGAAAGAGCGAGCGGAGGCGGCGGCTGAGGCGAAATCTAGTTTTTTAGCCAACATGAGCCATGAGATCCGCACACCCATGAGCGGTGTGATTGGTATTGCTGATTTGCTTAAGGAAACGAAGCTAGACAGCATTCAGCGAAATTACCTTGATTTAATCCAAAGCTCCGGGCTGTCGTTGCTTAATATCATTAACGACATTCTCGATTTTTCTAAAATTGAAGCGGGCAAGTTAGATTTAGAAACAATTGATTTTAATTTGGAGGAATTGGCTTCTGAGGTGATGGGGCTTTTTTCGATTCGCTGTGCGGAGAAAGGAATTGATTGTTTTAGCTTCTATACCAAAAATGTGCCCTCCGTCATCCAAGGCGACCCCACGCGAATAAAGCAAATTCTCCTCAACTTCGTCAGTAATGCCTTTAAGTTTACCGATCAAGGAAATATTGCATTAGATATATCGATTAACGACGGGGGAGATGTAGGTAATAGTACGTTACGGTTTGAGGTAAGGGATACCGGTACGGGGATTTCGGAGCAAAATCAACGCAAGTTGTTTCAGTCCTATTCACAGGCGGAAAGTTCGACGGCTCGAAAATTTGGTGGCACAGGGCTAGGACTGACCATCAGTAAACGATTAGTGGAATTGATGAAGGGCCGTATTGGTGTGGATAGTGTGTTAGACGAAGGGACTACTTTTTGGTTCGAGATACCTTTGTCTAATAGCACTAAAATAAAACAGGGGATTGGCGCGAATGCATCTCAAATTGCAGCGCAGTTAGTAAGACAAAAATCCAAGTTTATGCTTTATAGTAATGAAGCGTTTTACGGTAACGCCTTGGCTCATGAGTGTGATGCTTACGGGCTCGATTATCAACGCTATACAGACGCGCAAGCGCTAGAAAACGCACTCTCAAATATGAGTCGTGAACAAGCGCCGATTAATTTATTGCTGTATGTTTCAACGTTGAATCAGAATGTTTTAACTGCAATCGAATCCATGAAAAAAATCCTGGCGGAGAATCAACACAGTAAATTATGCCTTTTTATACCGCCCACAGAGTTGTTGGGGAATCGCACCATAAATCAAATCACGCCTAACTATTATGATCGACCGTGTTCAGGATTACAGTTTCTGCGGCATTGTCATCACCTCGTGATGGGTGATAAAAAATTACCCGGTGAAAGTGACTCGCACGCGGCGACCGTATTCTTCGAGGGTGTGAATGTACTAGTTGCTGAGGACAATCAGGTGAACCAGATCGTAATTGGTAAGTTATTGGGTTCCTTAAAGACGAAGCATGAACTCGCAGAAAACGGCCAGCTTGCCTTTGATGAATGGAAAGCACAGCTAGACGCAAAAAAACCTTACGATTTGATTTTTATGGATTGCCAAATGCCTGAAGTAGATGGTTATACGGCGACGAAAATGATTCGTGCGTACGAAGCCAATAATAATCTTGATCCTGTGTGTATAGTGGCCTTGACTGCCCATGCATTGGAAGAGAACCGAGAACGGTGTTTTACTGCGGGCATGGATGATGTGGCGACTAAGCCGGTGAATAAACAGAAGTTAGTGTCCATTTTGGAACAGCTGACGTANGGGGGCGTATCATYCGTCCTGATGYGTGTGGAGTGGTCTCYATCGCTCTTTTTTAGATTCTGTAATGTATAATAAAACGGGTTTAGTGCTTGGCTTATGTTGTAACCGTCCTTGGCGTCCCTCCCGTTTCTATTGGAAGTCAAATTGTTCAGGTTTATATTGATATCGGTAGTCTAGTGCTTTCGGTGTTTCTCGTACTCTTCCGACAAAATTTTCTGCAATAGATTTTACGTAAGGGTAGGTGTTGAGAATACTAGGGTGTAAGCTGCTAAGCTTGTTTCGGTCTAGGGACTCGTGGTCGTAGAAACCGGCAGTGAGTAGAATTTTAATGCCTGAATACTGGGCGTTCACCTTCAGTGCGCCGATGTAATTGATCGATTGTTCGGTGACGGTAAACGTGATGGCTTTTTCTTCGTTTAAGTGAAGGTGACTGCTATTGGCGAATGTTCCTATAAAATAATCTCCCGCTTTAAGCTTAATTAGCCGTAGCTCGCCTCCTTTATTCCTAGAGTTTTTCCCGCAAGGAATATGTGCTGCGCTATCGTACAGGGATAGGTCATTGGCAAGCCGTCCTGATTTATAAACAACTAACCAATTTATAGGGCCTTGGCACTCAATAGAAAAATACGTTAAGCCTTCTTTCTCGCCGATCGAGCCGCCTTTAAATAGATGTTGGGAAACACACCCTGATAGTAGAATGCTGAGCAATATTGCTAATCTCATAGGAAATCCGAATTAATGTTTATTTTAAGTGGCTGATGGTGTTGTGTTTTGACGAGAGAGGCAGCCTACACGAAGCGGTTATCTTTGTCTCGCTTGAAAGCGAGCCATTGGTTAAGCGGTAGCTAATTCGATAGACCTACGCGCACACCGTAGATTTTTTTTGGGGTTTGTAGTCTCTAGGATTTGTTAGCTGGATTGATTTGAGCGTTGAATGTGGGGGGTGTCGGGAAGGAAAGGGTTTTAAGGGTGCCTGTTCTTAGTATTTTATTCTTGCTGTTTTTAATTCGGCACCCTTTGAATTTACGTTATCGACGCCCCCGTGAGGTATAGGCTGGATCGATCAAACTGGGGTCTCCTTGAATGACGGTTGCGCTGTTCAAGTCACCTCTTTGTGCGATTGATGCATTGTGTCCATAGCCAACTTGCGTTGTGTTGATCAGGTTGCCGTTGCCATATTGCCCAGAGCGCAGCGTGTTGTCGTATCCGTATTGCACGGTTTTGGTTACGTTGGAATTACCTATTTGCTCGGAGTATGCGTGGTTTCTGGCTCCGACCTGCAGTAGATAATATTCGTTTTGGTCGCCGATTTGACGACCCACCGCTACGTGATTATCTCCGGATTGATCGGAATTTAGCGAGTTATCTACACCGCTTTGTTCAATAGCGATCTCTTGTTGCTCTCCCTCTTGCACAGCGACTACTTCGTTTTGATCACCTTCTATGAAGGTCGTTATAGTCTGGTCTTCACCAGATTGCTTGGCCGCGACTACGTTTTGCTCTCCGTCGATGACGGTGTCTATAACCTGTTCTCCACCCGATTGTCTGGCGACTACGGTGTTCTCGTCTCCAGTTATCTCAACGACAACTTGATTTCCCTCGGACGTTCCATCAGATCGCTGTTCTATCTGAACAAGGTTTTCATCACCCTTTGTTACTACCTCGGCCGCTTGAAGTTGGTCTTCCTGTTGAATGATTGCTATATTTTGTTCGCCTTCTTGAAGCACTTCCAACTCATTGTTTTCTCCCTCTTGCTCAGTGATGACCTGGTTTTCTTCACCTTCCTGGAAGACCTCGACAATGTTGTGGTCTCCCTCTTGGACAGCAAAGACTTCGTTATCACTTCCTTCTTGCACGATTTCAGTGACTTGTTCATCGCCAACTTGCTTCACTTCGGCAATATTAAAGTCACCTTCTTGGAAGGTTTCAACTTGATGGTTGCTGCCTTCCTGAGCTAACTCAGCGACATTGTTATCGCCGCGTTGTTCGGTGGACAATGAGTTTTCTTCGCCTATTTGCTCTACAACAGTTTCGTTTTCGCGACCTTTTTGCAAAACRTCCGCGTCATTGTATGCGCCTTTTTGCTCAATAAGGGCYGTTTGATAATCCCCTTTTTGTTCAACTGCGACCGCTAGATGTTCACCCTTGCGGTCTTGCACGATTGCATTTTTGTCGCCACTTTGCCGAGTCAAGTTGAGRTTGACGTCMCCTATTTGYTGCACCTTGACGATGTTGCCGTCACCCACTTGTTTGAATTCGAAATGATGATCACTGCCTTCTTGCCACACATCGATAAGGTTTTTATTACCGTATTGGCCTACGTCTGTGTTGTGGCCATCGCCGTATTGATCAATCAATATATTGTTGGATTTACCTTCGGAAACCGCCTTTATATTATTTTCTTTACCGAGTTGGGTGGTTTGTACAAAGTTATTGTGTCCCCGCTGATCCAGCTGCACCTTGTTGCGACTTTCAGCGTGAGCACCCCAGCTATAGATGAAAACTATAGGTAATAGGAGCAGGTTATTTCTTTTGGTCCTATTCACCCGATTTGAACTCAACATGACAAATATCCTCGTTGTGTGACTCAAGTAAGGTAGCGCAATGATCGAGCCAGAAATAAGCTACGTAATACTCTTCTGCGGATATCCATGATTTTGTTGGAAGTATTTGGCCTGAAAAATTGAGACTGGCGTCACGTTGTGTTTGAGCGTGGGGTCACATACCGCCCTAGATTGTCACATTAGGACCTGATAATACAAAATGAGAATTGGGGCCAAGTTAAACCTGCCCTTATGTGTAGATCAATTAGAATTGATTGCTAAAACCCTTATTACCCCGTAATGAATCAAGCAAGGGCGCGCGAATTATTTATTGTAGAGTAGTCGTGTGCCAGAGTAGTAGTTTGCCTGTCCTTCCTTTTTAATCCCGCTGAGCCCCCTACATTGGGGCTCATCAGCCATACGATCTTTTAATAAAACTCGCTCTTCTTGGCACAAAATCCTGTATATTCCGCTCTCGGTTTCAGTGGTCAGCTAGGCTAGGGTTAACTCGAGGCTTCAATCGCAGAGAATGAGTCAATCTAGAGCAGTATTAAGGCCATAGGATCGACCGTATTCTATTAAAACACACGCTAAATGTGTTTCAAGCTATTGTTTTTAAAACGTTTAGGTAGCACATACACAATGTCTGAAAAAATTAAGTATTTGATCGAAGGGCCAGCAAAAGGGAAAC
>NVVB01000006.1 GCA_002402085.1 Gammaproteobacteria bacterium
CGGTGGCCAAGGAAACCTATGCGCAGTGGCGGCACGTGCCTGCGCCCAAACGTGCTCGTTTGATGTTGCGTTTTCAAGATCGTTTAAAGCAGGAGCACGATCGATTGGCGGAAATATTAAGCCAAGAAACCGGAAAGACTGTGGCGGATGCAAAAGGAGATATTTGGCGCGGCATCGAAGTAGTCGAGCAGGCCTGTAACATCGGATCCTCATTAATGGGGGAGACCCTGGGCAATGTGGCCGACGGCATTGATAGCTATTCATACAGCTACCCGCTTGGCGTTTGCGTAGGGATCACACCGTTTAATTTTCCAGCGATGATTCCGCTGTGGATGTTTCCTCTCTCAATCGCTTGCGGCAATACCTTTATTTTAAAGCCTTCAGAAAAGGTGCCCTTAACGCCGATTGAAATGGCAAAAATATTTCATCAGTGTTTAATTGACGAAGGGCTTCCTACCTCAGTATTGCAGGTAGTGCATGGCGGCGCTGATCAAGTGAATCAATTGATTACTCACCCAGATGTTAAAGCCATCTCATTTGTTGGCTCTGTGAATGCCGCGCAACATATTTATCGCACTGGCACGCAAGCGTTAAAACGTGTGCAAGCGTTTGCCGGGGCAAAAAATCATATGGTGGTGATGCCAGACGCCAATAAAACCCAGGTAATTAATAATTTAATTGGTGCTTCTTGCGGTGCGGCAGGTCAGCGTTGCATGGCCATTAGTGTGGCGATATTGGTGGGGGATGCGCAGACGTGGCTGGACGATATTAAATCCGCAATGACGGCGTTAAAACCTGGGCCTTGGCAGAATGAGGATTCTGATTATGGTCCGATGATTAGTCAAGAAGCCAAACAGCGTGTGTTGGGCTTGATTCAACAAGGCGTTAAGGAAAAAGCCACACTTGAATTGGATGGCTCCGAGGTGGTGGTTGATGGCTACCCGGATGGCAATTGGCTGGGGCCGACCTTGTTTAGTCATGTTGACGTTGACATGACGATCTATAAAGAAGAGATCTTCGGCCCGGTATTATTGGTGATGAGTGCTGATTCTTTAGAGCAGGCGCTGCAAATAATTAATGATAATCCGTATGGCAATGGCACGTCTATTTTTACCTCTTCTGGCGCTTCCGCGCGACATTTTCAGCAGCATGTTGAAGTAGGGCAGGTGGGCATTAATGTGCCAGTGCCGGTACCGTTGCCGTTTTTTCGTTTACCGGATGGAAGAAATCTTTTTGCGGGGATTTACATGCTTACGGGAAACAAGGCGTGCGCTTTTACACTGAAACTAAAACGGTGACGGCGCGTTGGTTTGATGATGAATCTGTATCGGCTCCCAACATGACTATTCAATTGAAATAATAATGGCCGGCGTGTTTTAGCTGCGTTTTTTAACGTTCATTTTATTCAGGGCATTAGAATCTTATCCACGGCACTATAATTCTATATAGGACACTAAGCGTATGAGTCAGACTCTTGAGATCGACATCCAAGGCCACACGGCGGTTATTACCATTAATAATCCGCCGGCTAATACTTGGAATCCTGAAAACTTAGCGCACTTAAAGCGCTTGGTTTTGGAGCTGAATGATGATGATCAGAATTACAGTCTTGTGATCACGGGGCAAGGGGATAAGTTTTTTTCTGCGGGCGCTGATTTAAATTTATTTGCCGATGGTGATAAACCCAATGCGCGTAATATGGCGACTTTATTTGGTGAGGCGTTTGAAACGCTGGCGCAATACGAGGGCGTGTCTATCGCTGCAATTAATGGTTATGCCATGGGCGGCGGTTTGGAAGCCGCGTTGGCGTGCGATATTCGTATTGCTGAGCGGCAAGCAAAATTAGCGTTACCCGAAGCGTCTGTAGGGCTGATGCCTTGTGCAGGAGGCACGCAGTTATTGCCTTGGCTGGTGGGGGAAGGCTGGGCCAAGCGGATGATCTTGTGTGGCGAGCGGGTCGATACTGAGACGGCCCTGCGTATAGGCTTGGTGGAAGAGTTGGTTGAACAAGGTGAGGGCTTGGGGCGAGCCTTGGCGTTAGCCAGCCGGGTTGAAAAACAAAGTCCGTGCAGTGTGCGTGCGTGTAAAACATCGATTCAAGCGGCACGGGGTGGTTCGTTAAGTGGCTCGTTAGTGAAAGAACGCTCGGCTTTTGTGGATCTATTCGATACACAAGATCAACGAGAAGGTGTGACTGCATTTTTAGAGAAGCGATCGCCTGATTGGTCTAATCGCTAAGAGGCGGATGTTTTAATTGGTTGCCTTGTATGGGCAGCTCGATGTATAGGACAAAATTCATGAATGATTCTACCGCGCTGGTCATTGATCGACTTAAGGTGAAGGAACAGCAAGGTCAATGTTTATATTTGCTGACCGTGGGTTTGAACTCGCCTAAGACTCTTAATGCGCTGACTTTGGAAATGGTTGATTTACTCTATCAACATTTATTGCAGTGGCAGACTGATGACGAAGTCGCTGGGGTGTTGTTGTATGGCATGGGCGGCAAGGCTTTTTGTGCAGGGGGCGATATACGGTCTTTGTATGAGTCGATGACTGCCCCAGAAAAACCCTATGATTATTGTGATCAGTTTTTCAGCCGTGAGTATCGGTTGGATTATCTCATCAGCCAATATCGGAAACCCATTGTATGCTTCGGCCATGGTTTGGTGATGGGTGGGGGCTTGGGGCTTATGGCGGGCAGCCAAATTCGTTTGGTGACCGAAAAGTCAAAGCTGGCAATGCCTGAAGTAACCATTGGTTTATTTCCTGATGTCGGTGGCACTTGGTTTTTAAATAAAATGCCTGCGGGGCAAGGTTTGTTTTTGGGGCTCACGGGCGCGCAACTCAATGCTGCGGATGCCAAGGCAGTGGGCTTAGCGGATTATTATGTGGGCAGTGATGGGGTCGAAAAGATTCTTGAACGAGTGCAGGCCATGTCGTGGTCATTTGATACTGCGCAAAACCACAAGGTCTTGTGTGAATTATTCGCCGCGGTGGATCAGCGTTATGAATCGACCATGGCGCCAGGGAGGTTGTCTGTCTATAGCGAGCTATGGGTTATCTTGGCGAAGGCTAGGTCCGTCTATGATGCCATTAAGTTAATCCGTAGCTACAAGATTGATGATCCTTGGTTTGAAAAAGCGCGACAAAATATAATCAAGGGCAGTCCCTACTCAGCTGCCTTGGTGTTTTGGCAATTGACCCAAGGCAAGGATCTTAGTCGAGCAGAGGGGTTGCGGCAGGAATTAATATTTGCCAGTCAGTGCGTGAGATTGGGGGATTTTGAGGAAGGGGTTCGCGCATTAATCGTTGATAAAGATAATAATCCGAGCTGGAAGTTAGAGACCTTTGAGGCAATCGATACGGATAGCATTGCAGCATTTTTTGATGCGCCTTGGGCAGCATCAGATCACCCGCTTGCTGGCTTAGAAGATATTGGTAATTGAGGTTTTGTAAGGCTTTCCAGTAAGTCGTAAAAAATAGACACCAATTGGAATTGAGGATAAGGACATGGCGGTAATAGGATTTCTAGGACTGGGGAATATGGGCGTTCCAATGGTCAATAATTTATTTAAGCAGGGCCATTTGGTTAAAGTGTTTGATGTCCTGCCTGCAGCCATGGCAAAGCTAGATCGTATTCCAGTGACTAAATCTGAGAGTGCAGTAGAGGCGGTGAAAAGTGTCGACTTCGTGATTACCATGCTGCCTTCCGGGGCTGCGGTGGAAGATCTCTATTTGGGCAGCAGTGCTTTATTGTCTCATATCAGCCCCAAAGCGCTGGTCATTGATTGTTCCACCATCTCCGCTGAGAGCGCAAAGCTAGTGGCCGCGAAAGCGGCCGAGAAAAAAATTGCCATGCTTGATGCGCCGGTATCGGGCGGTATTGCCGGGGCGGAAAAGGGCTCGTTAACCTTTATTGTTGGGGGTGAAAGAGCGGATATGGAGAAGGCCCGACCGATCTTGATGAGTATGGGGCAGTTTGTATTGCATGCAGGCGATCATGGGGCCGGTCAGGTGGCTAAGATTTGCAATAATATGTTGCTCGCGATTCACATGATTGGCACCGCAGAAGCGTTGCAGCTAGGGGCTGATCATGGCTTAGACCCGAAAGTGCTGTCGGATATTATGTTGCGAAGCTCCGGTCGAAATTGGTCGTTAGAGACTTACAATCCCTATCCCGGCGTGATGCCTGAGGTGCCAGCCAGTAAGGGTTACCAAGGCGGGTTTATGTCAAAAYTAATGGATAAAGATTTAAACTTGGCCATGGACGCGGCGTTAGCTTCTGAGACTAGCGCGCCTTTAGGAGCGTTGGCACGCAGTCTTTATGGTCTGCATTGCAAGGAAGGGAATGCAGATTTAGATTTTTCCAGCATTCAAAAACGATTTAAAAAAGACTCGGCCGCGAGTTAAAATTAGGCGGTTTCTGAGGCGGCGGTGCTACTGATGTGAGGTCAGAACGCTTGTGCTTGCGTGACTAAGGTTGTTGGTCAGTGAGGTGCTTGTAAGGTACAGGCTTCAAACGTGCGCGGCGCAGTTGTCTGCATTGAGGTGTCTGAATTTAAGTGCCACTGAGCAGCTTCATCGCGTGYTCCATTTCGTCTGACAGGTCTTGTCCGTGACCGTGACCGTCTTCGTTGCTCGCTTCTAGGCCAAGTTTTGTAAAGGCGGGTATGGTGGACCAGTCGAGTGTTGCGTRGGGGTGTTCAGTGCCTTCGTAACTTTGGAGCACGGCGACAGTGATAATGTCTGCGTAATCCGCTGTTTGAGCTTCGTCTCGCGTAAAGCTCAAGTGTTGCTCTGGAACGCAGACTAACTCTTCCGGAAAATCCCAGGCTTTTAAAATGTGGGTGCCAATAGTCGGGTGGATTTTAAGGATTATTTGATCCAATGTCTCGCTGTCTTGTAGCAGCTCTGGGTGATCTTCTGAATAAGTCAGTATAGGCAGTATGCCAATCTCATGGGTTAGGCCTGCCAACGTGGCTTGGTCTGCTTTGAGCTTGGTGTAATGTTTACAGAGCACATGGGCAATGCCTGCTACTTCAGTGCTGCGGTTCCATACCTCACGCATCTTTTTGTCGACGATGTCGGTCGTGGCCTGGAACATCTGTTGCATTGCCAGCCCGGTAATTAAATTACTGGTATAGATGATGCCCATGCGACTGATGGCCATTTGCAGGTTGTTAACGGTCTGACGGGTGCGCATCAGCGGACTGTTGGCGATCTTGATGATTCGAGCCGTTAACGCGGGGTCGTTGCCCACGACTTTACTCAGTGATAGTGCCGATACGTTGGGGTTTTCTGCGGCTTCTCGTACTTTGAGCGCGACCTCGGGCAGGGTGGGCAAGACGATTTGATCTTTACTGATCATCGCATTGAGATCGTTAAGGATTTTTTCTTCTAACGCTTGATCGCTCATGTCTACACTCAATAGCGGAAGTGGCAACGGACTCGCCTGGTCTTCTTAAGTTATAGCATAGGGAGCGGGCTCTATCGTAATGGTGCCAGCTTCTTGATCATTAATTCTATAAGCAGTTGAATTTATCGCTTCTTTGGGCAGCGTGAGGAGCAGCGCGTAACGCTGGGCGCTGACTTGGCAGACGTTAATGATTTGCCCTTGGGTCTTGCCTGTGTCGGTGTTGAGCAGGGGCTGGTTGATCTCGGGAGCCGTGCTTAGGTCTGCGTAAGCAATAAACATCTGTGTTTTTAGTTTGCCCTTGTACTGCATTCGAGCAACGACTTCCTGGCCGGTATAGCAGCCTTTTTTAAAGTTTACCGCTTCAATGGCTTGGTAATTAAGGTTGTGCGGCAATACTTGCTCGCTGAGCGCAGGTGTAATTTGGCCGTAACCGGCGATAATGTCTTGTAAGGCCCAGGCTTGATTGCTGATGGCTTGGCATTGTGTTTGTAGGGTTTGCCAAAGGGCATTGGCTTTGTCTAACGGCGCAATAATTAGATAGCGCGGGTATTGACTAAAGTCTCGGATAATCCGAACGCCCTGGAAGTCAGGCTGTGTGCAGGTGCTCATACCATTGGGGAGAGTGGGGAGGTCCGTGTCTGGTACTGCGGATTGTAATATGGCGTGGGATTGAGCGCCCATTAAGCCGAAGCAGACCCATTGATTGGTGTTGAGCTGGGTTTCCGCTTTGGAAAAGATGATGTATTTATTTAAGGTTTGTTGGGTTGGCGCACCCATTTGAGAGGGGGTTTGCAGCACGTACTGATCGCCTAATTGAATCAGCCGGAAAGAGGCGATGGTTCGCCCTTTGGGGGTGCAAAGCGCTCCGAGTTGGAATTGCGTGTCATTGACCTGTTCAAGGTCGCAGGTTAATTGCCCTTGTAAAAACTGTTTTGCATCCACGCCGGTTATAGACAGTAAGTCCATATCGCTCAGGTCGCATAATAGATTGTCGGCTTGGTAGAGACTGAATTCATGATCTGGGTCTGAGAAATGGGCGACATGACCGTCTTTTACTATTGCGCCATTTTGTTGCAGAAATTGTTGCCAGTTTGAATTCATAATTTAATGTTTTTACCTTAAAATAAGCGTTATGCGTTAGGGTGAGGATACTCTCTTTTGAGCATTGGCGGGCGTTTAATTCTGCGTGCCTAAGCGGCAAGGGAAACCCCGGAGCAGTACCCGGCACTACACGGGCTCGCACTACACAGGATTGCTCTAATGGACGTTAATCATGTGTAAGCGGACGGTGAATTGTGGTGTATATAGTCGTGTAAATAGAGCAGTTCATGAGGAATGTAAGTCGAGACAATTGAATCTGGGTACCTTGGAAGGTTATATTCCGCAAATTAATAGTAAGCGAGGCAGCGATAGTGAGTGTAAGTAGTGAAACCATAAGGCGGTTACAGTGGCAGTGCCGTCGAGGGTTAAATGAGCTGGAAGTGATTCTTATTCCTTTTCTTGAACAGCAGTACTGCGATTTGTCTAGCGATGAGCAGAGTACCTTTGAGGTGCTATTGGCGTACCCTGACATGGATTTGTTTGATTGGTTTACACGTCGAGCAGTTTCCGATAAAGCCGATGTTCAATCCTTAGTGGAAAAGATATTAAGCCGTGTGGAATCCAAATTTTAGTGTGCAGCCTTCCCGCTGGATGAAGGTCTGGATTATTGGTCTAACCTTTTTTGCGGTGAGCGTGTGTGGGTTTTTCTTGCTGGCTTTTAATTCTGTTGGCAGCGCTGTCTTGACGGTGATCTTGGTGGCGTACGTCATATCACTGGCGAAGTATCATTGGCATACACATATCGCTCAGTGCAATGTTAAATCGGTATTGGGCCTCAGTCATATCGATGACGATTGGCAACTGATGAATGCTCAGGGGCTGTGGCAGCGTTTTGAGTTTCAGGGCTATAGTGCGCTGGGAACATTTTGTTTAATGCTTCATTTCGTTGATCAAGACGCAAAGTTCTGGCAAAGAAAGCGTGCGGTGGTGTTGATGAACGATTCTGCGGAGCCTAATGATTTACGGCGCCTAAGGGTGTTTTTAAAGTTTTATCGACCTAAAGGCGTGGTTGCAGAGGGGCTTGATCAGACAGTTTGAATCGGCATGAGCGTTTCAGTAGTGGTTTATGGGTCTCGCTAAATAACCAAGTCGGATTTACGCGGCTTTCTTGCACTAAAAGGCGGTGCATTGGGGGGCGTGATGACCGTGTTCATGATGACGCTTTTTGCTTCTGGATAGTCCAACGAAAAATGCAGGCCTCGGCTTTCTTGACGTTTGAGTGCAGATTGCACAATCAAGTCGGCGGCTAATACCAAGTTTCTAAGCTCTATAAGGTCACTGCTTATTTTGTAGTTTTGATAGAACTCGCTGATTTCTTTTTGCAGTAGTTCAATGCGATGCTGGGCGCGAATGAGCCGCTTGTTGGTGCGCACTATGCCAACGTAATCCCACATAAAGCGCCTTACTTCATCCCAGTTATGGGAAATGATGACGTCTTCATCGGAGTCGGTTACTTGGCTTTCGTCCCAAAGCGGAATTTCAGGATCAGGAAAGTCTTGGTGCAGATGGCTGACTATTTTCTGGGCTGCGGARCGTGCAAAAACGAAGCATTCTAAGAGTGAGTTGCTGGCCATACGATTGGCGCCGTGCAAACCAGTAAACGCTGATTCGCCGACGGCGTATAGATTGCCAATGTCGGTTTGGCTGTCTAAATCGACCGAGACGCCACCGCAGGTGTAATGTGCTGCGGGCACCACGGGGATCGCTTGGGTGGTGATATTAATGCCTAGTTCTAGGCATTGTTCGTATACGGTAGGGAAATGCTCAATAACAAAGTCTGACGGCTTATGGGTAATGTCGAGGTAGACGCAATCTGTTCCCAGGCGTTTCATTTCGTGATCAATGGCGCGGGCAACAATGTCTCTTGGGGCTAGTTCGGCCCGTGAATCAAATTTTGACATAAAGGCTTCACCATTGGGCAGGCGAAGAATGCCGCCCTCGCCACGAATTGCTTCTGTGATGAGGAATGATTTTGCGTCAGGGTGATAGAGGCAGGTCGGATGAAACTGGTTGAATTCTAAATTGGCGACTCTGCAACCGGCGCGCCAGGCCATGGCGATGCCGTCTCCGGTGGAGGTGTCCGGGTTGCTGGTGTATAGGTAGACTTTACTAGCGCCGCCGGTGGCTAGGATGACAAAGCGGGCTTTGAAGATATTGATTTTGTCGGTTTTGGTATCGAGTACATAAGCCCCGAGGCAGCGATTACCGGGTAGACCCAGTTTATTTAACGTGATTAGGTCCACGGCCAGGTGATGCGAGAATATTTCAATATTGTCGTGTTCTTTAACGCAATCAATGAGTGTTTTAGAGATTGCGTGCCCGGTTGCGTCAGCAGCGTGGATGATTCTGCGCTGGCTGTGCCCACCTTCTTGGGTGAGGTGGTAATCAATGGAACCGTCTGAGCGTTCTTGACCGGTAAAGTTAACGCCTTCATCGATTAACCATTGAATGCTGGCAGGGCCGTTTTCGACGGTAAAGCGTACGGCATCGACATGGCAGAGTCCCGCGCCGGCTTTGAGTGTGTCGTATATATGGGCGTCGATGGAGTCCGCTTGGTCCAAAACCGCTGCGACGCCGCCTTGGGCGTAGTAGGTGCTGGTGGAGGTAAGGTCTGCTTTACTCAGCACCGCGACATTGCAGTGACCTGCGAGATTCAAGGCAGCCGTCAGTCCAGCTGCGCCGCTACCGATGACCAGGACGTCATGTTGATATGTTTTTGCCATGCTTGCGTTCTTTTTGGGCCGATTATGTCATTGTTTTCGGTCAAACTACGATCTATAAGCCAGGATTTGGTGTAAGTTTCCTAGCGCAAAAGTATTGGTGGGGCAGTATTATAGCTAAGTTTCTACATCAACCATATACTGCGCGAGTGAGTTCAGGCGTAGTGAAGACTATTTTGATTGAAAAGAGAGGAAACTATTTTGATTAGTGGGGGTCCATTAGTTAGATGTTTGAGCGTGCAAATTGGTATGGCGGCTGAGAATCGGCGAGTAGGCTTGAGTAATGATTGGTGCTGGATGGGGCTTGCTCTAAATGTCGAATAGGAATGCAGATCAGCTATTGGTGGCCCAAGTTTTGTCGGGCAACAAGAAAGCCTTTGATTTGCTTGTGAAAAAGTATCAGCAGCGAGTGGTTTCCATCGTTGGCAGGTACGTGGATGATTTTCACGAGTGCCAAGACGTGGCTCAAGATGTGTTTATTAAAGCGTATCGGGCGCTTCCGAATTTTCGACAAGAAAGCGCTTTCTACACTTGGTTGTACCGTATTGCCATTAATACCGCTAAAAACCATATCGTTGCGAGAGCGCGKCGGGTGCGGGGTTCTGATCTTGAACTGGATGATCAGGAGCAATACGTAGAGCCTAAATTGCACGATGTCGCTAGCCCAGAGCGATTGCTGATGGCGGATGAAATTGAACGCGTTATTTACGCTTCTTTGGCGGCTATGAGTGAAGACCTGAGAGTCGCTATTACATTACGCGAATTCGACGGCCTAAGTTATGAGGAAATTGCTCAAGTGATGGAGTGCCCGGTTGGCACCGTTCGGTCTCGGATATTTCGGGCGCGGGAGGACATCGATAGTAAGTTGGCCCCGTTGTTAAAAGCATCCGAATAAGTTTCATAGAAAGAAGAGCTTATCGTCATCTTACAGTGCAGTTTAGTGATTTAATTCGATGCTGCATGTTTAAGTCTTAGTTAAAAATGTTTGAGTAACCCAATAGGTGATTTTGTGACCGATAAAATGGCTGAAGAGCTTTCGGCGCTACTGGATGATGAAAGTGCCGAATTTTCGACCCGTCGAATATTGAAAGAGATGGAGTTGAATGGCGAATTGCAGGAAAAATGGGACCGTTATTGTTTGGTTCGAGATGTGCTGAAGAATAATGCTGGCACGGTTGTCGCAAACCTAGAGGCCGATGAAACGCCGGAGYYATTAATTAGCGATGAGGCCATCAGTGGATTGAAAGCACGGGCTGCATTCGGAGATCGAATATCCAAAGCGATCGATGACGAGCGTACCTACAATATGACTTCGGTGGCTAAGGCGGCTGACACTACGTCGAAAGAAGGCAACGTCGAAGAGCCGGGACGTGATGCCGGTGGCAGCACTCAAACCAGCGGGTTTCATAATGCCTTGCCATCGAATATTACGACGTTGCCTCATGCCCGTCCGCGCTCGATGTTTCAAAAATACGGGGCAGTGGCGAGTGTTGGATTTTTAATGGTCATCGTATGGCAATTATTCCAATTTAATGACGGTTCGAAAGACCTGTCTACTATCGCAGATGTCGCCCTCAATGATAGAGAGGCGAGGGAAATAGTATTAGCCCCAGAAAATAACGACCCAACACGGTTTGTTTCTTTAGGACCCGTCAATAAGCAAAATGTAGCCGTGCCMGTGCCTGTTACTCAGTCGCGAGTGATTGTCCGTAACGGAGCTGCTGCGGGACCCAACAAGTTGGAAGGTTATTTTAGAATCCACTCTGAGCAATCGGCTTTAGGCAGTAGTCGAGGCATGATGCCTTACGCACGCGCAATCCACTTCAGGGAGATTCGCTAGTGGTGATGAGGTCAGGGGCGAGGCAAGGACAAAGGAGTAGGATGTTTAGAAGTTCTGCATTACTAACAAAGTGGTCATTATTAACGGTATTGATTGTAACGGGACAGTTTTCTCAATTAGCCTGGAGTGGTGATAAATCAGCCGCTCAGTGGGTTGATGAGATGTCTCGCGCGTTTAAGGATAGAAATTACCACGGTAAATTTATGTACTGGAGTGGTAAGCAAATAAATACCTTGGAAATACTGCACAAGGTCAAAGACGGTGAGGAGTTTGAGCGTATTCGGCGTTTATCGGGCAAACAGGTGGATGTAATTCGTGCGGATCATCCGTTATTTTGTCTTCATCCTGCGGATCATTTTGCTCGATTAGAGGATGGGGGCGCTTTTGCTGCCAAATTTCGAGAGGGCAAGTCAGGCTTTGTGAAATCC
The DNA here is from genome assembly GCA_002402085.1 of Gammaproteobacteria bacterium. GTDB lineage: Bacteria > Pseudomonadota > Gammaproteobacteria > Pseudomonadales > UBA3067. Next base: position 11,506 of record NVVB01000006.1, read on the forward strand.
TATACCTTATCGGTGGGTATACTCGGGAAGGTTGCTGGTAGGCCTGCGCAACAGATTATTGTGACCGCACAAGATCGATTACGCTACGATTATGAATTGTGGCTCGATCAAGAAAGCGCCTTTTTGTTAAAGTCTGCGTTGCTGGGGCCTGATGGTGCGCCTTTGGAAGTATTTGAATTTGTTGATTTACAGTTGGGTATTGAGCTTGCTGACAGCTTGTTTGAATTGGCCACGCATACTCAGGCAAGTCCCGCAGGGCATGCAGGCCACGGGCATGATCGGTCCAAAGCGGCTTCAGATTGGCACGTTACTTGGGCTCCGCAAGGATTTACATTGGCGAGTCGAGACGTTCAAAATGACTCCGAGGGTTTGTCGCCAATGGATGTTATGATGTATGCAGACGGCCTAGCGACTTACACGGTTTTTGTTGAAGGCGTTAGCGTTGGTCAGGCGCTTGCTGAGACGGTCAGTCAAGAAGGCGCAACAATCGCGTTCAGCCAGCCCATGGTGCAGTCTGATGCGTATTGGGTCACCGTGGTTGGAGAGTTGCCGCTGGATACCATTAAGCGAATTGCTTCTTCAGTGTCCAAAAAACACTAGCGGTATGCTTGCGTAAGTTGTTGATTAAGCCCTTGTCGAACAGGGTATTGATCTTAATCAATGGGTGATCGTGATTTAAGTTAGACAGTATTTATGGGGCCTACACTAATCTGTGGGCTTCCTCAATTTAGGCGGTTAATCCGGTGATAGAGCAGCGCGGCAAAGTAGTGGAAGTTGAGGATGGCTTGGTGTGGGTTTCTTACGTGCGCCAAACTGCTTGCCAGTCCTGTAAATCCGAATCAGTGTGCGGCAATAGCTACATGGAAAAGTGGGCTAGCGGCAAAATTACGCATATCCCCGCACTGAACAGTTTGACGCTCAAGACTGGCGATGAGGTGGTCATTGGTATCGATGAACATGCAGTGCTCAAGGCCTCTGTTTTTGTATACGCCATGCCCATTTTGTTTTTATTAGCTGGGGCTGTGGTAGGCAATTCTTTGAGTGCGAATGACCTGGGGTCTGGCGTTGGCGGTCTGTTGGGACTGGCGGCTGGGTTTTTAGGGGTTCATCTACACAGTTTGTTTCATCGTCATAACAGCCAATACAGTCCTGTTGTATTGCGTGAAGCTGGGGCTCAAAACGTCACAGTTCAATTTCCAAGTTAGCGTAACTATTTAATAGCATCTAAGCTTGCGTCTTGATTTAATAAGTATTTGTTAGGTCGTATTGTCTGTTGCTGCGCCATTATTGTTGTAACGGATTATTCCAATAATAATTGTAACTTGTCATGATTTGCTACAGACCGCTGTTCTCAAGAGTAATGGCTTCACTATTTAAGGCGCATGGGCCGTGTGGGTCTGCGTGGTTAATAATAATTTCGGAGGTTCAATGAGGCATTGCTCGATCAACCCGTTTAAGTGGCGTGCTCTTTTGCTCGTTGGCATCTTGTTAAGCCAGGGGGTCTTTTTTACTAGTAACGTATGGGCCGGCCGGTTGCCTGATTTTACCCAGCTTGTGGAAAGTAATGCGTCGGCTGTGGTTAATATCGCTACGGTGCAAAAGCCTAAAAAATCAAAGGATTCTAAATCGTCTCCTCAGCGAGGTGAGGCGCCTGAGATTTTTCGTCACTTTTTTGGTGATGGTGCGGAGCCTAGACAAAAGCAGCGAGAGTCCCTGGGCTCAGGGTTTATTATCTCTAAGGATGGATACATATTAACCAATAATCATGTCGTACAAGGCGCGGATGAGGTGATTATTCGGCTTAACGATCGACGAGAGTTTACTGCCGAAGTAGTAGGCATGGATTCGCGAAGCGATTTAGCGTTATTGAAGATTGATGCTGGGGATTTACCTAGTGTGGTGTTGGGTGATTCGAAAAAACTTAAAGTGGGTGAATGGGTGCTCGCGATTGGTTCGCCTTTTGGTTTCGATTATAGCGTCACAGCGGGAATCGTCAGTGCGCTTGGGCGGAACCTTCCGCGTGATAGTTACGTGCCTTTTATTCAAACTGATGTGGCCATTAATCCGGGTAATTCAGGCGGCCCATTGTTTAATTTGGAAGGCGAAGTGGTAGGCATTAATTCTCAAATATACAGTCGAACGGGCGGCTTTATGGGCTTGTCCTTCGCGATCCCCATTGATGTGGCGATGGATGTAGTGGATCAATTAAAGGCCCAAGGCTATGTTGATCGAGGCTGGCTGGGGGTGCTGATTCAAGAGATCAGCCGGGGTTTGGCCGAGTCATTTGGTTTAGAGAAGCCATCGGGCGCATTGGTCGCCAAAGTGTTGCCTGATAGCCCTGCTTACGATGGCGGTTTGCAGGCGGGTGATGTGATATTGAGTTTTGATGGCGTTGTGATTAATAAAGCCTCTGATTTACCGCCCATTGTTGGGCGTACCAAAGTGGGCTCAGTGGTGTCTTTACAGGTCATGCGAGACGGTAAAGAAATTGAGAAGCAGCTGACTATTCGTGTTTTACCGGATGATGCTTCAGTTGCAGGGCGTAACGAAGAGAAGAAAGCCAGCCCAGAGAAGAACCGGCTTGCGATTGTGGTCTCAGACCTCACTAAAGCGCAATTATCTCGCTGGGATGTGAAGCATGGGGTGGTGGTGAATACGGTCTACGCGGGCGCGGCAAGAGATGCAGGTTTACGCCCGGGCGATATCATTACTGAGCTCAATAACCGGTCGATTCAGAGCGTTAAATCCTTTGAAGGCGTGTTGGATGCGCTTCCGAAGGGGAAAACAGTGCCTATGTTGGTCAGTCGGCGAGGTAACCCCATGTTTCTGGCACTAAAAGTGGAGTAGCGATTGCGCTAGGTTTTCCTTTGATCGCTTGTTCCCGCTTTGTCTTGGCACTGCCCCAGAACCGAATAGGGGGCAGGTTTTGGCGGGGCGGGAAAATTATAATGCGTTTTGAGGCCTCTTTCGGGGCCTTTTTTCGTAAAGGTCTAAAATTGGAATGACAAATAGCGTTCTGATGRGGATGGTGAATAGCCGAAATTGAGCAAATAAGGTAGACTCCACGCCTTATTTCTGTATATCCCCATGGATGTGTGTTGGGCTGAACTTTTCGTAGCGTTGAAAGGTGTTTCGGTTTGCGTCAGTTGTGGAGTGTATAGCGTCGTCTTTTCGTCTTCTTTGGGGGCGCNTAAGGAATTTATTATCCACTTGACTAGGTGTTACACCGTTTATCGTGACTGATTTAAAAAATATCCGAAACTTTTCAATTATTGCCCATATTGACCACGGCAAGTCTACCTTGGCAGATCGGTTTATACAGCTGTGTGGTGGCTTGAGTGCGCGTGAGATGGATAAGCAAGTGCTTGATTCCATGGATATAGAGCGTGAGCGAGGGATTACTATTAAAGCCCAAAGCGTAACGCTTTATTACGAGGCTAGAAATGGTGAAAGTTACCAGCTCAACTTTATTGATACCCCGGGCCATGTTGATTTTTCTTACGAGGTGTCTCGTTCTTTAGCCGCTTGTGAGGGCGCGTTGTTAGTGGTGGACGCGGCCCAAGGCGTTGAAGCGCAATCAGTGGCTAATTGTTATACCGCGATTGAGCAAGAGTTAGAGGTCTTACCGGTTCTTAATAAGGTTGATCTGCCTCAAGCCGAGCCGGATCGCGTGGCCCAAGAAGTGGAAGATATTATTGGTATCGATGCAATGGATGCCTGTCATGTGAGTGCTAAAACGGGCATTGGCATCGAGGATTTGTTGGAGCAGTTGGTAGAAAAGATTCCTGCTCCTAAAGGCGATCCTGAAGGTGCTCTACAAGCGCTGATTATTGACTCGTGGTTCGATAACTATTTAGGCGTGGTGTCGTTAGTACGCGTGATTCACGGTACGGTTAAAAAGGGTGACAAAATACTGGTTAAGTCCACGGGTTATTCTCATTTAGTGGATAGTGTCGGGGTGTTTACTCCGAAACGAAAAGTCACCGGTTCCTTAAGTGCGGGCGAAGTGGGCTTTGTGGTGGCGGGCATTAAAGATATCTATGGTGCGCCTGTCGGGGATACATTAACCCATATTAAAACCCCTGATGTGGATTCGTTGCCTGGTTTTAAACGCGTTACTCCCCAGGTTTATGCGGGCTTATTTCCAATTAGTTCTGATGATTATGAGAGCTTTCGGGAAGCGTTAGCGAAATTAACCCTGAATGATTCGTCGTTGATGTATGAACCAGAGAGTTCGGATGCGTTAGGCTTTGGATTCCGCTGTGGGTTCTTAGGTTTATTGCACATGGAAATTATTCAGGAGCGTTTAGAGCGAGAGTATGATCTTGATCTAATCACCTCTGCGCCTACTGTGGTTTATCAGGCTCTGCTTAAATCGGGTGATGTGGTGGAGGTCGATAGCCCTTCTAAAATCCCTAATCACAATGTGTTGGAGGAGCTGCGGGAGCCCATTGCCGATGTTAATATTTTAGTGCCTCATGAATACGTAGGCAGCGTGATCACCTTGTGCGTGGAACGACGTGGTGTGCAAAAGAATATGCAATACCTAGGGACGCAGGTGTCACTCAACTACGATATTCCTATGTCGGAAGTGGTCTTGGACTTTTTTGATCGACTTAAATCCACCAGTCGTGGTTATGCCTCATTGGATTATCACTTTGACCGTTTTGAAGTAGCGAAGTTAGTTAAGCTGGATGTGTTAATTAATGGCGAAGGCGTGGATGCGTTAGCGATGATTTGTCACACTGATCTAGCGCAAGGCCGTGGCCGTAACTTAACGGAAAAGCTTAAAGAGCTTATTCCTAGACAGATGTTTGATGTGGCGATTCAGGCCGCTATTGGTGGTCATATTATTGCTAGGCAAACGGTGAAAGCTTTGCGTAAAAATGTCACCGCGAAATGTTATGGTGGTGATGTAAGCCGGAAAAGAAAGCTATTAGAAAAGCAAAAAGCCGGTAAGAAACGTATGAAGCAAGTGGGCAGCGTGGAGATTCCTCAAGAGGCATTTTTGGCCGTACTAAAGGTAGAGAAGAAGTAATGGATATTGATTTTTCACTGGTATTGTTAAGTTTAGTGTCTGTCACAGGGGTGGTTTGGTTATTCGACTATTTGTTTCTGCTGAGTTCTCGTAAGCAGGCCGTGTCTGAATTCCCAACAGCGAGCGGACCTTTTGGTGAGCAGTTAGACTCAGGTCAAAAGTTGGACTTTGAGTCCTTGTTGGCGCTGGACACGGATCAAATGGGCATTAATGAAAGTGAGCGTAATGCGGTGCATGCGTTGGCGCGTGAGCCTTTGCTGGTTGAATATGCAAAGTCCTTTTTTCCAGTGTTGTTCATCGTGTTAATTTTGCGCTCTTTTTTGTTTGAGCCGTTCACGATCCCCTCCAGCTCAATGGTGCCTACGTTGGAAATCGGCGACTATATTTTGGTCAATAAGTTTACCTATGGACTACGTTTGCCGGTTATTGGTACGAAGATTTTTGACAACAATGATCCCGAACGCGGGGATGTCATGGTGTTTAAATTCCCTACGAACCCCAAAATTAATTACATCAAGCGTGTGGTTGGGGTCCCGGGTGATCATATTCGTTATCAAGGTAAGACACTGTATGTTAACGGTGAGAAGGTCGAGACTGAGTTTGTGGCGAAGGTGCCGCCGGGCTCACCTAATCGAACTATCTATAATGAGACGCTGGGTGATGTGACTCATACCATGCAGCATCTTACGGCCCGTAATCATAATTTATTGGAGTTTCCGGGCGGCACTATTCCGGAAGGCCATTATTTCGTAATGGGCGATAATCGCGATAATAGTAACGATAGCCGGGCCTGGGGAACGGTCGAAGACAAGTACGTGGTGGGCAATGCGTTTGCCATTTGGATGAATAAAAAGCCTGGCCTGAACGTGCCTTCTTTTGGTCGTAACGGCACCATTGATTAAACGTAGTTGATGATGTAGTTGATGATGTAGTTGATAACGTGGTTGATAACTTAGTCGATTAACGTTGTTCATTAAATGTAGAGTAGCGCGTTTCGTGGATGTCATTAATGGCAGTGCATGCAACGCTTGGCCTTATTGGCGCAACGATCAATAGGGCGCATTCTGCTTGGATGAAGTTGTCAAACCGGATAGGTCTGTTTCAGAGGGTGAATTAATGAAAATGTCACGGCATCAAAAAGGCGCATCGCTTTATAATATATTGATTTATGTTGTTATCATTGGCTTGTCGGCTGCAATGATTCTGCAGGTGGTTCCGGCCTATATAGATAATGCCTCGGTAAAAAGTGCACTTGAGTCGTTGGATAATCATGTGGGCATTACTGGCAAGAGTAAAAAGAAGATTAAGTCCATCATTAGAAAACAGTTGACGGTCAATAATGTGCGGGACATTCCTTTGGAACATCTGAAGGTCCAAAAGAAGAAGGGTAAGTTGATTGTGACATTTGATTACGACAAGAAAATCCCTATCGCGCAGAATATGTTCTTACTAATCGAGTTTAAAAACAAATATGAAGCGGTGTCCCATTGAATAATAAGTTAACCGCGTTAAGTCGACGTATTGGGTATGAGTTTAATGACCCGTCTTTGCTCGAGTTGGCGATGACTCATAAGAGTGTCAGTAATAAGAGTAATTATGAGCGCTTAGAGTTTTTAGGGGATTCCATTGTTAACTTCCTAATTGCGGCAAAATTGTTTGATAAGTTTGAAGGCGCCAAAGAAGGACAGTTAAGCCGCTTGCGAGCTAAACTTGTGAAAGGTGAAACGCTGGCGATGCTGGCCCGCAAGATGGATTTAGGGGGAACTCTGCTGCTAGGCTCCGGTGAGCTTAAAAGTGGTGGGTTTCGTCGCGACTCAATTTTGGCGGATGCCTTTGAGTCATTGATTGGTGCGATTTATATTGATGCGGGTTTGGATCGATGTGAAGAGCTGGTGTTAGGCTGGTATGAAGAACTCTTGGCAGAGATTACTCTGGAACATACAGAGAAAGACCCCAAGACTCGATTGCAAGAATACCTCCAGGCGCAGAAGAAGCCTTTACCTCAATATACTATTGTAGGGATTGATGGCCAGGCCCATGCACAAATATTTCGCGTTATCTGTGAAATTGATGGCGTTGATACCGGCGCTGAAGGCGTAGGGCCGAGTCGACGCTATGCGGAGCAAATGGCCGCAGAAAAAGCACTTGAATTGTTATCTATTAAATAGAGGGTTGTATTAGATTGGACATAACATCCATTAGCCATTGCGGTTATATTGCCATTATTGGTCGTCCCAACGTGGGCAAATCGACGTTATTAAATTATATTCTTGGTCAGAAAATTAGCATCACTTCCCGTAAGCCTCAGACCACTCGACATCAAATTTTGGGCATTAAAACCGAAGGCACGCGTCAAGCGATATACGTGGATACGCCGGGCTTGCACAAAGAAATCCCGCGCGCGATTAATCGCTACATGAATCAAGCGGCTACGTCGGCAGTGCAGGATGTGGACTTGGTGTTGTTTATGGTGGAAGGGTTAACGTGGACCGAAGATGACGATTGGGCCCTGGAAAGAATTAGCAAATGCCGTTGCCCGGTTTATTTGTTGATTAATAAAATAGATCGGATTCAGCACAAAGATAAGCTGTTGCCCCATATCAATGAGCTGAAAGAGAAGTTTCCGTTTACCGAAATCTTCCCCATTTCAGTGCTCAACAAGGATAATTTAAGCGCGTTAGAGCAAACTGTTTTGGCAAGTCTTCCCGAAGGCCACGGTTACTTCCCTGAGGATCAAATCACTGATAAGACCGAACGTTTTATGATGGCTGAAATTGTTCGGGAAAAGATCATGCGCCAATTAGGGGAAGAGATTCCCTATGAGATTGCGGTGGAAATTGAAGACGTTAAGGTAGATAAGGACATCTGTTTTATCAATGCCTTGATCTTGGTGGAACGCGCGGGTCAGAAAGCCATTGTGATTGGTAAAAAGGGCTCGCGTTTGAAACTGATTGGCCAAGAGTCTCGTAAAGACATTGAAAAACTGGTWGATCAAAAGGTCATGTTGAACCTATGGGTGAAAGTGAAAGGCGGCTGGTCTGATGATGAGCGTSCSWYAWWAAKCSTGNNGSTTATGATGAATTTGGGGACTCATGAGCACCGTGCTCAAGGCGTCAATTTCGGCTGACGTGAAGCCTTTTTGCTCGAGCTAATCTAATGCATCCATCGGAGGTCTTTGTTGATGCGGTGGTTTTGCATTCCCGGCCATATCAGGAAGACAGTGCGTTATGCGAGCTGTTCACTGCTCAGTATGGCCGAGTCGCTGGGGTAGTAAAAAAGGTTCGTGGTCCAAAATCGACTAAAAAATCCTTAATCCAGCCCTTTCAAGGTATCTCGGTGAAGTGGTGTGGACGAGGTGAATTAAAATCATTCACTCAACTTGAAGCGCAACCTGAACTCAGCGTATTTTTACAGGGAAAAGCAGCGTTGTGTGGTCTCTACATCAATGAATTGATGGTTCGGTTGTTAACGCACTTTGACCCGTACCCTAAATTGTTTGGGCATTATGTTCGCTGTTTATTTGAGCTGAAAGACGCAGACAATGTCGAATTGCCCTTGCGGGTCTTTGAGAATGCGTTGTTGCAAGCGCTAGGATATGCCCCGGATTGGAGTTGTCATAGTCATACCGGGGCGCCTTTGGTGGCTAGCGAGTGGTATTTGTTTGATCCCTTGCAAGGCATTATTGATGCACCCTCAAGTCCAGGTTCGAGCGTTGATTTAGCCTTGCCCCCGGAGGTTACTGGGCGTTCAGAAGCCGGCCAGTTTATGGGCGCGTCGTTGATTGCGGTGGCCGCTGGTGACTACTCTGAACAGGGGACCTTAAGGGACGCTAAACGATTGATGCGCATGGCGCTAGGGGCTCAGTTAGGCGATAAACCTTTGCTATCAAGGATGTTGTTTGTGTAGCGGGTCGGTTTTTTGCGTGGCCCCTCTTYCCGTTCAAGTGCATTAAGTACTTATTGATTTAAAACTCTCTATTCTGATTTTCTATGAAGCCCTCGGCAGAGGCGTTTCGATTTACGAGGTAGACAATGAAGCGTTGTTTGTTGGGTATTAATATTGACCATGTGGCTACGTTGCGACAAGCCCGAGGCACACGCTACCCGGATATTGGGCAAGCTGCGTTGCTTGCGGAGCAGGCCGGCGCTGACGGCATTACCATCCACCTTCGTGAAGATCGTCGACATATTCAGGATGCCGATGTGTTTCGCTTGAAGGAAATACTGCAAACACCTATGAATTTTGAAATGGCAGTCACCGATGAGATGGTCAATATAGCGTCGCAGCTTAAGCCCGCACATTGTTGTTTGGTGCCAGAGAAGCGACAGGAGTTGACCACCGAAGGGGGCTTGGATGTGGTGAATAATCAAGCGGCAATTCGCAGTGCGTGCCAGCGGCTCGCTGATCAAGGCATTCAAGTGTCCTTGTTTATTGATCCCGACCCTAGGCAGATTGATATGGCTGTGGAGGTCGGTGCGCCGTGTATTGAAATTCACACGGGGGCTTATGCTGAGCTGGAGCGAGGCGAGGTTGCTGCTGAGCTAGCGAAGATCAGTCAATCCGTGAAGCATGCCGCTGAGCAAGGTTTAATTGTCAATGCCGGGCATGGTTTGCATTACCATAATGTCGAAGCGATCGCTGCGATGCCTGGTATTAATGAATTAAATATAGGCCACAGTGTCATCGCTCATGCGGTGTTTGTGGGGTTGCCGACGGCAGTTAAAGAGATGGCTGATTTATTGATTCGAGCGCGCCTGGCATGATCGTAGGAATAGGCACAGACATTATTCAGGTGGACCGCATTCAGCAGATATGGTCTCGCATAGGCCAGCGTTTTGCCCAGCGGATATTGACTGTTGCTGAGTTGGAAGAGTTTGAGACCAAAAAAAATAAAGCGGCATTTTTAGCGAAACGTTTTTCTGCTAAGGAAGCGATCGCCAAAGCGTTGGGCACAGGCATTGCCAAAGGCGTGACCTTTCAAAATGTGGGTGTGGGTCATGATGAGTTAGGCAAGCCCCTTATTCTTTTAAGTGGGGCGGCCTTGGATTTGGCGAATCGGCTTGAGATTAGCCATCATCACCTTTCTATTACCGATGAGCGAGAATACGTCGTGTCATTTGCTGTGTTTGAGCGCTCCTAGCGCGATAACGTTACCCGTCTTTGTATTTCCCCTTGTTTTAAAACACGGTCGAATTCGCATCAAAGTTTTTGTGCTTTGGTCTTAGGCCGGTTTTGCGCCCGAAAACTGGTGAGCCCTGGGTTTAGCCGCTATTTTTAGAGGGTTTTAGCGTGTTGTTCGAGGGTTGAATGTTGGGCTAGCGTTTTTAAAGTATGGCTGATTGAAAATAATGTTCTCAGGGACAGAGACATGATTGGAGCAAATTTGCGGTGGGGTGTTTTTTCTTTACTGGGTGTTTGGCTCAGTATGGCTGGCGGTGTTGACGTAGCCTATGCGGACTGGTCGATTCGCGTGGATGAGGACAGGTCTTTAAGCTTAGGGATTGCAATGAAGGCTGAGCTGTCTATTCAGGAACGCGCGGCTCCGAATGGGCAAGATGATTCATTCGATTTTTCGGTTACGGATGCCCGGTTTTATACCTACGGCCACCTTAATGCTAAGGTTGGATTTCAGCTCGCCTATGCCTATGAACTCAATGAAACGGAGTTTGAATCGGAGTCGGACGACGAGGCTGAGCTTCGCTTATTGGACGCAGTTTTACAGTATTCGTTTTCAGATCAGTTGAATGTATGGCTAGGGCGTTTGATTGTTCCTACGGATCGTAATGCTTTAGCGGATCAATACCGGCGGGCGATTTGGAGTGCTCCSGTTGCCCGAGGCGTGTTGGGGCGTCGAGACGGTCGAGATGACGGCGTGGTGCTTTGGGGGGACATTGATGGCGGTGGTTTGAAATATTATTTTGGGCTTTATGAGGGCTTTGAAACGTCGGATAACACGGAAGACAATCCGTTGCTCGTGGGGCGGATGGTGCTTAATTTTTGGCAGCCAGAAGCGGGTTATTTTCTAAGTAGTAGTTACTTAGGCGAAAAGGATGTGTTTGCCTTAGGGGTTTCTTGGTCATTCCAGAAGGAGGCGTTTTATAACGGCAGTGTTGAGGGGGATTACTGGGGGCTAGGGGTGGATTTTCTGATCGAGAAAAGCCTGGCTAACCGCGGGGTGCTTACGTTTGAGACCGCCGTGTATGATTATGATGCCGATAATTTAGGCACATTGAACGGTTCGAATTTTGACAATAGACTTGAGGGGGACGGCTATTTTGCTTTCTTAGGCTATCTCCTGTCGAGTAAGCAGGGGCCGACTGCTGAAGGCTTTCAGCCCATGGTTCGCTACCATCGGTTTCGTTTTGGGCAATCCGAAATTGATGAAACCATTGCGGTCGTGGATTATGGCTTGAGCTATTTTATGTCAGGCCATGATTCTAAAGTAGTGCTTATCTTTAGTGATTATAGCGTTGAGGTAGACGGCCAAGTGGATGAGTACTCGGAGATTAAAATGGCCGCCCAGTTGGTGTTTTAGGCATCGCTGTGATCAATGGCCAGCTCGGTAAGCGAGGTGTTAGCGCGCTTGTTGCTTTCTTTAACGTTGCCTTCTTGATTCCCCGTTAATAGAGGGCCGCTTAATTGCCACGATGCCAGTGCGCGATCGATTGCACTCAGAAGCGCCTGTAATGCCGGTTCTACTTGCTCTGGCTGATCCTGTTTTAATAATGTTTCCACTTTATGGGTATGAAACTGTAGCTCGGGCACTCCGCAATACCGAGTTGCACCGTGTAAGTGGTGCACTTTATCCAGTAAGCGCTCATGATCTTGGGAGGATTCGATAATGGCGTTCTTGTCAGCGGCTAAAGTGTTAAAAAGCATGCCGAGTAATTCTATCGCCAGGTCTTTTTTTCCGCCCGTGAGTTGAATTCCTCGCTCTARGTCAATGGCTTTGAGGTCCGCATCGGTTTGTTCTGAAGCCGATTGGGGCGTGACATGGATATCCAAAGCCTGTGAGTGAGCGGGGCTTGGGAAGGGGCGATCGAATTCCGTAACCGTGCTTTGATCTACTTGATCGAGGGCTTTTTGTTTAGTGATGGGGACCCATTTATTAATGATATGTCTAAGTAATTTATCGTTAATGGGCTTGGTGATGTAGTCATCCATGCCTTGAGCGAGGAGCTTTCTCTTTTCATTGGCGAGGGCGTGAGCGGTGACGGCAATAATCGGAATACGTTTTTCTTGCGGTTCATTTTTTCTAATCTGGCGAGTGGTCTCAATGCCGTCCATCTCCGGCATCCTGACGTCCATTAAAATAAGATCAAAGGTGAAGCGTTGTTGCAGGGAAAGTGCTTCTTTACCGCTGCTGCAGCTTACAATATTGATATTCATCTCTTCTAGTAGGGCGTGTACCAACTTTAAATTAGTTGGATTGTCATCCACCGCAAGAATGTTGAGCTGTTGGGACGATTCTTGAGGCGGTGTTTTGTAGAGATTGGTCTCAGCGTCATTTAAATTACTTTTTTGATTGCTGAGTTGGAAATTACTCAGGGTAATGAGTAAGCGTTTAAGCTGAATCGGTTTGGTAAGGTAGGCGCTTGCTGATTGTTCTAGCAAGCTGTGGTAATGGCTTTGGTCAGAGGTATTGGCCAAAATTATGGTGCGACAGTCGAGTGTTTTTTCGAAGTACTGAAGCATGTCTAGCAAGTCAGAACAATTCTCGTGGGTGTGGTTGATGCCTATGAGTACTGAGGAGTAGGGTTTACCGAGATCTCTTGCGGTGGCTAATTCTTGGGTTAGTTCGGTCGGCACACTGAATTGTTGATGTTCAATTTGTGCTTTCTGAAGGATGTGAGATAAGGAAAGTCTCACGAGGTCATTGCTATCAAAAATCGCGACACGGTTTTGTTCGAATAATGTTGGATCTAATAAATCATCGTTTTCAGAATCTATGTCGGCTTTAAAGGTGAACCAAAAATTCGAGCCTTCGCCGAGGCTGCTTTCTAAGCCTATTTCGCCGCCCATTTGTTCGGTGAGATGTTTTGAAATGACTAAGCCTAAGCCTGACCCACCGGCGTGCTGGGTATTGGATGATTTGCCTTGATTGAAAGCCTGAAATAATTCTTTTTGTTCTTCTGTGGAAAGCCCAATCCCTGAGTCGCTGACGCTAACGCGAATGTAGGCTTGCTGGTTGCGTTGATCTTCCAGCATAACGCGCACAATAATGCTGCCATGTTCGGTGAATTTAATCGCGTTGTTGACCAGGTTGGTGATGATTTGTTTGAGCCGCAGCGGGTCGCCGATTAAATGCACCGGGACGTCGGAATAAATAATGGCGACTTCTTCGAGCTTCTTCTCTTGCGCCAGTGGCGAGAGCATGGTCAGTACTTCTTCGACTACTTCGCGCAGATTCAGAGGCGTGTGGTCTAGCTCAAGCTTGCCGGCCTCGATTTTAGAAAAATCGAGGATGTCGTTAATAATCGCTAGTAGACCGTCGGAGGATTTATAAATGGTGTCAACGTGGTCTTGTTGGCGAGGAGTGAGTTGGGATTTGAGTAATAGCTTGGTAAACCCGATGATGCCGTTCAAGGGCGTTCTTATTTCGTGACTCATGTTGGCGAGGAATTCGGATTTGATCCGGCTGGCCTCAAGCGCTTCTTTCCTGGCCATGTCTAATTCAATATTTTGAATTTCGATTGTTTCCAGTGTTTCGCGCACATTTTCGCTGGCTTGTTCAACGTCGAGTTGTAAGTCATGACGAGCGCTACGAATAGAGCGACTCATGGCATTAAATTCGAGTTCCAATTTCTTTAACTCTTGAATGCCTTGGAATTTGACCCGAATGTTGAGTTTGCCTTCTTTAATCGCAACGATTGCGTGGTATAGGTTTTGGATGCTGTCGCTGGCGCGGTTGCTGGCCCGGAAGGCGATAAGGGTATGGATTAGCCAAATTAGAAGTACGCAGATGCTTGTGATGGAGAGCAGCTTATATTTTTCAAGTGAGTTATGAAGCGTGTACGATTCAATTTCAATCCAGCCAAGATTAGCGGTTGGGGCGATGCTTGAATTATTAATGTCCGTCAACCACGGGGCGCTTTTGGTGGGCTGGGTAAAGAGGATCGTTGAACTGGTTTGGGAAATGTTTTTTGAGCGACTTAAACGGTCAGTGATGTTCGGATGTTTGAGTGACGGCGTAGGGCCTGCTTGCATTAGTAAACGTTTATTTTGGTCGTAGATTAATACCGATTTAACATTGGGTTTTTCGAGGATGCGTGTTACTTGAGATTGCAGTGCAGTGTGTTGGTTATACGCTAGATGAGTTTGGGTGATGGGGGTGAGGGATTCAATTAAATTGAAATTTTGATCGAGAAATACCTGGTCTAGTTCGTTGTAGCGATTAGTAATAAAGAAGGCGCTGAGTATCAAGCTGAGCAAAATAGTGGGTAGTAAAGCGATGGCAAATATTTTGAATCGAACTTTTTGATGTTGCATTGTATGGATGCCGGGTTGTCTAGTGTGTCGGTTGGTATTCAATCCGGGGGGGGGATGCCCGGTTGATGTGGGTGCTCTGTTGCTACGCATGCCCTGAGGGTATTGACGCTGAGGGTCTCTATCTATCTGTTGTTGGCGGTGCTACTGACTTGTTTTATTGCGGATAGTCAGGGGCTTCATTGAAGTGAGTCTCGACGTTGATTTAGGAAGCCTTCTTAGGTCTTTGCCAAAGAATCTGTTCGGTGGGCTCTTTGAACGAAGGCTTGAGTGCCTGGTGCACTGAAATGTATCATTTCAGCACCTTATTGGCCACCGTTAGGCGGTATTGTGCGGGCTTCGAGTGAGCGATGAWGAAATCAAGGCCTACGGGCTTTACGCGCTTGTGTAGCGTGAGCAWGGCTATGATTCTCGTGGTTGATAAATGCTTGGCTAYTGATGCGCTTTTTAATGGAGACGCGGCGCTTATTTCGCTAGAATAGCGCGCTATGAAATATCCAACTATTGAAGATTTTGTCGGGAATACCCCCTTGGTGCGATTGCAGCGCTTAGCGGGTGATACCAGTAATGTTGTGCTCTTAAAGCTTGAGGGTAATAACCCTGCGGGATCGGTCAAAGATCGACCTGCTATGAGCATGATTACGCGGGCGGAGAGCCGGGGCGATATTAAGCCGGGTGATGTGCTAATTGAAGCCACCAGCGGTAATACCGGGATTGCTTTGGCGATGGCGGCGGCCATTAAAGGTTATCGTATGATCTTGATCATGCCTGATCATATGAGCCAAGAGCGGCGCGAGGCGATGGCGGCCTATGGTGCTGAGCTAGTGCTGGTTCCAAAAGCGCAAGGCATGGAAGGCGCGCGCGATTTAGCGCTTGAAATGCAGGCTCAAAGTAAAGGCATTGTGTTGGACCAGTTTTCTAATCAAGACAACCCGTTAGCGCATTACGAAGGCACAGGGCCTGAGCTGTGGCGTCAAACTAACGGAGAAATCACCCATTTTGTGAGTTCAATGGGCACTACGGGCACCATTATGGGCGTGTCCCGCTACCTTAAGGAGCAAAACCCTGAGGTGAGAATTGTGGGCTTACAACCCGAAGAGGGTGCCTCCATTCCTGGCATTCGTCGYTGGCCTGAAGCTTACTTGCCCAAGATTTTTGATCAGAGTCGAGTCGATCAAGTGATTGATATTGATCAGCACAGTGCCGAATCTACCATGCGTGCATTGGCGTCTAAGGAAGGTGTATTTTGTGGCGTTTCTTCTGGCGGCGCGGTTGCTGGAGCACTAAGACTCTCTGAGCAAGTTGAGAATGCCACTATCGTGGTGGTGATTTGCGATCGGGGCGATCGATACCTTTCTACCGGTGTTTTTTCCGGCTAGGCGGTAAGGCATAACACGTGCTTAGTCTGATTCATGACGCAGGCGTATTAAGCTAGGTTAAGCCGCGCGGTGCTGTCGATGGATGAGGCATTTTGCGACTGAGCCGATCACTGCTTTTGTGCGCGCCAGCGAGTGCTCACTGTCAGTTAGGGCTTATCGCTGGTGAGCCCCCCAATTCTAAGACGATAAATTTCATTGGGCCGTCGGGCCTAAACTATTCTGAACCGTAATTTTATAGAGTATTTATTAATGTCGAGACGACGCAGAAAAAAGCTGCCGGCCGATCCTATTGAGTTTCATATTCAAAGTTTAAGTCATGAAGGGCGTGGTATTGCCGACATGGAGGGTAAGATCGTGTTCGTTCAGGGCGCGCTTGCCGGTGAACGTGTGTCTGCCAAGCTGACTAAGAGCGTTAGTCGATTCGCGGAAGCGAATACCGTGGAAGTCTTCGATGCCTCGGAGGACCGAGTGGAGCCGCCGTGTCCTCACGCGAACATTTGTGGGGGCTGTAGCCTGCAACACATGGATGCGGGTAAGCAGATCGAATTGAAGCAGAATGCCTTGCTTGAGCAATACCAGCATTTTGGTGGTATTGATTCGGTCCCTATGCGTAAGCCAATGTTAGGCCCGACCTTAGGGTATCGCCGGAAAGCGCGTTTGGCGGCCAAGTACGTCAATAAGAAAGAATGTGTCTTGGTAGGGTTCAGGGAAAAAGGCAATAGTTTTGTCGCTGACATTAATCAATGTGCTGTCCTCGATCCACGTGTGGGCCTGTTGATTACGCCTTTGCGCGAATTAATCGCCGAATTATCTATCCGTAGTGCGATTCCTCAAATTGAGGTGGCCGCAGGGGATGATGAGGTGATACTTATTTTCAGAGTGTTGGAAACCCCGAATGAGCAAGATTTATCGAAACTGGATCAATTTGGGGAAACTCATAGTGTACGGATATACACGCAATCCGGCGGTCCTAAGACGGTTGTAGCGATTAATGACAAGCATCATGTTGAGCGCTTGTATTACAGTTTACCGGCGCATGATTGTAAATTTGGCTTTCTTCCTCTTGATTTTACTCAAGTTAATGCCCACATTAATGAACAAATGGTGGATCTAGCGTTACAGCTGTTGGATCTCAATTCCCAGGATCGTGTTTTAGATCTATTCTGTGGGTTGGGTAATTTCACTTTACCGATGGCTCGCCAATGCAAGCAAGTTGTGGGCGTGGAAGGCAGTGAGGAGATGGTCAAACGTGGCTCTGAGAATGCCTTGTTAAACGGTATTTCTAACACGGAATTCTTTGCTGCCGATTTAAGTAAAGATATAGCTGGTCAGCCGTGGTTCGATGGCACCTATGATAAGGTATTGATCGATCCGCCTCGCAGCGGTGCTCAAGCGATCATCGGGCCAATTGCCGAACTGGGCGCACAACGTATTGTCTACGTTTCTTGTAACCCAGCGACGCTTGCAAGAGACGCGGGTGAGTTAGTGAAAAAAGGCTACCGTTTGATCGAAACGGGCGTGATGGATATGTTTCCAAATACCGGTCACGTTGAGTCAATTGCCTTGTTTGAGAAAATTTAGACGGCTTTAAATTACGAATGGTATTGCAGTAAAAATGGTAAAAGTAAGGGACGAACATCCTACCCATGAAGACGGTAGCGTTAATTTAGAGAGCTGGTTGGCTCGGGTACAGGAAAAAACCAGTTTTTCTGAGTCGGATATGGCTGTGATCGCTAGCGCCTGCGAATTAAGCCGGCTTGCGGAGCAAGAAGCGGTCGCAGTGGATAATATTTGGGCTGAAGGAACCAGCAGTTTTCGTACCGGTATAGAAATCGCCGAGATATTGCTCGATCTGCATATGGATTTGGATTCCGTGGTTGCGGGAATTATTTATCGTAGCGTTAGGGAGCAGAAGCTTCCTTTAGAGACGATCGTTGAGCAATTGGGTACCCCTGTTTCTGAACTGGTGGACGGGGTGCTACAGATGGCGGCGATTAGTGCTTTATTGAGGCCTGAACGTCGAGGCATGGCGGATGACTACCATCTGCAAATGGACAACATGCGCAAAATGTTGGTGTCCATGGTGGATGATGTGCGTGTCGCACTGATTAAATTAGCCGAGCGTACCTGTGCTATTCGGGCTGTTTCAGAAGCCTCTGAAGAAAAGCAACGACGGGTCGCGCAAGAGGTGTTTGATGTGTATGCGCCCTTAGCGCATCGCTTAGGCATTGGTCATATTAAGTGGGAACTGGAAGACTTATCATTTCGTTATCTGCAAACCGCCGCGTATAAAAAGATAGCGGGCCTGTTAGTTGAAAAGCGACTTGATCGTGAAGAATACATTGATGATGTGTTAGATGAGCTAGGCCCGGCCTTGGGGAAAGATGGGGTCCCTGCTGAACTGTCTGGGCGCGTGAAGCACATCTATAGCATATGGCGAAAAATGCGCCGAAAGAATATCGACTTCCATCAGGTGTATGACATTCGTGCTGTACGGATTTTGGTGAAGGATGATAAAGAATGCTATGCCGCGCTAGGAGTGGTGCATTCTCTTTGGCAGCATATTTACAAAGAGTTTGATGATTACATTACCACGCCGAAGGAAAACGGTTATCGATCCCTTCATACGGCGGTGATTGGCCCTCATGGAAAAGTGCTTGAGGTACAAATCCGAACCCAGGAGATGCATGAAGAGGCCGAGTTGGGTGTTTGTGCGCATTGGCAATATAAAGATGGTTCCAGTGGTCGAAGCTCTAGTGGTAGTTATGAGAATAAAATCAATTGGTTGCGTCAAGTCTTAGAGTGGCATGAGGACTTAGGCGATGCTGATTTAGGCGATTTGGTCGAGCAATTCCAGAACGACGTAGTGGAAGACCGGATTTACGTGTTTACCCGTGATGGCGATGTAAAAGACCTTGCGCTCGGGGCCACGCCATTAGACTTTGCTTATCATATCCATACTGAGGTGGGTAATCGTTGCCGAGGCGCCGAGGTCAATGGGCGCATTGTTCCGCTCAACTACGCCCTGAAAACAGGCGAACGTGTAGAAATTATTACWTCTAAGCACGCGGAACCGCGTCGAGATTGGTTGAATGCTAACTCGGGTTATATCCGTACCCCACGCGCGCGGGCGAAGGTGCAGCATTGGTTTAAGTTCCAGGATAGAGATAAGAATGTCAGTGATGGCTTAGCGTTACTGAGCACCGAATTCCAGCGCTTGGCGATCACTGATGTGGATCAGGTCAAAGTAGCTCAAAGTTTAAATTATAAGGCCTGGGAAGATGTGGCCGCGGCAGTGGGCGCAGGCGATGTTAAAATTTCCCAAGTGGTGGCCAAAACAGATTTACATTTAAATAGCCCTATTCCGCAGCGCGGCCCGCAACTCAGTGCGCCGCGTTCGGACCTGAATCTACAAGGTGTGATTATTCAAGGGGTAGGCAACCTGATGACTCATCTGGCCGGGTGCTGTAAGCCTGTGGCCGGTGACGCTATTTCAGGTTATGTCACTGTTGGGCGAGGCATTACTATTCATGGCCAGAGCTGTGGGCACCTGTTGCAATTACAGCAGGAAGACCCCGATCGGGTTCTGGAAGTAAGTTGGGGGGAAACCAGCGGTCAGGTTTACCCGGTGGAAATTCTAATTTCTGCTTATGATCGTCAAGGTTTGTTGCGGGACGTGACTTCGGTATTAGCGCTAGAGAATGCCAACGTTATTGCGATGAATACACGCTCTGACGTGAGTAGTAATATGGCCGAACTGCGAGTTACCTTGGAAGTTGTGAGTATCGCAACGCTTGGCAAGTTACTTGGGAAAATCAACCAGTTACCCAACGTTATCTCTGTGAAACGCGACGTCCAAGCGTAGCGCTTGTTACTGCGAGGCGAGCCGATTGCTTAAGGTCTTGTTCGATGTTTAGCTCAAGGCTTGGTTTCGGCGATTGCTGAGCCGGTTTCACTTAATTCTAAAATCCACTGGCACATTAAATTATGGCTGTTGAGCACTCAATTGAGCGTCTGCTTGAAATTATGGCACAGCTCCGTGACCCGCAGCAGGGCTGTCCGTGGGACCGTAATCAAAACTTCGAAAGCATCACGCCGCATACCATTGAAGAAGCGTATGAGGTGGCGGATTGTATCGAGCGAAGAGACTCTGTACAGCTTAAAGACGAGTTGGGTGATTTACTTTTTCAGGTAATATTTTACAGTCAGCTTGCTCAGGAAGAGGGTAGTTTTGAATTTAACGATGTGGTCGAAAACTTAAATAGTAAACTGCTACGGCGTCATCCTCATGGTTTTGATTCGGGCAAGTCCGATCACGATGGGCCTGGGGAGGTTACCGAGCAGGCCGTGCGCTTGAATTGGGAAAAAATAAAACAGCATGAGAAACAATCGCTTGCCGGTACTGAAAAGTTCAGTCAGATGGACGATGTGCCTCGTAATTTACCGGCCTTGAGTCGAGCCCAGAAGTTACAAAAGCGGGCGGCAAATGTAGGCTTTGATTGGCCCTCAATAACACCGGCCTTGGCAAAGATATCGGAAGAAACTGAGGAGTTAAAGCAGGCCTTAAGTAATAATGACCCAGATAATGCCTTAGAAGAAGTGGGTGATTTAATGTTCAGCTGCGTTAACGTGGTGCGTCATTTGAACGCCGATAGCGAGCAATTATTGAGGCGTGCCAATGATAAATTTGAACAACGGTTTCGAAAGGTTGAGCAACTGCTTGATAAAGAAGGCGTTCAGTGGCAAGACTCTGATTTAGAGCACCTAGATCAGCTTTGGGAGCTAGCCAAGCAGCGCGAATAAATTTAGACTTGTGATTATGCGCTCGTAATTCTTCTGATTTCAAAGAAGTCCCGTGGGCTTAGCGTTTATTAGATTAATTTTTTAGGTAATTCCTTGAAAGACAGTTTTAATCGAAACATCAATTACATCCGGCTGTCTGTCACCGATCGCTGTGATTTTCGTTGTTTGTATTGCATGGCGGAGGAAATGACTTTCTTGCCGCGAGACCAGGTGTTGTCGCTCGAAGAAATGCTTATTGTCGCGAAGTGTTTTGTGAAGCTTGGGGTGAATAAAATTCGTATTACTGGCGGTGAGCCTTTAGTGCGTAAAAATATTATGTGGTTGATGGAAGAGCTCGGGCAGTTAAAGGGCTTAGATCAGTTGGTGATAACGACCAATGGCTCGCAGCTTGAAAAGTACGCTGCAGATCTTAAAAAGGCGGGTGTAAAACGCATTAATGTCAGTATGGATAGCTTGGATGAGCAACGTTTCGCCAAGATCACGCGTACCGGTAAGTTAGACAAAGTGCTGGCGGGACTTGATGAAGCGCATCGCGTTGGATTCCGTGATACCAAAATTAACGCAGTGATTCTAAAGGGTTTCAATGACGATGAAATCTTAGATTTGGTTGATTTTATTAAACAGCGAAATATGCATATTTCGTTTATTGAAGAAATGCCTTTGGGCAATGTGGATTATCAGCGTAAAGATACGTTTATCACCAGTGATACGATTAAGTCGGTGATTGAGCAGAAACACACGCTTTTACCGAGTAATAAAAGTACCACCGGCCCGTCTAAATATCATCAGCTCGATAACAGCGATTCATTAATCGGTTTTATCTCACCCAATACCCATAATTTTTGTGCGCAATGTAATCGGGTCAGGGTCACTGTTGAAGGGCGTTTATTGCTTTGTTTAGGCAATGAGCATTCAGTGGATTTACGTAAAATATTAAGAACCCCTCAGTTAAGCGGTGCTCAACTCGAGCAGTCCATAGAAACCGCAATCATCGATTCGATGGCCATCAAGCCCTACTCCCACGAGTTTAATATCGAAGAAGCACCGCGTTTAGTTCGTTTTATGAGTACCACAGGCGGCTAAGTTCATTGGTGCGGGCGTAGTTTATTTGTGCGGGCGTAGTTTATTGGTGCTGGCGTAGTTATTGCTCCGGTCAGTTGTCACTTGAAAGTGAATTGCTGAGCGGGGTATTTGCAAGGTGGTCTGTGCATGCCTTTGTTAGTTTTCTGGTGCCTCTATCGGTTTGATTTTATCCTTGAATGACTAGTTTATGCCCGCGCTAATTTGTAGTAGTGGGCAGACTCCACCATACTTTCATTATTCATTGAGTACGGTGGCGTGGATTGAGTAGGGCCGTGAATTCTATACAGTATTTTATTCGTAAAAAGAGGGCTACATGCAAGGCCAGGTAATTGGTGCAGCGTGCAGTTTGGCCGGCCAGCATGTGGGCTGCCGATATGGCCCTGATTATCTTCAGGATATGTTATTGGCTTCGAGTCGCTTAAAAGGCAAAGTGACTTGGTGTGGCACGGTACGTGAGAGCGCCTTGTTACAGCATGAGACAAAATACGATGAAGTGAGTCGGTATTGTCGCCGTTTAAGAGACACTGTGGCGAGTGTGGCCGCTAGACCTGGATTACCCATTATTGTTGGCGGTGATCATTCGTGTGCGATTGGCACGTGGTGTGGGATCGCCAAGCAATGCCTAGGGCCTATGGGCTTGTTATGGGTGGATGCGCACTTGGACAGTCATACCCCTGGGACCAGTGCCAGTGGTGCTATTCATGGCATGCCGTTGGCGGTGTTGCTGGGTCATGGTGATGCTAAGTTGTTAAAGTTGCTGCCACGCAAACCGTTGATTAATCCTCGGCATACGGTTGTGGTCGGGGTACGTAGTTATGAGCCCGCTGAGCTGGACCTGCTGAACCAATTGGGGGTCACTGTGATTACCATTGATGCGTTAAAAAAGAACCCCTACCAAGTGCTTATGAAAGCCTACCGTAAGGTTGCCTCTTGCGCTTATGGGTTTGGTATTAGCATTGATCTGGATGCCATTGACCCTGAGGATGCGCCGGCTGTATCCGTGCCCGAGCCGGGCGGAATTGCAGGTAAAGATATTGTGCATTGGTTTCAGCGGGCGGCGAATTTAGCGCTTACAAAGCGCCTTAAAGCGCTGGAGATTACCGAGTACAATCCTAATTTTGATAAGGGCCATAAAACCTCTCGTTTACTGATGGATATAATGCAGCCCTTTTTGGTTAACTGATCGTCGTAAAGGAATTACAAGGATTCAGTGACGCGCTCTGCTTTTTATGGAAAGTCTCGGATTAACATCGCTTTAAATTTAACATCGTAAGACCTCAAAAATGGAATTAACTTCATCTCGAAAGTGAATAGAAAAGGATGCCCTATGTCTATTTCCGGTGTAGATTCTTCAGGTACAACGTCTCAAAGTCAGTCAGATCAGTCAGATCAGTCGGTTAATGAATCGTCCAAGGCGGCCTCTAATGATTCGGATCAATTATCCACTAACATACGCTTAGAAAGCCAATATTGTGCGGCTAACTATAGCCCGTTGCCCGTTGTATTAAGTCGAGGCGAAGGGGTTTATGTGTGGGATGAAAATGACCGGCGCTATCTAGATATGATGAGTGCTTATTCCGCCGTGAGCCATGGCCATTGTAACCCTCGGTTAGTGAAGGCTTTGCAAGATCAGGCCGCTGTTTTAGGCGTGGTTTCTCGAGCATTTTTTAGTGAAGGTTTAGGCACCTTTTTACAAAAAGCCTGTGCCATGACTGGATATCAGCAAGCGTTACCGATGAACACGGGCGCTGAAGCCGTCGAGACTGCGTTGAAGGCGGCTCGAAAGTGGGCTTATCAGAAGAAGGGCGTTGCTGATAATAAAGCTGAAATCATTGTTTGCGAAAATAATTTTCATGGCCGCACTATTGCGGTCGTAGGGATGTCGTCAGAGCCGCAGTACCGGGATGGCTTTGGGCCTTTTCCTGCGGGCGTAACAATCATTCCTTATGCTGATGCGGCGGCCTTGGAAGCGGCGATTACTGATAATACGGCTGCGTTCTTGGTGGAGCCCATTCAGGGCGAAGGAGGCATCTTGATTCCGCCACAAGGCTATTTAGCAGAGTGTGCTCGCCTATGTAAGAAACACAATGTGTTGTTAATCTGTGATGAGGTGCAAACCGGTTTAGGCCGTACTGGCAAGTTATTGGCCTGCGAGCATGATGGTGTGAAGCCCGACGGAGTGATTTTAGGGAAGGCTTTAGGGGGTGGTTTGTTGCCTGTGTCATTGTTCTTAGCGGATGATGAAGTGATGAGTGTCTTCACCCCGGGAGACCATGGCAGCACCTTTGGAGGCTATCCTTTGGCGGCTCGAGTGGGGCTTGAAGCGCTACGAATTATTGAAGATGATGGCTTGACTGAAAACTCAGCGACGTTAGGAGACTATTTTCTAGAGCAGTTAAGGGCTATCAGTCATCCGTCTATCACTGATGTGCGAGGTAAAGGTTTATTTATAGGGGTTGAGCTGGACCCCAAGATAATCAGTGCGCGTACTTTTTGTGAGATGTTGATGGAGGAAGGCATTTTGAGTAAAGACACGCATCATACCGTGGCACGCTTTGCACCGCCTTTAGTGATTAACAAAGAGCAGTTGGACTGGGCGATTGAGAAAATAAAATTAACGTTCGAGCGGCTAGATTAGCCGTCATCGATTGGTTTTAATTGAGGGAATAGAAAGGAGGCTTAGTGCCTCCTTTTATTTTTAGACTATTAAATAACGCCCAGCCGTCGAGCATTCATCGAAAACCCTGGACTGGAGAGTCAGATCACTGTAGAAAACAATTTCAATAAAGCGCCATAGGGTAATTTGAGGTTGGCAAATTAATGATTAAAATAAAAAAAGGCCTGTTGGCAATAACTGTTTTGGTTTTACTGGTCTACGTGACAGGGGAGTACAAGCCCGCTCGGTATTATTCATTGTTGTGCGTGGATACGAGTGCGGCTGAGAGTGGCGAATGGAACGATCACTATGATGGTTATATCATTGGTGCGAATGGGTGTTTATATGATCCAGCTATAGTGTCTATCAACGATGTCCCTAGTGTCGTCAGCGCCTCGTCGCAAGAAACGTTAAGAACGCCAATCTGGTACGTTAACGGGGCGAATCATCGAGCTGATTGGGTGTTGCCTGAGATGCATCTGCTGGCTGAAAACTCAGGACGGCCGGTGGTGGCTATCTATAACGCAACTTTGGGCGGACGACTTCCTGATGCTATTTCAGATGGTCTTCGGGAAAGCAAAGTGGCTAAGACGATAGCGTCGCAAATAATCCGTAATCTCTTAGATCACCAGGACGTGTATATAAGTTGTAATAGCCAGGGGGCGTATCACGTTAGTAAAGGCTTGTCGCAAGCGATCACAACGTTAAGCGGCAAGTTTGATAGAGGCGAGTTAACGGCGTTGTTAAGTAAAGTGCATGTTGAAACTGCAGGGGGGGCCGCTAGCGCGTTTCCCGACGGCCCTCAATACATTCACTACGTTAATAGCCATGACCCTGTGCCGTCTAGTGCGGGCGTGCTATCGGGCGGCGCGCAGCCTGGGGCTGATGCTGTGATTGTTGAGTTTTCAGGCCACGATGACGATGCGTTGGAGCCAAAGTATCGCTGGGTCGGGCCGCTGACAGGGAAGTTCCTGAATGTGCATGGGTTTAATTTGTATCGTCAGTACCGACAACCCTTTGATGCCACCTACCCAAAAAGCAACCCAAGTTAGCCCGGCAACAAGTTGACGGGCCTGTTAGGATTCAACCACGGCAGAGTGTCCGAGTTTCTTTTCTAGCGTTTGCATTAGCTGGGGTTCTTGACGCTTCAAGTGGTCCGCTAAATGGCCTTTTCTTGGTTTTGGTTTGATTGACTCAGGGCTTTCATCAAAAGGTAAATCAAGAAATTTTTGTATCGCTTCGAGTTTACCCACCGGGTCTTTATTGAAGCCGCCGTAGGTGAGTTGAAACACACTCTCGCTGGGAAGCTCTTCTATTGCTTGGTAATAGCCTGCTAAATCGGATTTTAAGGTTTGCTTAACAAGTTTGTTGAGCACGAATCCATAAATGCCATTGCCGACAATTTGCTTTAAGCCTCTGATGAGTTTCCAGGCCGCGTACACCACGCTCATTGTTGCTTTTCCGCCGGGGGCTTTAAATTCATCAATAAGCATGGTTTGAAAAGGTTGATCTCCGGTCATTAAATCAAGGCCGGCATTAATCTGGCTGTTTAAAATATAAATAGGGTCACGAGTGATATAAATAAATTTAGCGTCGGGGAACCATTTTAAAATATCGCTGGCTTTGGCTGTATCCCAAGGGTTTTTCAGTAAGACTGCCTTTGATCCTGGGTGCACGTAAAGTAATTTTTGGCAGATCTGCTTGAGGTAGTCTTTGTTCGTTTCGTGGGCCGAGATGTGATAGCTCTCGTTGCGTAGCATCCAGCCATATTCTTCAACCATTTCATCGTTGACTTCGACGGCATCAATTTTTCGATCAGTAATATCTAAGCTTTTAAATAAACGGTTTAGGGTTTCTCGGTCGCGCGTTTCGTGGCCTTCTTTGTGGTTGGTCATGAGACGGTGGTAATAGAATATATGGTAGAGGCTCAGGTTCGCCACCGGAAAACATTTGGATATGGAGTCATATAAAAAGGTAGTGCCGGATCGGTGTAGTCCCATTATAAATATGGGCTTTACTGGCATCTTATCTAGTTCGTGTAGGTGCTGATTGTCTGCACTTTTTGCGGGGAACTGAGGGTCAAAAGGGAATTTCATTGTTAGCTCATGATGACGTGATTGCGTGGCGGTTAGAATATACCCGAAAGTGAAACTCGAGAATCCATAATGATTTGTTATTTTTTCACATAAAAAAACCGTTAAAGGTATTTTATTGGCTGTAACTTACCAGCAGTAATTCGCTAATGGTAATTTCTAGTAGAGGCAAAGGCGGCGACTGTTAGAAGGCGCCCTTTGCGCTACAGAGTGTCTAAGTAGAACAGTGTCTAAATAGAACAGTGTCTAAGTGACACGGTATTATTGTTTGGAAATAAACCCTTTTTAAAATCAATGTCTAAATGACGTCTTAGATTTCAATTTTATTTTTATGTTTGGGTTTTAATTGTCATTCTGGTTGTCGAGATGATTAGGTGGTTATTTAATCAATATTGGCGTTGGTTTGCAATGGCTGTATGGGCAGGGAGGCACGTAGAGGGTGGTTAGATTAATGCTTGTTGTTGCGCTTTAATGCGGGGGTATGGGGGGGAGTTGAGTGTGATGGAGCGAATTGGGTGTTCGTAAGGCAAAATAAAAGGAGGCTGAAGGCCTCCTTTTATTTTGCGTTTTTCACGACCCTCTTTGCTTGATGTTGAATGCCAAGCAAAGAGTAGATCTAATCTTCGGGGTTATTCGTCCGAATATTTTTGAAAAACTAGCGAGGCATTGGTGCCACCAAAGCCGAAGCTGTTGGACATTATGCGTTGTAATCCAGCGTTATCAATACGCTCTCTCACAATGGGCACGCCATCCGCTTGTTCGTCCAGCGTTTCAACGTTGGCTGATGCGCAGATAAAGTCTTCTTCCATCATGATTAGGCTGTAGATGGCTTCGTGAACGCCAGCAGCACCTAATGAGTGACCGGATAAGGATTTAGTTGAGTTGACGTGTGGGATTTTGTCTCCAAACGCATTTTTAATGGAGGTTAATTCCGATACATCGCCTACCGGTGTACTGGTACCGTGTGCGTTGATGTAGTCAATCTCACCGTCTACAGTTGCTAAGGCTTGCTGCATGCAGCGCAAGGAGCCTTCGCCAGAGGGAGCCACCATGTCGTGACCGTCTGAGGTTGCGCCATAGCCGACTATTTCAGCATAGATTTTAGCGCCGCGTTTTTTCGCATGCTCAAGCTCTTCAAGTACAAGCATTCCGCCGCCGCCAGCAATAACAAAACCATCACGATTCGCATCGTAGGCGCGAGAGGCCTTTTCAGGCGTGTCGTTGTATTTAGAAGAAAGAGCGCCCATGGCGTCAAATAAGAGTGTAAGAGTCCAATGCTCTTCTTCTCCGCCACCTGCGAAAACAATGTCTTGTTTGCCGAGTTGAATCATTTCCATTGCATTACCGATGCAGTGAGCGCTGGTGGCGCATGCTGATGTAATGGAGTAGTTCACGCCTTTGATTTTAAATGGCGTGGCTAGGCAGGCTGAAACTGTGCTGCCCATGACGCGAGGTACGCGGTATGGACCTACACGCTTAGCGCCTTTTGCTCGTGCGACGTCAGCGGATTCAATAATGTTCGCTGTTGATGCGCCGCCAGAACCTGCAATAAGCCCAGTACGGACATTGGAGACTTGGCTTTCGTCCAGTTGTGCGTCATCGATGGCTTGTTGCATGGCAATGTAGCTGAATGCAGCGGCGTCAGCCATAAAACGTTTAGTTTTACGGTCGATGAAGTCGTCTACGTTAATCTCAACGTGGCCAGCGACATGGCTACGAAAGCCGTTATCAGCGTAGGACTGTTGAAAGGTGATGCCGGATTTGCCTTGCTTTAATGATTCGCTTACGGATTCTTTATCATTACCGAGACAGGATACGATTCCTAGGCCTGTTACTACTACTCTTTTCATTGCTAACTCCTCAGAAATTATCCAGTGATGTAAATAGACCAACTCGCAGCCCTTTGGCTTCGTAGATTTTCTTGCCGTCTACTGAGACTGTGCCATCGGCAATTCCCATGACTAGCTTTCTTTCGATCACTCGTTTCATTGTGATGTGGTAGGTGACTTTTTTATTGGTAGGCAGGATTTGGCCTGTGAATTTAACTTCGCCACAGCCCAATGCGCGGCCTCGACCAGGGTTGCCCCGCCAGCCTAGATAAAACCCTACAATCTGCCACATAGCATCAAGGCCTAAGCAGCCAGGCATGACCGGGTCGCCCTTGAAATGACAATCAAAGAACCATAAATCTGGGTTGATATCGAGCTCGGCGATGATTTCGCCTTTACCTTTCTCTCCACCGTCGTCGTTTATTCGGGTGATTCTATCCATCATGAGCATGTTGGGGAGAGGTAGGCGGGCGTTTCCAGGCCCGAATAGGTCTCCGTTACCGCAGCCAATGAGTTCTTCAAGAGTGTAAGAATTCTGCTTAATCATTTGAAATCTATAACCGGTTATTTTTGAGTGTTAAAAATGCTAATGAGTCGGGTGGCCAAGAATACCTTGTATCACCGTAGATCAAAGGGTTAAATCTGTTTTTTCGCGACATAACGTGTGTTTTCGCGCTAACGTGCACCAAAAATTCGCCCGATGGTAGCGTGCTGATCATAAATAATCGAGAGAAACGTGTACGTATCTTGGGCGATATCTCAGTTTTGAGAGAATTTATCGCTCATGCTTCTTTCGGGCATTGCATAACTGAACTTCTTTAGTCCCTTTATTGTTGGGACGGATTGGCATTCTATCAAGTAACTTCTTATATGTCAGTGGCGCTCAGTGATTGAAGGCAGTTGTTAAAGTGATGGTTATGACAGTGTTAGGGCGTGATTTCCTGTGCTGCTGTAAATAGCAGTGATTGCCCTAAATTAGACGTGTCTATGATAGTAAGGGAGTGACGGAGTTTTTAATAGAGATAGGTCAGAGTGTGATAACATTACGCGCAATAAAAGTGTGGTGAATGAATTACGTAGACGCTTATTGTAGGCAATTAGTGTGACCGGTTTAGCTTCAGTGAGCTGGTTTTTGCTGGGTTTTTCTTGTTTACGATTATGATTGTTTTGAGTGCGCGGTTAAATAGTATTTTATTGACAGTGTTGGAGAGTGACTAGTGATACCCGAGTTAGGACATTTTGCGTTAGTAGTGGCGCTTCTGGTGGCGTCGTTTCAGTTTGTGGTGCCTTTAATCGGGGCTTTACGTCACGATGATGCGTTAATTGCAGTGGCTAGACCCGCGGTGTGGACTCAGTTTTTATTATTAGTCTTTGCATTCGGGTGTTTAAGCTACGCATTTTTGCATAATGATTTCTCTGTTCAATATGTGGCGATGCATTCTAATAGCCAATTACCTCAGTGGTTTAAGTTTTCTGCGGTGTGGGGCGGGCATGAAGGCTCGCTGTTGCTGTGGGCGCTAATCCTGTCTATTTGGGGGGCTGCTGTGGCTCATTTTAGCCGAGGCTTACCGGATGATGTGATGGCCATTGTGCTCAGCATCATGGGCATGATCGCAATTGGCTTCTTGTCTTTTATTTTATTTACCTCCAACCCCTTTGATCGTTTGTTGCCTGAGTTTCCTTTGGACGGCAATGATCTAAACCCCTTGCTACAAGACATTGGTTTAGTGATTCACCCGCCGATGTTGTACATGGGCTATGTTGGGTTTTCGGTGGCATTTTCATTCGCTATTGCTGGTTTGATTACTGGGCGCATTGACTCTGCTTGGGCGCGCTGGACTCGGCCGTGGACGTTAATGGCTTGGTGCTTTATGACGATGGGCATTGCGTTGGGAAGTTGGTGGGCTTATTACGAATTAGGTTGGGGTGGCTGGTGGTTTTGGGATCCCGTGGAAAATGCTTCCTTTATGCCTTGGTTGGTGGGAACTGCGTTAGTGCATTCTTTGGCAGTGACTGAGCGACGTGGCGTGTTTAAGTGGTGGACGGTGTTGTTAGCCATTAGTGCATTTTCACTCAGTCTATTGGGGACGTTTTTGGTGCGTTCTGGGGTGCTGACCTCTGTGCATGCTTTTGCGTCAGACCCTGAGCGAGGCGCATTTATTCTTGGGTATTTATGTGTAGTTGTCGGTGGGTCGTTATTGCTGTTTGCATTTCGAGCCAATGTGCTGCGTACGACTAATACGTTCTCTTTATCGTCACGTGAATCGATGTTGGCGTTTAATAATTTGATTTTAGTGACTGCCACTTCCACCGTTTTGCTAGGCACCTTGTTTCCTTTGATTACGGAAGCATTGGATCTTGGTACCTTGTCTGTGGGGCCCCCTTATTTTAATTTATTATTTACTCCGCTTACTTTCTTAATTCTAGTAGGGATGGGGTTTGCGCCGTATTTCCGCTGGAGGGAACAGGAGTTCCTGCCTTTAGTCGGTTCGTTGAAGTGGGTTGTTGTCGCCAGTGTGATTTTGGGTGTGCTATTGCCTTTAGTTTATTTTGGTCGTCACGAATCAGTGCGTGTATTACTCGCCTCAGTACTGTGTGCTTGGGTGGTGCTTTCATTAATGCGCCATGCTTTACAGCATGCTCAGGTTCAGCGTCATGGCGCACTCAAAGGTTTACTGCGATTGCCAAGTAGTTATAAAGGCATGATGGTGGCGCATCTAGGCTTTGTTGTTGCGGTGATCGGGGTCACCTTTACTAGCTTTTATAGCACTGAGAAAGACGTGCGATTGAATGTGAATGAGTCCCTTGTGATCGAGCAGTATGAGTTCGTTTTTAAGGGCGTGCGTGAGCATCAAGGCGCGAACTATCGGGCGGTAACTGGGCAAGTCGATGTGTTCGAGGACGGTCAGCTAACTGTGCAGCTGATGCCTGAAAAGCGTTTTTATTTAGTTCAGCAAAACTCTATGACTGAGGCMGCGATTGATGCAGGAGTCACTCGAGATCTATACGTGGCTTTGGGAGAATCTCTAGGCGACGGATCATGGGCGGTGCGAATTTATCATAAGCCCTTTGTCAGGTGGATTTGGTTTGGTGCACTGCTAGTGGCGATAGGAGCCGGTTTGTGTGTGATGGATCCGCGCTATCGCTTAGAGAAAAGAAATGCCGTAGTTGCCAGTAAGGCCAATTGGTCGGGAGCAACTCCGTCGTGAAAAAGCAAATTTATTATGTCTTGCCGTTGTTGATATTTATCGCGATGGGGGCGTTGTTTTGGAAGGCCTTGAGTCATGATCCTAGTTTGTTGCCTTCGGCGCGTATCGGTAAAGCGGTCCCTGAGTTCGAGTTGACTCGTTTGAGTGATGTGAGCCAGGCGATCGGTCGGGAGGCGCTGCTTGGYGAAGTGTCATTGCTTAATGTCTGGGCCACTTGGTGCCCATCATGCCGAGTAGAGCACCCGATGTTGTTGAAGCTTGCCCAGCAAGGCGTATTAATTCGCGGCCTTAATTACAAAGATGAGCGTAGTGCGGCTCAGTCCTACCTGCGCAATCATGGCGACCCTTATGAATGGGTTATCTATGATGAGAAGGGCTCATTGGGGTTGGACCTTGGTGTCTACGGGGCACCCGAGACGTACGTTATTGATCATCTCGGGTTTGTACGCTTCCGTCATGTGGGCGTGGTGTCGTCAGAGGTTTGGTTGGGTACGATTAAACCTGTAGTTGATCAACTCAAGCAGCAGGCGCTTGAGTCTCAAGCGGTTGAGTCCTCGTAACGCTTTTCGGATCGTGGACAGATTTATTTAATTAAACATATCTCAATCAAGAACGATCTTCGAGGAGAGTTTTGATGCGTGATTTTATTTCGACAGTGGGGCGCTCAGCTGTTGCGGCGGCCTTTTTGTTTTTTCTTTCGTTGTCGTTGCCTTCCTATGGGGCAATTGATGTGTATACCTTTGACGATGAAGAAAAAAGTGAGCGTTTCGCTGAATTGATGAATGAGCTTCGTTGTCCTAAATGCCAAAATCAGAATCTAACAGACTCTAACGCTGGACTCGCAAAAGATCTAAAAGATAGAGCGTATGAGTTGATTCTTGAAGGGCAGTCGAACGATGAGGTGGTGGACTATTTGGTAGAGCGTTACGGTGATTTTATTACCTATCGTCCGCCACTGAGGTTGGGCACTGGATTGCTTTGGTTTGGGCCTTTAGTTTTGTTTGTCTTGGTGGTACTTGGCTTTGTGATTCGTCGCCGTGGTGAAGGCGTGACTCTTTTGGTCGACGATGAATTGGATCGTCAGCGGCTAAAAGAAATTTTGGATGACGATCATTAGCGAGTGTTTGGGTGGATGCTTCGAGAGGTACTTTAATGGGTACTTTGAGGGGGCTTTAATGGATGCTTTGACTGGGGTTTTACGGCGGTTATGACAAGTCTTATTATTGGTTTTTTCTGTTTGGTGACAGTTTCGTGCGTACTGGTGTTCAGTCCTTTATTTAAGCGTCCAGGTGGCAACGTTAATCGGGATGCTGTGAATAAGCAGATCTTTCGAGAGCGAGTTAGTGAGTTAGAAGGCGCGGCTGATGAGCTGGGAGAAGCCGCTTACGTCAGCGGTTTGACTACCGAATTAGAGAAATCCTTGGTGTCAGATGTATCGTCTGCCTCTGAGGTGGTTAGCGTGGATAATGAGCGCCGTTCAGGTTTTTCGACATGGTTGCTAAGTGGGAGTTTATTGTTACTGCCTGCGTTGGCGATTTGGCTCTATACCGCCACGGGTAATTATCAGGCGGTGACTGAATGGGAGGCGCTGAAAGCGGAGGTTACTGGGCAAGGGGCTGGCTATTTAAATCCGAGTGATCGAGAAGCTCAAGCGCGGCTACAGACTAAAACCGTTTCTCAAGTGGTTACGGTATTGCAAGCGTCCTTGCAGCAAGATAATGAAACCGTCGAAGGCTGGCGTATGTTGGCTACGACCTTTGCGCAGACTGAAAACCTTGAGTCAGCCGTTTATGCGATTAAGCGGGGCTTAGATATCGACTCGAAAGATGTCGATAGTTTGTTGGTCTATGGGCAATTGTTGATTGCAGTCAATGGCGGTGCACTGACGCCTGAAAGTAAGAATATTTTAGACCAGGTGTTTTTGCAGCAGCCTAATAATGCCACGGCGTTATCGTTATTAGGGATGGCTTATTACAATGCCCATGCTTACCCTGCGGCCATCGCTAATTGGCAGCGTTTGCTGGTTATCGTGGCGGGTAACGAGAAAATGAAGGCCGTTGTTCAGCGCAGTATTTTGGCGGCTCAGGAGCGTATGGGGCAGGCAGGCCTCAGCCCTCAATCTCAAGTGAAGCAGCCTGCTATGGCGGCGAAAGAAGGTGTTAGCGATACGGACATGGTGAGTGCTGCCGCGCTGGATTTGCTTGTAGATGTTGCCTCGGACCTAAAAGGCCTTCTTTCCCCTAGCGATACATTATTCGTATTTGCCAAAGCCGTGACAGGACCTCCTATGCCTTTAGCCGTGTTTCGTTCGACTCTAGGTGAGTTCCCCGTTAAGGTTCACCTTGATGACAGTATGGCGATGATGCCCCAGTTAAAGATGTCTAAATTTGAGCAAGTGAATGTAGTAGCGAGGATTTCCAAGCACGGCTCGGTCAGTGCGCGGCCGGGTGATCTAGAGGGGCGAATTGAGCGGGTTAAGCTGGCGGACGGTGGCGAAGCACTCGAACTAGTGATTGACCGAGTGCTGCGTTAAACGTTTTTGAAAAGGCGTTTAAGCGCTTTTGGTGGGGCCAAGGTCCTTTATCGCGTGAAGATGTTTTTTGGTGAGTTTAAGGTACTTGGGAGTAGGGCCTATATCTTCATAGATTGGGTCCCCGAGTTCATCTTCTGCAATTACCCGGTGACCTTTGATGTAAGGGAAACTGGTTTCTAGTTCGTCTAAAGCGGCTGATAATAATTCATGCACAATGCTTTCTTTGGATCGGTTTGGATACATTTCTGCGAGCGCAGAAAGTCGAATTGAATCGTCGAGCGAAAGCTGAATTGAAATTTTCTCATTTAATACTTCTTGGTTTGAGATGAGTCCCCAAGAGTGTGCGAGGTCATTTATCTTCATTGGTTTTCCTTTGGCACGAAAAGTATTGATACGTAAAAACTGTCGATCGTCTCTGCTTTCCTAATGGCTACTTATTCAAGCGTTACCATTTTGTCGTCGCTTTTTCTGGTTGCTGCGTAGATTCTTATCCGTAAATTCTGACTTGCTAAGCGATCTAAGGAATTCTTGTGCTCGCCATGTGTGTGCATGGTGTGATGTGCATGGTATCGGCGTAAAAAGCGATGGTTTTGTGTGTCTGCAGTATTTACTGTGTGCTTGTCAGTGCAATGTTGCAAGTAATTGATCTAAGCATACAACACTATTCTATTTCTAAACGTTAAAAAGTGTCTAAATTTATGGGTAATATTTGTCAGTGAATATCGCGTGTCGAGTATTTGATATAAGCCATTTTGCTTGATCCCTAGGTTGATGTGGCAAACTGGTCTAAGGAGAGTGTGATGATGGACACGTCAATACTGTGAAAGAGATTTACAATTTAAGTAGACATTAATATGAATTAGATCAGATATAGCGGCTGTGGTGTTGTTGTGATTGCGACGAGTCTTTTGCGTTATTTAGAGCGTTACCGTTTACCTTATCGAAAGCACAGCCATTTAACTTGTATGGATGGCGGGCGGCCAACTGATGAGTACAGCCCGCCAGCTGAGCAAATGCTGCAATGTGCGTTATTCTCCGACGGTGCTAAGACGTTTCAATTCATAACCTTTRTTAATAAGGTGGTTACAACGTCTGCACTGGAGCTGGTCGTGGGTAAGGCGCTCACAAAGCTTTCTACAAAACAGACCAATAAAATATTCTTTGATTGTGAGCCGGGCGCTGTACCACCACTTGGTGAGCGTTACGGCATGCAGTGTTTAATTGATCGGGAAGTTAAGCAAGCTGAGCGAGTGTTTTTTTCGTCTGGGTGTTTGTCCACCATGGTCGAGTTGTCTCAATGCGCATTTAAGGCCTTATTTGAATTTCCTTTGTACGTGAGTGAACCTGGCGCTGTTTCGACAGCAATTGGTTTGTTAACACAGAATGCTGGGACTAAATTTGACCCCGCTTCTCAGCAGAGCAATGCATCGCAGGAGTTGGTACAAGTAATTGGGAGTGGCTCTTTTTCAAACTACTCTGTGCCGGGTTTATCCCCACTTGCTGAGCAATTGATTGCTTTTGTTCGGCGCGGTGAGTTGTGTAATGCAGAGTTGAATTGCATTGTTAAGCAAGCCCCGGAGCTGGAGGAGAGGCTGATTCAATACGCCAATTCTCCTTTTCATCAGTACCCTAAACAAATTGAAACTTCTGAACAGGCGATTAATGACGTTTTAGGCCCCGAGTTGGCAAGTTATCTATTGCTAGCGATGACCTGTGCAGCGTCTTTAACGGTACCGTTGTCAGGGAGCTTAGGCGGGCAAGCTTTTTGGAGGCACAGCTTTTTAACCGCGGTGCTTTCTCAGAGCATCGCTCGCTGTTTACCTAAGTCAGATTGTGTCTTGCCTAGCGTGTGTTATATGGCTGGGTTATTTCATAATCTTGGTCTGATGTTAATTGCACACCTTTTCCCGCCAGAATATAAATTGCTAGAACGGTTGCGTTCTCGAGCGCCCAARCAGGCGTTGAACGTAATCGAAAAGAAAGTCTTGGGGCTGGGCGGGGCTCAGGAAATGATTGCCAAGGGGCACAGTAAGCTGGGGGCGACACTGTTAAATTATTGGGGTTTCCCCGAGGTGGTGCAATATGTGGCGGTGCATCATCACAATGATTGTTATTCCGGTGATTTCGAAAAGTATGTTCATTTGATTCGATTGAGTAACGTCTTGCTTGCCAAGGAGGGGGTGGGTGATGAATCCCCTGAGAGCGATATGACCTTCTGTTTAAATGTGTTGGGCTTAGATCAAGGGACTGTTGAGCGAATATATAAGCAGGTCATTGGTTCGATGGAAAAAATAGAAGCAATGAGCCTTTCGGTTGTGCAGGGCGCTTGAGCGACAGTCAAATAAGCGCCTAATATGCCGATAAACCCGGTATGGACGCTGGGGTCGTTATTTTAAGCGCTATTTTCATGCGTGACCTTCTACAACAAGTACTTGTAATTCAATGCTTTGGGGGCGTGCTTGGTCTGTAGGGTAGGGAGCGCCCTTGAGATTGTTGAGTGAGGTGTGTATCTTTGCTGCCCGAACATGGGTAATTTTACCTTGAAGATCGTCGTTCGTTAAGATAGGGCCTGTATTGATTGGCCCGATTTGTTAGGTATCTGAATAAGAAATAGGTCGTTTTAGTGTTTTTGATCGGATTTTCGCAAACAAGAAATGGATCGAAAATATTCTTAATTAAATCTTTGTAAGCGTTGCCGAATAGGCGTATTAAGCCGGTGCGGCAGTGGAAGGTTTAAGCACAAATTTAAAATGAGGAGCTCGTTATGCGCGTTATTTTGTTAGGAGCGCCAGGTGCAGGTAAAGGCACCCAAGCCCAATTTATTATGAGTGAATATAATATTCCTCAAATTTCCACAGGGGATATGCTTCGCGCTGCGGTGAAAGCGAAAACACCTTTAGGGTTAGAAGTTGAGAAAGTAATGAAGAGTGGCGGGCTTGTTTCCGACGAGTCTATTATCGCCCTTGTTAAAGAACGCATTAAAGAGCCCGACTGTCAGAGCGGATTCTTGTTCGACGGATTTCCTCGCACTATTCCTCAAGCCGAAGCGTTGATTGCGAATAAAGTGGATATTGATTTTGTTGTTGAGATCGCCGTTGAAGATGACCAAATTATTGGCCGATTGGCCGGCCGACGAGTTCATGAGGCATCTGGGCGTGTTTATCATGTGGAGTTCAATCCACCTAAGGTCGAAGGGCTGGATGATGCGACCGGTGAACCGTTAATACAACGGGAAGATGACCAAGAGCAAACGATTAAGAAGCGTTTAGAGGTGTATCACTCTCAAACTGAGCCCTTGGTGGACTTCTATTCTCAATCGGCTTCAGCGGTAAAGCATATTCGAGTTGAGGGCGTTGGCTCTGTTGAACAGATTAAAGACCGTGTTTTGGCCGCATTGAAAGGTTAGAGCTCGCTAAAAATCTTGCAGCCTGGTTGGACTTGAACGTAAGCCCKCCAGGTTGATTTACTTTTTATACCTCCCCCCATTGGTTTGTTTCTTCCGTTTTTTCTTATTTATACGCCCCTTCCTTTGCTGCCCCATTTCTTCTTGCCCCGCTTCTTTTTGAAAGCGACTGTCTAATTTATCTCTGTCATAGTTCGCTATGATGCGCCCAAAGCATCCTGCTCGCTAATCTCTCTTCAGTGCTGATTAAGGCATGCGCACCTCGTGATGTTTATTTGAGTGCTGATTGCACATCGTTGATTACAATCATTGCCTAAAAGGTTTGTTCGAGCGTGGTTTGTGATGGGATTGGCCGCGTGGGCGATGACTCTTGCTGTGAATAGGGTTTTTTGTGGCTCTGTGGATCGTGAATTTGGTTTTTAATCGCCTGCGAAAGTAATTCTATCGGCCAGCGTCGGTATGTTGTGCATCCGTATGATACGTGTAATGAGAGAAGCGGGGAGTGCCCTTGGTATTGGACGTTAGTATCATGAATGCATTGGCTAATGCGTCAGCGGCGTTCTGTGCGATAGAGTTTAATTAATTAAGGTTAGGGGTGGTTTCGTTCAGCGGACCGGCTTTTTTGCGCGGACTTTGTAAGCGATCTCTAAATCAGCGATTAAAAATTTAGAATGCCTGATGTGTCGATTTAAATTTATTGGCTTGGCGCTTTAAGTGCGTTTAATTGCTGTTAACCAATAAAAACAGCCAGACTTTGGGGGTGGGTAGGTCAAATTGATCTATGCCGAGGACATTCAGCGCTCTGCATAACATTAATTTATCTTATGAGCGTCGTGGCGTTGTTGTTTTATTGAATGGCCGGTTTGTTTGGGAGCGCGTCAATTTGGCTTTTAATGGGCCTATAACCACATTGTGCTGCTGGTGGTATGGCGTTTTTTTGGTTCATCGCGTCTTATAAATGAAGTGCCTCGAAAAATATTTCCCTGGTAGCGACCGATTACCGCGCTTTATGCACCGCTTAGCGCGAATTTACTGTTTGTCTTTGCCTCTAATGCTGGGTACGCAATTTGTCAGGGTGTTTGGGGCGTATCAATGAAAAATGGTGCGGAGAATAAAAATGCGCGAATTATTCTGATTTTGCGTGTGAATTTTAATGGGCTGGGGGCTGTTTGGGGATTATTGCTAGATACACGCGGGTGTAATAAAAAATCTGGCCCTAGAAGCGTTAAATTTGAGTGGAGACGGAACTTTTTGTGGATAGAGTGTCAAAAAAATAACGAATTCTGGCGTATTCATTGTTCGAATTGTTTTGTTTTTGGGTCGTGGTTTTTGCTCATGCGTTGAAGGGTTTTTTAGTGTCGGTACTTTTAAGAAGTAAGAAGTTTCTCATAATGGTCAGGACGATTTGATGGTTTAAGTGAGAATAAATTAAGTAATTGGCGTCGATCNTACGGATGAAATATGGCAGGCGACGGAATTGTTTTTAATTAAACTGATGGTGGATTCTGTAAATTTATCGGCAATTAATTCGATAATTATTAATGCGTGAATTATTTTTTAAATAAAAACCTGCGAAGTGGTTTTTGGGTTTTATAAAATTAAATTGTTAAATCCGAGCCGGAAATGCTCGTTAGTGATAAAAAAACGGCTATTTGATCCGTTTATTTTTAAAAAAGGCACTTAAAAGCTGGACATTAATTAAATTACAATTAATATTGCATGCAAACGTATGGCGACACGTTTTTTGTGCTAGATTTTTATATTAGGTGAGTACTTCGCCAAACAAGCCGAGGAGATCGAAGATGCCTAGAGTTAAAAAAGCGACCAGCAAAGCAGGTCGTAAGCCCGGACGTAAGCCGGCAACCAGTGTAAAGAAAGCAATGCCAAAATCTGGCGCTACAGCAAGTGCTAATGAAGCAGTTGTAAAAGTAGTTAAGGATCTTGCAGCGGCTAATAAAGTATTAGCAGCAGGTAAGAAGGCAGCGGTGGCAGCGAAAGCTAAAGCCTCGAAAAGTGGTAACAAGGGCGATAAACGTGCCGCGTCAAAAGCGCGTAACGATGTGGCCAAACTTGCAGTAAAATCTAAAGCGATACGTGATAAATTGCGTCAAGCTAAAGGTAAGCTAGTTGTTGCTGACTGTGCTGATAAAGTACAAGCTGCTAAAGAGGCTGTTAAAGCCAATGTTTCTTCTTTTGAAGAAGCCGTTACGACTAAAGCTGAAACTGATCTGTCAAAAGCGCTTGCTGCTTTTGAAGCGAAGTGGAAGGCTAAGCGTCTGAAGGCTGATGCGCGTAAACTGAAAGCACGCACTAAGAAAGAAGAAGCGAAATGCAAAGCAGTTGAGAAGAAAGTTGCAACTAAATTGAAGTCGCTTGATGCAAAAGCATCCAAGAAAGCTAAGCCAAAGAAAGCTGCTAAAGTAGCCGCTCCTAAAGCTGATGCTCCAAAAGCTGCTTCAAAAGGACGAGGCCGTCCAGCGAAGGCTAAGCCTGCTGCACCAGCCAAAGGCCCTGCAAAGCGTCGTGGTCGTCCAGCTAAAGCTAAAAAATAGTTTTTAACTTTAGATCGATCAAGTCGGCTTGGCTAAATCCTCGCTTCATGAATCAGTCATGAGGCGGGGTTTTCTGTCGGCCGATTAGTCGTATCGATAGGGATATCGCTACGTTAGAGCATTATTTGATTGATTTTACAGGTCTATAGAGGCCCGTTTTGCTCATGTTGCCTCAGACCTCCTTGTCTTGGGTTCTAGTCTTTTCCTGGACACTAGGTTATATAGCCTTCCTTCTCTCTATTTTCGTTCCATTCTCTTGAATTGCTTCTCTCTACCAACTGGGCCTTTTTGCTCTCTGAGTCCCCTCTTCTTCGCTTGTTAACAAAGCGTATTCTGCTGGATGGGATCGATGGTTGTGTAACCTTGAGCCATAACTTTTAATTTTAGGCATAAATGACGGGCTGGCGGTTAGAGGGTAAGGTCTTCTGGACGGTTAATGTTTCTAAATTGACTACTTTGGTTTGAGAAATCCACTTCAATAAAGGCTTGTTGAGCAATCCAATCCCTAATCTTTCGCCCGCCGTTAGTGAAGTATGCTCTGAGGGATGGGATTGACTGCATATGAACGAGAGAATGCAGGGGTTGTATTCGAGTGCCGTCAAAAGGCACGGCGATTACGGAATTAAGGTTTTCTGGCAAGGCAAGTGCTTGCATAAGCGGGTGTACTAAAGAGTCCGATAGTTGCGGTGTATCACAGGGGCAGAGTTGGATGTATGGGCTTTTAGCTAATTGAGCAGCAGATAATATACCTGCGATAGGGCCTGAGTAATCGTCACATCCAAGGGTGGAGGATTGGTCGCAAGTGGTCGGGAAGCCGAAGCGAGCGTAAYTCTCAATATTTCTATTGCAGCTAATGATTATTTGCTTAACTTGGGGCTTGAGGGTGTTAATGGCRGTTTCTATTAACGTGGTATTTTTGTATTTAACAAAGCCTTTGTCTTGGCCGTTCATTCGTTCACCGCGCCCCCCGGCTAATAGTAGGGCGGTGACGTCATTGGCGTTGTGAGAGGGTGTGCAAGGCTTAGATTGTTTCATTGTTTAATAAAGTAACTAGTTGGGTGTTAATAATTTAGCTTAAGAGGGCGGAAAGTTCATTACCCATTAATAGAGTGTATTCGATTGTGTAATGACAGGCTTGTCCTTTGGCGTTGATGTTGCTGGTATCGAAGCGTTATGTTTTTAGCGTTCGACTAATATTATTGGCAGAGCGATAAGGTTTGAGCCTGGACCTGGTAAGACTACCATGTACGTTGCGCACGAAAGAAGAATAAGTCTTTGAGGGGGGATTTATCGAGGAGACTTGTCGGATTTGTTGGTCGCGTGATGTGTCGGTAGCTTTTGTGAGTGTGGGACGGTTTGGGTTTTAGTGGGATGTTTTAAGTTAATTGATCTCGGGTTCATAGGCCTGAGCATTGAGGTACGGTTATTGTATCAATGTAATGCGCCGTTCAAGATGAGATCCTGCGTGGGGCTGACCGTAGGATCATGATAGAATGGCGGGCTTTTTACCGGGGCTAAAATTTAGTGCTTAAGGGACTTTGTTTGGTCGGCACACATTCGATAAGTTAATGTTATTGTAAGTTTATCTTACGCGCGAGAGGGCTGTGTTTTGAGTATGTCATGTTGTTTGTTAGCAATTGAGTCCTCTGGCGATTTGTGTTCGGTGGCTATATATCTTAATGGTTCGGTAGTTCAGGATGAAACTGAGGTGCCTCGAAAGCATAGCGAATTTATTCTGCCTGCTATTGATCGTTTGCTGKCGAAGCTGGGGATTGCTTTAAGCGATCTTGACGCGATTGTTTTTGCGTGTGGGCCGGGTTCGTTTACAGGACTCCGTATTGCAGCGTCGATGACTCAAGGCTTAGCGATGAGTCATGACTTAGACATTATATCGGTTTCTTCAATGGCTGCCCTCGCTCAAGCGGCGTATCGAAAACATGGCCTAAGTGAAGTCGCCACGTGTGTTGATGCGCGAATGAATGAGGTTTATTGGGGGGTTTATAAAGAAATAAACCAGCTCATGGTATTGCAGGGAAAAGAGATCGTTTGCGCCCCGGAAAGTATTCCGCTTGATGAGATTAGCGCGCAGTGTGCGGTGGGCTCGGGCGTGGCGTATCAGGACCAGGTAATGGACCGGTATTCGTCTATTAATGTCTGGCAAGCGCTTGCGAATGCCGAAGCGATTGATGTGATTGCGTTAGGGTTAGCGAAGTTCAAAAAACAGCAGTTTGTTTCTGTGGAAGAGGCCGTTCCGGTTTATTTAAGGGACAAGGTCACATGGAAGAAACTGCCCGGACGATAGTTTATTGTTGAACTTATTCGGTAGGATTGGTCGGTAAATATAGTCTATGAATACTGCTGGCTGGCCTCTCGACTGGGTTTGAATAAAAGGTTCAGAGATAGGCTCGGGCCAAATATAAAACGTCGAGACAAAAGGCGTATAAATAATTTAATCAAGATATTAAGAGGTTCATGTGGATTGGGTGCAGGCAGTAGTTCTCGCGATTGTTCAAGGCTTGACTGAGTTTTTACCGATATCGAGCTCGGCTCATTTAATATTGCCTTCAAAGGTCTTGGGTTGGCCGGATCAAGGGGTTGCCTTTGATGTGGCGGTACATTTGGGCACTCTATGTGCCGTGGTTTTTTATTTTCGGAAGACCTTGGCTGAGTTGTTAGCAGGAAGTTATCGGTCGGTGAGAGACAAAGCTTGGAATCAAGAAATGAATCTGATTTCGGCGGTGATTATCGGCACCATTCCCGCCGGGTTAGCCGGATTGATGCTCAAAGGCTTTATTGAGACGTCATTAAGAACCACTTTGGTGATTGCTATAAGTACGATTGTCTTTGGTGTTGTTTTAGGCGTGGCTGATCGCTTTGGTTCAAAGACCAAGCAGCAAAACCAATTGTCCATTGCGTCTGGTTTATGGATTGGTTTAGCGCAAATGCTAGCCTTGATACCGGGTACGTCGAGAAGTGGCATTACCATTACTGCGGCACTTGCTTTGGGCTATGATCGGGTGACCGCAGCACATTTTTCATTTTTATTGTCGATACCTCTGATCTTAGCGGGCGGTAGTCTTGGTGTGATTGATCTCATGCATGAGCGAGGACCTATTGATATTCAAACTACTCTTTTCGCTACTGCRCTTTCTGCTGTAGTCGCTTTTCTTGCTATTCATGGCTTTGTTCGTTTCTTAGATCGAGTTGGAATGATGCCCTTCGTGATATATCGATTACTGCTGGGTGGCATTTTATTGTTGTTTTTCGTTTGATCGATCTGACAACGTTTAAAAACAGCCTGGCTAGRCAGGTTTTTACGACAGAAAACCCACGCARTACAGAGGGTGGGTTTTCTCCGCTTTTGAAATCCGGTCTATACTCTTGCTGAGCYGTTGCGAGGCTATTGTAGGCCGCTGAATTAATTTGTTAGTGWWTCTCTGATTCAGTGCTTCTACAATCTAGTGCTTGTGCAATGATGTTGGTGCTTCTAATGTGTTTTTTAGGTGGCCTACGTTTGTGCGGATAAATTCCAGTCTGATTAGCGATGCTTCTTTTTATCGCCCTAGCGCTAGGGCGAAGTCTTCTGCGCAGCAGAATAAAGTAGCACAAAAGTCTGAAGTGCTAGAGGCAAGTCGCAAGGAGCCTGCTGATAATCGCAATACGGCTAATCGGAATACGGCTAGTCAAGCGGCAACCCACGCGGAAGCGGTAACTCTGAGCTCAAGCAAAGCAATTTCTGCGCCTCACAACGCCAGTCACATTAATTTTTATCGTAGCTCTGACGACTCTGACGTGTCTAAGCGTAAATTGGACGCATTGACTACTTACCGCCGTAATTCTGAGCCGGTCTATTCTGCTGATGGTAAAGCGGAGTTTGTCGGCATTGACCTCCGGGTCTGAATCTAAGTAATATCGCCTTTTATTTTAATCACGGTGTATCTGCGTCGCTGTAGTCGCTCTTTGAGCTGAATTCTGTGCGCGTGCGTGTGGGCCAATGGGGTGCCAGTTGACCAATAAAGTAATATTTCTACAGGACTCAGGCTTGCGTTCTATGGCGGAGCGTTTGTCTGTTCAAGAGTCGATTGCGCTGGTTGAGTCGTCGGACCATGCATTGCTAAAAGAAAGTGATTTATGGATTCATTTTGATGCGCAAGGAGTGAGCATTCAGGGTGTTGGTGAGTATGCTACCAGTAAAGTGCTGGTGGATTTTGTGGGTGGTGCTCTGTCTCGGCGTAGCCAGCATAAACACCTGCATGGAGAGATGGTGGCAAAAGCGGTGGGGATTAAAAAGCATCCGGATACCAAAGTATTTGATGCGACTACCGGCTTGGCGCGCGATAGCTTTATATTGGCAACGCTAGGGTGTCGTGTTGATATGATGGAGCAATCGAATATCATTGGATGTTTAATTGTTGATGGATTACGACGGGGACGAGAAGAAGCCGATTTGGCGGCTACGATGACAAGAATGCACTTTAAACAAGGGGATTCATTGTCATACATGACCCTTGAGCGTAACAATCAAGCGCTGCGCCCCGACGTGGTTTATTTGGACCCGATGTTTCCTGATCGCCAGAAAACAGCGTTAGCGAAAAAGGAAA
This sequence comes from Gammaproteobacteria bacterium, assembly GCA_002402085.1. Taxonomy (GTDB): domain Bacteria; phylum Pseudomonadota; class Gammaproteobacteria; order Pseudomonadales; family UBA3067. The sequence continues at coordinate 56,171 of NVVB01000006.1, forward strand.
TGCGACTTTTTCAGTTGTTTTGTTTGGAGGCCGAAACCGAGTTGGATTTACTGTTGGAGGCTGCAGTTTATTTTGCAAAACGTCATGTGGTGGTTAAGCGGCCCCTAAAGGCAGCCTTGCCTGTTGATAGGAAGCCGTCTCATTCAATTACCGGACGGAGTTGTCGGTTTGATGTTTACGTGGCGAACACTGAGGCTTGATCATCGCGGCTGATGGTGCGTTATTTTTGATTGTTGGAGCATGATTAAAATACGAAATACTCCCTCCAAAAGTATTGGTTGATACGTAGCACTTTGGCGTTGTGTCTTGCGACGTGCTGCATCAAAAAATAGAGGCGTTACTGACCTTAGTTTTGTTCGGCGTGAGTTTTTTTGGGTGGAAACCTTAATCGAAAACTGAACTGGGGTTAATCCAGTTCAGCCTGTCTGTTGGCCTAGTTTTATTGTTGGCCTAGTTTTATTGTGGTCTTAGTTTTATTATGGTCTTAGTCTGCTTTGGGTAGTTGCTCTGGAATTATATGGCCTTTGTCCCGTTTGGCTTCTAAGTAACGTAAATTGTGTTCACAAATACCGCTGAGTAGAGGAATGACTTCTGAGACGGGCTGGCCATGGGCTTCGAGTTGTTGTTTTTTTGTGGGGTTATTCGAGAGCAGTCGAATGGCGCGACCTTTTAATAAATACTGCAATACGATTGCGGCATCGCTAAAGTCCCGAGAGTCTTCGGGCAGCCCTAAGGAACGGTTGGCTTCATAGGTGTCTTGACCGTTGTCCTGCAATAGGTAGGTGATTGCTTTGGCCCAGAGGCCTATGCCCCGACCTTCGTGACCACTAATGTAGACCACTGCGCCGGCGCCTTCAGATAAAAGCTGTGTCCAAGAGGCCTGTAGTTGCGGTCCACAATCACATCGTTGAGAGCCAAAAATATCGCCGGTTAAACAGCAGGAATGTACTCGAATAAGGGGTTCTGAGCTGCCTCTAAAATCCGGTAGCGCGAAGACTGAGTTCACTAGCATGTGGCTCTGAAGTAACTCCAAGAACGCTTTGCTATCGCCTCCTTTTACTTCTTTGGCTGAATCCAATACCACGCTTAACTCGGTTCGACGTACAAAGGGATACCATTCCAAGGTGACTTGCTGGCCGTCGATTTCTCTAGGAATAGGCACGGGCCCTAGTATTGATAAGAACGCTTCTTCCGCGTCATTGGTGACCGGATTACCGCGTCGATCTAGGGTAATCAGCAGCTCTTGTTGTTCTAATTTTTGTCGAATACTGGGGTCTACGTAGCTAAACATGGGGTGATCCTTTTTGCTCACTTCTAAAATGAGTCGAGTCTTTTAAAACTTTAGGCGTTAATCACGTAGTCGAGAATTTTTACGACTTGGGCGGGTGTTTCGGCGACTGCTAAAGCCGCTGCATCGATTTCTTTTAATGGATGCGTTAGTTGTGGATCATGCAGTACGATGATGGATTTGCCTAATGCTGCGGCGTAACCTGCGTCGAATGCTGCGTTCCATTGTTTGTATTGGTCACCGAAGCGAACGACTACAATATCACTTTGCTCGATTAATGTTCGGGTGCGTATTGCATTGATTTTTGCGGCCTTATGATCTTTCCAGAAGGCTTGATCTTCTTCACCCAAAATCTCGGAGCCAACATCATCGCTGCTTTGATGGTGAGTCACTGGGCTATGAAATGTAACGGGGAGGCCTTTTTGTGCTGCGCCCTGCGATAYTTGGTCTCGCCAGTCGGTATGTATTTCACCTGATAGATAGATATCCCAATGCATAGTGAGCGCTCTCCGCGTGATCTTACGTGATTAAAAAGGGGGGTATTTTATCGGTAGTGTAGAGGAAGTGCTATTGCCTAGACGTAAAAAATTCCTAGGCAGTTGAAATTGGATGGTGTTTACGTGACTGCATGGATGATTTTTAGGCGTCAATTTCGGTTAAAGGTTTGTAGTGATAAGCCGACTAGGAGGGTAGAAAACATCCATTATGATAGGGGCAGCCAGGATGGCGGATATCTCCCTCCCGATTGGACCGAAAGCAGTATCTACGCGGTCGTTTGAGGCACGCAGGACAACAGTTAACCCGCGYCAGCAGGTTAAGGATAAGGCGGGCTCACAAAGCCGCCAGACTTTTCGCGAGCGTCGAAAAGAGTGGGTTCGACGTAAACACTTTCGCCGAGAGAAACCCCRGGTTCCTTGGGCTTTTGAGGAGCTGCGCCAAAATGGCGGTCGCGACCGCAGAGTGGCAGAGCGTCGAGGCGCGATTAGAGCCGAAGGGGCCTTTGATCCGGTCAGTTCTTACAAAGGGCGTTTTGTGGATGAGCAGGTGTAGTAAGGGCTGGGTGAGAATAATCCGTACTTTTGCTGGTTAAAAAGTGTCCTTATTAGCCCGGAGTGTAATCTAAAGCATGAACCACTTATCAGAACTTGCCTTTTTTCGTTGTGAGCCTTATCTTACATATTGCCTCTGTAGGTGCGTTTTGTTTCAATATGTTAATGATGATGTTTGATAGTGTTATCTCAATAAGTACTTAACTTATTGAATTGAATTGGCTCGTGGTTGCCATTTCAGCGTGAAAGCATATTGCCTTGAGACGCCGAGTTCATATAATAGCGAATAAAAAATGAATAGGTCGACTCATCTTACTGTTGTCAAAAACCACATAAATGGACGTTACAAGGTCGAAAAGACCGGTAGAGTAACTTAGCCGCTCAGGGACGGTTGGTGTGAAGGTTGAATCAATTACGTGTGGTTTAAAAGATTGTTCATGAATAGCCTGAAATAGGGCCTATTTTTCAATGGTTGAATGATCGCAAGGCAAGGGTAATTGARTTCGACTTTATTAGCTTATTAGTGAAAAGGAGTTGGCATAAGTCCCTGTTGATATGAGGAAGCAATTTGAGGAGCTGGAGGTTAAGTATTTGCCTTCTATGCCCCATGTATTATTAAAAACACTGTTAATGAGCCGAAACCCTTCGGTGACTTTAGAACAGTTATGCGACTGTATTGCATTGGATGCGGCCTTGACGGCGCAGATGATCGCGGTTTCTAGTGCTGCCTCGGCTTTACAGAATGGTCAAGTCACCTTGTACGCGGTGATTGAGCAGTTAGGGCTCGAAGCTGCAAAGAGAGTGATTACCGCGACTGCGTTACAACATTTCTTTAATGATCAAAAYCCTGCTCAAAATAAATATTTAGCCAGCCAATGGAAGCACTCCATCACTACAGCCAGTGCGGCACGCTTGATTGCTCAATCATTAGACTCGGTAGACGCACAAGAAGCTTATTTAGCGGGCTTGCTTCATGATGTCGGGAAGCTAATTTTTGTCGAAAACTTTGGCGTAGAGTATTTACGTATTGCATCCGGGCCGGAACAATCATCTCTTGAGGCTACTGAGTTGGTCCAATACGGATTCACTCACCGTGAAGTGGGTGCCCGGTATATTGGGCGCTGGGGAGTCCAAGGTTTTATCGAGGACGCGGTCCTTTATCACCATGCCGAAGTGGATGAGATTCGCGATGCGCACTGTTTAGTTAAAATTGTTTATCTGGCTGAAAAGATAGCGTCGTCTAAGCTTGAGTTCAATACCGAGGCGGTGCGAGTTGGAGAGCGATTGTTTGGTTTCACGGCTCAGTTCATGGAGCAAGTGATTGATCARGCGGAAGACGAAATAAATCAAGTTGCGGAAGAGTTAGGCATTAATCCTGAACGCGAATTTGAGTGGGAGCAGYCRAGTGACGGGGTGTGCGTTGATGCGGCGTTGCTGTTGGAACAGGAGTTTGGTGAAAAGCGTGCTGCGTTGGCACTTCAATTACACGGTATTGGTTTGATTGATGGGGTGACTCATCAATACTCGCGCATTTTTTCTGACGATGAGTTATTAATTGATTCAGTGGTACGCAATGGCTGCGTTTTATTTGGCTTAAAGCCTGGGTTTTTATTTCTGTACAGTAACACTGACCACAAGGTTCGGGGTGTTGCGCGATTTCACGCTACGATTTCTGGCTTGGCCGTACCCCTTGAGCCCGGTCGAAGTTTAATTACCGATGCGATTATTGAAAATAAGATATTTTATGGTTTTCAGGATGATTCGGTTGCGTTGAATGTTATTGATAAACAAATTATTGGCCTGACGGGTTGTGATGGTGTGATTTGCATGCCTTTGGTGATTCAGTCTGGGCACAATAGCGACCCATTGGGGGTTCTGGTTTATGGTTACGATAGGGTGCATCTGGCTAGTTTAGAAAGCCAAAAACCATTAATGCAAAGCTTTGCGCATGAGTCTTCAATCGCTTTACAGCGTACTAATAATAGTCGGCAGCAAGAACAGCAGTTAATGGTCCAAGAACGTGCGTTTTTTCAGTCTCGATTACGCGGTATTTCCCACGAAGCCAATAACCCACTTAATATTATCCAGCACTATTTACAGGTTTTAGCGTTAAAGCTGGATGATAATCATGAAACTCAAAAAGAATTAAAAATCATTCGAGAGGAAATCGGTAGGACCGTTAACATTATTAGCGGTATCGCTACGTTAGAGACTGAACCTCAAGTTTGTTCTAACGACAGTGTTGATTTGAATCGCGTGATTGAAGGTTTGGTGGCTATTCAGCTGCCTCTATTTGAAGCGAATGACGTTGATATTCAATTGGATTTGGATGGCAATGTGCCTTGTTTGGAGTTGGATTCAGATAAACTCAAACAAGTAATTACTAATTTAGTAAAAAATGCGCTCGAAGAGCTGGTAGAAAAACAAGAAATGTCTGTGCTGGATGAGCAAGGGGTGTTTTTTCTGCCTCGGGTTGTAGTGGTAACACGTGACAGTGTTTTCATTAATGGTGTTAACTGTGTGGAAGTCTCTGTAAGTGATAATGGTCGAGGCATATTACCCTCCGTTTTAGAGACTTTATTCAAGCCAGTACGCAGTAAAAAAGGTAACAATCATCAAGGATTGGGTTTAAGTATTGTAAATGAATTGGTCGCGTCTCTTGGGGGCTATATTAGCTGCCAGAGTCGGGCTAATGAAGGCACAACTTTTCGTGTGTATCTTAAAAGAACTATGAGCAAGATTGGATAGCGGGGGAACTAGTCGTATGGAATCGGAGAGCGGGGAAACTAACAATGTCGTTGACGCGTTCAAAGCGAAGATTTTGGCAGTTGATGATGAGGTTCGCTTGTTGGACTTGCATCGGGAGTTGTTGACTAAGGCCGGGTATGAGGTTTATACCGCTTCAAGTGGCAATGAAGCACTCAAGCTTGTAAAGCAAATGAGCTTTGATGTGATGTTATTGGATTTGAGATTGCCGGATGTGAGTGGGCATCAGGTGATGAGGTTTCTGAAAAAGAACCAAATCAATATCACTGTCGTAGTCATTAGTGGCGAAAATTCCGTGGATGCTGTTGCGAAGGTGTTGAGGTTGGGGGCTTATGATTACTTACGTAAGCCGTATCTTCCGGAAGAGCTTTTAAAGACGGTTTCCAATGCGCTGGAGAAACGCTCCTTGGAGCAAGAAAATAAAGCGTTTCAAGCCAGGCTTCAAGACTCGGACAAGCTACATCGATACATCGTTAATAGTTCGCCAGACATCGTTTACATGCTTGATCAAGAAGGCCGCTTTACCTTTTTGAATGATCGCATTGAAAAGTTGCTGGGTTACATGAAAGCTGAATTAATTGGCCAGCATTACTCTGCGGTTGTTTATCCTGAGGATTTACCACTGGCGCGCTTTGTTTTTAATGAGCGGCGTACCGGGCCCCGATCGAGCAGGAATATTGAGTTGCGACTCAAATATAAAGACAGTAGTAGCCCTAATTACTTTGAGTCCAAGGCCTTGTCTATTGAGCTTACGGCTATGGGCGTCTACAGTCGTTCCGGCGGCGATGGTAAGCAGAAGTTTATAGGCACTTACGGGTCGGCTAGAGATATTACTGAGCGTAAGAAAGCGGAGGAAATGATACATTTTCAAGCTTATCATGACTTATTGACAGGATTGCCAAATCGGGTGTTGTTTAAAGACCGCCTTGGCTTGGCGATTACGCACGTTAAACGTAATAACCAAATGCTGGCGGTCATGTTTTTGGACCTCGACCGCTTCAAGGTGATTAATGATACCTTAGGGCATGCCATGGGGGACCGTTTATTACAGGCGGTGAGCCAACGTTTACAAGGCTGCCTGCGGGCTGAAGATACTTTGTCACGTTTTGGTGGCGACGAGTTCACCTTGCTTTTGTCTCATATTAATTGCCGCCAGGATGTGGTGGTGATTGCTGAAAAAATTCTCGCGGAATTAAATAAGTCGTTCATGCTTGATCATAACGAACTGTTTGTGGGCGCTAGCATTGGTATCGCACTGTTTCCTGAAGCGGGCTCAGGTCTTGACTCGTTGATTAAAAATGCTGATGCAGCAATGTACAGTGTTAAAAGTCAGAGCAAAAATGGCTATCAATTCTATTCAAAAGAAATGGATAAGTATTGCCAATCGCGACTGATGATGGAACGCGATTTACGACGGGCTTTAGAAGAAAAACAGTTCCGTGTTTATTTTCAGCCTCAAGTCGATGTTAATAAAGATGAGGTGGTGGGTGTTGAGGCATTGATTCGTTGGGAACATCCTTCGAAAGGCCTTATCTATCCGAATGATTTTATTCCCCTTGCTGAAGAGACTGGGTTAATTGTTGATATCGGGCGTTGGGTTTTGGACGCGGCTTGCAGTGAAATCAAAAAGATCAATGCCTCCACGGGACGTAATATCCGTTTGTCTGTGAATTTTTCGCCGCTTCAGGTAGAGCAGCCTGACTTCGTTAATATGGTCATTGATATCTTACATCGTCATCAGTTGCCCGGTGAGGCGCTGGAAATGGAGATCACTGAAAACATCATCATGAAAGACATGGATAAAGTAGTGAACAAGCTACGGGATCTAAGTCGCTACGGCATTAAAATTGCCATTGATGATTTTGGTACAGGCTATTCGTCACTGAGCTATTTGCAACAGTTCCCCATTCACACGATTAAAATTGACCGTTGTTTTGTCAATGAAATGAATACTGGCAGTGAAGGTCGGTGTATCGTTAATGCCATTATTTATATGGCCAAAGGCTTGGGATTAAACCTGATTGCGGAAGGCGTCGAAACGCAACCTCAGCTGGACTACCTTAAGCAGTTGGGTTGTACGGAGGTGCAAGGGTTTATTTTTGGTAAGGCAGAACCGTTAGAGTCTATTGTTAGTGCTTTATCACAACGCCAGCAAGCCAAAACGGCCGCTAATTATGAATCCTCCGTCGGGCCTGCATGACATTGTGCCTTGAGTGTTAATGAAGCGTTGAACTGGTTTTGTTAACCGGCTTCATAAACACCGGCAAGCCGTCTCGAGGGATTGGGATGGGAGTCATCTTAAAGTCTACTTGGTAGTTGGGAGGCAGTGACCACTGATAGTTGAGAATAAGCTGAAATAATACGGCTTTAAGCTGCATGCTCGCAAAATGCATGCCGATGCATCGGTGAGCGCCTCCTCCAAATGGAGCCCAAGCAAAGGGGTGGCTTTTATGCTCGGCTCTTTCCGGGCTGAATCGGTCTGGATCAAAATTACTTGGATTACTCCAGTACTCCTCCATAAAATGTGACACGCCTATGCCCACAGCGACTAAAGTGTTTGCTGGGATACAGTGATTATGGAATTCGGTGTCATTCACCGAGCGCCTAAGTACTGCTGATAATGGCGGATGAATTCGAAGACATTCTTTGATGAAGTTGTCCAGTAGCGGTACTTTGTCGAGGTCTTCAAAATCCAATGCAGGTTTTCGGATAGATTGACATTCTTCCCGAATCTTATGTTGCCACTCTGGCTTCTCGGCTAGTTCTGCCATCACGGTGCATAGCCCACTCGAGGTGGTGTCGTGAGCGGCAATCCACATGAAGATAGTATGATTGATTATTTCATCGTCGGTGAAGTGCCCGCCGGTTTCCGATTCTGCAATGCAAAGCTGGCTGAGCATATCCAATGAAGGATTTTTACGCTTTTCGGGTATCAATGCTCGAATTATTTCTGATAGTTCAGCACGTCGCTTTAAGCTTTTGTTATAGGGCAGGCCTGGAATGGGCGCGCGAATCACAGACACTGAGCCTGACATGATATCCATCAAGCAACGATTAACCCTGTCGAGAGAATCGCCAAGCTCATGGCCTAAAAAAATAGTGGTGGCTAGATTTARCGTGAGTTTTTTAATCGCAGGATAGAATAGAAAGTTTTCTTGTTGCGCCCATTGATAGGCATTGAGCGCGATATGGGGGTTCATTCGTGTTRGGTAGGTAATTAATGCCGGTTTTTTAAACGCCGATTGCATGATGCGCCGATGATATAGGTGATCATCAAAATCTTTAAGCATTATGCCGCCAGTGAATAAATCACCTAGCAACCATTCATAGCCTAGCTTCGAGGAAAAATTTCTGGCCTTATCTTGCAGGATTAATTGCAAGGCGTCGGGCCCCATTATATTGATCGAGTCATTGAAAAAAATGTTGGTCTTAAATATAGGACCAAATTTTTTGTAGTTCGCTAGACCGTGTTTGATCGGGTTGGACAGAAATTGAAATGTGTTGCCGAAAACTGGCAAGCCGGGGACTTTAGGGATGCTCGATAGCGCCCCCTTCGTAGTATGGGTATTGTTCACTAGCCTACTCCACATATGGCATCATGATGGGTGTTGTTTAGCGCATTTTGATCGCTTACTTCTTAAGGGGGACGCTTAAACGTAACAATATTATTGGCTGACTTTTCTGCGTTAGGACTTTCTCCGTCTGATTTTTTTTCGGTTGTTTTTTTCTTGTGTCGAATTTTTCGCCTTAATTGACCTCGACGCCAGTCTCTGGCAGTGATGTGGCGAACTTCGTGCGTCCCTGTAAAGTGATTCGGGTCATCTTCGGGAGCTGTCGAGCGGGCAAGGACTTTAAATGTTCGGTAGATTATATTAATGCCGTACAGGATAAAGAGCGTTGCTAAGACAAAGCTCATATAAACCTGTAGGGGTAAGAAGGAAATTAAACCTACTTGAACGACCCCTGAAAGTAGCATTAATGCCAGCAGCTTCCTAAGCGATGTGGAATGCTCTGCGTCTAAGTAATGTTCTGGTTCGTGTGTAACGACTTCGTCTTTCATACGTACATACCTTTTGTACTGCTTATCACAAAAGATAAACTGAAATTAATAAAAAGTACCTGTGTAAACTTAAGGTTAGTGGGTTTTTCAGTGGCAACAAGGGGGTAAAAATAGCAGGCTTATAACTTTTTAGGCTTGACGAATGAATTAGCTTTAATCAAAGCCTTAGCTAAAAGAAGCGAGTGCTTATTGCGTTAACGAGACAGGTTTAGAATATGTTGGTCTATCAGGCGTTTTGGGCAAAAATCGCAGTGATTATGGCGTATGAGTTTGTCTGGAGGTGTTGGTTTTGAGGTGAGCTTCAGGTGATTTTTTAAATGGGCAACGTAGATCAACGGGGCATGACGGCGTGAGGAATTCAATTAAACAGGCCCTTTTTATTTGAAAAGAAGGGCCTGAGTTCGAGAGGTATTATGCAGTTACTTCTTGAGGTTTTTCAGAGTTTTGTGTTCCCTTTTCTTGTTCGTTCCGTGTGCTTGATTCATAAATACTTCGTAGGGCTTTGCCAAACCTTTTTTTGCCAAACTCAGGCGAAAAGTCGGTGTCTTGCCAGGCAACATTGCCATTAATTACTACTAAATCGACTATGCCGTCGGAGCGATTAACCATTTGTCGATGATTGAAACATTCGCGAAATTGAAACTTAATATTTCGGTCTGAATCGTAACGCCGTAAGTTTTCAGGGTTGATTAACGCAATGTCAGCGGGGCGACCAATGTCTAAGGTGCCTGTATCTAAACCAAATAAACGGGCGGGGTCTGCGGTGAGTCGTTTGACTGCCTGTGAAACCAGCTCAATGGAATCTAATGCCGCAAACTTTAGCGTCTGTAGATTGCCATCGTAAAAAGCCATATTGGTTAAGTGAGCGCCGCTATCATTAAAGCCCGGTATGGTTTCTTCATGGAATAGTAGTTTTTTGAGTACGTCAGGGCGTTCGTTGGCCGTGATCGTGTACCAACGGAATTTTTTATCATACTGAAGTAGCATGTGAAGCATAAAGTCAGCGTCATCATTGAGTTGTGGGAAGTGACTAAACTCAATGGCTTCTTCTGCGTCTTTTGCTGCGCCCTGATTGCCTTCTTGGAACTCCACCGCGCGTTGGTAGATCTCCGACATTCTTTCATTGTTCCAGGCTTCAATCTCACAACTATCAATGAACATTTCGTCCAGATTACGCCCAAAAGTGGTGGGTTCAATGTGAAGCTTGCGCAGTAGTCGAGGCAGGTTAAAGCCTTCTTTTCCTGCTCGCCAGTCTAGCCTGAAGCGTTCGTGGTAAGCGGGATCGGTGAGTAATTTACGACGTCCTTCAACGTCTGCAACGTCAAGGGCATTGAGCTCTCTAAAGGCTTCTTTCTCTTCAAGTAGTGGGGTGGTAACGCCGTCGGCGAAGACCTTGAACGGCGCTGATAATGCTTGAAAGGTAAAATCGCCATCTACGAGGTTTGAATTCAATAATTTACTAAGTCTTAAAAGCCCATCCGCGCCGCGCTTGTTGGCGTTGAGATCCATCGCAGCCGTGGCCGTCATGCGCAATGGTTTTCCGTAAATGCGTCCGCTGCTCATGAAAAAGGTTTTGATGGTTTTGCCCATGTGGTCAGGGTCAGGCGTGGCTTGCCAGGTTCGGTTGTATTTTCTTACCACGTTACCTAAAGATTTTATTTCTTCCCAGGGAGCATGCTGGGCCGGAATTTTTGCATTTCGGTGAGGGTCATTGGCCATGTAGTGGAGGGGTAGGCCGTMTGAGGAAAACCCGACGTAGCCTTCTTTCATGGCTTTTTCCACAAGTTGAATCATTTTAGAGATTTCTTCACCTGTGGGCTGGCGCGAGAGACTGTCTTCAAGCCCCATGACCTCTATTCGAAGCATGGTATGGGGAACCATTGGGGCAACGTTGGGCCCTAGCGCTAAATCGTCAAAGTGATCTAGGTAATCCCCTGTGTCATTCCAGGTTACTTTATTTGCAGCCGCCTCGAGTACTGACTTAGGAATGTTTTCTACCCGAGCAAAACAGTCAACGATGGGGTTTTCTTCCGGGTTGGATTCGCTTTTTTGAGCACCAAAAGCAATGCCTAAGCTACAGTTGCTCATGACCACGCTGGTGGTGCCATGGCGTACCGCTTCTGGGAGCCCCGGTTCGATTTCGACTTCAAGGTCAAAGTGGGTGTGAATGTCGATTAGACCAGGCATTAGCCATCTATCTTTACCGTCGATGACTTTTTTGGCTTGTTTTGCGTCTAGGTTCAAGCCTTTGGCCGCGATTATGCCATCTTTAGTGGCTAAATCGATTTGTTCGGGGGGGCCGCCTTTACCGTCAAAAACCAGTGCGTTTTTGATTAGTAGGTCCCATTGTTTCTTCGCCATAATTCGCTAAGCCTCCGTTTCTAAATGAAATTGTGATTTTTATTATTCGAGCACTCTACTTTGACTAATATATTACAGTATTTTGAGCGGCTAACTATAGGGAGGGAGGAGTTATTCGTGCGGGCTGGGGCGAAGGTGCCATTTTGGCGTTGAACCTAAGAACGCTGGCTTCAGGTGAAGCCAGCGACAGGGCTCGTTTTAAAAGTTCTGAGTTGTGGGCGTATTCCCTGCAGTGACGGTGACATTTTCGTCCGCTAAAAACTCCACTGGGTTGGCGAAGTTGATATTGTCGATGTCAGCATTGCAGGTAAATGCAACGGTGTAACGCCCGGCGCGTACGAAGCCGACGGTATAGGTATAACCACTGCTGGAATCCCCGGTAATATTCGCAGTAGTGAATGGGTCGGATCGATTGCCTTGGATATCTTGCGCACTGGCATTACTGCCCGCGAACACGTAGACAGATTTACCTGCGGTGCCTTCGGAGCAGCTGCCACCATCAACTAAGCTTGTAGCGAGCGAGCCGGTGATGGAGCCTACATTCGAGCGAATGAGTGTGCGCGTACTGGGGATGAAGTTGTAAGCGAGCCCATCACTTTCATAGATGGATTTTCGAAGATCAATATCGACGATGAAATCGATGTTTTGACTGCCCGTTACGGTGAATCGCTTGGTGTAGAGTAAGGAGTCTTCGGTAAAAAATAGCTGTAAGTTTCTTTTCGCTAACGATAAAAATGGAACGATAAATGGGAATGTGCCCTCGGAAGTGACAATGTTAGAGCCATCTAAATCTATATTGAGGCGAACATAATCGTACTCGCCTGCTTGTAGCCCAAAGTCTTCAATTACGGGTTCCGCGTTATCCCCTTGGTAGTTCAACATGTTGAGCGTGAGGGGCTCAGTAAATAGGACATCGTAGGGGAACTGGCCTGTGGGTTTAATGGAAATGCCTGTGAAGGTGAGGTTTACCTCGATGGCGTCGTCAATGGGGGCGTCGGTTACCGAGATGGAAATTGTGCCTTGAGAGTTATCGACTTTTACGCCATTTTTATCACAGCTACTGAGTAAAAAGGGGCAAATAAGAAAAAGGAATATTGCGGGGAAAGAGCCAGAACGTACATCCATGATACTACTCACTTCAAATGTCTTGGTTAGTTTTTTGCTGGTACCCAGTTAGTCGAGGTAATTGCCAGCGTCTCTGTAGTTATAGACTAGGAATTAAGCGTTTGTCAGATAAAACCGACCGCCTGTAGGGGACTAACGTAGAAAGAATAGAAAGATCTGGATGTTAAAGAGAGGTCTGAGAATTTATTAAAGAGTAGTACGTTAGTATTGGTTATTGGGTGGCTTTTTGTACTTCAGTGGGCGGACGACGAAAAGCCTACGCATAACGCGGACCCAATACCTGTGAAAACAGGGCTGCTTGTCTTGAATTCACTGGGCCGTCGTTGTTAATGGGCTAGTTGTTGACGGGCTAGCGGGTGATGGACTAGTTGCTGATGGACTAGTTGGTGATGGACTATAGGGGCGGGCCTGAGGTTAAAAGCGCTTTGCTGCGCCTACTGAAAAGTGGCGAAAGTCGAAGAAGTCCACGGGCACAGCTTGGCCCCCTCTGTCGTTGATATTGGGTTGGTCAATGTACCCGTATTTTACATCCAGAAATGCAAACCAATCTTTAGTGATGTTTAAGTGAAAGCCTCCGTGCACTAATACACCGAATTCACCGCCACCGTCCAAGATAGCCAGGTCTGTTGGAGGGCTGCCGGCGCGCCGGTTATCGAGTAGGGCGAGTACGCCGCCTAGGCCGATATAAGGACTGATGAGGGCGCTGGGGAAGGGGGAATAGGTGATGGTCGCCCCAATTGGCAGGAGAGCAGGGGGCGGTATGTGGCTTGTGCCAGCATTTTCAGCGCCCTCCACGAAAAGGCTGTCTACGAAGGTGTCTCTTAGCGCGATTGTGATAAAGCCAAAGTTTAAATGTAGTTCAACGCCGATGTGCGGATTGATTTGATAGCCAGCGCTGCCGCCCATGGATAAGATTTGTTTGTTTTCGATACGATTATTCAGGTCATCACTTGTGCCTACTATAGAGAAAATGGTTGTCTCTCCTCCTAGCGTGGTATTGGTGACGCCGGTGGGTGGACCGTCAATACCGAATCGATAACCATCCAGTAGGTCAAAGGTCGGGGTGAAAACGCCTGCACCGACCTTAAAATATAAGTCTTTGGCACGGGGGCCTGCTGCAAAGCTTGTTTGAGTCAATATTAATAAAAGTGTGACAGTGAATAATTTCTGTAACCAGCGCTTTAAATTTTTACTCATAGGGAGTCTACCGAATTGGATGATTTCAGAGAGTCTGCTGAAAAATAGGGGGCTGTGAGAGCGCTATTTTTACTTGTCATAAAGGGGCTGCGCTCAAAATGAAAAGGGGTAGCCTAAGCCAAACTTAAGGTGCCTTATTTCAAATTTTTTGGCGTCTACGTCGATGCCTAATCGGTTGGTTAGCTCCGGGTTCGAGACGCGGCCGTATTTCAATTCAACAAAAAAGTATCTGCTTTTGCTAATGTCGAATCGTGCTCCAGCTTGAGCAAAGTAGCCTAATTCCAGGCCCCCCTCTAAGGTGAGTAGGTCGTTGACGTCACTTTGACTTTGGTGGGTATCGGTATTAAGCAGGGCCAGCAAGGCGCCAAACCCAAGGTAGGGGCTGATCCTTGATTGCGGGAAGAAGTTGTAAATAGCAGAGAACGTGATAGGTAATAGCTCGGGGGGCATAACATTAATGGCCAGTGTTTCAGGTGATCCTGCGCCAATCCTTCCGGTTTCAAGCCCTTCAATGTCAACATTGAAAACSGCTAAGTCGATGCCCACTTCAGCGCTGAGTGAGTGCGTTATCTGATAACCAATGATTGCATCAAATGAAATCAATTCTAAGTTTTCGGTTTGCACGTCGGTGGCCGTGCTGTCGCCTGCGCCGGTGAGTACCGACCCGCTGATACCGTTAGGCAGCGCTATCGTGACGGTCGCTAAAGGGGGAGGATTGAGGGCTGTATTAAAGGTACCTGAGACATCGAATTTCGGGGCATAAAAACCGCTGCCTACGCCGAGGTAGACTTCCCCCATTCGTGGGCCTGCCGCCGACGCGCTGAGTGGCACAAGGGCTGTAATAACCCCAGCCATGAGCCAAGGAAATAGAGATAATTGCTTGTGGTCTGAATGACGATTCTTGCCTTTTGAGTTGAAAGGCATCCTCCTGCACAGGTGAGCCTTATCCATAGATATTCTGCCGTTAATATTTCAATAAGGATTAAGTTTTAATTGTTTTTGTTTAGGCACTTTCCATTGCCCTAACGCTAAAACTAAATAGAAATACAGAACGGTCGACAGAAATAAAATGAATCAAGTCGCCGCCTAGCTGGTTAGCGCATGAAACTCTGACTTTTGAACGAGTTTTACTGGCCCAGCTTGTATAAAGCTCATCATAAAGATGAATTAAAGCTGAACGTTACGAAGTGTTTCAAAAAAAAACCAAAGAAGCAAGACTTTTTATAAATTACAGTTATTACGCACATGCGTAATGTTGTATAGGGGACATTTTTTTATGAGGAGTTTATTTTGTTGAGGTGACGCAGTGATGGCGATTCTGATGAGGAGAGGTCTAAAACCTAGGAGCCGATGGATTGAATCGGTGGTGTTTCAGTGAGCAGTAATAACGAGCGTTTTATGGGGGTATGTCAGGGAGGGGGGRAGTTGTGGAGTAGGGTGGAGAGTGGGNATAAAAATTGAAACCTAAGCCCCCTGGGGGAGCTTAGGTAGGTAAGAGTCTGCTTAGAATCGCATGCCTACGCCTACTGAGAAGTGACGGAAATCAAAATAGTCTACTGCGACTGATTCGCCATTTTTACCTTTTATCTCAGGCTCATCAATGTACCCGTATTTAATGTCGACGTATGCATACAGGTCCTTCGTGATGTCCATGTTTGCTCCACCGTGTATAAGAATGCCGATGTCTGCGCCACCGTCCCAGGTGATAATGTCTGTAGCTGGGCTTCCGGCTCTACGGTTGTCGAGTAAGGCAAGTATGCCGCCGAAACCAACGTAGGGGCTAATAAAGGCGTTCGGTAGCGGAGATAAAGTGATACTAGCGCCTACGGGAAGTAAGTGCGGAGTGAGTATATGCACTGTTCCAGCAGTCTCTTTACCTTCAGCCAAGATATCATCTAGAAAAATATCTCTTACCGCGATATTCGGGAAGCCGACGTTTAAGTGCAGCTCTGCTCCGACGTATGAATTGAACTGATAGCCAGCGCCGCCGCCTAGGGCCAAAATCTGCTTGTTCTCTATGCGGTTTTGGAGGTTGTCAGAGGAGCCGGTGATGTTGAGGAGTTCCGTCGTACCGCCTCGTGTTGTGTTGGTAACACCGAGTGGAGGACCATCGATACCGAATGGCTCCCCGCTTTTTAATTTAAAGGTGGGAGTCAAGATGCCCCCGCCTAATTTCACGTAAATGTCTTTGGCCCGAGGGCCCGCCGCAAAACTTGCTTGAGTGGCTAGAGTGGCCAATAACATTGAGCAAAGTATCTGCTTGAGCATTTTGTTTATATTTTTTTCCATCATAATCATGCCGAATTTTGTTGCTATCGTTGGACAGCTGGAAGTGAATATATGTTTAAACGAGCCCGCTTGCTTTCGTTTGATATTTCTGGGTATGCCTTGTGAGGCGGACCTTGGTGCTTGGGCGCGTTTTAACTGTCATGTCGATCTATGGGTTTAAAATGAAAATGGGTAACCAATACCAAACTTGAGCTGCCGGACTTCAAATTTGTCAATGTCTACTTTGTTGCCGAGCCTGTTGGTCAAATCGGGGCTCGAAATCCGCCCGTATTTTGCTTCGACAAATACGTATCGGCTTTTGCTAATGTCCAGCTTTACACCTGCTTGCGCAAAATAACCCAGTTCGATTCCACCCTCGAGTGTCACTAGATCGTTGACATCAAAAGCGCTTTGATTGGTGTCCGTATTGATCAGCGCAAGCATCGCGCCGAATCCGACGTAAGGGCTGACGCGTGATTGGGGTAAAAAGTTATAGACCCCGGAAAAGGTAAGTGGCAGTAGCTCAGGAGGTTGCACCTGCAAGGCCAAGGTGTCTGGAGCACCTGCGCCGATACGAGGGACTTCCAGGCCTTCAACGTCGATAGTAATAAACGTAAGGTCGATGCCAATCTCAGCGCTGAATTCATTCGTGATTTGATAACCGATCACTGCACCTAAGGAAATTAGCTCCAGGTTTTCGGTTTGTACGTCAGTCGACGTTGAGTCATTCGCGCCAAGGATTACACTTGCGGGGAAATCGCCAATGTTTATTGTTACTTCGCCTAGTGGAGGCGGGTTCACGGCGGTGCCAAAGGTACCGTCTGCATCAAACTTAGGGGCATAAATACCTGCGCCTACGCCAATGTAGATCTCGCCCATTCTTGGCCCTGCGGCGAATGAGGTTGAAGGTAGTAGAACCACAAGCGCGCAAACCAGTGCGAGCGCTGTGCCGAAGAACGATTGGTTAATCGGATATCGAAGTTTGCCGTTTCCGCTGAAAGGCATCCCCCTACGTAGGTGGACCATATCCATACATTTTCCTGCTGGTTAATAAGTAATGCTAATGAGTGAGCTGTTTGTTTGTATTATTTTGCAGTGTTGTAAAGGGAATGGAGCGTCTTTGGCAATGCGTGGGCGTAATGCCTAGGGGTAGTCAATAATCCGATCGAGACTCGTTTTTAGAGTCTTATTTCGTTTAATTCTTACCATTTGCTCTTAATCACTTTTTATATTGGTTTTCGCTTTTAAGCTTAACTGCAACTTAACAAGCGGAAGTGTTCCAAAAATACTGGGTCGATGCAAGTATTTTATTTGTCTGCTCTAGACGGTTTAGTAATTTATATATGCCTAATGTTTAGTCATTGTAAGCCTCGACGAGGGAGGTAAGCTCCTGAAGTTGGCTTGAGCTATCAGATATACCCATACTAAACAATTAGTTATGTTTATTGTGGTGTTGGGCTAACGCTTGTTTCGTGTGGCTTACGGAAATGATTTGATGTGCTAGTACACCGTTTATATACGCCCAGATACATTGTTAACCCTGTCCCAAGGCTGGCGCTGAGACGGGTACAAATGTGGTTTTACGCACAGTTTGCCGAGTAATAGTGCCTTAGTTCTAGTTTGCTTGCCAGTGAGGTTGATCGTGAGGGTGGAGTGGGCTTGCGGCTTAGGCCTAAATCTGAGGATGAACGTGGTAATAGCGAGTTGTTTGTTATAAATGAGTGCCTAATCACGATTGACGATGACTAAGTGTTATCTTTTTAACGGTTTCCTTTTTGACTGAGATATAGCATAGACCTACTTGTTAATGCTGCGCTGTATTTGCCCGCACCGGGTTCTAAAAAGCCTCAAAAGCACAGGGTTTGCGGTGGCGTTAATGCCGATGGGTATAGCCCTGATGGGTATAGTACCGGCAGGTATAGTCACCGATGTTTTTAATGCCGAAGCTTTTAAAGGTTACGCTCATTAACAGATGAGTGTACGGAAGATGCGAATGCGCAACAAAATGATGTGGACCGGATAGATTTATGTCTGCTAAATAATATGACTATAATTTTAACAATAGGCAATCACGATGGGATTAAAAAAAGTTACTGAGCAACTAAGCCCCGCCAACGACGGGCGACGTCTACCGCGTAGGCGAATGAATAAGTTTCTACGTTTGACTGATCGAGTCTCTAGTCAAGTGCTGGGCCGTGTGATGGACATGACTACGGAAGGCATTATGCTGATTAGCGGTACGCCGTTGCATCAAGCGGACGTGATGAGCGTCAGCATGGGCTTGCCGGAGGACTTCGAAGATGGAGCGGTGGTTGCTTTTCAGGCGAAGGTGGTATGGACCAAAAAATCCAGTCATTCCAATAATTATGCCACGGGTCTTAAAATCGTATCCATCGATGCTAAAGATAAAGCTGTGATCTCCCGGTTGATCGCTCGAATGCCCAAGAAGTCCAACGAATAATCGCCTTCCTACTCTATTGGCGGGTCACACAAGTAGGCAGATAATAAAATAATACGCGTTGAAATTTTTTCGTGTGCGAAAAATAGATCATTGAAGTAAGCGGCCTTTGATTGCATCAAATTATATTTGATGGGTTCAGTTTCGATTGCTTGAGTGATTGTTTTTTACAGAGATTCGGGGGCTGTATGGAAAAACAGAATATTCTATTGGTCGATGATCGTCCCGAGAACTTAATTGCCTTRGAGGCAATTCTCGAGGGGCCGGATCGACGGCTTGTGAGTGTTAACTCTGGGAATGAAGCACTTCATGAGTTGCTTAAAGATGACTTTGCTCTGGTTCTTCTTGATGTGCAAATGCCTGATATGGATGGGTTTGAAGTCGCGGAATTAATGCGTCAGAGCCAAAGCGCTAAGGTAGTGCCCATTATTTTTGTGACGGCTATTAATAAAGAGCAGCAATACGTTTTTAGAGGCTATGAAAAGGGCGCGGTTGATTATCTTTTTAAACCCCTCGACCCCTATATCATCACCGCCAAAGTTAAGTTTTTTCTCGAGCTAGATAAAAAGAATAAATTGCTTGAGCGTCGACTTGAAGAAGTTAAAAAGTTAAAAGATGATAATGAGTTGATCTTAAAGTCGGTCGGAGAGGGCGTGGTGGGCCTTGATCAACAAGGAATAATAACGTTTGTAAACCCCGCCGCGACGCGTATGTTAGCGCAAGACAGTGAGACGTTAATTTCAAGCAATATTTCAGCGTGGTTCTGTACCGACGAAGCGGGACAGGATTCATTTGAATGGTTGGGTTCAAAGGCCTATAGACGGTGTCTAGAGGGCGATAGTTGTCATAAAGATGATGGCGTTTATGCTCGCAGAGATGGCGCGTGTTTTCCTGTTGAATACATTGCTACGCCGATTATTCAAAAAGCAGATCAATATTGCGGAGCAGTGCTTGCGTTTCAAGACATCACGTCGCGAAAAAAGGCCGAACGCCAATTAATTCAATCCGCTCAATACGACTCGTTAACAGGCTTAGTAAATCGAAATTTATTTGAAAAAATGCTCAAGCTTGCGATTGCAAGGGCGAAAAGAGCGGGCCATCTTGTCAGCTTGATGTTTTTGGACCTTGATCGTTTTAAGCAAGTAAATGATAGCTTAGGTCACAGTGTGGGCGACCAGCTGTTGCAGGAGGTGGCTAAACGATTACAGCGTTGCACGCGTGAAGTGGATACCGTCAGTCGGCTTGGCGGAGATGAGTTTACTATTATTATAGAAGGTGTAAGTCATCCCGATAGTGTTGCTGTTGTTGCGAAAAAGGTCCTTAATGAACTTTCGACTAAGTTTTTACTAAAAGACGGAGCTTGTGAGTATGAAGTCGTCGTTGGGGCAAGTATTGGTATTGTGAATTACCCCGACTCAGGGCAGGACGTCACTTCATTACTAAAATGTGCCGATATTGCGATGTATCATGCCAAGTCTGAGGGGCGCAATAATTATCAGTATTTTACTGCGGATATGCAAAAGCGTATTTCAAGAAATATTGATATGGAAAATAAACTTCGAAACGCCTTAAGTAATAATGAATTCACGTTGGTCTATCAGCCTCAGGTGGATATTGGCAGCGGTGATATTGTGGGGGTTGAAGCACTGCTTCGCTGGCAGTTAGAGAGTGGCGAGTTTATTCCCCCTGATCAATTTATTCCGCTCACCGAAGAGACCGGTTTGATTATCCCTATCGGTGAATGGATTACGCTTGAGGCTTGTCGGCAAATTTGTATTTGGAATAAGGCTGGGTATTCCAAATCGCCCTTAACTATTTCGGTGAATTTGTCAGTGCGCCAACTGTGTGACCGAAAGCTGTTAAAGATGATTCGCAATATACTCGCAGAAACGGGCATTAAGCCCCAGTGGTTGGTGTTAGAGATCACCGAAAGTATGGTGATGGATAGCCCCGAAGARAAAATTCGCATCCTCGAAGAGTTGCAAAGTTTAGGGATTTCTATTGCCATTGACGATTTTGGCACGGGTTATTCCTCGTTGAGTTACGTGAAAAAATTACCCATTGATATCCTTAAAGTAGACCGTGAATTTATAAAGGATATTAATCAGGATCGTAATGGCGAAGCGATTATTCGTGCCATTCTTGCACTGTCAAAAAGCTTGGGGTTAAAGGTTGTTGCTGAAGGGGTTGAGGAAGTCGGACAAGTAGAGTTTCTAGAGCAGATTGGTTGCGACTACGTACAAGGATTTTTTTATAGTAAACCTCTGTCGGTGATAGACCTTGAAAGGCGATTTAAATCGGGTTGGGGAGGCTGTAAAGCCTCAAATGAGCCTGAAGTGGCGATGCCTTTGTGCAGTGTCGTGCCGTAGTGCCTTTTTATGTTTTGGCTGGTAATGCGTTGTTCGGAAAACGATTCCTCGGGCGCTTGGTTTTTGTCTTGTCGGCGTGCCTGGGGGCAGGTTGACGAAAGCTTATTCTGCTCGCTATTCTCAAAGAGTGATTTCATTGTCATTCAGCGCCCGTTCGTATATCGCTAAATTTCAGATCGAGTGGTAATGCCTGCGAGCATCCTCTAGTTAATATTTTTAAGTCTAGAAAATAGCTAAATGGAAGCAGCCTTTTGGAAAGCGCAAAGATACAAAGTATAGCAGACCAAGTGATTTTGTTGGATGGCGAAGACGATGAGTATCGGGTGACCTACTTGTTTTCATTTGGCGATTGTGAGGAGAAGCGCTTTGATATTGCAATGGATCCTATTACGCTGAACATTATCCCGGTGAATCGAGAGAGGCCTTTACCTTATTGGGCTAAGCTGGATTACCACCAGTGTGATGGCTGTCCGCTAAATACTCAAACCCATGAGTATTGCCCAGTGGCGTCCAGTATGGCCGATGTAGTGGAAGAGTTTCGAGACTTTGTGTCGTATCAAATATGCGATATTCGATGTGATACACCGGAACGAAGTTATTTAAAAACCTCTTCTGTGCAAGACGGTTTGTTCTCTATTATTGGCATGTTAATGGCCATTAGTGGTTGCCCTAAAATGGATTTTTTTAAGCCCATGGCTCGGTTTCACCTGCCATTTTCAAGCACCGAAGAAACCATGGTGCGTACGACGTCAATGTATCTGCTGAGTCAGTATTTTGCGCATAAAAACGGTGTCAGCCCGGATCTTGAATTGAATCAACTGAATGCAAAGTACAGGGAAGTCGAGGCAGTGAACAGCGGGATACTGGAGCGTATTAAAGGGTATACCGAGAAGGATGCCGATAAAAATGCGATTGTGATCTTGAATTCGTGGGCCCAGTTATTAGGCATGGAGATCGATGATCAGTTGGTGTCTATCGCTTATTTGTTTGACACGAATTCCCCCGACGTTCAGCAGTAATGTCGCTTGCTGTGTGCCGGGGCATTATAGGTCGGGTGGTTTTGGGTGTGGCGCTTAGTCGTACTATTTACCCGTAAATTCAGGCGCACGCTTTTCAAAAAATGCTTGGATACCTTCTAACGCATCTTGGCTTGCTCCGAGTTGCACCACTTCGTCGAGTTCAGCTTGTAAGCCTGCGTGCAGTCCTTGCTCGATCCCTACGCGTACTGTTTTGAGTACAGCAGAGACCGCAAGTGGGGGACGTTTCGCAAGCGCATTGGCGAATTGATAAGCTTGGGTCAGTAATTCATCGGGTTCACAGACGCGATTGATCAGACCTATCTCTAGTGCTTGGCGGGCATTGATACGCTGGCTTAGCAGCATCATTTCTAAGGCTTTGGATTTACCTACCAATTGAGGCAGTCGCTGGGTTCCACCCCAGACCGGCATGACACCCAAGTCTAACTCGGGTAAACCAATCACTGCTTTGGGTTGGCTGGCCATAAATCGAAAGTGGCAACTAATAGCAATTTCGCACCCGCCGCCAAGGGCGTAACCATTGATTGCAGCGATCACTGGTTTGCTGCTGTTTTCAAGTTGATTACAAATCTCTTGCGCTTTTTGGTTGATCTGAGGGGCATTACTTCCTGCGGTTAGATCAAAGCCAGCACAAAATCCTTTTTGTCCTTGGCCCGTTAGAATGATGACGCGAATGCTCGGATCATTTTCTACTTCTGTGAGTTTTTCGTTCAGTGCACTAAACGAGGCTAGATTCATGCTGTTTGTTGGGGGGTGATTGAGAGTGATTTGTGCCACTGAACCTTCCCTGTTAAGTAGTATTGGCTCCAAAATCATCAGTGTTCCTCTTTATTGTTGTTATGGTCTTATGCGTTTAGGTTCTGTTCGCCCAAGCTTTATTATTAATAAAGCAGTTTGCGCCTGGGGAGTTATAATTCCATTTTAATATCAGTTTTTGTTCTGTAATGTTGTTTGGTTAGGCCTTGTCGTATCACCACCTGTCGCGTTACTTTTTGTTTTGCGACCTTTCTGCATCGTAACAGGGGTGTTTGATTAAGTTGGCACACTATTTATTCGAGGTGGAATTTTGCTTGCAGCGCATTTCTTTTTACGCGGCATTCTGAGACATGTCATTATATGACGGTTCTAGCACAACAATTTGATGTAAGGGTAAGTAAACTCTCTTGCTTCAGCGTGAATGCCTTGTGTAAAGCATTGGGTCGTCGCCGGTCAACCCCCATGGGTTGGATCGTTTTATTCAGAGGCGATTTAATACGACTTTTTGAATTGTAAAATTTAGCAATGTAGGCGCATCTATGTTTTTAATGAAAATGCATTATTGTTATAGCTAAAGGCGGTGATCAAAAAACTTAGAGGTAATGCGCGTTATGCAGGGAAGTCTATCGGTATCGGTCTAGATTGAAAAGAGTGTTTTATTTTCAAAGTGTGAGCTTGGTATCAAAACTGAGATAGCGTTGGCCTTAAATGAGGAGCTTAAAGGCCTTGTTAGCCCGCGTGGTTTCGATGCCACTATTATAACGCTTACCGTTTGATCGGGCCGATTGGCATTGAAGGGAGAAGTTTTGTATTCTGTTGCTTGTTACCTGATTTGTCTTGCCCTAATTCGATATGCTTTTATGACTTGGTTTTCATTGTGCATTGGCGAAGTAGCGGAATGTTTAAACAATATTGACCTCTGAAAATCCGATTCGATGGGTTCGTTAATTTTTATTTGTATAGATTGTTCTGTTTGAATGAAAAATAAAACTGAGGGCTGCATGAGACAATTTATTCTAACGTTAATGTTCTTTCTCGCCAGTGTGAGTTTCGCCGAGGCGGCGATGGACTCTTCGGAACGTGGCGTTGAGTCACGTCGCTTGTTGCCGGCTCCGTCTGACACTGCCGTGTTAGCGGGCGACCCTAAGGTGGTGGTCGAGCAGGCCGTATTGGCACTGTTGCAAGAAATCAAAACCAATAAAAACATTTACGTTGACGGCAGTGGTCAGTTGGAGAGCCTGGTTGAATCCACCGTGTTGCCTATCATGGATACCCGTTCAATAACGCGGGTGATTGCGGCAGATCATTGGCCGTTGGCATCAAAAGATCAAAAGGAACAATTTCATCATTACGTTAAAAACATCATAGTCAGCGCTTATGCAAAGGTATTTGCTTTTTATGACGGTCAGGGCGTACGCTTTTTCGACGCGAAGTTTAATGCCAATGGCCAAAAATCAATTGTTCGAAGTGAAGTGATATTAGCGAACTTTATGTCACTCAATGTTGATTATAAGTTAAAGCGTATTGATCGCCGCTGGTTTGTTTATGATGTGCGTATGGAAAGTACGAGCGTGCTGAAGAGTCTTCGTAGCCAATATTTAAATCTGGCTGAGCTAAAAGGCGTTGATGGATTGTTGGAGGTGCTGAGAGCCGACTCGATGCGTGTCGATGTCTTGCTTGCGAAGGCGAATGAAAATAGTTTGCTGCGAACACAAGCGGTAGCCGCAAAGGCCCGCGCCAGTGATGCGCCAGTTCAGACTGAACCGTTACGAATTGTTGTTAACAGTTGGTTCTCTAGCAATGGCCAGGCGTCAGACGGGGGCGTGGTGACAGCGTTGGTTACGGCGGCTTTAAAGCGGGCGGGTTATCAGTCCAGCATTAAGTTAGTACCCTGGCGAAAAGGTTTGAAAGGCGTAAAAGACGGCGTTTATGACGCGTTGGTCTTTATGGGCGGGCGAGAGCGGGATCGAGGCCAGCTTATTTTTTCAAAACCTTATCACCAACATAAATTAAAGTTGATCGCGCGTTGGGATGACCATCTGCTGCACCGCAAGGTCAATGATTTTAAACAGCTTACCTTAGAGAAGTTGGCCGATCTAAGTGATGATCGGGGTTATTTAAATGCAGAGCTAATGGAACGAATTTCTGAGCTGTCGGTACTGAAAAGTTTAAAGCGGGTGGCGATGAACCAGCTTGATTTTATTGTGGTCGATGAACAAAAGGCGCGTTTGGCAATGAAGGGTTCCGGAGTCGAATCCAGCTTGACGATACTGCCCGGTACGATCGCGGTTGAAGATATACGCCTTGCGGTGAGTAAGCGCAACGTAAATCATCAAGAAATTGTCTTAGCGTTTAATGAGGCCTTGGACGCCATGATTGAGGATGGCAGTTATCAGGAAATTATTGCTAAGTATGCAGTCGAGTCTGAATCCGGTGCGGGTTTGTTTAAGTCAACTACGGGTGTCGATACATTCGGTCAACTTTAGACTTCGCGAAAAATAATAACAGGGCTTTGTTGGCTTATTCTTCGGGTCGCCCAAAATCCTACGCAACCTATGATTATTCCTCCGGCGAATGGACAAATTATCCATAGCTGCCATTTAAAGTGATAATCGAGATGAAAGATTAAGGTATACAGAAGATAGGCAATTATCTCGGTGCCTATTGCGGCCATTAATCCGGCCAAGACCCCTAATGAAAAGTACTCTGCAAAATGTCCGCTGCGCAGCTGTCGCCGGTTAGCCCCCAGCGCTCTCAGTAATGCCCCTTCAAATAAACGTTCGTCCAGTGTGGCCTGAAGCGCGGAGAAAAGCACCGCGAAGCCAGCCGCGAGTACAAACGCTAAAACGTATTCAACTGCGACGCCTACTTGGGTGAGTATTTTCTTAACCTGCATTAAAATTTGTTCCACTTCTACAAAAGTCGTGGAAGGAAAGCGTCGAATGAGCGTTGGAAGTTTGAATTTTTGTTCTTGAGGTAGGAAAAAGCTGGTGACATAAGTCGCGGGGAAATCCGCTAAAGTGGCCGAAGAGAAAATAAAATAGAAGTTGGGCCGGAATGAATCCCACTCTACTTTTCGGATGTTGCTAACCGTGGCTTGGAACTCTTCTCTACCAAAGACAAAGGTCAGTTGGTCGCCGACGCTTAAACCAATGCGTTTCGATAACATAGATTCGACGGACACCAGTTTCTCGGTACTGTCTTCATCCCACCAATGGCCTTGTAAAAGATGGTTGTATTCGGGTAATTGGTCGGACTCGCTTAAACTCAAATCTCGCTTCAAAAAGCCATCGCCGCCTAATGAATCAAACATTGATGTAGGAATGCTGCTGCCATTGAGTTTGATTAGACGCGCTCTAACGATGGGGTAGAGTGGTGTGGCCTTTATCTCTTCGGTGATAAAGAAGTCGTCTAGGGCATCGGCATCCTCCGGTGCAATATTGACCGCAAAATGGTTGGGGGCATCGGTCGGCAGCTGGTCCTGCCAGGCATTGAGTAGGTCGGTGCGTACCAGGAATATCATCGCCATCGCCATGAATGTGGAGCCGAAGGCTAGGATTTGCGCCACCGAAGGCAGTGGCCGTCGGACCAGGTTTTTAATCCCAAACCGCCAGGCTACACCGACCCCGTGATTGGATAGCGCCGCTAAACGTAATAGCCCATAAGCGATGCAGCCCATGAATGCAATAATCGCTAGGGTCGTGCCCAATACAATCACCGTAAGGATTGGGCTGTCGGTGTATTTCCACATTAAAAAGCCAATGGCGGAAAACGCACTTGCGTACGCTAACCAGGCGCTAGTGGGCAAAGGCATTAGGTCTCGTTTAAGTACCCGCAGAGGCGGCACCTTTTTAAGGCGGATAAGAGGCGGCAATGCAAAGCCCAACAAAATCACCATGCCAGTGATAAAGGATAGGTAAATAGGTTTTAGCGAGGGTGGCGGTAGGTTTTCGGGCATGATGTCTTTCAGCCGAAGGAACAGCAATTCCTGCAGTACCCAGCCGATACAGCAACCCAATGCGCTGGCGATGATTCCGAATATAAATATTTGTGTGCTGTAGATCGCTAAAATTTGGTTTTGACTGGCGCCAAAGCATCGCATCATTGCACTAACGTCCATATGGCGGTAACTGTATCGTTGCGCGCCCATGGCAATAGCGGTGCCAGCCAATAAAATTGCCCCTAAGCTGGCCAGGCCCAGAAAGCGTTCCGCGCGATCAAGCGCACTGCGTATTTCTGGCCGACCGTCTTTGACGCTGACTATTTTTTGACTTTGCTCCAGCTCAGGTGAAATTTGGTTTTTATACGCGTTAATTAATCGAGGCGGGCCGCTGAAAAAATAACGGAATGAAACCTTTCGTCCAGGCGTAATAAGCTTTTTTTTATTTAAGTCGGTAAGTGGTATTAATACGCGGGCGGATAAGCTGAAAACGCTGCTGCTTCGATCTGGCTCAAAGGTAATAATACGTGAAACTTTGCAGGTCTGGCCCGAAACCCATAAGAGCTCCCCAATACTCAGCTTTAAGAGTGGCAATAATTTGTTTTCTATCCAGCACTCCCCGGCGTTAGGGATGCCTTGGGTAACTTGGCCTAACTGAAACGTTTGCAAAGAGGTCTCTAGGGCGCCGTTTAATGGGTATTGATCGCTGACCGCCTTAATACTCGCCAACGCAAATTCGTCATTGGCGATCACCGCGTTGGTGTATTCGATGCTTTGGGCTTGCCTGAGGTCTAATTGATTGGCTTGCTCTAGCCAAGATGAATCAATGGGGTGAGGGCTAGAAATAACCAGGTCCGCACCGATTAATTCGGAGGCCTGAGACTCCATGCCCAATTGCAGACGTTCGGTAAAAAAATTGATCGCCGCCGAGCCACTTACGGCGATAATGAGCGCCATGGCAATAATGCGTAGCTCCCCTGAGCGCCATTCCCTTAATAACAGTTTGAGGGTTAACCTAAACGTGTGCATGGCGTTAATTTTCCTCGATTGAGGTGACTTCCCCAGCGCTCAAGCATATTTTTGTTTTACATAAGCTGGCCAGCGCAAGATCATGGGTGACGATAATTAACGTGGTGTGGTTTTCTCTATTGAGTTCAAACAGCAGTGACTCAATGTTTTTGCTGCTCGTGGAATCTAAATTACCGGTGGGCTCATCGGCGAATAACACCTTCGGTTGATTCACAAACGCGCGGGCGAGCGCCACGCGCTGTTGTTCTCCGCCTGATAATTGGTTGGGATAGTGATTGATGCGATGTTCTAAATTGACACGTTGCAGCAATTCACTGGCGGTCTGTTTGGCGTTAGCGTGGTTTCTAAGCTCCAGGGGCAGCATGACGTTTTCTAATGCGGAAAGACTAGGCAGCAATTGAAACGATTGAAAAACAAAACCTACCTGCTCACCACGGACTGCGGCGCGCTGGTCTTCTGTCATGGTGCTGATACATTGTTGGTTTAGAAAAACCTTGCCTGAAGAGGGCGTATCCAGTCCGGCTAGTAAGCTCAGYAGCGTGGATTTACCTGACCCTGATACACCGACGATGGCGGCGGAGGAGCCCTGATTGATTTCTAAGTCGACATTGCTAAGAATGCTAAGAGAGCCCGCGCCAGTCGTGACCACCTTGCAAACCTGCTGGGTTGCTATGGCTACTGGTGTGGCTGTAGAGGGGGAAGAGTTAGTCAACGGGTATTGTTCGCGGCCATTAATTCGTCCCAGTGGTTGAATTGCCCTAAAGAGGTATTCACTGAGGATGCTTAAAGAGTAGCCTAATACGCCTGAATGCGCGTGCCTGCTCGGCAGACGCGCTGGATAACCGGGRAGTTACAACGAATNARTGACCTCAGATTCCTTTACGAGTAGGTATCTGAGGCTTGTTTGGAGGGGTAGGTTTGGAGGGGTGGATTTTGAGTCGTGCTAGCGAGGGGGGTGCGAACGACAGCCGTGTTAACTGCTGTCGTATACTTGTGCTGGCTAGGCCCAGCCGCTGGTAGGACGACTGGTTCTGAGCATGGGCGCGATTAAGCCAATAAATAAGCCAACGATCATAATAAGCGCGCCGTATTTAAGGCCTTCGGAAGTATTGTCATTCTCAAACTTATCCCGCTCGGCTTTCAATTGTTCAATCTCTATTTCCATTAATTGATTCTTTTTGATGAGCTCATTGTTGGCTTCATCAATTCGGATCGCATTCGCAGATACTTTTTTAATGTGGGTTAGCTCGCGACTGAGGGTGGAGTTGCTTTTATCGAGGCTTTTCTTTTCGCGTCGTAGCTTATTAGTTTCTTCTTGAAGCTCCACAAGCTTTTTGACTTGATCGCCGCCTGAGCTTTTGAGTTGGTCTAGTTTTTGGTTTATTTCGATGATTCGATGGCGAGCGATGGGTTGGTTGAGTAAGTACTGAGTTTGAATCCAGCCTTCAATGCCCGACCTGGTTTTGACGTTTAACCAGCTGGCATCTTCATTCTGATCCATTATCTCTACTTCCGTACCGCTCTTTAGTCCTCGATGGACAATTCTGTGCTCGATTGTTTGTCCGCTGCGTAACGGCACATAAAGCACGTCCGAGACATAGCGCATCTCCGCTTCGGCGGCGTGAGTTAGGATGGTTAGTAAGAGCACCAATGCAACGTTTAGCTTAATTTTCACAGTTCAGTTTTCGCGATAGTTGTCGATTAAATGAAGGGTTGGATGACGATGTTAATAACGGTGTTTTCTTGGAATTAGTAGCCAAGATAATACCTTAGCGCCTATTACCCATGTGTCAACCATCTCACAGTCTGTTGCTATTGGGTCTATTGAGGGCCGTTTAGCGATTTTCAGTTGGATATTTAACGTATTCAAAGTTCGGTTTGAAATCCGATCTACCGCTCGGTCTATAATACGGCACTTGCTACGGTAGCGCGTACTCATCATGGTACTACTTATTACACGGCTTAATTCACTATTTATTGCTTAGTGATCGTAATGCCCATGAGCTTGTTTTTGGCGCTAATTATTGACCTTAGGGCAGTACTTTTTTGAACGGCTTTACGATCACTTTTTGATACACCCCGGCGGCCACATAAGGGTCGGCATCAGCCCATTCCGTGGCGAGCACCAAACTGTCGAATTCAGCAATCACTAAGCTGCCGCTAAAGCCAGCATCGCCAGGATCTTGCGCGTCAATACTGGGGTGGGGGCCTGCCACTAACAGTCGGCCTTCTTGTTTTAAATCGTTGAGTCGAGCGAGATGCTTTTCTCTTGTTGCTTTCCTCAAAGACAAACTGTCTGCGACGTCTTCGCTAATGATTGCATACCACATAGTAGTAACCTCTAATTCTTATTGATAGGGGGCGTTAGGCCGGAGAGTCGTCTGAAGGCTTGGCGGGATCAGTCTCTGCGCCGTCTTCTTCAGGCTCTTTGATATATTTGGCCAAGTAAATCGTTTGCCCAACCATGAAAAGCAGCGTCATGCCTAAACTGCCAAACACTTTAAAGTCCACCCAGTATTCGTGGTAGGTGAATGCAACGTATAAATTGGCTGAGCCGCTAAATAGGAAAAACACCACCCAGCTATAATTGAGGTGTGTCCATATGTTGTCGGGCAAATCCACCGCGTGGCCCATCATTCTTTTTACTAAGTTTTGTTCGCCGACAAATTGGCTGCCTAAGAAAATCATTGCAAAGAGCCCATTGACCATGGGGGCTTTCCATTTCAAAAAAGTTTCATCATGCAAAACCAGYGTCAGCGTGCCGAAGATATAAACGGCTGACAGCGTAATAATCTGGAAGCGCTCTAACTTGCGGTCTTTAATCCAGTAAAATCCATATTGTAGCGTGGTGACCACCATCAGGGTTTTGGTGGCAAGGTAAATATCACCTAGCTTGTAGGCTGTGAAGAATAAAATTAGGGGAATGAAATCAATAAGTTGTTTCATGAAATAACACCAGTTCAGAAGATCCTAGGGATGATACTTGATTTTACTTTGCTTCGTATAGGGATGGGTGGGTGATAGTGAGAAAACAGTGGTGATCTTGGAGTTAAAGATTGAAACAGCCTAGATTGATAGTAGACTGCTTTAAGTGCTGATCGAAGCCAGGGTATAAGATTTTATTACGCGCGTACTAGTTTAGGTGAATTTAAATAATGAGTGTTTTTGATTTACATAGCCACAGCAATCTATCCGATGGCGAGCTAAGCCCTACCGCATTGGTCGCCAGGGCGAAGTCTAAAGGCGTGGATTACTTGGCGCTCACTGATCACGATACTTTTTCTGGCATGGCGGAAGCTAAGAAGGCGGCGGCTGAGGAAAAAATACAGCTGATTACCGGCGTTGAAGTCAGTGCTGTTTGGAACAAGCTTGAGATACACATTGTCGGGCTGGATTTTCAGAGCGATGATCAATGCTTTGCCGGGCATCTGCAAAAGCAATGTGATGCGCGTTGGCAGCGCGCGGAGAAGATTGCGTTAAAGCTAGAGCAGCGAGGTATCCCGGGTACTTTCGAAGAAGCGCAAGAAATGGCCGAAGGCCAAGTCATCGGTCGGCCCATATTTGCTCAAATCCTGGTCAATCGAGGCGTGGTTAAGGACCGAGCACAGGCGTTTAAGAAGTATTTAAAGGTCGGAAAGCCCGCGTACGTCATGACCGATTGGGTTTCAATGGAGGAGTCCATTGAGTGGATTCACCAGGCTGGCGGTTTGGCTGTGTTGGCTCATCCGGGGCGATACCCCATCTCTAAAACCAAATTACGCAGTCTGATTACGGCCTTTAAGAGTTTTGGTGGCGATGCCTTGGAAGTCAGTACGGCAACTCATAAACCCACTGACATTGATATCTTGGCGCGCCTTAGTTGTGACAATGAGCTGTATAGCTCTCAAGGCAGTGACTTTCATTTACCTGAGAGTCATTGGGCAGAGCTCGGCAAGTTCCCCCCATTGCCTAAGATATGTGAGCCAATTTGGATGAAGCGTAATTGGCATCAACGAGTTGAGTGAAGTGGGCGCTGGTGGGATCAACCCCACGACAAAAAAACGTAGAATAATGTTTTCTCTTGGCAGGCCGTTATTAATTGATAGGAGGCCGTTATTAATTAAGAGGTTCGTTTTTATCGTGATAGCGTTACTATATCGCCGAAATTTCTCCAGTGAGAATTCTAGACTTAAGTAGGACAAGCATTAATGACCCAGTACTTTACTATTCATCCTGAGAACCCTCCTTTGCGGCTGATTCGCAAAGCGGCTGAAATAATTCATCAGGGTGGCGTTGTGATTTATCCGACGGATTCAACCTACGCGATCGGGTGTCACATGGGCGATGTGCAAGCGATTAATCGCATTGCGCGCATCCGTCGTTTTGATGCCAAGCATCATTTTACCGTGCTATGTCCTGACTTATCTGCGATTGCCACTTATGCGCGCATTAGTAATGGCGTGTTTCGGATGCTTAAATCCCATACGCCTGGGCCGTATACGTTTATCTTAAAAGCCACCAGTGAAGTGCCAAGAAAACTCCATCACCCGAAACGAAAAACCATTGGTATTCGAGTGCCGGACAACAAAATTCTTCAGGCATTACTGGTGGAGTTAGGGCAGCCGATGATGACTTGCACCCTACAAATGCCGGATGACGACGAACCGTTGAATGACCCCGAAGAAATTAAACAGCGCCTTGGTTCTCAGGTGGATTTGATTCTCGATGGCGGCGTGGGAGGCATAATGCCCACCACTGTGCTTGATCTGGTGGATGATACGCCCATTATCGTGCGTGAAGGTTGTGGTGATATTGAGCCGTTCCAATGAAATCAAACGGCCTGAAACTGTGTTTGGGCCCTTTTTAAGGTGTAATCTTAATCAGGCTTAGGCTGCAGCCTCTATGCTTATGCATCTAATATCCGACCACCCAGCCTCGACCATCTAGCTCAAAACGTCTAAATCAAACCCCCTAGATTAATCCCCTAGCCCAACTCCCTAGCCCAACCCCCTAGACAGAAGCTCTGCCTCTAACCTTATTGATACCGGGGGTATCGTCGGCGTTAATCCGAAATAAACGCTTAGCAATCAAGTCTAAACTTAAGTTAAACGCGTGGCTTGAACCCTGCGAGCGTGCACGGTGTGCAGGCTGTTATTGAGCGTGCTAACCCGAGCGGGAAGCACGTGGTGGGTTGCATCCACTGCTTGGGTATTCTGTAAGGCGTTAATGGGGGTGAGTTTTGTTTAGCCGAATGCTTTTATTGACGATATAATCGCTCGCAAATAAATATTAGTTCCATTAGTTGATGCCCTAAAAAATAGGGACGAAAAGGAGATAAGCTTGAGTTCAGTGGTTTCTCAGCAGCGGGTCCTATCCGGCATGCGACCTACCGGCAGGCTACATTTGGGCCATTATCATGGCGTAATTCGTAATTGGATTGATTTACAGCATGAATATGAATGCTATCTGTTTGTTGCGGATTGGCACGCCTTGACCACGCACTACGCTGACCCGAAAGAGATGGAAGACAGCGTTTGGGAAATGGTCATTGATTGGTTGGCGTGCGGCCTGAATCCGGGCTCTGCGACCATATTCATTCAATCTCAAGTGCCCGAGCATGCTGAATTACACCTCCTTTTGTCTATGATCACGCCTTTAGGCTGGTTGGAGCGAGTCCCGTCTTATAAGGACCAACAGAAAAAACTCAAGGACCGAGACCTCGGTACCTATGGGTTTTTAGGCTACCCATTACTGCAAAGTGCCGACATTTTGATGTACCGCGCAGGCATGGTACCCGTGGGCGCGGATCAGGTAGCGCACGTAGAGTTAACCCGCGAAGTCGCGCGGCGATTTAATTTTATGTATGGCCGAGAGCCAGGGTTTGAAGAAGCCGTTGAGACTGCGATTAAGCGCATGGGTAAAAAAGCCGCTAAGTTGTATCGCAATTCACGCACCGCCTATCAAGAGCAAGGCGATGACGAAGCGCTGGAGAGGGCAAAAGCCCTGGTGCAAGCGCAGCAAAATATCACCTTAGGGGATAAAGAACGTTTATTGGGTTCTTTAGAGGGCAGTGGCAAAGTGATATTGCCAGAGCCTCAGGCTTTATTGACCGATGCACCTAAGATGCCCGGCCTTGATGGTCAGAAGATGTCTAAATCTTATGGCAACACCATCCAGTTGCGCGAAGACCCCGCCGACGTCGAAAAGAAAATTAGAACCATGCCTACCGACCCCGCTAGGGTGCGCAGGAATGACCCGGGTGATCCTGAGAAGTGTCCTGTGTGGCAGTTCCATCAGGTGTATTCCAGCCCAGAGACTTGTGCATGGGTGCAAGAAGGCTGCAAAACTGCTGCGATTGGCTGCCTTGATTGCAAGAAGCCGATTGTTGAAGCGGTTCAAGAAGAAGTGATTTCCATTCGGGAACGGGCTCAGCAGTACGAACAGAACCCTGATTTAGTCCGCAGTATCGTAATGGAAGGGTGTGAAAAGGCCCGGGAAAGTGCTCAGCAGACTTTAGAAGACGTGCGTGAAGCAATGGGTTTGAGTTACCGCTAGCTCAAATGAACCGGGGGGCTCAGCAAGCATATGCACCCGTGTCGCTAAAAAGTCGAATGAGCTGAGGGCCTTAGCGGGCCCTACGTCCGTTCAGTCATTGCCATGATGAGCGGGCGGCGTTAATGGACGTTAATCGTTACAACGTGCGCCGGTATTGTTATTGATTCGTCAAGGTGATGTCCTCAACTCGGGTGTGCTAGGATAACCGGGTTCCGGGCAAGCGCATTGAGCCAGCCTATTAAAATTACATTACGCAGCAGTGTGTGTCGGCTTTAAGGGTTGGCCTTTAAGGTCGAAAATTAGAATTATTTATGTCAGAGACTGAGAGCGAAGAGATTGTTTTAGCTGCGGATTCGTCGGCTACGGGTGCGACCGAACCCGGCGGGCAGGTCAGTTTTGAGTTGTCTGGCCCTCCTCAGCAAGCAGAAATGCCTTTTGCGGTGGTACAAGGGCAGCCTCTGACCACGATCCCCCAAGACTTATACATCCCGCCTGATGCGCTAGAAATATTTCTAGAAGCCTTCGAAGGCCCCTTCGATTTCTTGTTGTACCTGATCAAACGTCAAAACATTGATATTTTAGATATCCAAGTCGCAGAAATTACCCGCCAGTACATGGAATACATCAATTTGATGAAGTCGTATCAGTTCGATTTGGCGGCTGAGTACTTGGTCATGGCAGCCATGCTGGGGGAAATAAAATCGCGCAGTTTATTACCTCGACAAGAGACCTTAGAAGAGGAAGAAGAGGACCCGAGGGCAGAGTTAATCCGACGTTTGCAAGAGTACGAGCGGATTAAAAAGGCGGCCGAAGATTTAGGCGAACTGCCGCGAGTGGGCCGGGATATATTTCCCGCCGAAGTTAAAGGGCCCGATATTGTGCGGGAAGTTMAGTTTCCKGAYGTGGAGCTTAAAGACGTTTTATTTGCATTAAAGGACGTGCTGCATCGGACTAAAATGTTTGAAAGCCATCATGTTCAAAGGGAAAAACTATCCACCCGTGAACGGATGTCGCAAGTGCTAGCCGCACTTAACTCCGACACCTTCGTGCCCTTTGAGAGCCTGTTTGACCCAAAGCAAGGCCGGCTTGGGGTGGTAGTGACCTTTCTTGCGGTTTTAGAGTTAGTTAAAGAATCATTAGTCGAGTTAGTGCAACACGAACCGTTTGCACCGATTCACGTCAGAGCGAGCGCTTCATGAGTTGGGATATCGATCAATTAAAAAACATTATTGAAGGCGCGCTGATGGCTGCGAACCAGACCTTGAGTTTGGATCGTATGTTGGACCTGTTTGAAGCTGATGAGCGTCCCAGTAGAGATGAACTGCGTAATGCCTTAGAGATCCTGGGCTCGAGCTGTGACGATCGCGGAGTGGAACTAAAAGAAGTAGGCACTGGCTTTCGTATCCAAGTGAAGCAAGAGTACGCGCCATGGGTTGGACGATTGTGGGATGAAAAGCCCGCGCGTTACAGCCGTGCCTTGCTAGAAACCTTGGCACTTATTGCTTATCAGCAACCCATTACCCGAGGCGATATCGAAGCCATTCGGGGCGTGGCCGTAAGTTCGTACATTATTAAGACCTTGCTAGAAAGAGAGTGGGTCCGAATCGTGGGGCATAAAGATGTGCCTGGGCGACCTGCAATGTATGCAAGCACAAAGCAGTTTTTGGATTATTTTAATATGCGTAGTCTTGATGAACTGCCTTCTTTGGCAGAGATTCGAGAGTTTGAAAAGGTCAATCAAGAACTCAACCTGGCTGAACCGAACGCCCCGAAGCCTGATCCAAAAGACCCGATGAAAGGCAGTGAAGAGAATTCCGATACTGACGCTCAAGAAGCTGAAGGCACTGTTGTTGATGGTGCAGTTGTTGATGGCGCCGTTGTTGAAGCTACAGTGGTTGATGGTTCAGTGGTTGATGGTTCAGTGATTGAAGATGCGGGGACGGAAGGCGCTGCGGCTGAAGGTATTGAGGAAGAGAGTGAAATTGAAGATTTAAGCGCTGAGGGGTTGCTTGATAAGGATATTACGCAAGCATTGAGTGATAAACTTGCATTAGAGGCCAATGAGGCTGAAAATGTTGATGACGATGAATCGAAAGAACATGCAAGTAAGAACAGTGAGTTAGAGGGTATTTATGCTGAAAGTGATGGCCTGAACCAACAAGAGGCTCAGAAAATCATTGAAAAGCAAAGCAAAAAATACGAACCTAGCCCCTCTGAAACTGATAACTGTGAAGAAGTTTCCACTTCCGAGAGTGAAATCTTGGCAACTAATGGATCCAACGGCGATAATGTAGAAGAGCGTTCGACACATGTTGAGTTTGAAGCGGAGACGGAGGATGTTACTGAAGAGTAATATCTAGCGTCGAGATGTACTAGTTAACCGGAAGATAAGAAACAACTCTTGTCAAAAAGATATGAGTGAAAAACTACAGAAAGTATTAGCTCGGGCTGGATTAGGTTCTAGACGAGAATTAGAAGGATGGATCAAAGATGGCCGCGCTACTATTAATGGTACCGTAGCCCGACTCGGCGATCGCATTGAAGGCACTGACGTTGTGTTCGTCGATGGTAAAAAGGTCAAGTTCGTGGCTGAAAATGATGCGCCTAGGCGGGTAATCTTGTATTACAAGCCCGAAGGTGAAGTCTGCACGCGTTCTGATCCCGAAGGCCGTCCCACCGTCTTTGATAACCTACCCAAGCTTTCTGGCTTGCGATGGGTTGCGGTAGGCCGATTAGATTTTAATACCTCCGGATTATTATTCTTTACCACCGACGGCACCATTGCCAATGCCCTAATGCATCCCTCCTCTCAAGTGGAGCGGGAATACGCAGTACGTGTACGTGGTCGTCCTAGTGACGATGTACTACAGCGCTTGATGGCCGGTGTAATGCTCGAAGACGGGGTTGCCCGTTTCGATCAGATTATCGATGGTGGCGGTGAAGGCAGTAACTATTGGTATCATGTCGTGCTTACTGAAGGCCGTAACCGCGAAGTGCGCCGTTTATGGGAGTCTCAAAATTTCCAGGTGAGCCGTTTGATACGGGTTCGGTTTGGCAGTATTGGTCTGCCTAGGGACTTGAAGGCGGGTCAGTGGAAGGAATTGAATAAAAGCGATATTGATCAATTAGCCA
Organism: Gammaproteobacteria bacterium; assembly: GCA_002402085.1. GTDB lineage: Bacteria > Pseudomonadota > Gammaproteobacteria > Pseudomonadales > UBA3067. The sequence continues at coordinate 93,540 of NVVB01000006.1, forward strand.
GCTTTGCCGGCGTTGCTCGCCGATCTCGCACCGGCTTGTATGGTCGAGAGCGTCCTCGTGATAGACAGCAGCAACAACAGAAACAGCAACAACAGCCTGCTGGTTCGGATGATGATAAAAATAATCGTAAGCGCCGAGGTTATCTACGTCGACGACGTTAAATAGCCCTTAGTCGGTAATGCTAAGCGAAATAAAAAGGTGGCGAAAGCCACCTTTTTTTATGCCTGCTAGAAAAGTTTAGTGCTTGTATTGTTTGTGTTTTTTGCTGGGCCATACTCGTTGCCCAGGCGGTTATTCGCCGCAGAAATCTTCTTTGTTGTCATGGGCGACGCTAACGTCTTTTAAGGCTTGCAGTACGCTTCGACAGCTAAACTGACCAATGAATTTACCGTCTTTAATGACAGGGATTCGACGACGCCGGTTTTCAATGAGTAGTTTGGCGATGTCCATAATATCTAAATGGTCGCCAATACTTTGGAAGTCGGTGGTCATAAAGTCACTGACATGCCCCCCCACGTTGCCGTAATAGCTGCCATCCAAAATGGCTTTTAGGCAGTCGACTTCAGAAATGACCCCCACCACTTCATTGTTGTCATTGATGACAGTCGCGCCCGAGATATGCTTTTCCAGAATGACGTGAATGGCGTCAAAAAGATCCGTATCAGGCTTAAACGTGACCGGTTGTTTGGTCATGTAGTCTTCGCTGTGGAGTGCTTTAAACATGGCGTGTTCCGCGCTGAATGGCTTGGTATAAAGTTGATTTCAAAAATATTAACTAAAAATAGGTCTCTCTTAGCGTCAATAATTAAATAGCTTTAAGTGGCGCGAGTACTGATTGATCTAGGGCCGCCTACTAATTGTAGTCGTTATGGTACGCTACCCTAAATGTTTTTCTAACTCAATCCTCTTGAGGATTAAGTTTTTAACGTGTCTGTCTTTTATGGTTTCTGAGTAGTATTTGAGTCTATGCATTGATTCAGCTTGTTTTGCTTGTCTTGATGCAGGCTTGTGATATTGAGTTTAAATTTAGCATTTTTCGCGCTGCCATTATTCCTGAGTCATTATTTTTGAGCGATTGCGCAAAGTGCTTTTTGCGGGGTGTGCTGAAATAGTGTTTATGGGGATTGTTTAATTGATTCGATTCTATTCCGGAGTGGCATGAATTCTAATCCGGTTGCCTAGTAGGCCTGTTATTGAACGGCTGCGACTTGAACTATTAGTCAAATATGCTATAAGAGTGCAGAGGAATATTTTTATTAATATCGCCTTAGTTCAATTTATGTCCCAGTGAGTTTTCGGGTTAATTTATTACTGCAAAATTTAAACACTAAATTCAAGCAGTACTTATACGTTGTCACTTAGTTTGTCTGGCAAAGGAATTGCTAGGATGTCGCACTGAGTAGTTATCGAGTTGCTATTTAGTTGTTGTTACGATTAGTGCTTGCTTGGATTAATCGTCGCGTCGGTGATTTAAAACGTTAACCGAAAAGTTTGCAGAACTTTAGAGGGAATCTAAAGTAATGTCCTCACCCCTATGGCCATTAGTGGTTTATTTTTTTTCCGTAATCTTTGTCATCGCTGCGATGATGGGGCTGTCTGCTGTGCTGGGTGGCTCCAAGAAAAGAATGCGCGCAACCAATACGCCGTTTGAATGCGGTGTGGTTCCCTATGGCTCCGCTCATATACGTGTCCCAGTGCCATTTTTCTTGATGGCGATATTCTTCGTGATCTTCGATTTAGAAGCCGTATTTTTATTTGCCTACGCCATTGCAATACGCGATGTCGGTTGGCCCGGATATATTGAAGTATTGATTTTTATTGGGATTTTGTTCGCAACGTTAGTCTATCTATGGCGTTTAGGCGCRCTGGATTGGCGAACTAAGAAACAGAAATTCCAACAGTCTAATTATATAAAATATTAAATGCCTGGTTGGTATAACAAGTACGTCAATAGTTGGAGTTAGCGAAGTACAAGATGGTAAGCGAGGATTGATCCCGCTAAGCGAAGGCTTAATTGGATCGCGTATTTTTCGTTGAATAGGATTGATATCCTTTATTTTTCAGTGACAAAGTCTTGGGTAATGCTATGGAATGGTCGTTGAATAAAGTTCAGAAAGAGGCCCTGCCTCTTGATGACCGCAGCCCCGCTGTGGAAGCTGTGGAAAAAAATGTCATTATGGGAAAGGTCGAAGACTGGGTTGCCTGGGGGCAATCCAATTCGCTTTGGCCTTACAATTTTGGCATTTCATGTTGTTACGTAGAATTTGCTTCGTCACTCATGCCCGATTATGACTTGGCACGTTTTGGTGCGGAAGTTATTCGAGCGACGCCACGACAAGCGGATTTTATGGTGATTGCCGGAACGGTGTTTCGTAAAATGGCGCCGGTAGTGCAGCGTTTATACGAACAAATGCTTGAGCCCAAATGGGTCATCTCCATGGGTTCGTGTGCCAATTCCGGTGGCCTTTACGACGTCTATTCAGTCGTACAAGGTGTCGATAAATTCCTGCCTGTTGATATATACATGCAGGGTTGCCCGCCTTCTCCCAACTCATTTCATCACGCGTTTACACTGCTGCAAGAGGTGGTGGCCTCTGAACGTCGATCGAACAGCTGGATCGTAGGGCCGGAGGGCGTTCAGAAAATACCCCGTAAATCCATGCGCGAATCCCTTCGAGAAAAACGACTCGATATTGTTGAGTTGAGATCCCCTGATACCGTTTAAACAAAATAATAAAATAATAATTAAGTGTGCAGTTCAATGGATTAAACACGGATGAATACAAGCGCAATAGACATTGCTAGGCCAGAACAAGCCGCACCCTCGGCGGCGGTGATGGAGCTATTTAATAAGTTTGGCGAAACACTTTTTACCGTTCAGACTACTGCCGATGAAATCACTACGCTTTGGGTGGGCAAGGCTCACTTCTACGGGGTATTAAACTTTTTAAGAAATAATATTAAACAACCCTACCTACTGCTCTACGATTTAACSGCCATTGATGAGCGTCAACGCACCCATCGCTATGGCCAGCCCGACAGTGAGTTCACCGTGCTGTACCATTTGATTTCTCCTGCACGCAATGATGACATTCGTATTAAAGTCGCCCTGCAAGACGCTGACTTAGAGTTGGCGACGGTTTCCGATCTTTGGCGCTCAGCCAATTGGTATGAGCGCGAAGTGTGGGATATGTTTGGCATTGTCTTTGAGGGGCACCCCAATCTACATCGCATCTTGATGCCAGCCACGTGGAAAGGCCACCCCTTAAGAAAAGAACACCCTAGTCGCGCTACAGAAATGGAAGATTTTAATTTAACCGACGAGTGGGTGGATGAAGAACAAGAGGCCTTACGGTTTGACCCCGCTCATTGGGGCATTGATACCGACACTGGTAAAGACACCGATTACATGTATTTAAATTTGGGCCCCAATCACCCCAGTGCGCACGGTGCATTTCGGGTCATGATGCAATTGGAAGGCGAAGAAATAATTAACTCAGTTGCCGAGATTGGATTTCATCACCGTGGTGCGGAAAAAATCGGTGAACGTCAATCCTGGCACAGCTACATTCCCTACACGGATCGGATCGATTACGTGGCGGGGGTGATGAATAATTTACCGTATGTACTCGCTCTCGAAAAAATGGCCGGCATCGTTGTGCCTGAGCGCGCGAAAGTGATTCGTATCATGCTGTGTGAGCTTTCCCGCATCATGAGCCATTTACTTTTTTACGGCACTTTTGCACAAGATCTGGGGCAGATGTCGCCAGTGCTGTATATGTTTATTGATCGAGAAAAAGGCTACAAAATTATTGAAGCCATCACCGGCGGTCGTCAGCACCCAAGCTGGTTTCGTATTGGCGGCGTGGCGCAAGACCTGCCCGTAGGTTGGGAAAAAATGGTGGCAGAGTTTGTCGAGTATTTACCCAAACGTCTGGACCACTATGACGGCATGGTAATGAAGAACTCTATTGTCAAGCAGCGCTCTAAAGGGATTGGCAGCTTTACCACGGAAGAGGGCTGGGATTGGGCCGCGACCGGGCCGATGTTACGCGCAACGGGCTGTGATTGGGATATCCGTAAAAAACGCCCTTATGCAGGCTACGATCAATTTGAATTTGAAGTGCCCGAAGGGGTTAATGGCGATATATACGATCGCTGTGCGGTACGTATTGAAGAGATGAGGCAAAGCATTCGGATCATTAAACAATGCCTCAACAACATGCCTGAGGGCCCTTATAAAGCCGATCATCGTCTCACTACACCGCCGCCGAAAGAACGCACCATGCATGATATTGAAACGTTGATTCAGCACTTTACTACGGTGACCTGGGGGCCTGTGATTCCGGTGGGGGAATGCGTGGTGCCTATTGAAGCGACCAAAGGCATGAATGGTTATTATTTGGTGAGTGATGGCAGTACGTCGTCGTATCGAACGCGAATCCGCACGCCATCATTTGCGCATTTACAAATGGTGCCTTTTTTGGGCAACGGCCTGATGATTGCCGATTTAATTGCSATCATCGCCAGCATCGATTTTGTAATGGCTGACGTGGATCGATAAASCACGTTAAAACSACGNCATCATCAATTAGCCAATCATTAAAATATCCAGGGGGAGAGCATGGTTGAAGTCATAGAAATGCTTGAAGTAGTGGATCGAGTGGGGCCGTCTGGAAATTTAAGCGCCGAAGAAACCCAACARATTGACGCCAACCTCAGTCATTACGATCACAACCGCGCAGTGACCATTGAAGCACTTAAAATTATTCAAGCGCAGCGTGGCTGGGTGTCTGACGAATGCCTTCAGTCCATTGCGGGATATTTGAAATTAGCCCCTGCGGAAGTGGAGGGCGTGGCGACCTTTTATAATTTAATTTATCGACAGCCCGTAGGCAAAAACGTCGTTCGTATTTGTGACAGTGTGACTTGCTGGTTTATGGGCTACGAAGCAATACGTGATGAGTTAAAAGCCGCGCTCAATGTAGAGTACGGCCAGATCAGCGGTGACGGACAATATACTTTATTGCCTGGCCCTTGCATGGGCGCGTGTGACTGTGCACCGGTGATGATTGTAAACGATGACTTACACACTCATTTGGATGCACAAAAAGCCAAAGCAATAGTCAGCGATTATAAAAATAAATAGTGTTGTTAATCGTGTCGTTAATAAACGTGTTMATAAACGTGTCAATAAACGTAGTTATTCGAGTGCTTGTAAGAGTAATCAATAGGAGTGAATGAGCCCAATGATGGACACCTCTTTAGCGCAAGTGACGCCATTAACGCAACATATTGGTGAGGGCAAAAGCACGCCGAATCTTAGCCAATACCAACACGCGGGTGGCTATGAGGGACTTAAAAAGGCCGTTCAACAAGATTGCTCCGAAGTGTTGGAAGAAATAAAAAAATCCAATTTACGCGGCCGTGGCGGGGCCGGATTTCCAACAGGGCTTAAATGGAGCTTTGTGCCCTCGGGTGACAACGCCCCGAAAACAAAATTCGTAGTTTGCAATGCCGATGAAATGGAGCCGGGCACGTTTAAAGACCGGATGTTAATGGAAGGCGACCCCCATCAATTAATCGAAGGGATGATCATCGCGGCCTATACCATACAAGCCTCGGTCGGCTATGTGTTCTTACGCTTTGAATACACCGAATCAGAACGGCAGTTGCAACAAGCCATTGATGACTGCAAGAAAAACAATCTACTGGGTAAAAATATTTTAGGCAGCGGGTTTGATTTTGAACTCTACGTGCACACCAGCGCGGGCCGTTATATTTGTGGGGAAGAGACCGCGCTACTGAACTCCCTTGAAGGCCGTAGAGCCAATCCCCGAGCCAAGCCGCCGTTTCCTCAGGTTGCAGGCTTATGGGGCAAACCCACCATTGTCAATAACGTCGAAACCTTTTGTAATATCCCTCATATTATTCGTCACGGCGCCGAGTGGTTCCAAGGCTTAGGCATTGGCGACGATGCAGGCACTAAGATCTATGGCGTCAGTGGGCGGGCCAACAAACCCGGCTCGTGGGAACTGCCCATGGGCACGCCGGTACGGGAGTTGATCGAAAAGCACGGCGGGGGCATGCAAGACGGCTATCAATTAAAAGGCTTCTTACCCGGCGGCGGCTCCACGGATTTCCTTGTTGAAGCGCATTTAGACCTGGCCATGGAATACGACGTGATTGGTAAAGCAGGCAGTCGCATGGGCACCGGCCAGTTAATTTTGTTGGATGATAAAACCTGTCCGGTGGGTATGACCTTGAACTTGATTCGTTTCTTTGCGCAAGAATCTTGTGGCTGGTGCACCCCGTGTCGAGATGGCTTACCGCAGATCCAGCACTTTCTAGAAAAGTTAGAAGCGGGGCAGGGTTGTGCTGAAGATATCTCAATCTTAGATAAATTCACGCGTTACCTTGCGCCTGGTAATACCTTTTGTGCGCTGGCCCCAGGGGCCGTGGAGCCCTTACAAAGTGCACTGAAATACTTCCGAGAAGATTTTGATAACCATATTCATCAACAATGTTGTCCGTACAGCAATTAAATAAGGGCATAAATAAAATGACTCAAGAGTTAAATAAAGAAATGAATAAAGAACTAAATAAAAAACCAAAGAAATAACCCTGTAAGTAATCAAGCCCGCGATTGAGCGTAATGCAGTGATATAAAACCGAATGACCAGCCCGGAGAGCGTAGATGCCGACCCTTATTATTGACGGCGAATCCTATGATGTGGATGGCAGTAAGAACCTATTGGAAGTGTGCATTCAGCTAGGGTTAGAAATCCCCTACTTTTGCTGGCACCCCGCGATTGGTTCGGTAGGCTCGTGTCGGCAATGTGCAGTGAAACAGTTTCAAGATGAAAATGATCAACGTGGCCGAATGGTGATGTCTTGCATGACGGCAATCTCGGACGGCATGATTATTTCTCTGAAGGACCCGGCCACGCAAGAGTTTCGTGACCTTTGCATTGAATCCACCATGTCCAATCATCCCCACGATTGCCCCGTGTGCGAAAAGGGCGGTGAGTGTCACCTGCAAGACATGACTAATTTATCGGATCATACGGTACGGTTTTACGACGGTAAAAAGCGCACGTTTCAAAATCAAACACTAGGCCCGTTTATTAATCACGAAATGAATCGCTGTATTACCTGTTTCCGGTGCGTGCGGTATTACCAGGACTATGCCGGTGGGGATGACTTGCAAGCGCAGGGCTCGGCCAGCCATGTGTATTTTGGGCGCGATCAAAGCGGCACGTTAGAAAGCCCCTTTAGTGGCAACCTAGTGGAGGTCTGTCCCACCGGCGTGTTTACCGACAAGACTTACAGCCAACACTACGCGCGTAAGTGGGACTTACAAACTGCGCCGTCGATTTGCAGYCATTGTGCGGTGGGCTGTAATACCAGTCCSGGYGAACGCTACGGCWCCYTGCGGCGGGTGGTGAATCGCTATAACGGGGCAGTGAATGGCTACTTTCTTTGTGATMGAGGCCGSTTTGCCTATGACTTTGTCAACAGYGAACAACGTGTACGGGAAATATTTCGTAAGCGAGGCGATCGTTTTGAGGCGATCAGTGAAGACGATGGATTGAGGTTATTAAGTCACTGGAGTGGTGTGGGTAAAGGCAAAGGTAACGCCAAAGGTAAAGGCACCGCCATTGGCATTGGTTCCCCCAGGGCGTCGCTTGAGGCGAACTACGCGCTTCAAGACCTCGTCGGTGTAGAGAACTTTTATGCTGGAGTGAGTCATCACGAACAACAAGTGAATCAAACCATTCTAAATGTGCTGAGTGCTCCGCCTGCTGACATTGCCTCCATGGCTCAGGTGAAACAAGCCGATGCGATTATTATTCTTGGTGAAGACATTCTTAATACTGCGCCGCTATTGGCGCTGTCGGTACGCCAAGCCACTAAAAATAAAGGCAAGGCCATGGCCGCCGCTGCGCGCATTCCCGAATGGTTAGCCGCTGCGGTGCAGAACATCGCGCAGGAGGTGCGTTCGCCGTTAATTAATTTAACCGTTGCCGCTACTGACTTAGACGATATTTCCGAACGTTGCTATCGCGATATTCCTGACCAATTGGCGCTCGTGGGTCGGGCCATTGCGCATGGGCTGGATGCATCGGCTCCTAAGGCCAGTGATCTTACGGAGACGCAAAGGTTATTGGTCAACCACGTGGTCAGTCTATTAAAGGCCGCGCGGCGACCGTTAATCATTGCGGGCAGTGGTTGTCACTCGTCAGCGCTAGTGGAAGCCGCAGCGAATATCGCGCAAGCCTTAACGAATCGGGGTAATACTCAGGACAGTGAACCTAGACCACAGGCAATGATTAGTCTCGTAGTACAAGAAGCCAACAGCTTAGGTTTGACCGCCTTGCTTAAACAAAACCCCACTGCGGATTTAGACGCGGCGATTAAACGCTGTGTTGAAAGCCAAACCTCTGAATTAACGGCCTTGGTGTTAGAAAACGATTTATCACGACGAGTGGAGCCGTGTATTCAAGACAGCTTTGATCAATCGGTGGATCATTTGATTGTCTTGGATTGCATTGAAAGCACGACCTCGGCGGCCGCTGAACTTATTCTGCCCAGTGCCAGTGTCGCTGAATCAGAAGGCACCTTTGTCAGCAGTGAAGGGCGTGCGCAACGTCATTTTGCAGTCTTCCCCCCCGCACAACAAAGCCTGCCCAGCTGGCAGTGGATGATGAAGGCCAATAGTGAGGCACGTTGGCAGTACTTTGATGAAATCACTGCGGCGTGTGCCGATGCGTATCCCTTACTAAAAGGCATTGTTGACGCGGCCCCCGATGCTTCGTTTCGATTAAATGGCAGTAAGGTCGCGCGCCAGCCTCATCGATACAGTGGTCGAGGTTCCATGCACAGCAATATTTCCGTGGATGAAACCCGGCGACCCATGGATGATCAATCCGCGTTATCGTTTTCAATGGAAGGACTCAGTAAGGATATCCCCAATGCCTTGCAACCGGATCGTTGGGCACCGGCCTGGAACTCTTCGGAATCAGTTCATCAAATGCAAAGCGAAGTCGGCGGGGCGTTAAAAGGCGGCGATCCAGGCGTACGCCTTTTTGACGGCGGCAAAAGTACCGGCGAGTGGTGGGGGGCTGAATCTGATGCAATGTCTGTTGAAACGTCTGATGCAATGTCTGCAATCCCACTCAATGATTCAAATCAAAATCTAATCCCCGTGGCGCTTTATCATATTTTTGGCAGTGATGAATTGAGTGTTTATTCCCCTGCGTTAGCCGAGCGAATCCCCGCGCCTTACGTGGCCTTAAATTCATTGGATGCCAAGGYATTGCAAGTCAGTGCGGGGGATGCGGTGTCGGTGCAGCTTGGGGATACGGTGCATGTCTTGTCGGTGCGTCTGAATGATTCATTGGTGCCGGGGTGCGTGGGCATTCCGCAATTAAAAGAATTTCAATTTGGCGCCTTACACAAAATGGCCCACCTTGAAAAAACCACAGCACCGGCGTTAGCAAGCCTATTCCCACTGCCCACTAAGAAGATTTTGATTAAGGAACTATCATCATGATGGAGACCGGTATGGGCGATTGGGTGACTTTTTTCTATCAGCAAATGTTATTTCCGTTATTAAATGTCGGCGGCATTTTATTCGGAGTACTGGGTTTGGCAGCGTTATTGATTTGGGTCGAGCGGCGTATGGTGGCGGTGTTGCAAGATCGGCTGGGGCCGAACCGTATTGGTCCGTTGGGGGTGGGGCAGCTGGTAGCGGACACCATCAAAATGTTTTTTAAAGAAGACTGGGTGCCTGAGTTCGCTGATAAGTTCACCTTTATCATCGCCCCGGCCATCGTCATGGCTGTGGCGTTGTTGGGCTTCGCCGTAGTGCCGATGAGCCCTAGTATTGGCATTGTGGATTTAAACATTGGGATTTTATTTATTATGGGGGTTACCTCGTTGGGGGTGTACAGTATTTTATTGGCAGGTTATTCATCTGCCAATAAGTACGCCTTAATCGGCGGGATACGCACCGCAGCGCAGACGGTGTCCTACGAAGTGTATATGGGCTTGTCATTGATGGGCGTGGTGATGTTGACGGGTTCTTTTAGTTTAAGGGATATCGTCAATGCCCAAGCCGACCTCTGGTTTGTCGTGCCGCAATTTCTTGGCTTTATTATTTTTACCATTGCAGGGTTTGCAGAAACCCATCGCGCACCGTTTAACCTGCCCGAAGCCGAGCAAGAGCTTACTCAGGGTTTTCATACCGAATACTCCGGCATGAAATTTGGCATGTTTTACATCGGTGAATACGCCGGCGTGGTATTGGCCTCGGCCTTGATTGTTACGTTATTTCTAGGGGGCTGGCACGGGCCTTTCTTGCCTCCCTTGGTGTGGTTTCTAGGCAAAACCTTTGCAGTGATTTTGTTTTTTATATTAGTGGGCTCGATCTTGCCGCGACCTCGTTACGATCAATTAATGGCCTTTGGTTGGAAAGTCATGCTGCCTTTGTCATTACTTAATATGATCGTGACCGCTGGCATCGTGCTTATGGAGTAGGTCTAGGCGTAAGCGTTAAGAGTAAGAGTAAGAGTAAGAGTAAGAGTAAGAGTAAGAGTAAGAGTAAGAGTAAGAGTAAGAGTAAGAGTAAGAGTAAGAGTAAGAGTAAGGGTAAGGGTTGAGTTAGAGTCTTTGGTAATCGTGTTTCGGGGTGAATACACAATGAACTTATTCGATGTAATGATCAGTCAGGGGCGCTCCATTGTAGCGGTATTGCAGCATGTCTTTAGCAAGCCTGTGACGGTGCAATACCCGGAGGAAATGCCGTACCTGTCGCCCCGGTATCGCGCGCGTATTGTGCTGACCCGTGATCCTGACGGTGAAGAACGCTGTGTGGGGTGTAACTTATGCGCGTCGGTGTGTCCACCTGAAGCCATTTCTCTGCAAAAGGCAGAGCGCGAAGATGGCCGTTGGTATTCGGAGTTCTTCAGAATCAATTTCTCCCGCTGCATCATGTGCGGCATGTGTGAAGAAGCGTGCCCAACCTACGCCATTCAGCTGACCCCTGATTTCGAATTAGGGGAATTCAAACGTCAGGACATGGTCTACGAAAAAGAAGACTTACTAATTAAGGGTACTGGTAAATACCACGATTATAATTTTTATCGGGTCGCAGGCAAGGCCATTAACGGCAAAGACAAAGGCCAAGCCGAGAACGAATCCGAGCCTATTAATTTAAGAAGTCTATTGCCCTGAGTCTTACGCGTAATGCAGTGCCAGGTCTTAAACGATCTAATGAGCAAGACGCCTATTAAGTGAGCTAAAAGAAAAAACTAAAGCCCAATAAATTAAAAATATAAAACAAACAACTAAAAACAAACGACCAATACTAATTAAAACAAGAGTGCAGGATATGGAAGCCTTTACCTTTTATCTGACCTCCGGGGTGGCTATTGCTTCGGTGATTATGGTGGTGACGCGGGTCAATGCTATTCACGCGCTGCTTTATTTAGTGGTGTCGTCGTTGTCCTTAGCGGTGATCTTTTATATTTTGGGCGCGCCGTTTGTGGCCGCGTTGGAAGTCATTGTCTATGCCGGGGCCATTATGGTGTTGTTTGTATTTGTGATCATGATGCTCAATCTAGGGCCGCGCTCGGAAGAGCAAGAGCGCGCGTTGCTGAAACCAAGCATGTGGGTGGGCCCCAGTGGCTTGGCGTTTATTTTATTAGTGATTCTGGTCTACGTCATTACCCAGCAACCCTTTGGTGCACAATCACCTGCGTCGTTAGTTGAATCCAAAGAAGTCGGGGCGGCATTGTATGGCCCGTATTTATTGGCCGTGGAACTTTCATCAATGCTGCTAATGGCGGGCTTGATTAGCGCGTATCACTTAGGGCGGCCCTTAAAGAAAAAAGACCAAGAATAACGCGCCGCTCAAAAAAAGCTATTTATACAGAGCCAATCGTAAAAAACTAATCAGACGGAACTAATCGTAAAGAACAAATCGTAAAGACCAGTCAATCAGGGGAAGTGTATGACCAGTGCAGCGGTGTCCATGGATGAAGTCATGTTGTTAGCGGGGATTATCTTCTCCATTGGTTTAGTGGGGGTCATGGTACGGCGTAATGTGCTGTACATATTAATGTCCTTGGAGATCGTCCTAAACGCCACCGGCTTAGCGTTTGTCGCGGCGGGCGCTCACTGGGGCCAACCGGATGGGCAAATCATGTTTCTACTGATCTTAACCTTGGCGGCGGCCGAGGTGTCGGTGGGCCTGGGATTAATTCTTCAAATTCACCGCAAGTACGACCACCTAGACATTGATCAATTAAAATTAATGAGGGGCTAAGATGTTTGACTACCTTTGGTTAGTGCCGACATTGCCCTTACTTGGTTTTCTGGCGTTGGTGTTTATCCCCTTGCCCGACAAACTCGCGGCCGCGATTGGTTATGGCTCAGTGGGGTTGGCGTTTCTCGTGGTGCTAGCAATCACAAAACAGTTTCTGGACTCGCCGCCGGACAATGGGCAGTACGTGTTGCATCTCTGGACTTGGATGCGTGTGGGGGAGTTTCAGCCAGCGGTTGCGTTTCATCTTGATGGCTTAACCCTGGTGATGCTCAACGTTATTACCGGCGTGGGGTTTTTAATTCACTGCTACTCCGCCGGTTATATGCACGATGACGCTAGTATCGCGCGTTATTTTGCCTACTTGAATTTATTCGTTTGCGCCATGTTGATCTTAGTCTTGGCGGATAATTTATTGTTTATGTTTCTTGGCTGGGAAGGCGTGGGCCTGTGCAGTTATTTACTCATTGGCTTTTGGTATAAAGAACCCGAAAACGGTGCCGCCGCGCGCAAAGCCTTTGTGGTCACACGCATTGGCGATACCGCCATGGCCATTGGTTTGTTTTTATTATTTACGCAATTAAACACACTCAATATGCAAGAAGTGGCGGTGCGAGCGCCTGCTCTGTGGCCCCAAGATTCAACCATGGTGACTGTCATTGCACTCCTGTTACTGGGGGGCGCGGTGGGCAAGTCGGCGCAGCTACCCTTGCAAACGTGGTTGCCCGATGCCATGGCCGGACCAACGCCGGTCAGTGCGTTAATTCATGCCGCGACCATGGTCACGGCCGGTGTCTACTTAGTGGCTCGCACCCATGCATTGTTCGAGCTATCCACGGTCGCGCAAACAGTGGTGGTGTGGGTGGGCCTACTGACGCTGTTGCTTGCGGGCTTGAGTGCGATTACTCAGACCGATATCAAACGAATCTTGGCGTACTCCACCATCAGTCAAATTGGTTATATGTTTTTGGGCTTAGGCGTGGGCGCCTGGTCGGCGTCGATCTTTCATTTAATGACCCATGCCTTTTTTAAAGCCTTGCTGTTTTTAGCAGCAGGCTCGGTTATTTTTTGCTTGCATCATAAGCAAGACATTTTTGAAATGGGCGGCTTGTGGAAAAAATTACCGTTGACCTTTATTAGCTTTGTGATTGGTTGTGCATGCCTGGCGGGTTTCCCGTACACGTCTGGGTTTTTCAGTAAGGATGAAATTTTATTAGGCGCGTATTACTCGAAAACCGGTGGGCCGCTTATTTTCGCCGGGGGCGCGATCGGGGCGTTAATTACTGCGATCTATAGTTTTCGTTTAATTTTTATTGTGTTCTTTGGTGAATCAAAAACCGAACCCGACGCCGAACAATCGAAAATAATGCAAATACCGTTGGTAATTCTCAGTGGGCTTGCAATTGTAGGCGGGCTATTTCACTTGCCGCTGGAGCAAGTACTGCCCGTGGGCAGCCATGAGTTAGCCCATGATCAAGATCACCTGGGGTTGACCGTGGTGCTTTGGGTGATTCCTTTGCTGGGCATTGCCATTGCCTACGCCTTCTTCTATGCCAAGTGGTTTAACTTGGACGGGCTCAATGAGAATGCCTTCTACCTAAAGCTGCAACATTATTGGCGTAATGGCTGGGGCTTTGATTGGGTCTACGATCACTTCATTGTACTGCCCTTTAAATTCATCGCGGATATTAATCGTGCCGATATTATTGATTCTTTCTACGGCGCAGTCGTGGTCGTGACGCGGCAGTTTCACCGCATGTCCAGCGCCACCCAGACCGGCAGTACGCGTTGGTACACGGCCTGTATGGTGGTGGGACTTATATTYACTTTGCTAGTGGCGGTTATTTTATGATTTTAATTTGGCTRATCGTGATTTTATTTTCCGGTGGCATACTGTCGCTGGTGGTCGGGCGAGTCAATAGTAATTTACCGAAGTGGATTGCCTTGGCCACCGTGATAATCAATAGTCTGGTGTTTTGGTCCTTTTGTTCTGGCGCGGATTTAAAACTCAATATTGACGCCAATGCCTTAAGCCACAACATGGCCGAGAGCAGCGTATGGATTGTACAAACCTCCCATGTTTGGATTGAACGCTTTGGCATCAGTCTATTTTTTGGCATGGATGGATTAAGTTTAGTGTTGATTACGCTGACGCTGTTTTTAGGSGTGATCGCGGTGTTGTCGTCCTGGAGTGAAATCGAAGGCAGTAGCGCGGGGTTTTTCTACTTTAACTTGTTGTGGGTGTTGGCGGGGGTGGTGGGGGTCTTTACGGCACTGGACTTGTTTTTATTCTTTTTCTTTTGGGAAGTAATGTTAATCCCCATGTATTTCTTGATCAGTGTTTGGGGGCATGAAAACAAAGCCTATGCGGCCCTGAAGTTTTTTATCTTTACCCAGGTCAGTGGTTTGTTAATGCTCATAGCGATCTTAGCCCTGGTGTTTATCCACCACCAACAAACCGGTCAATACACCTTTAGCTATATCGAATTACTGAACACCAAAACGGAGTCCACCGCAGGCATGTTAATTATGCTGGGCTTCTTTATTGCCTTTGTCACCAAGCTGCCAGGCGTACCGGTGCACAGTTGGCTGCCGGATGCCCATACTCAAGCACCCACGGCGGGCAGTGTGATCTTGGCGGGCGTGTTATTAAAAACTGGCGCGTATGGATTGCTGCGTTTTATCTTTCCTTTATTCCCCGTGGCGGCCGCAGACTTCGCGCCCATCGCCATGACCCTTGGGGTAGTCAGTATTTTGTACGCGGCGAAACTGGCGTTTGCACAGCACGACATCAAACGCTTGATTGCCTACACCTCCATTAGCCACATGGGCTTTGTACTGCTGGGGATTTTTGCCTGGAACACCTTGGCATTACAAGGCACCGTCATGCAGATGGTAGCCCATGGCGTGAGTTCGGCAGCAATGTTTGCCTTAGCGGGCGGCATCCAACATCGCATTCATACCCGCGACCTACGAGAAATGGGCGGTCTATGGACCACGGTGCCGCGCACGGGCGCGATTGCGACCTTCTTTCTTGTGGCTGCATTGGGCATGCCGGGTTTAGGTAATTTCATCGGCGAGACCATGGTGTTATTCGGTGCGTTTCAAATAGACCCAACGCTCACCATCTTTGCCGCCCTGGGTTTAATTATTGCGCCGGTATACGCCTTAAAAGTAATACAGCAAGCATTCCAAGGCGAACTCAACACCCAGCATTACGACAGCGCAAAAATGACCAATCTAAAACCCCATGAGTTAATCATGATGGGGGCCATGATTGTGGCGCTAGTGGGGTTAGGGGTGTACCCCCAGCCGGTGATTGATATGGTCGCGCCGGCGATCAGCAATTTGTCCGAGGGCGTAGCGCATCAACTGGCGCACCTCGCTGAGCCGTTGTAGTGGCACTAATAAAACAACACCAATAAAACAACACCAATAAAACAACACCATTTAAGCATCACCATTAAAACATCATCATTAAAACGATACGATTTAAACTGAGACAGACACTATGAACTTTACCCCCGAACATTGGATGGCAATGCTGCCCATTATTGTGGTGACACTGACCTCGGTGGTGGTGATGCTGCTGGCGGCTTTTTACCGTAACCATCAGTTAGTGGCGGGGGTGACCGTGATGGGCTTGTTAGCGGCGCTGTATGCTTTATCACTGGGCCGGAATATGGACGCCTTGCAAGTGACGCCGTTGTTGGTGGTGGATGCGTATTCGATTTTCTTTTCGGCCATTGTCTTGGCGACTGCGGCGGCAGTGGCGGTGTTGTGTCATGGTTATTTTAAATTACGCGAAGGCTTGCATGAAGAAATCTATGTGCTGCTGCTCATCGCCACGTTGGGGGCCATGGTGCTGATTGCCAGCGATCACTTTGCGGGTTTCTTCTTGGGGCTGGAATTATTAAGCGTGTCTTTATTTGCGATGGTAGCCTACCCCGTCACCGCCTTGACCCGGCATGGCGAGCCGATTGAAGCGGGCATTAAATATTTAATCCTGTCCGGCGTGTCATCGGCCTTTTTAGTGTTTGGTATGGCTTTAATGTATGCCGCCACGGGCACCATGGCTTTTCCCGAGCTGGCCGTAGTGCTAGAGACTCAGGAAAGTAACACCTACTTAATTACCGGCACGGCACTGATAATCGCGGGGATCTGTTTTAAGCTTTCCCTGGTGCCTTTCCATATGTGGACACCGGATATATACCAGGGCGCTCCTGCGCCGGTGACCTCCTTTGTCGCGACCGTGTCCAAGGGCGCGGTGTTGGCGGCGTTGTTAAAAGTATTTATCATTCTCAATGTGTATCAATACCAATCCCTAGTGCAAGTGCTGGGCTACATTGCAATTGCCTCGATGATCGGCGGAAATCTTTTAGCGCTGATGCAAACCAATGTGAAACGGATTTTAGCCTATTCCTCGTCGGCCCATATTGGCTACGCCTTGGTGGCATTCTTAGCGGCCAAAACCGTCAGCGCAGAAGGCAGTGGCACTAACCTGTTAGCGGTGGAGGCGGTCAGCTATTACATCGTCGCCTACGTGGTGACATCACTGGGGGCCATGGGCATAGTGTCGGTCTTGTCGTCGGATCAAAATCACATCGACGACAACCGAGACTTCGAACGCCTGGAAGACTTCGATGGCTTATTTTGGAAGCACCCCTACATCGCATCCGTCTTTATCGCGTGCTTGCTTTCCCTCGCGGGGATTCCGCTCACTGTAGGCTTTATCGGCAAGTTCTATTTATTCGCTACTGGCATCGAAGGCAATCAATGGACACTCATTGCCGCCCTGGTAGTGGGCAGTAGTATTGGCTTGTTTTACTATTTACGGTTGGTGTTGACCCTGTTTAATCAACACGGCAATGAAGACAGTTACGAAGGCGGGGCCGTGGAGGCAGAGCTATCCTCCGGTGGCGACTTAACGCTGCCCGCTGGAGGGCAAGTGGTGGTGGCTGTGCTGGCAGTGATTATTGTATGGCTAGGCGTCTACCCTGGGCCATTGATTGCTACTATTCAGGTGTTTGCTAAGGGGTTTGGTTAGTGTGGGGGGAGTGTACCTGCTGCGCAGCGAAGTTTGGAAGCGAGATAATATAGGCGCTCTGACGTCTTCTTGTTTTGGTGAGCTATTCCTACAAGCCTTTCTGAGGTTAGGCGAGAATCTTGGCCATATACGATAGATTTGTTTGAAATAGTGCGATGTTCCGCAAGCTACAAAGACAACAGTTTTTGGCTGGCTGTTTATTGATCACTGATGTTGCTCGATCGAGTCATCTCTTTATTGTACGACACCTCTTTACGATTCAATATACAGGCGTCGATCACATCTCCTGCCAAATCGATCCCAACGGGAGAGTTGTTCATCTTTTTATTGCTCCAAGTGTGAGAGAATGGTCATTTAAACACAGCTCTCGGATAAGGTGGGGAGTCTAATTATCTGTTAACTTTTACTAAAAATGGAGATTATCATGTTCCCAAAGGAATTCTATATCGTTCCAGAAGAGCTTTTCAGAATCGGCAACTCAACGACCTCGAGATTGTCAAATGTTCGTCCACGAGACGTTGACACAATTGAAATAAATGACATTCTGGTTATTGTCGCAAACGGTAAAGGGATTAGCGTTTTTGACCGAGAGGGAATAAATGAAGCACCTATGACTGGCTGGGTTTGGAGATTTCCCCCTAATACAATACCACCTATTGGCTTAAAAATGGTTCAAGATAAGCCCCATCATTTCTGCATATCACCCACACAGAATATGCCAATAGATAAATTTAAAGGGTTGCTTGAAGAGATGGCCCTAAAGGCAACTAGAGTTTTTAAGAAAGAAGGTAAATTAGCATGAGCAGCTTCCAGCTTGATTTAGTCGATTCAGAGCTTAAAATTGTTCTAGAAGCTTTAACGGACATGGAAAAGAAAATGGCAGATATCTGCGACTCTTCAGAAGATGAGGATGAGGTTTCAGATGTTGGAAACGATCTAATTGAACTCCGTCTCCTATTAAAACCACTTAAGCAAAATGCCATTAGTCAGTTTGGTGAAGGCATAGTCAATTTTTCTCGAGAAGCACTTTGAAGTTAACAAAATGTGCAACCGGGCTCCACAAACCGTCACCCTTTTTTCTAAAAACACAAAAAAGCTGCCAGTTCGTTCCACCGGTTCATTAGTAATGAGTACATCTGATTTTGATAACGGCAACCGCTTTAATGTGACATGTTTTCGCCAGGCACCTAATATAGGTCCATTATACATAGAATAAATCGCAATCAAGCATTAAAATAAATACTTGAGGGCAGCCATTTTGATTCCTATCATAAATTAAAGTGGCTGTCCTTAGCGGTTGTTCCCTATTGACCCAAGTTTGGTTTTTCCGCCGGAAGAATGCTGGATTGGGGTAAGGCCTATGCATGCAGCAGCATCTCTAGCATTGTTGAAAACGCAGTCGTTCGAGCACGCTAGCATGTTATAGAGATTGATCGCGTTGATAATACCTACGCCTTTAAGGCTCATTAGTTTTTGGCAATCGGGGGTGTTGTTAATAACTTTATTTAAACACTCATCGTACAATCTAATAGTGTCTGATATTTCTAAATGTTGTGTCCAGGCACGATGAATAGCATTACGAAACTCCATTGGAAACTCGTTCTCGCC
>NVVB01000087.1 GCA_002402085.1 Gammaproteobacteria bacterium
AGTCTCCCCGTTCCATTTATTAAAAACACCCCAACCCCCCATACTGGCCATCTGCTCCACCGTCCGCAGGGACAATGCCTGCGACAACGCAAAACGGTTCGCATCAAAAGCACAATCATCTGGCACGGACGTCGAGGTACTCGAGATCAACCTGTCGCATCGTGATATTAATGCCAAGCTAGGCCTTAACAAGGCGTATACAAGAAGCGTTGAAAAGTTTATGCGAGGCGTTGGCCCTACGATTACAAACCTGCTCAATTAATCCGTCGCTTAACCCCCTCCCTTAACCGATCTATGCATAGGATTAAGCAGAACAAAGCCGTGCGCTCTTGCCTAGCCCCCGCCCACCAGAAAATTGATGCAAAATCCTTGTTGACTTGCAGGCCCAGGCGTAATAAATTCTCGCCGATTGCTTCAGGTGTCCAAAGGGTTTCTCCCTAAGGATTAAACGGGAAGCCGGTGAATTTTAAAATAATTCCGGCGCTGCCCCCGCAACGGTAAGTGAGTTAAGACGGATCGATGTGCCACTGCGTTTACGCGGGAAGGCGATCCGTTTGGCGTTAGCCACTCATAAGCCCGGAGACCGGCCTGATGCGATACGGCGATATTGCGGAGGGCAATTTATCACGTGAGAAACTGGGCGTTGCTCGGTACTTTCGTGGTCTATTTTCCTTCGCATGTTGATTTTTATTATTACATCGTACGGGACTGTGCGAAGGAATTGGTATGAACCCCCCTTTTAATTTGAAGGCTTTAATGCCTGCCGAAAATATTTCGGACGCAAACAAGTTATCTTCAAGTTTAACATTAAAAAATTTCATCTTAACCACATTACAACGCGCGCTCATTCTGTCTACCGTAGCGCTCGCCAGCATGTCAGCCCATGCTGAATCCGATGATCGCACGAAACTGCTTAAACGCATCGGCCAACTTGAGCAACAACTCAAGCGCATGGACGTAATGGAAGCACGCCTACGAGAACTCGAAACCACGGCGGTACTTTCCGACCCGGAAACCTACGTCGGCAAAGTAGAAACCCACGTCGATGCAAACGGTGTCGAACAAGACGCAGCCGGTCCAGACACGCACCCCATTGTTACTTACCAACGTAAGCGGGTTTATCGWCGTCAAACGATCAACGAGAAGATAGAAGACGCACTCGCCGGCGATGCGGCCAGTCGTGTTCAAGTCGGAGTCGATGCCGCGATTACGCTACAACAAGTCACGCAGCTCGACGGAAAAAGAGGCGATGCTAAAAGTGAAGCGTATCAACTGGCCTCAACGGATCTTTATTTTACGGCCGAACTTGCCAAGAACACGATCTTTTATGCGGATATCGTTGGCCTAAGCGGCACCACACCTGCTGGCCAGTTAGGTGCGCTCACCGACATTAACGGTTACACCGCGCGCTTGCGTGACCCGGATGAACAACTCAGTGACCTTAGCTTACGCGAAGCCTGGTTGATGACCGAACTATTCGATCAAACAGTCTCCTTAACGGTAGGTCGTCTKGATTTAACCAATTTCTTCGACAGCAATGCCATTGCCAACGATGAAACTTCGCAGTTTTTAAGCGACGCCTTAGTCAACAATCCAGTCTTAGGGCTAGCAGAAAATGGCGCAGGCTTGGCCGGAGTCTATGACCCTAAAAATGGCCTAAGCATTAAATTGGGATATCAACAAAGCGACAGCAGCGCAGAGAACTTGTCAGATTCTTTATTTCAGTTGGCCGAAGTGGGCTATCAATTTAATCCTTTTGGCACCGGCATTGGCAACTACCGCGCATGGTTCCGCAGCGATAACAGCGACGGTGACCTCGAAGCCTTTGGTTTAAGTTTCGACCAGAAAGTATCCGCCGGCATTACCTTAGCAGCGCGCTATGGTAGCGCAGARACCAACGACRGTGGCGACGATACCTTTGCCAGTGGCGCACTGGTCTTTAGTGGGGGCTTTGGTTTTAACCCAGCCGATGTATGGGGACTGGGCATTGCCCAAACTAAATTAGACACTGACCAAGAGGAAACATTAGTCGAGGGCTATTACAGCTTAAGTCTTGCTGAAAAGCTGGCGATATCGACTCACCTGACCTGGATATCAGAAGAAAGCAAAGGCGAAGAAGACGCCCGCTATCTGATCCCTAGTCTTCGCCTTCAAGCCAGCTACTAATATAAAGGATTCTAATCAATGAAACACATCAACATCAAATCACTGATCAACCCTTTGGTCACATTCGGCAGCGCCTTGTTATTAAGTGCAAGCGTGTTGGCAAACGAAGTAATCATAGAAGACCCCGCCTCTGTCGTCGTAATCGTTAATCGCGATTCCAATGACATCAGCTTTATGGACATTGAAACCAATGAAATTGTCGGCAGTGTTTTTCTTGGTAATAACGTCAACCCGCACATGGCCATGATGTCTACGGACGGGCGCTGGGTTGTCACCGGCGGCACGCGAGCCAATAAAGCCTATATTATTGACGTGGCCACCTTAACCCTTAAAAAAGAAATCCCCGTAGGATTTGCACCTGAGCATTTGGCTTTTTCACCCGATGGTCGCTATTACTACCAAGGCAACCCCGATGGCGACTCAGTGTCCGTCATTGATATGGTATCGCTAAGCGTAATCAAAACCATCCATGGATTCGCTGAACCGCTTAACATTACCTTTACGCCCGACGGTAGCAAAGCCTACGTGGCCAACTATGGCTCACACTGGGTCGGCGTGATCGACGTCAGCCGCCATGAGCTACTGAAAAAAATCCACGTAGGTAATGCGCCAGCAATTGCCTCACTGGATCCAGAACGTTATCTAGGCGGTATTAAAGGGGTATCCAATGTGAGCATCAGCAATGATGGGCGCTATCTCTACGCAGCCGATGGTGACTTAGGGATTGTCAGCGTGATCGATGCCCGAGAAGACAAGGTCATCAAAAAGATCCCGGTAGGCGCAGACCCTTGGCGCGCCTTTATCAGTCACGACGGCCGATACGCAGTGAGCGCCAATAACGGTGATGAAACCATTTCCTTTATTGATACCCGCACTAATAAAGTAGTGGCAACCCTTGAGTCAGGCCCCGATATGATCGGAATCAATTTTGCTGCCGGCAAAGCCTTTGTTATCAGCTCGACTACTGGGTTTCTTTATGTCTACGACATGAAACGACTTAAAGCGGCGGGACGCATTAAAATCGGCAACAACTTACAGATTGAAACCGCGACTACTGATACCGCCGATGAAAAGCTGTATCTCGCTAGCTCGTCGGACAACTCAGTCTATATTGTTGATGCACGCACCGAAGAAGCGCAACGCATCGCCGATGTCGGTCTCTATCCGTGGGGAACTCATATTCTCGATAGCCGAGACAACTATTGTCATTAAYCACGCGCGCTTGGTTGAGTGTCGGCGACCCCATTCGCCGCACGCTAAATTAAGCTTAGTTAAGTTAAGTCAAATCAAAGCAAGAATATGACACCGCTCTTTTTACACGCTGAACGTCAGCGGTAGATCGAGCGGACTCTTGCTCACGCCAACCAGCTCAACTTGTTTTAACCACCCTATGAGACACCTCACACGGGCTTTTCCAAAATCTAAATTATCGCGCCTATTGGCCCGCATCGTCTTTCCTATGAGTGCGTGCCTGCTATTAATCCAGCTACTCTTAACCCAGCCGCTCATAACCCAGGCGCAAGCCCATGGCATTCGCGACCGCATTCGCATTAACGGCTTAAACAACGACACTGCAATCACTAGCAATCAAGCCGACACGCTGACACTGACSCTCGTTGAAGCGGCGCACACACAGATACAAACCTGGGTCCGCACGGCCGCCACCATGGAAGACAACGGCAGAACATTGCGCACCCTATTATGTTCACCCGACATTGACTTAATCAAATTACGCCAGCGAGTACGTGCGTTCCCCGCTGACTCGAAATCATCCGTGTATCAAGCACGAATCACTCACATTTCACCGCCTAAAACTGCCCACTCAATTAATCCGATGATCGACTCCCCCAGCAATCCGCTCAACTCGCCGCCATCGTGCCGCACTATCGAGGCAACACTGGCAGTCAAGGCCTACCAAGTACACCCCTTCTATATATTGGAAATTATTGTACCTCGCCAACGTCGACTTGCGATTCCCAGCGAAGCCATTATTGATGAGGGCGATAAAAAAATCGTCTATGTATCCAAGCCCGATACCGATACCGAAAATAAAGCCACCGCCAACAAAGACACCACAAGTAACGAAAACACCGCCGCGTTGCCTTTACTTCGATACACCCCCCGTGAAATCGATGTCGGCTTGCAAGGCGAGCTTTACACCGAAATTATCAACGGCTTAAACGAGGGCGAGAAAGTCGTCACCTTTGGCAGCTTTTTTATCGATGCCCATTACAAATTAAAACCGTCCACCTTAAAGTCCTCCGCTCAGGCAAATCAAAACAATGCTCACCACAATCATTAGAAATGTAATTCACTTTAAAAGTTTCATTGTTTTAATTTTTTTCACCGCCACTTGCTTCAGCCTATACAGCCTGCGCAACGCACCATTAGACGCGATCCCCGATATTGCCGATCCACAAATAGTGGTGTATGCAAAGTGGGCCCGCAGCCCCGAACTCATTAATCGCCAAATCACCTCCCCCATTATTCAAGCCTTAAAAGGCACACCCCACATCCAATCCATACGCGCCACCTCCCATCTTGGATACAGCTTTATCTATGTAATTCTTGATCAAGCGCAACACCGCGATGCAATTAAACAAAAAGTACAAGATCACCTTAACCGAATTCGCCCGCAACTCCCTTCTGATGCCCAAATCTCTCTAGGGCCCGATGCAGGCAGCATGGGCTGGATCTATGAATACGCCCTCGTGGACCACACTCAAACACGGGACTTACGCGAACTAAGACTACTCAATCAATCGGTACTCGAGCCGACCCTTAAATCAGTCCCCGGCGTGGCCGAAGTCGCCACCGTAGGCGGACTGGAACGACAAGTGGAATTAAAATTATTTCCTCCGYTGYTAGCTGCCAGGGGCATCAGCTTAGGRCAACTTACCAACACCCTAGAGAATGTGTTTCAACAAGTAGGCGGTCGAAGTATTGAGATCACCAATCGAGATTATCAACTAAGAGCGCAAGCCAACAGCACCGACTTAGATCAACTGGAACATTTAATAGTCGGTCAAGATAGACAAGGCCAGCCCGTATTACTCAAAGACATTGGCTACCTCCAAGTAAGTCACGACCTACGCCGAGGCATTGCCGACTTAAATGGCGACGGTGAAGTGGTCGGCGGCATTGTCATTATGGAGCAAGCGCAGAATGTATTAACCGTCTCTAAAGCATTGGCAAAAGAGCGCCAAGCCTTACAAGCAAACCTGCCCGACGGAATAGAGATCATCACCACCTATGATCGCTCAGTGCCCATCAACGCATCGCTAGTCAATTTCTCCACGGCCTTAGCCTACGAATTATTAGTCGTCATATTGGTCATCGTCTGGGCCCTGCGTAATGGACGCGCAGCCATAGCGCCGGTCGTGGTGATGGTGCTCGGCTGCCTATTCACGGTACTGCCGCTCTCTTACTTAGGCCAAACCATTAATTTATTGTCCCTTGCAGGGCTCGCCATCGCCATGGGCGAGATGGCCGATGCCACCTTGGTGATTGTTGAAAATTGCAGCCGTGAACTTGCCAAACAAACCAAACCCGTYACGCGYCAAGAAAAAACGGAAATCCTCATTCAAGCCATCGCCAAAATGGCACGGCCCTTACTGTTTTCATTACTGATTATATTAGTGTCCTTTTTACCGGTGTTTTATCTCGGCGACCGGGAAGGGCGCTTATTTGACGCCCTGGCCTACAGCAAAACCTTAGCCATGGGGATTTCTACATTACTCACCCTGCTACTACTGCCGATTATTATTGTCTGGATATTTCGGTTTAAAGAACGCCTGAGCGACCACGACCACGACCACGAACACCCCACGACACAACACAATCAAAAAACACCCCTCAAAGCCGACCCTCAAGACAGCACACTGGTTCGCTTGTACATACGCTCTCTCAAACACTGCATTCGACACCGTTACCGTTTTGTTGGCATTAGTTGCGTGTTATTGATTATGGCCGGCCTATTAATGGCCACCTTCCAGCGCGACTATATGCCCGAAATGGAAGAAGGCGCCATACTTTATATGCCCACCACCCTGCCCGGCTTGCCCGCCCGCGAGGCCGGATGGATTCTTCAAAAAATGGATAAAAAACTTAAATCATTCCCTGAAGTCGACACTGTATTTGGAAAACTCGGTCGCGCAGATACCGCCACCGACCCTGCCCCCGCGAGCATGATTGAAACCACAATACTGCTTAAGCCTCAATCCCAATGGCGCGAAGGCATGACCAAAACACGCTTAGTCGCAGAGATGGATGAAGCCATGGCATTTATTGGCTACCAGAACACCTGGACCCAACCCATTGCCGGGCGCATCATCATGCAAGACACCGGCATTCAAAGTCCTGTTGGCATCAAGTTAAGTGGCCCCGAAATCTCCGTCATTGAACGCTACGCACAAGAAATTGAATCACTGCTAAACGAAATGCCCAACACCAATTCTGTTATCGCCGAGCGCATATCATCGGGTTATTACATCGACGTACAAAATGACCTAAGCCGGTTGGCGAGCCAACAAGTCTTACTAGACGAAGCCATGCTCACCACTCGCTATGGCATCGGCGGAGAAAACCTCATCGCCATCCCCCAAGTAGATAACAGTAAAGTCTCCTTAAGCGTGCAATATTCACCGGAATACATCGACACCCTCAATAAAGTGCGCAATGTACCGGTGATGAATATTAAAGGCCAAGCCGTGCCTCTCGACTCGATCGCAGACGTGTCAGTGCGCAAATTGCCTGAGATGCTGCGTAATGATAATGGCCAACTGACCGCCTACCTCTACATTAACGTCGACAATATTTCTGATATTGATTACGTACGCGAAGCGAAAACCTATTTGAACAACAACTTGAGACTGCCCGATGGCTATTCGCTGCAATGGACCGGTACCAGCACCTATGCCGAAGCCGCTCAAAGTCATTTAATATGGATCGTGCCCATCACCTTAGTCATTATGTTCACGCTGTTAATGCTCGCGTTTAAATCCCTCTTTGAAAGCTGCGTAATTTTATTGTCCGCACCGTTTGCACTGATAGGCGGTGTCGCGTTGCAATGGGCGATGGGCTTCGCCCTCACCACAGCGGTGGTCATCGGTTACATCGCAGTACTGTCCGTGGCCATACAAACCGGCATCCTCATGATCGAGTTTATCCGTGACGCCCTAAACGAACGTCCTGATGACCAACGTTATACCGATGCACTCATCGAAGGCTCCGTCGCCCGCCTACGCCCCAAACTCATGACCGTAGCAACCACGGTGCTGGGCCTATTACCCATTATGCTCGCCACAGGCTCAGGAATGGATATCACCCAACCCATTGCCGCCCCCAGTATCGGCGGCATGGTTAGTTCCACTATTTATGTGCTTTTTTTGATTCCGTGCTTGTTTGCGATTGGGCAAGATTTTAAAAGTCGAGGAATTGGAAAATAACCTGGAACTAGGATTTATTTTAATCAATTTGAACCAACCAGGGAGTTTTCGAGTAGCGTTGGTCTTAGAGGCTGCTCCTTGAATTACAATAAGCAGAAACGGCAATTCGATCCTAGCACAAATCAAATTTTTCAAGGCCTCAACAATAAAGCTAACACCCGAATCGCCTTACAGATTAATTATATTTAAAATTATAATTTTTTTATAACCTGAATCAAATGCCAACCCATATTATCAATCAAGCCAACAAGATCAATCCTCGAATCCCACCCCCCGAATAAAAATAACACTTATCCCTTATCAATCATTTCCACGTCCTCATTAAATAAACCAGCAATAGCTATGATTAAAAACTGACCATACGACTCAAGCAATAATGTAATTTGGTCGAAAAACCAACAATACATCATAAATTGCCACGACCGTCAGAGAATGCTTTTAAACGATCACGGCGCAATTATTAATATTTTACCGCCCGCCTTATTTTTTAACCCATGTAAATAATTCACGTTAAATCGTCTCACCCACCAGAATGGAATGGTGAATTATTTACATTGGAGGTTAGTCTTGGTTTACGTTAGGCTTAAATCAACATCAGAACAGGGATGTTTGATAACAATTAGTTCAGCTTATCTTCATCCTAATTCTGAGAGCTGTCGACCCAATATTTTTCGTGCCGCGGAACCTATCAACGCTATTTCGCTTAACTAGTTTGTTCCCGATAGAAAACTAAAAAGCGATGCCGTGATTTGTTTGAAGCAGCATAAACCTATGTTTTAACGGTTTGGTAGGAAAGGTATAGCTGCTTCAGCTGAGTAACAACTTTGATTTCAAATGTCCGTCAAAAAGGATTTTTTTATGACACACGTCAATAGTTTCAAGGTGCTCGCTCCGAGCTCCAAATTTTACCAAGGCCCTTTCGGCCGCATTTGCGGAGATCTTCCCGCCTGGTCACCGCCCGGCCTAGATCCTGTAAAAGATGAGCAAACCATAATATCTAAATTTTTARAATTTGCTCGAGAGGAAATGATTGAAGAGCCAGGGCTTTCGCCGACCGACATCGCCAAAGACAACAAAAAAATATCAGAGCTCGAATGTAAATTTAGTTCCGATATCCCTGCCGCTTACACCTACTTTGGCCAGTTTGTAGATCACGACATTACCTTCGACCCGGCCTCTTCTTTAATGCGAAAGAATGACCCCAGCGGGCTGCTCAATCATCGTACCCCGCGTCTCGACTTGGATAACATTTACGGTAAGGGCCGCGGCCAAAGCCCTTATTTATATGACGATACCGACAATGACCTCATGCTGATTGGCAACATCAAAGGCACAGGTCTGCGCGACCTACCGCGTAACAGCCAGGGCAGAGCTTTAATTGGGGACATGAGGAATGACGAAAACTCCATGGTCTCCCAGATCCAACTCGCGTTCCTGCTCGCACACAACGAGCTAGTGAGGCGAGCTCGTGAGCAAAAACTAAGCAACCCATTCGAAGCCGCACAAAATTCTCTTCGCAACTTGTATCAATACATAGTCTGGAAAGACTTCTTACCGAGAATCACAGACGACGAAGTTCACGGCCTAGCACTCTCCCTGGATGACTTAGGAGCTGGGCGGTCCGGCTGGACCCTGGGCTTTGACGATGTCTATCAATGGAAGAAACAACCCTTTATGCCCATAGAGTTCTCTGTCGCGGCTTACCGCTTCGGCCACTCAATGGTCAGAAACAGCTATCAGACGAATCAACCCCATCGTGGCTTCAATCAGTTCGCCCCTATATTCGACAACAGCGGTACCAAGAACCCTGATGACCTACGCGGGTTTAGGGAGATGACTGCCAAAAACACCATCCAATGGGATTGGTTCCTAGAAATGAACTCTTCAGGCGGTCCTTTCCCACAACGGGCGCGTAAAATAGACACCAAATTAAGTAACGCTTTAGCCTCGTTGGCCGAACACCCCGATTCAGAATCTCCACAGAACGTCTTGGCATTTCGAAACTTGGTCCGCGGACTGCAATTTGACTTGCCTTCGGGCAGCGACGTTGCGCGCAAATTCTGTTTCCCAGTAATTGATATTGACCCCAACAATGATTCATTATGGTTTTATATTTTAAAAGAAGCAGAAATCGATGAAGGCAATGAAGAAGGCGGTCATAGCTTAGGAAAAGTCGGGTCCACCATCGTCTGCGCCACCTTTGCAGGATTATTAAAGGGCGACCCAACCTCTTGGATCAATCAAGACCCCTGCTGGACTCCTGACGAAGACCCTTTGCTAAGCAAGAAAGATAAAATTGATTCCGATGATTGGAGCTTGGCATCCATCATTCGCTTATCAGGCCTTCCCGTTAGCGGAGGTGATGTAGTCGATCAAACAGCCTCCGTAGACGACAATGAGTGCAAGGCACTCAATCTAAGGCTTGACGAAAAAGTCACCGGCGACAGCCACCCTTCAGTAGAGAGACGTAGATGTCGAGAAAAAGGAGGACGATGGAAAACAAGGAAACAAGAAAGGAAAGCCAAGCGTAAAGGTTAGTCCTACTCGAGTTTCTTTGTTATTTAGACAGTCCTTTTTCGAAACTCACTGCCCCAAGTGATTACACGCAAAAGGATGCACACCCTCCATTGCATCGCTGCAAGCATGCAATGGAGTYTCGYCCCAAAGATTAAAYACCGCGACTTTTCCGGAGTTTTTCCTGGATTTGTCGAAATAGTAACATCCCATCAAGGAATCATTACCCCCCAATTCAGCACCACTATTCGCCTATAATTAATTTAATATCCAAAAGGCGAAGGATTTGAAAAAACTAATAGTCCTAGTGGTACTATTTCTTATCTATCAGAAATGGGGGTTAATCGATCACTATCTTAATCCACCGCCTGACTATTCAATAGAACACGACGGTAAGCTAATACTTTACGCGACAGACTGGTGTGGATACTGTAAAAAAACTCGCAAATTACTTAAGACTAACAACATCCCCTATTTTGAATACGACATTGAAAAATCAAAAAAGGGCCGTGAACAATTTGACTCCTTAGGAGGGCGCGGAGTCCCGCTGATACTAATACGAGGTAACGTTATCAAAGGCTACGACCCCGCGCTCACGTTAGAGCTAGCGAAGTAACAGCATCAACAATTCTTATCGCAKTGATTATATTTTTTGTAACTACGGTTTAATCAGCACTGCCCCGTGTAATTGTATTCTGAACATTCGACTGAGGATCAATGGATTGATCTTGATAATCGTACACGTAAGTCTCTAGCATCAACTTAATAGTTTCTCGGTTATACGGCTTTTGTACATAATCATCCATACCCGCATCAAGACACTTTTGTCTGTCAGTAGACATTACATTCGCAGTAACTGCCACAATGGGGATAGTCGCATACGATTCGGAAGACTCTCTTATATTACGCGTCGCATCAAACCCATCCATTACAGGCATTTGGCAATCCATAAAAACACATTGAAACTGCTGATTCTCCAGCGCCTCGAGTGCCACCTTACCATTTTCAGCCACCACCACGTCGTGACCTAATTTCTTTAAGTGTGCAGAAAGCACCTTTTGATTCACGATATTATCTTCTACCACCAGTAACCAGCCCTTAATGGGCTCCACTTGCTCGAAGCACACGGCTTCATTCGCTGCCAATGGCACGAGTGATCTATCACTATTCTCAGGCAATTGATTTTCAGGCGCCACCCCCAGTACAGAGTCACATTGAACGTTATTATCAATACGCGTGATGTTATCCAAGCTTGGCGCCTTCCGCAAAGGCATCATCAAGGTGAATTCTGAGCCTACGCCAAGCTCGGATTCAAACGACAGTTTCCCACCGAGTAATTTCGCAACAATTGAACTGGTCGCCAAGCCGATGCCTAAGCCCCCATGACGACGACTAAACGAGCCATCTACCTGTCGAAATGACGTATATATTTCACGGACGTGTTTGCTATCAATGCCTACACCCGTATCAATCACTTTAAAATAAAAGGTACTCTCTTGATCTTTCTCAATAACAGTAAGGTCTAGCTTAACACTGCCGTTATCGGTAAATTTTACTGAATTATCCAGCAGACTTCTGATTACCATGACTAGGCGTTTATCATCACCGATTAACTCATAATCTGGAATAGAGTTCAGATCAAATTCGAACTTGATATTCTTTTTCTCACAAATATTTTTATAGCTGTACGAGAGCAATGCCAACTTTAACTTTAAATTAAAGCGGTTATTGGACATGATTAGATTGCCAGAAAGGGCCTCGGTATATTCAAGCAGATCATCCACCAAGTTCATCATTTCACTTGCTGAATCCGTCGCTGTAGAGACATATTCTGCTATTTCCCCKTCCTTCGGGGCGATCATTTTCAGCAGCTCTAAAGAACCCGTCACACCATTCATTGGAGTCCGAAGCTCATGGCTAATCGTGGCAAGGAACTGATCTTTAATAAGGTCGGATTTAAGCACCGCTCTACACACTAGGTTTGCAATCGTCCATGCCAAAATCACCAGCACGAAGATCATTCCGCCACCTAATATTAGTCCGCTACGAATGGCTTCTTTTTGCGAACTATCCGCAAGCGCTAAGCTCTCGATATAGCTTCGGGTATAAAATATTTGCAAAGACTCTAATTGGTCCATGAGGAAACGGTATTGCCGATTGAGGTCTACGACCCGTGACATATACCGATCGGCATTGTCTGCATCCTTCATAAGTTCAAAGGATAGTTTTCTAGCATCAACGTAGTACCCGTGGTACAGCGCTTCTATCTTTTTAATTTCTACTACATTAGAGTCTTTATACGATAGAACTGATTTAAATGATGCTTCAATATCTACATTAATACTATCTGCGTCTTCAATATAATAGAGGTCTTCTAAGCCTATCAATTTCCCCAATGCGTCTTTATTAAACGCCACATTGCGTTTTATTTCGGCAACCTTCTGCAAAATTGGGAATTTAACACTGCCTATTTCTTTTATTAAGGCGCCATTTTCAATAGCTACCTGATAATTAAGAATCAAATAGCACAAAAAACCCATGCCCCCAAAAAGAGCGATCAGCATAATTCTAAATTTTATAAACCCAATCGACGAGTGATTCACTATGCGTTACAGGCCTACCCATACTATTAATGCCACTAATYAAGTATAGGGCCCTATGATCAACAAGATAATARATTGTGGATATTTAGGCCAAACCAACGCCACCGCCAACCAAACCAAAATGCACTGCAAATCAATCACTTAAAAAGCCAACCGCGTAGACCACAGAACCAACCCTACGCGCAATACACTTATTTCGACAAGCGATACACTTATTTATTAGCAATGGAATATAAAGGCCGTTTTTAGCGCGTTTACGTATAAGGGATTGGCAATAAGCTCGCCATTGCCGACGCACACTTTCCGCTAACGCCCCTGGACCAATTGATAGAACAAAGAACCTGGCTGCCTATTATTGATAGTAATTCGGCCGGTATTTTCTAGATCAATGCCCAGCGCCCTAAAGGAGTGTTCATAGGCCGGAAAGCGTGTGCGATCAATCACTCGATAGTACTCACTCGAAAATATAGCGCTGCCACTGATTCGATCGAATTCGTCAATAATAGCCTTAGCCGACCAATAACGATCCCTTGCCAGACAGCACCGCTTAAATTCTTTCAATACGTCATCTAAGGATTGCATTGGCAGCCCTGCTTGCCTGAGAGCCACATCAACATTGAGAAAGTAAGCAGCACCAGCCCAATACACGCGCATAAAACTACGCCGTTGTTTCATCTCTACGCTTAATTTTCTTAAGCTAAGTCCACCCGTATTTTTATCCTTAGTCCCGCGCACAAACCCATCGTACAATTTTTGCATCGCCACCTGAGCACTAATAGTACCGGCTCTGGCTTGCAGTATATTTTGATAATAACTCGCCAAGCCCTCGGAGAACCACATACTGGCCCGACCCGGATAAGGAATTAATAAATGACTAAATTCATGATAGGCAGTCCAATCATTAACAAACGACTTCAGAGGGTAGGACGGATTAACATAAAAATGGACGCCTTGAATGCCATCCCGAATCACCGTAGCCCAAGGAACCGGCTCTCGAGCGTACCGATCATAATCAATGTTCACCTGCACCCGATCAATAGGAAACTCACCGTAMGCATTTACAACCGCCTGCATAGAGGTGGAAATCCACTGCTTAAATTTACGCTGATGCAATAGACTGGTATTTTCTGGAACGCTCAGTGTAACGCGGGCATTACTCACCTGCATTTCTAAATCAAGCGCCTGCGCATTGCTTATATAACAGGCATGGGCGAACGTAATAAAAAGATAATATTTTAATCGTGAAAATTTAGCCCACGAGTATGCAGAACTTAGAATAGCTATTGTCATTTTTATAAAAGTGCTGCGCTTCGATAATTAATATAAAACAATCAATCCAAAATAAACAATCGAACTGTAATTTTTTAGAACTGTAATTTTATCTAACCATAAATTTATTGAACTAAAAATTTACCGAACTATAAATTTACCGAACTATGATTTAGTGGATTCGTCTTTAACCCGTGATCCTGACGCATACTCGGTCACCTTGCCAACAAATGGCAAACGTAGCATCCCAAACAGCTGATTGACCTCGCGAGGATCTCGGTATTGATTGATTCCTATCACCATATCTTGATGGCTTTTGCGTGGCTGCGATCGATAGGTTCCAAATAGTCGATCCCACCAAGGCAGACTAAACCCAAAATTACTATTGGTCTCATCAACTTCAACAGAATGATGCACTCGATGCATATCAGGTGTCACCAACCACCATCGTAAGACTTTATCGATCGATTTCGGCAAATGAATATTGCCGTGATTAAACATAGCACAGGCATTCAGCAGCACCTCAAAAACAATCACCGCAACCACCGAAGGACCAAGCACATATATAACGGCCATTTTAATCATCATTGAAAAGACAATTTCAAACGGATGAAAGCGTGAACCTGTGGTCACGTCATAGTCCAAGTCCGCATGATGTACTCGGTGTACACGCCAAAGTACCGGCACCGAATGCACCAACACATGCTGAAGATAAATCACTAAATCCAATACGATTACAGTCAAAACCGTGGTGATCAATGATTGCAGGCCAAAGTAATTCAGTAGCCCCCAACCCTCACGAGCACAATAGCTCGCCACACCCACTGCCGCTACCGGAAAAAGCAGCCGCAACACAAGACTATTTAATGCCACGAGCGCAATATTACTTAACCAGCGGCGGCCTTTAGCCACCTTAAGCGTCCGCTTGGGTGAGCGGTACTCCCAGACAGCAATCGCTGAGAACACCCCAAAGAATATTATCAATCGAATGGCGATCTCATAATCAACAAGCACTGCGTTCAACTCCTRGTGTTAACGTCATCATTCATTTTTCTATAACCAGCGCTCGACTAACATCGGCAAACGCCTGGCCGTTAATTCATTCTCTACACGTTGAAACTAGGCGTACTCTTTAGACGCGCTTGCCCTTAATAGGTTCAGCGTTTACGGCTCCAAACAAGCAAGGCGCAAAGAAGCGAACCATCGAACGTTAACACTTGAACAAACCCAACAGAACGGCAATAAAAATAATGTCTAGCAACGTATAAATGCCCAGGCGTGTTCGCTATAAAGTACAGACCAAAACACAACAGGGCGGGAACCAAACACCACAGGTATTAAATATAATTGCGCCTACAACACGGTTCAGGGCAAACCTAGCGAAGGTACCTCGACCAAGTACAGCGACCAAGAACAGCCACTAGGTACGGCGACTATGACTCGCTTGGTTTGCAGATCACTTTGATTTTCTGATCGTCTAATTCGATCACATCGCCTGAGACAATTTTCTTACGCTTAGCTGTCTCTACTTTGCCATTCAATATGACTTTGCCATCGGCAATCAACATTTTCGCCATACCGCCGCTTGAAACTAAGCCTTCAAACTTCAATATTTTAAAGAGTTCAACAGGCTCTTTATTAATTTCCACTTCTCTCATTACGTTCAAACTCATTAGGATAATTGACCATAATAGCATAATCCTGGCATTCCTTTCTCCACTATCATAGGCACTTGCCCGTATCAGCCAGCCTCGACCAGTCAATCTACATCACACTCTACGGTGTAGCTTTACGACATTAATTTGCCAAGAGGCGTCAGTCCCTTACGCACAAAATAAGTCTCAGCAGCAATAAAGATTCGCCTAACAATCCACCATTGCTCCTATATCCATTTGATTTAATTGCCTTAAGCGCGTCTTCTCGCCCTAAACCTCCACGATAATCAACCATAACCAGAGTCCTAAAGAAAATCAAAAAGCTACCGACTAAACTCAAAAAGCGGCTAAAATTCAGCACTTTATGCGCAACCTTCTGTCTTGCACGCAACACTCAAAACTGGTAAGTTTCGCGCCTATTTTAGAGCGCCACTCAAGACTGACAACTATGCGCTCTACTGCACGTGGACTAAAATTAAATCCACAACACCCCCCCTCAACTCATTAGACCAGACGCTAATTTCATATTATCTGACAATGCCCAAAGCCATGCCTGCCACGAGTCATCGTAAGCACTTAATAGCCATACTATGGCTGCTTTTTGCCGGGCATTTTATTACCCCTAGCGTTGCAGACGAGCCCCCCGTTCAAGAAAAAAAATCCGGCCCTATCGCCCGCATTGAAAATTTCCATTACAGCGTATCCAGTCAAGTGGTTGGACTTGCCGAAGACATTGACAGCTACTTCTCAGACGACGAGATCAGCGACGCTAAAAACAAATCACGTATTACCTTTCGCCAACAAACGCTTCTGCTTAAATCAGGCGAAGTCACTGACGAGTTCAGGATAAGCGGAAAATTACACTTACCCGGCACTCAAAAACGCTTGAATTTATTTATTGATTCCAGCTGGAATAACTCCCGAGATTTAACTGCGCAAATCCTCAATATCAATACTGACAGAGAAGAAGAAGACAAAGAATCCACCTCCATCGGAATCGAATGGTTACGGCTTAATAAGTGGAAAATACGCAGCCGACTGGGTATTCGTGCACGCATACCACTCGAACCCTTCTATCGATTTCGAATTTCAAGAACCTTCCAAGTCACCCCTGTTTGGCAAACCACATTGCGGCAGTCTGTTGACTACTTTCAGACGCGAGGCTGGAGCGAACAAAGTGCCTGGTATTGGCAACGCTATCTAAGCGATACCTTGCGGTTTCGTACCGTCAGTGAAATCGAATTTCAAGATCGCAATGATTATTACGACCTAGCGCAGATATTCGCCCTTCATCAAGATATAAACCACCGCACCACTGTGCAGTACAGCCTCGGCACGCTTAATAATACCGACTCGAACCAAAATGCGCTCAATCATTTTGTCTCGATTGACTACCGCAGAAGACTCATCAAAAAATGGTTACTGATCAGCGTCAGGCCTCAACTGACCGCCCCAAGAGAAATGAATTACAAGATACAACCGTCCCTGTCGATACGACTTGATTTATTGCTGACTGAATAATCATTTTAATTCCATCCTAACAACTCAGAAATAAAGCTGGCCCCAATAACCCTCTGCAAACCCAAAAATATTGTCTACTATAAACATTGACCTACCGCTTTGTCCGCTATCGGTATTTCTTAGCGTTGAAGCCCAACCAATCCTTTCACTGAATAAAGCGGATGCTTGATTAGTTACTAGGGGTTCGCTTTAACAGTCCAATAACAAGGACACCGACCATGAATGCGATACAAGCAACCTGGAAATACGGCCGCTTCTTCATGGGCACAACGCTCATATTAGTGAGCAGTATATTGATGATACTGGGCAGCCCCGCTCTTCCCTTTCTAGTCCTTGCCGCCGCGGCAATTACTTTTATTCTCGACCTTACGTTAGGCACCGACGAAAACATTTACCAGTACGACAACTGGGAGATATTTTATCCGCTACAATACGCTAGCCAACTAATTGGCGTCAGCGCCATTATATTATTCGCCTGGATGTTGGGCGCACCCAAGGATTTTTTGGGCATCGCCGCCGTGATTCAATTCCTTACCGGATTCGACATGATTGCAGCCCACGCCAATGACGGATTCGCCATGTTTGCTGCGGCCTTCGCAATCTCCGCGACTGCCGGCGCATTAGGCTCCATTGCCATTGGCCACGAATTAACGCATCGCTGCGCGAACCCCACGGCGGTATTTCTCGGGCGATTGGGAGAAGCCTTCGGCATGCACACGCGCTTTTCGATTCGCCATCCTTATGGACACCACAACTGGGTCTGCACCCCCAAGGACCCAGCAACAGCCAAACGAGGTGAAAACTTTTTCGCTTTTACACTGCGCTCCATTATTGGYCAAAATRYCCAGGTATGGGAATTGGAACAACATCGACTCRGNAAAAAAGGYCTCACRGCCTGGACCTTCGAGAATCAAGTATTACGTGGCTGGGCAATGGAGCTCACAGTCATCCTAGGTTTTTACKTGGCGGCKGGCTGGGTWGGSGTTGCGGCATTTCTAGGCATTGGCTTAGCYGTAAACGTGGGATTGGAAGTAGCCAACTACATTGAACACTACGGACTGGTACGAGAGTCCAGTGAGCCACAACAAGTGCGACACGCCTGGAACGATAATCATAAAATGTCTTTTTGGGCAACCGTGGCAATCTCCCGTCACGCCCACCACCATGCCAATGCAGACATCGAGTTCTGGAACTTGGAACCCGTTCCTGACGATGCCCCCACCACGCCCTTCGGTTATGTTTTAACGGGATTAATCTGCCAAATTCCTCCCCTTTGGCACGCTGTAATGAACCAAAAACTAATTGATTGGGATCAAAACTTCGCCTCTCCCGAAGAACAAAAACTAGCGGCACAAGCCAACTTAGAGTCAGGCCAAGAAGCGTTAATTAAAGCGGCGAACCAATATTATAATTTACACCCCAAAGATCACCCCGCCAAATTTATTGAGCCCAACATGACAGCCAATACCCAAGTAAGTTAATTCAATAGCAAGCGAAACGCGATCCAGTAAATTAATCATACGGATCGCGTMCCCCTATGCCTCGTACCCCTATGCCTCGTACCTCTATGCCTCGCACCCCATGCCTCGCACCTTAATGCTTCAAACCTTATCGTCTTTACCGATTAAGTCAGTCAAACTTGATAACTCTTAGGCAAGCCCATCAAATTTTCCGCCAAGAAATTCAGCACCATTTCATTATTAATCGGCACCGTCCTGAGCACTCGTCCGACCTGACACAAACCGCCAATATCATCCGCTTCCTTATCTAAACCTTCCACCCCATAAAGCTGCAAGGCAACGTCCGATGCTTGATCAGCAAATGTAGACGCCAAATATTTTGCCATGTTAGAAAACATGCCCACGGTTTTCGGGTTTTCTCTATTATCAAAGGCAACACCGGCTTTTTTAAGGGCTAGATTCGTTAATTCATACTGCAAGGTAAGCTTGGCCAATTGTTGTTTTACCGCCGCAGATTCGCCTAACAGAGGACCAAAGGGCTGTACCTGCTTCGCCTTCTTGACCGCTCGCTGTAGACTTTCTTGGCCGACCTTAATGGCACCCAAGCCAATCATAATACGCTCCAAGTTAAGGGTATAAAACACACTTTCTGAGATACCACTGGCACCACTCTTAGACGCCTTCTCCCCCACTAATGCGCTTTTGGGTAAAATCACATCATCAAAATGCACCGTAAATTGAGGATCACCCAAGGCGGCAATATCCAATTTAGTCATACTAATGCCGTCCGTATCAGCCTCCAATACAAAGGTGCCTACCGAGCCCTTCTTGCCATCCACTTCCACGCGTGCAATGACCGCCATGTAAAAGGCCGTATCAGCGGCAGAAATAAATGTTTTCTGTCCGTTTAGTCGAAAATGATCCCCCTCATCAACCGCCACCGTCGACACCTTATGAGTATTGGTACCCGCACCCGGTTCAGTAATGCAGTAACAAAATAATTTACCCTGGGTGAGTTCCGGCATGTATTTACTCATCACCACATTCGCACCATCCTTGCCGGACGATACCGCCGCCATTGCCATCGCTGACAAGCCATATTTAGCCGGTGTGTTTTTGGACATATACTTCGCCAGCCCCTCACCTTCAGTGGCGTCTTCCGTGCCATACATAGAGTACTGACGAAAAATATCTAACTTGATCGGCAGCGCGCCCGGACTCTCTGACATAATCATGTCGCGATAATCTGACAAATCGCCGCCCATGACCTGCGCCATGATATTCATCATGGGGTTGTCACTCTCTGGCGGCAACTCATCAAAAGCCTTTTTCAATAACGCTAACACCGCCACTTCCCGCTCGGTTCTTTGTTCAAAGACAATCGGC
>NVVB01000088.1 GCA_002402085.1 Gammaproteobacteria bacterium
AGCGACGCCCAWSWMCCSAGCTNNNAACCYCYSSGYCRKSRCWTAGAATAGCCTCCAGCTGTATGGAAAATTAAGCAGACGCCCTGAGGTCTCCGCTTCCTACGCCCCAATAAAGAGTCGCTCAACCCGCCGACGCCAACCGATCTAGGTCAACTCATGAAAACCGATGCCATCAATCTAGTCATTGAACCCGAACAACTAAGCGCCTTGTTATCAGAGCGCGACGATTTAATTATTGTTGATTTGTGTCAACGATCGGTCTATGCCCAAGTGCACGTACCCGGCGCCATCCACGTTGACCCCTCAGAACTCACCTTAGGTGAACAACCCGCCCCGGGTAAATTACCCAGCGAAGAGCGGCTCAACGCACTCTTTTCAAGGCTCGGGCTCAGCGCAGACAAGACCGTCATTGCCTATGACGATGAAGGTGGCGGTTGGGCAGGCCGCCTGATTTGGACCTTGGATATGATTCAGCACAAAAACTACGCCTACCTTAACGGCGGAATCCACGCTTGGATCAAATCAGGCATGCCCACAGAACAAACCATWAACAATGGCAACACCGATCAAGATCCAGCCCAGCAATACAAGCTCTCGGCACTCGCCGAACAACCCAGTGTCGACAAAGACTATCTGCTCAATAATCTTGACCATAGCGCCTTAAAGATCTGGGATGCCCGTTCCGAAGAAGAATACTTGGGGCTGCGCAGTTACGCGCAGAAAGCCGGTCATATCCCAGGCGCGGTTAATTATGAATGGACCCAAGCCATGGACCGCAACAACCAACTTAAATTCAGGGACCTAAAAATCATCCGAGAAGAACTGGCTGCCCTCGGCATCATCGGCGATAGTACCCAAGAAATCATCACCCATTGCCAAACTCATCACCGCTCTGGCTACACCTATCTACTGGGCAAAGTGCTTGGCTTTGACAATATCCGCGCTTATCCCGGTTCCTGGGCCGAATGGGGCAATGCCTCAGACACCCCCGTAACAAAAGATTAAGTTCAACGATTAAACCCTGAGCTAAAAACCCGAGTTTGAAACCCGAGTTCGAAACCTGAGCATAAAAGCTCAGGTTAATTCACCCCGCACGCGCAGACCTTTGATTTACGCCCCATTGAGACACACCATGCAAAGCATTAAAAAACGCCTAAAAACCCTGCTTCAATCGCCGGCGGTTCAATCCTCACTTGAAATGAGTTTTCTTTGGGCGCAACGAATCATTCCTCAACATGCCCTCTCGCGTGCCATCGGCTTTTTCGCTGAAAGCCAATTAGAGTTTATTAAAACCCCACTGATCAATTGGTTTATCAAGACTTACCAAGTCAATATGGATGAAGCGATTTGCGCGAACCCAAGCCAATACCCCAATTTCAACCTGTTTTTCACCCGCGCTTTAGGGGCCGATGCGCGCCCACTGTGTGAGCAAGCCAATAGTATTGCCTGCCCTGCCGACGGCGCTATTAGCCAACTGGGCAATATCGATCAGGACAACCTTTTCCAAGCCAAAGGCCATACCTTCAACCTAAAAGAGCTGTTAGGCAGTAACGACAAAGACACCCTGGCGCAATTTCAAGACGGTAAATTTATGACTATTTACCTGTCGCCCAAGGATTACCATCGGGTACACATGCCCGTCACTGGCCAGCTGAAAAAAATGACTTACATTCCCGGTAAGTTATTTTCCGTAAACTCAGTCACTACACGCCATCAACCAAAGCTATTTGCCAACAACGAACGCATGGTGGCGTATTTTGAAACTGAATCTGGCCCCATGGCCATGATAATGGTCGGCGCAATGATTGTTGCCGCCATTGAGACCGTCTGGCACGGAAAGGTCGCACCCTCACGTGAAGGCATGAAAGAATGGGATTACGCACGCATGGGCCAAGAGTTTCGCATTAATAAAGGCGATGAAATGGGTCAATTCTATTTGGGTTCAACGGTCATCCTTTTGTTTGGCAAAGACGCGATGCACTGGGACAGCAACCTATACCCCGATCGCATCACCGTGATGGGCGAACAAATCGGACAGACGCTACCGAAAGCGATCACCCAACCCTCAAGCTAGGCCCGCGAAAACGGAAACGCCACCACTTGTTCGATATCATCAACACCCAATATCGCCATGGTTAAGCGGTCCATACCCAAGGCCACCCCAGCACACTCGGGCATGCCCTGTTTTAAGGCGCTAATCAAACGAGCGTCGATGTCCAAATAGGGTTTGCCTAGCGTCGCTCTTTGCTTTTGTAATTCAACAAAACGCTGCTGCTGCACACGCCAATCCGTAAGCTCGGAATAGCCATTGCCCAGTTCCATTCCGGCTACAAACACTTCAAAACGTTCGGCTAGCTCAGGCGTTTCAAGGCTACATGCGTCAGAATCAGATTCTTCGCAAGCGCTRRRCTTTTGCTTGGCCARCGGCGATTGMGAAAGCGGGTAATCRTAYACAAAGGTTAATTTGTCTTTATCAAACGTCGGCTCAATCTGAAAAGCGAATAAATAATCCAGTAATTCGTCTCGCCCCATATCAAACAAAGCCACTGCATCCAAGCCGCCCGCCGCCTGTATTTTGTTAGCGCACACTCTAAGCTGATCATCACTGCAACGGTGAGGATCAAGGTCCAGCACGGTTTGAAAAACAGCTTGATAACTAAACTCTTGTACCGCTAAGGCCTTTCCTTGCCCCGCAAACAACTGAGTGACTAAATCGGCCACCACGTTCATTAACTGCCGGTAATCCAATCCCACTTGGTACCATTCTAATATCCCAAACTCGGGATTATGGTGACGCCCAAGCTCCGCAAACCGAAACGCTTTACTCAACTGATAAATCGACCCACAGCCCGAAGCCAACAAGCGCTTCATGGCGAACTCGGGGGATGTCTGCAAAAAAAGCACGTCCGGTT
The DNA here is from genome assembly GCA_002402085.1 of Gammaproteobacteria bacterium. Classification (GTDB taxonomy): domain Bacteria; phylum Pseudomonadota; class Gammaproteobacteria; order Pseudomonadales; family UBA3067. Next base: position 2,913 of record NVVB01000088.1, read on the forward strand.
CAGCCGACGTTAGCGCAGGAGAACCCTTAGATGCAGTCAATTGATGTCCGTAGTGGACGTTGATGCTTTCTAAATAAGGGTCAAGATTGGTGTGCCGACAGAGTAATGGCGTTTCCACCTCCATCACGTCTCGGGCATCAAAAAACTTTCGCAAATGCTTCATTAAAGCGGCGCGCATTTGGAGGGCTTCGAGTGTTGTACTAGGGGGCCAAAGATCGGTCATTAAACGCACAAACACTTAAACAAAAGGAATTCGAAGATTAAAGGGGCCGAGAAAACAGCCCCCGAGCTTAGATTACGATCAAGAACAGTCGCAACCACCGCTCATAATACCGAGTGACAGCAGTGACCAGCTACTTCACTTTCACTCGGCTTACATATTCACCAGTACGCGTATCCACTTTTAACATTTCACCGATACAGATAAATAAAGGCACTTTGACCACCGCGCCGGTAGAAAGAGTCGCAGGTTTTATACCGCCACTGGCAGTATCACCCTTCAACCCTGGGTCGGTATCGGTCACTTCAAGCTCAACAAAATTAGGCGGAACCACCGTTAAAGGCGAGCCATTCCATAGTGTTACGGTGCAGGTATCTTCCTCTTTCAACCATAACTTGGCACTGCCCACCGCCGCTTCATCGGCTTCATGCTGTTCGAAGGTCTCTGGCAACATAAAATGCCAGAACTCACCATCGCTATACAAATACTGCATGTCAATATCGAGGACATCAGCCGCTTCAACGGACTCACCAGATTTAAAGGTACGCTCCCAAATCCGATCCGTTTTTAAATTCCTTAAGCGAACCCGACTAAACGCCTGTCCTTTGCCTGGTTTTACAAATTCATTTTCAACAATGGCACAAGGATCGCCATCCAACATCAGTTTAAGACCCGAACGAAATTCGCTGGTAGAATAGTTAGCCATTTTTCCTCACCACTGTGTAATTTTATCTAAACGGACAAGCGCGCCAATGATACCCTTAACTGAATCCGATGGGCAGAGCCAAGGGTGGCAAAATAGCCTATCTCGCTCAATAACAGATTTAGGCACTTTATTATCTCGACTGCAACTCAGTGAAGCAGACCTGCCTGAAACCGTACTGCGCGACCCTCGCTTCCCCCTCAAGGTACCCGAAAGCTTTCTACGCAGAATTCGCAGCCAAGACCCTAACGACCCMTTACTGAAGCAAATTCTACCGTATCAATCTGAAACCAATCCCGTCAGCGGCTACCACCTAGACCCGGTTGGGGACCTTCACGCCAACGCCCAATCCAGCATTATTCATAAATATCATGGCCGCGCCCTGCTACTCACTAGTGGCGCCTGTGCCATCCACTGCCGATATTGCTTTCGCCAACATTTCCCCTATCAAGACAACCGACTCACCGACACGCACCTGTCCAACGCGCTTGATTATTTCCGCAACACCCCCTCGCTAAGCGAAGTTATTTTGAGTGGCGGGGACCCGCTCATTATCAGTGACGCGCGGCTAAAGTCATTGATTGAGCAAATTGACGCCATTGAACACATTAAACGAGTCCGAATCCATACCCGCTTACCGGTGGTACTGCCTGATCGAGTCACCGGCGAACTCATTAATACCCTCAGCCAATGCCGAGTCAAAACGGTAGTCGTCATTCACTGCAACCACCCGCAAGAGATCAATCAGGAAGTCCAAGACGCGCTTGCAAAGTTTCACCGTGCAGGAATACATTTACTCAATCAAAGTGTCTTGCTGCGAGGCATCAACGACCAAACCAACACCTTAGTAGAGCTCAGTGAAAGGCTCTTCTCAGTCAATGTCTTACCCTACTACTTACACCTTCTAGACAAGGTCCAAGGCGCAGCTCACTTTGATGTCGACGAGCTCACCGCCAGTAAATTAATTGGCCAAGCCACTCAGCGACTCCCCGGGTACCTGGTGCCAAAACTCGTTAAAGAGCAGGCCGGGCGGTGCTCAAAATCCCCTATCACACCACTGATATCCAAATAAGCGACCGCCTGTCGCCAAGCGGGGTGATACGCTAACTTACAATTTGATATTCGCTATATCATAAAGTGACATATAAAGAATAAGGATTTCTATTAGTTATAAACCCAAATCCTCAAATAAAAGGCTATTGCCTATACTCTATGATTGAGAATAGGCAAAAAAGGTTTGTCTCAGGAAAGGCCAATGCAATCACAGCCCAGCAAATTTAAATTTACACGTCCATCGCAAGACCTGGACACCTTATCGTTCAGCAGCACCAAACCTAAACTTTTTAAAGATTGGGTGGAGATGCTGCCGAAAGCTAACGTRGGYGAAACCTCAAAACGGCTTTATCAGGCACTCAAAGAAATAAACCGCTTAAAGATCGCCGAAAAAGARCGCTTCGCCTTATTAGAGCTGCTCTACCCGGTAGTGAATTATGTATGCAACTTATTGGCTCCTCACTACTTAAATCAGCCGTTAATTCTGCCGATCAAAGCGCAAAAAGTGTCTCACCTGGCATCGTCACTGCAATCTCAGCTAGCCACCGCCTACACCTCGGTGGTGACCTGGTTTCAATTGCAGCGATCGAGCAAAGAAACCGCCAAAATTGCCACCTTAGCCATTGACCGCGCAATGACCTGTCATAACCAGATATTACTGCGCTCTTACCAACTCTACTTACCCCCTCCGGATACCACCTGGCAAAGTCTGTATGCACTTTTTTCGGTTGCAGAACACAGTGACCTGGAAAACAGACCGCTGAATCCAACGGCGCCCACGTGGTCGGCTAATTCAATTAAGCACACCTTTACCCGCGCGCTATTGATGGCGACCTGCAAGCCCAACATGTTGCGTCAAAATGAAATCGCTTTGGTTTACAAAGCCACGCTCAACTGGGCTTTGTGGGCAGAGCTGTGCGAAGAAGAAGATCTATTCGGTTTATTTAAAATTGATTTAACCAGTAACTATGCGCCAAGCTACCTGGATGGCGACTCGCACGATGAAACTCAAACAGACACCAACAGTGCTTTTCGCTCTTTGTTTACTGCCGACCTTGTACCGCGCTTAAACGCCTTTATTCATAATGCTCCCCCTCAAAGCGGGCCCAACGATGAATTCCAATTACCGGAGAACATCCAACAAAGCCTGCTCAAGCACTTGATCAGCGTCTGGGATACCTCTAGAAAGCGCAGTTTCGACCGCACTCAAACCAGTGGAACCCTCGAACTATGCGTCGGGTTCAGTGCGCTTTACTACTATATTTCTGAAGGCAAAGATTTCGACACCCAATTGCGCGGTGGCAAGGCTTCAAACCTGCTTGAAAGTGACGACAACCGTTTTTTAAATCCCTCAGGCAGCCCCCATAAACAACCGTACCGGGAAGAGGTAAAAACCTCCTCCGATGTCTGGTCTCTGGCGTTCGACGCCGGCGCCAATGAAATAAACAAAAGCACGGACTTCAACCCCGATTTGCTCAGTGTCGACAACATCGATAAACAGCTCACTGAGGAAGCTTCCGCGCAACAGAGCAAATCCTACCCGAGCTATCAATGCGATATGGTAGACACCAGTCCTGGCGGTTATTGCATCGGTTGGATGAAGCAAATCCCACCCCAAGTACGCACGGGCGAGATAATAGGCATCAAAGAACCATGCCATAAACATTGGGCCATCGGCGTGATTCGCTGGGTCACCCAAGCAGGCAACAACAAAGCCAAATTAGGCATTGAATTAATATCCCCCCAAGCTCAACCCTGTGGCGCTAAAATCATCCAGAAAACAGGCAAAGACAACTACTACATGCGCGCCCTCAAGCTTCCGGCGATCAAAGCCATCGATCAACCGGCGAGTATACTGACACCCAATTTCACCTACCGCCCAAACACCAAAATAACCATTAACCAACAAGGCCAAGAAAGACGTGCCAGCTTGACCGAGCAAATTGACACCACGGCTGGCTACAGCCAATTCACCTACAAACATCTGGACCCGGAAAAAACACCTGAACCTGGCACTGATTCTAAAAAAACATCCCAACAAGAAAGCGATGATTTTGATACTCTATGGAATTCACTCTAAATATTTCAGTGCAGGTTATTTTTTGGGCAACCCACCTACCGGTAATTGCCCAAAACACCTCAACGCTATTTTATAACTTTAAGCTCAGTAGTGGCCCCATTAAATAAATGCCTATAAAAACCAACCAGAATTCTGCAATCCAACTTCTTATTCTGCATGAGTCCCAAGACGAAGCAGAACAACTGATTAATGACCTGCGAAACTTTGGCCACGCCACGCGCGCCCACCAAACCTCAGACGAGGCAGACTTACTGGATGCATTAAACGGCGGCCACTGGGATTTGTTTCTAGCCCGGCCTCATGCGGGCTCACTGGATTACACCCAGGCACTCAAACTATTAGCGGAGCTAGACAAAGACGTCCCTTTTATTCTGCTGGCCAACGACAATGATTCCGACACCACGACCGCCGCACTGATCGCCGGCGCTCAAGACGTGGTCCCTGTGGGAGAGCGAGAACGGCTCAAACTGGTCGTGACCCGAGAGCTCAACAACCTTTTTGAACGTCGCCTGCGACGCAAGGCAGAAATCAGGCTCAACGAATCCGAAAAGCGTTGCACCTTGCTGCTCGATAGTTCTCGTGATGCGATTACTTACGTTCACGACGGCATGCACATCTATGCCAACGAAGCCTACGTCGAGATGTTTGGCTACGAAGACAGCGAAGAATTAGAAGGCATGCCCATCATGGACATGATTTCTCAAAAGGACAAAGACGCCTTTAAGGACTTCCTGCGCAACTACGACCAACATGAATCAAATAAAGAGCTGACCTGCCGAGGAATAAAAACAGACGGGGCAGAAATCAAAGCCCATATGCAATTCAGCCCTGCGACTTACGACAGTGAGCCCTGCACACAAATTATTCTACGGATTGATAAAAACAATGCCGAACTCGAAGAAAAGCTCCGTGCTATCAGCTGCCAAGACCTATTAACCGGGCTATTCAACCGTCAATATTTCTTAGAAAAGCTCGACAAGGCGATTATTGGAGCCACCGAGAAAGGCCAACGCTGCGCTACTTTTTACATCATTCTGGATAATTTCGAAGAAGTAAAAAATACCATTGGCATCGGCGACGCGGACATCGTACTCACCGACGTAGCCGGCCTATTAAAGAAAATCTCTAGCGAAGAAGATTTGGTGGCCCGCTTCAGCGACGATGTATTTACCATCATCCATTCCAGCGGCATTAAAAAAACCGCCCTCGAATTCGGCGAAAAAATCCGCACCACCATTGAAGGTCATCTCTACCAAGTCCAAGAACGCACGGTGCAGCTCACCGCCAGCGTCGGTATTTCACTGGTCCAAGAAAATGCCCCAAGCTCTCAAGAACTAATTTCTAGAGCCCATCAGGCGGCCCTAGAAGTACGAGGCAAGGGCAACGCGGTCAGCTTGTTTAGCCCCAAGATTGTCAATGACAGCGAAGTCAGCATTATTCAGCAGCTCGAAAAATCCCTCGACGAAGGTAAACTCATACTGCTCTATCAGCCCATCATTAACCTTCGCGGCGACAGCACTGAGCTGTACGAGATATTACTACGCATGGTGGATGAACAAGGCAATCAAGTGTCCGCGGGGGATTTCTTGTCTGCCGCGGCAAACGCAGGCCTAAGTGAAAAAATCGACCGATGGGTGATATTGCAAGCCATTAAAGTGCTCACCGAGCATCGGGCTGAAGGCCACGACACACGGATATTTATTAACCTCACCGAGAAATCCATTCAAGATCCAAGCTTCTTACCTTGGCTCAACGTCGCCTTTAAAGCGGCGAGACTGCCCACAGAAGCCATTATTTTCCAAATCCTAGAAGCTGACGCCAACGCCTACTTGAAAAACATCAAAACCTTCACTGAAGGCTTAACTCAGCTGCACTGCAAACTAGCCATCAATCGTTTTGGCACAGCCACCAACCCATTTAATCTGCTCAAGCACATTGACGCGGACTACCTTAAGATCGATCCAGCGTTTACTCAGGATATCGCCGACGACGACAACAAGGAAAAACTCAAAGACTTAATCAACCAAGCCCATGAATTGGACAAACGCACGATTGTGCCTTTTGTAGAGAATGCCACCATCCTGTCCACCTTATGGCAGCTAGGCACCAACTACATCCAGGGCCACTACCTGCAAGTACCGAGCGAAAAGATGGACTATGACTTTTCCAACGAAGGCTAAAGGATTAAAAGGCGGAAGAACTGAAGGTTTAAAAGGCATCCAAGCCAAGCCATACGTTAACAACAAGTAAAATATAACCACAAGCCGGCTCAGGGCCTTAGCCGGCATAGACTGACTCACTCAAGCCTACCAAGGCCAGCACCCCTAATCCGCGAAAGCCAGATGATCCATATCGCGCACCCCAATAAGGTACAAGATTCCATCCAGCCCAACAGTAGAAAGAGAGTGYTCAGCACTCTCTTTAACGATTGGCTTGGCGCGAAAAGCAATGCCTAAACCCGCCACCGCCAGCATCTTCAGGTCATTGGCGCCATCACCCACCGCAATCACCTGCTCTAAACTGATATTTTCCCGCTGGGCAATTTCTTTCAGTAAATCCGCTTTTCGATCTGCATCCACAACGTCCCCCACCACACGACCCGTCACTTTGCCTTGCTCAATTTCGAGCTCATTCGCAAACACGTAATCAATTCCTAAGCGTTCCTTAAGACGGTTGCCAAAGTACTTAAAACCGCCAGACACCAGCGCAGTCTTATAACCGAGCACTTTCAACACGCGCATCAACCGCTCCGCGCCCTCAGTAAGAGGCAGGTTATCGGCAATATCCTCTAAAACAGCACTGTCCAAGCCCTTTAATAAGGCCACCCGCTGGGTAAAACTGTCCCTAAAGTCGATCTCTCCCGACATAGCCCGCTCAGTAATATCGCGCACTTGCGCGCCAACACCCGCGCGCTCAGCCAACTCATCGATGACTTCCGTCTCAATCAGCGTGGAATCCATATCAAACACCACTAAACGGCGATTACGCCGAAAGGCATCGTCTTTTTGAAACGCAATATCCACGCCCAACTCGGAAGCAGCCTGTAAAAACCGGGCTCTCAGCGGAGCAGTGGCGTCACTATTCGGACCGCGCACCGAAAACTCTACACACGCACCACAGCGAACATTCTCACCCGGCGCTAACGCGTCCAGCGTGGTACGCCCAGACAATCGCTGGACATTAAAAATTTCTAGCCCCGCCTCCCCTAACAATTGAGTCACGCGAGCAATATGTTGCGCGGTAATCTGTTTGGCGAGCAAGGTCACTACATAACGGTTTTCACATTGATCAGCGACCCATTGACGATAYTCTTGATCAGATACCGGGGTATAACGGACTTCTCCTCCCTCGCGAGCCACAATACGGGACAATTCAGCCAATACCGGCTCGGCCCCACCTTGTTCAGAAAACCCCACCAAGACACCTAAATTCAAGGCGTTATGAATCACAGCCTGGCCAATATCCAAGACATCAACAGAGTGTTGCGCCAATAGGCCAAAAAATGCTGAAGTCAGTGCCTGACTATCCTGACCGCTGAGCTGAACTAAAATAATTTCCCGCACAATAAAATAAAGGCCCCGAATTAATGAGTGAGTGTTGACGTTGCAACCAGGAGCCCCAACAAAGGTGCACCACTTCTTACACGACAATTTATGCCCGCGCRCAAGAAAGCACGCAATTATACCCAAATTTTTACTTAAACGAAGTGCTTACCGAGGCTCAAAAAAAGCTATAATGCGCAACACCACGCAGCCCTTGAGCTATTTCAGGCCTGCGCTTCAGTCCCATGCAGCTTCGGCCCCATTACATCAGTCACACTGGAAGTGAATCATTGTCGCAAACTATGCTCTCTAAACCCTCAACATGGGGCAACAACCTACCCAYTTCCTATAAAGTAGCCATAACACTCGCCGGACTAGCGTGCTTAACCCTGGGCAGCTTATGGTTAATTTTATCCACCAACCTATATCAATTACTTGACGACCAAAGTAATACCTTTGGCCGCGCCATTGCCAAACAATCCGCTTACGCCGGCGCAGAATTAGTCCTCGCCGATGACTTGCTCAGCCTGAACGTGATGGCCACCAAGCTGGCAGAAGATGCCAACGTTGAAAGCGCCATATTTTTCGATTCACACGGTAAAATATTAGCCAAATCAAGCAAATTATCCACTTCRCAACAAACCCTTATTGCCCCAAGCAAAAAATCTCAGACCAGCCAACARCTGTTTGATGACATTCACCAAAAAAATAACACCTATGCCGCGCCCATTACCTTCCGGGACGTATTTGCCGGCTACGCGCAAATCACGCTTAATAACGACGCAGTTACGTTGACCATTCGCCACTCCATCGAACTCATGACCGCCACCACCATCACCATCCTAATTTGCGCGATAATCTTAGCGCTGATACTGAGCCGCAACATTACCCGCCCGATTAAAAGCCTTACCGCAGCGGCCAATGCTATTGCCCTCGATGATTTAGACTACCGAATCACTGAGCGACGTACCGACGAGATAGGCACCCTAATCCGAAGCTTTAACACCATGGCCCAGGGGCTCAAAGAACGTCACCAGCTAGAAAAAACCTTCCAACAATATGTCGCTCCTGGTTTTGCAAAAAACATCTTAGCCAACCTAGACCAACAAGGCGTGCCGAGCACCTACGTCAATGCCAGCGTGTTATTTATCGACATTGTTGGCTTTACCGCCATGTGCGAACACCTTGCGCCCCAAGAAGTGGAAGAATTACTCAACGAATATTATTATCATATTGTTAAATCCAGCCAAATATATAAAGGTACCGTAGACAAATACATTGGCGACGGCGCCATGGTATTATTTGGCGCACCTAGCGMGGACCCAAACCACCGTTTTAACGCTATTTGTTGCGCACAACTGTTGCTACAGGTCATCGCACAGATTAATAAAAAAAGAGCCATAGAAAACCGGCCGCTGGCAGAATTTAAGCTCGGCATTCATTCTGGAGAAATGTTGGCTGGAACCTTAGGCTCCACCGAATACTTCCAGTACACTGTAGTCGGACGAGCAGTGAACCTAGCCTCTCGACTCTGCGACATGGGCCAGGCGGGTAAGCTTCTCATCAGCAAGCAAGTCTACAATCACGCGAGCGTTCAAGACAAAGTCATCGTCTCGGGACAGGAAACCCTACAGGTCAAGGGAAAAAGCGACCCAGTCGAAGTTTACATAGTTGATCAATTAAGAAATGAATACCAAAATAAAATTGAACACCAAGTTAGACAATTACTTGCCCGCCCGCTGGTTAAGCGACGCACAGCCTAAGTTTATTTATTGCCTGCTACTCAGTGGTTTAATACTACTGACTGGCTGCCAAGCAACCCCTAACGCCACATCCCTCAAACTCAGCGATTATCAATTCGCGATCCAAGAACATAAGTTCCAACACGCACAAACGCTGCTTAACAAACAAATCAAACACAAGCAGCTCACCGACAGAGAGCTTCAGGAACGAAGAGGCCTACTTGCCGAAGCAGATCGTCACCACACAGCCATAATAATCAAACAAGCAATGGCTAAAATTAACGCTTATCACTGGCAAGAAGCTGAGACATTATTATTACAAGCCGAACAACACTCGATTCACCCCGAAGCCTTCAGCACAACGTTTAAAGAGCTTTTCGAAAAAGAGCAGAACCAACTCGCGAACTTAAGCCTCAACACAAAAATGGCCAAAATGGTCTGGTTAAAAGCCGAAGCCAGCAACTTAGACAACTTAAACCACTCCACTTTACAATCGCCGCTTAGCCGCTTCAGCCAGTTACGCATCAAACTTATTACTCGCCACACCAATCGCGCCCTGATGCACTGCGCCAAAGAAAACTTCGACTCGAATCATATAAACCGATCCAGAACCTGCTATTCGTACATCGACAAAGAAAACATCCCGCCCCGGCTGGTCACAGAATATCAAATTTTAAGCCATTACTTTGCCAAGCATAAGCCGGCCAACCCAACTGCAATCGCAGCTATCAAGATCCCTCCGACTTCCACTCATGGGATACAGGCACTGGCAGCACAATCTCTGCCCCCCACAGAGCAACAAACGCTATCGCCAGAAGCAATAATGCCGTCGCCCAAACCGACCATCAATAAACAAACACAACTGAAAAAGCTATTACAACGACTGGAAAGTGATTTGGAAAACGTCAATCTAGTTAAGATCCAAACTACTCTTGGAAAAATTGATGCACTTAAGCTCAACACGCCTCAACCACACAAAAAAGCCTTGCTGGCCAAACAGTTTCTCAGCAGCCAAATCACTAAGCTGGATCAGCGCGCTGACAATTTTTACCGTAATGAACATATAAGCCAAGCCCATTCGATATGGGAATACTTACTTCGAGTCGACCCCAACAACAGCTCGATCCGACTCAAGCAAGATCGCTCTCAACGYGTACTGGAAAATATGCGGGCGCTCAGAGAAGAGCAGCCCAGGAATTCACTAGCGGACGCAATAGAAGCGCCCTCTTAACCACCGATACTAACGATCACAAATCACAAATCACAAGCTAAGCAGCCCACCTAATTACCTGTAGGCAAGATGGGCTCCTTTCCGGCTCAGTTAATTCCAAACTAAACCGGCAACAGAGACCTCTACTTAACAATCACTTCCATACGCTCAACCTTCTGGAATCCGCGCGGCAACTTATGCCCGCGACGGCCTCGCTCACCGTAATAGTGTTCTAAATCAGCAGGCTTCAATTTCAAGTGACGCTTACCGGCATAAATCACCACCGAATCCTTCGCGCCTAAAACACCGCACGCCAGCATCACTTCCTCACCACTCGCCGCACGATCAGTAGGAATACTGATGATTTTATTGCCCTTGCCTCTAGGCATCTCAGGCAAATCCTTCAGTGGAAAAATAAGCARYCGGCCTTCATTGGAGACCGCTACCACAAGCTGGYCMGCAAGCTCACCAATCAACTGCGTCGCCATCGGCTTGGCATCACTKGGCAGTTTTAATAAGGCTTTACCGGCCTTATTTTTAGTCATCATGTCAGCAAAAGTGGTCACAAAACCATAGCCTGCATCGGACGCCACCAAATAACGATCGGCTTCCTCCCCCATAACCAAGGAAATAAAGCTTGCGCCACTGGCTGGACTTAACTTGCCGGTCAATGGCTCGCCCTGCCCTCTCGCAGAAGGCAACGTGCGCGCCAATATAGAAAACGATCGCCCCGTGGAATCCAAAAACACCACCGACGCATTGCTTTTACCTTGCGCAGAGGCAAGGAAGCCATCGCCGGATTTATAACTCAAGCCTGCGCCATCCACCTCATGCCCTTTGGCCATACGCGCCCAGCCCATAGTGGACAACACCACAGTCACAGGGTCAGCAGAAATCAGGTCCGCTTCGCTAATCGCCCGCGCTTCACCCCGTGTCACAATCGGAGAACGTCGGTCATCACCGTATAACTTAACGTCTTCCTTAATCTCTTTAATAATCAACTTCTTCAATCGCGCCTTAGACCCTAAGGTTTTCTCTAGGTATTGACGCTCTTTGTCTAACTCCTCTTGCTCGGCACGAATCTTCACTTCTTCGAGCTTGGCAAGATGACGCAGTTTTAAATCCAGAACCGCTTCAGCCTGACGGTCCGACAATCCAAATCGCTCCATCAAGACCGGCTTAGGCTTATCTTCACTACGAATAATCGCGATCACTTCATCTATATTAAGGAATGCTTCTAAAAAACCTTCCAAGATATGCAAGCGATCCAAGACTTTATCTAATCGGCACTGCAATCGTCGCGTGACCGTACTGGTCCGAAACTCCAACCACTCGCCGAGAATGGCCGGCAACGATTTAACTTGCGGCCGCCCGTCCAAACCGATCACATTGAGATTCACCCGGTAGGTTTTCTCTAAATCGGTGGTGGCAAACAAATGCGCCATCAACCCTTCGACATCAGTACGGTTAGAGCGTGGCGTGATTACCAAACGAGTCGGATTTTCATGATCCGACTCATCCCGAAGATCCGCCACCATGGGTAATTTCTTAGCGTTAATCTGATGCGCAATYTGCTCAAGTACCTTGGCYCCAGAGACCTGGTGAGGCAAAGCGGTGACGATAATRTCGCTGTCTTCCTGACAATAGACTGCGCGCATGCGCATGCCACCTTTGCCMGTRGAGTACATATTCAAGATTTCATTACGCGGCGTAATAATYTCCGCAGTGGTYGGGTAATCCGGCCCCTGAATAAAGTCGCACAACTCATCCAACGACGCGCCAGGATTTTCCAACAAATGAATGCACGCCCCTGCCACTTCRCGCAAATTGTGCGGCGGGATATCGGTGGACATGCCCACCGCAATCCCAGTGGTGCCATTCAATAAGATATTCGGTAAACGTGCGGGTAATAATTTCGGTTCATTAAGTGRACCATCAAAATTCGGCTGCCAATCCACCGTCCCTAAACCCAGCTCACCCAGCAACACATCCGCATAAGGCGAAAGCTTCGACTCGGTATAACGCATTGCTGCAAAGGACTTAGGGTCATCGGGAGAGCCCCAGTTACCTTGCCCATCCACCAAGGTATAACGATAGGARAAAGGCTGAGCCATCAACACCATGGCTTCATAACACGCCGAATCACCGTGGGGATGAAACTTACCCAGCACATCGCCCACCGTCCTAGCCGACTTCTTATGTTTGGAAGAGGACTTTAAACCCAACTCCGACATGGCGTAAATAATACGTCGCTGAACCGGCTTAAGGCCATCGCCCACGTGGGGCAAGGCACGATCCAATATTACGTACATGGAATAATCTAAATAAGCCCGCTCCGTGTATTCACGAAGTGAAATGGATTCGGTCTCTAAAGCTTGCGACATAATAAATTCAATAGCTAAGGGTTAATGAACAATGAATAAGCCTCGATAACAAAGGCCCGTCAAGTTTACGAAGATGATGGCCAAGAATAGAGTTAAACCGTTAAAAAGCAACACTCAAGGCCAAAATTTAGCAATTAAACAAGCGAACTGCTGTACGACCAAGGCGCCCCCTCTTTGGCCGAGCCAATTTTTTGACCGCGCCGCCTAAGCGCACCAAAAACCTTCTCCGCAGACGTGCCAAAGGGTGCTTGCTAATAACAAGTAACAATAAAGGGCAGTCGGGCTATTCCAAAAACAGTCATAAACTGACAATTATTGTCATAAGAAACGCGACCACACGATCAAATATTTATAAGCAACATCTTCCGTCAAAAAAACCACACTCTCACAGCCCTCGCACAACAAGGGCTACAGCCCACTGATTTCAAAACAAGAACCAGTTCCACCCCACCTGGCACCCACCTTGAAGTAGTTAATGTAGAACTGAGTTGAAGCTTGCAATCAAAGCTTTTGGAACGGGTCTTAACAAGGAAGATTAACTTGGCTCACTAAGGACAACGAGCCGCTCATGCAGTAAAAAATTATTATCTTGGAGAAGTGAAATGAAACAGATTAGAAACAAGCAACGAAGCCAAGGCTTTACACTGATAGAATTAATGATCGTAGTGGCGATTGTAGGCATCCTAGCCTCCATCGCAGTCCCCGCTTATCGGGACTACATTACGCGTGCTGATGTAGTTGAAGGTACGTCCATTGGTACAGGACTGGTTACTGGCGTCTCAGAAAAAATTGCTACTAGCGGTATTGCAGGTTTAGCAAGATACGCAACAGAAATAGGAGCAACCCAAGGGAACATTACCACCTCAAAAGTAACAGGCGCTACAATTGACGGAACAAATGGCACAATCACTATCACGTTAGGTGGCATCCCCGAATTAGCAGGGAATAATGTAATTACATACGTCCCACAAATTAACGGCGCAGTAATTGCTGCGGCCAACACAACTGGAACAATTCGCTGGAATTGCGCCGTAGCAGCAACTACCGTTGCTGATAAGTACTTACCAGCCGACTGCGCCGGTGGTAGCACTAGCGGCAGCTAACAAGCCCTAACCGCCTTAAGTTAATCGCATAGGCATACCAATGAGAGCCCTTAGGGGCTCTCATTTTTATAACAAACCCTCAAACAAATTCTTTCTCCCTCCCTTCCCCCTCACCACCAAACCTCCTCCGCACATATTTTTCAGCGTCTCCGTCATATAGCCCCGCCTCTCCCAAGTGTAATTTAAGCCCTCCCCCCTAATTACACGAGCCTTACCGTTTACCATCCTCCTGCATAAACCTCTTTAAACCCCACATAGACCAATTCAGTCTCACCATCCTCGTCCTATTCTGACAATCCTTGTCACTTCCTCACGCCCTCAATTCAACGCCCTTCCCCTTAAAAAACCGCGTACCTCCCTCAAAAACCCTTTTCAACCAAAATGTTAGTAAGTACTTAGTTCAATGAAAGGCTATTAAGGCCAGACCTGGCACAAGCCATGCGATAGGTATTACAACGGCTTTCGAAGTACCCAAAACAACCCAGACCCGCAAACCATGGGGGCTAGGCAAGGCAGCAGAAGGCCCCCATAACCCTAAACTCAGTTTCCTGATCGGAGCAACACCATGAAAATGCAAAAGAACCAAGGCTTTACACTCATTGAATTAATGATCGTAGTCGCGATTATCGGCATCCTCGCCTCAATTGCAGTCCCTCAATATCAAACCTACATCGCAAGAACYGACTCCATGACCCAAGTGGTCGGCGCAGTACGCCCTTATCAATTGTGCATGACCGAACATGCTGCGACGCTAGGCATTCCTCCTACTGACGGCACTGCATGGGACGCTTTCTGCCCACAATCTAAAACAGGCACTGATGGCGCGAATGGCGACATCACCAAGGTAGACTTCGCCAAGGTAGATGATGACTCAGCAACCTTAACGCTTACCTTTGACTCTGCCGACAACGGTGTATCAGAAGCACTTGCCGATAAAACGGTCGTTATCACAGCCACCATCGCAGACTCTGGCGCCACTACCTTCGCAGTCTCTGGCGGTACTATGGCAGCCGAATACAGACCTAAACTTTAAGGTCTAACGCACAAGACCTGACCAATAAAACCTAAAAAGGTCTACTAGCGCCCCACCACCCCCCTTGCTTGATCCGACAACAAGCAAGGGGGTTTTTAATTCCGGGGCAAACTAAACGAATAAGAACTAAGCAAATAAGAACGAAGCGAATAAGAACTAAACAAATCAAACTAAACCAAACTAAACCAAACACCCCCGACCCAAAGGCTATCCTCAAAATACCCCATTAACGTAATAGCCCAACCAGACTTAACAAATAACAAACCACCTGACCAACGCAGCAATATCAACTTAACCGWAWWAAMTTWKYAWYWTSGANNKAASYSACNTSAMACAGRTYASMASCAWRMAKAAAMRMCARGGCTTTACSCTYATAGAATTAATGATCGTGGTCGTCATCATCGGTGTACTTTCTTYCATGGCAATCCCCTCTTATCAAGACTACACCACACGCGCTACCACGACGGTTGAAGTCGTAGCCGCAGCAAGGCCCTACCAACTCTGCCTGTCCGAATATACTGCAAGCAAAGGCATGGTCCCTGCGGACACTACCGCCTGGGATCTATTTTGTTCAGGCGCGCCGAGTGGCACCGATGGCGCCAACGGCATGATTGCCTCCGTCACCTATGCCTACGTTACCAACGAACAAGCTACATTAATGATCTTATTTGACGGCGCTGACACAACCCCAGGAAATCTGACCGGCAAAACCGTGGAGATCACCGCAAGCGTTGGCACCAATGGCACCACTACCTATGCGGCGACTACTGGCGGCACCATCGACGACATTTACTTRCCCAAGATTTAAGNMCSCCTCAYCGCCACCGACTGAATACRAATAAACTAGCCTCGACTTACTAATTCTCCCCGCGCCCTCTGTCCGCGCAAACAAGACTKCCYAGTCAGACRGMAAATTAGCCTCGACTCCCCCTACCCAAGCCCACTCAACGTCAACTAGCTCTCAAAACYGTGTTCACCCGACCGCCGGCGTTGATATCCGACGAAAACCTCCCTACCATGGTCGTCAATTACCAAGATTTACCNAAAACATCTAAAACTGATTCAGACCGACACACTCTGTTACTGAAACAACCCCGACTAATAAAGGGTGATATTTAGCAGCAAGAAAAATAACGGCCGTGAATTTCAACCATCTTTTACTACGCTTTTTTAGCGAGGGGAATTGAACATGAGAAAGAATATTAAAAAAACCCAAGGCTTTACGCTTATCGAGTTAATGGTCGTAACGGCCATTATCGGCGTACTCGGCGCAGTCGCTATTCCTTACTACCGGACTTACATCCTTGAATCCAGAACTGCGGCAGTATTAGCTACAGCCGCTACCATTCAAAACATAATTAACGTGAAATTAAGCCGTGCACAAATAGATATAGACGGAGCCGGTGATTGGGTAGCCCTTGATTATACCGCAGCTGGGCCAGCACCGACTGCCAACATTTCAGACTTTGCTATTGGCGACAACCATGTTTTAACCCTAACCTTAAGCGACAAATTCCCTACGGATGTTGATGGCAGCCTTATCACTCTAACACCAGTCTTAGATGGAAACTTCAACCTTGACTGGACCGTAGACGTCGCAGCAGCGGCAGGAGGCGACCTAGACGGATTAGCCATGCTAGAATACATACGGGATAACTTTGACCAAGACGCCACTGGCAGCTAAAGACGCCTTGGGAGCTTCTATATAGAAG
>NVVB01000089.1 GCA_002402085.1 Gammaproteobacteria bacterium
CGTGAGGAACACATGCGCGAGCTTCAAGTTCACCGCGCGCTGAACGATCAGAACCGCGTCAAAGTCGAGGCCAACCAACGGGAACTCGAGGCGCGCGCGGAGAGGATCGACGAACTTCAGTCCGCAGTGTCCACCCTCGAAACGCACCATGGGACCGAGCTCGGCGCTTACCGCGAGGCCCTGGAAACCTGCCAATCCAAAATGGTTGCCTACGACTGCGAGCTCGAGTTGCGGGCGACCAAACTCCATCTGGGCGTCGTATAAGCACTGAATGTTTTCGCCGCCGTGACGATAGAGGTTCCACCAACCGGATCGGTCGGAGACGAATACTAACTCTCCATTCATATCCCACTCCGGCTGAAATACTGATTCTTGGTCACTGCCGGCAACGTGTTGTTGGTTAACGATTAATCCATCAGAGTTGATTTGCCCTTGGTGTAGTTCTGCCGCATCCCAGGGCATATGAGGGTGACTCCAACTAAGCCAGCAAAGCGCTTGGTGATTGGGTGAAATTTTGGGGGAGGAATAGAAGTCAGCGCCGCTGACCAGAACGTTTTGCTCGCCAGTGTCTATATCAATGGCCACCAGCTGATTGATTGGGTAAGGATTGTTTTTGGACGTTTCCGCATGGGATTCCCGAACACATATCAATCGGTTGCGGTTTAAATCCAACTGGATGTCGGCATATCGAAACGGGCCGGGCTCGGTAATGGGTTGAGGTTGCTGTAAATTCACTCGCGGGTCTAAACGATAAATCCGTTGATCTTCGGCATTGCAGAAGAAAATTTGATTGCCGCTAGTGGTATAAGCTCCGCCGCCGTATTCATGGACTCGTGAGCGAACGTTGAAGGGGGATGGCGTCAGCTCCACTGGGGCGTTATTTATGAGGCTCATGAGTGTCAGACGRCTGTTTTCCTGCGGACGCAGTTCCAGCCAATACAGTCGGCCTCGGTCGATGCTCAAGTCTACGGGGCTGCATGAGGTATCAATGACTTGCTTGGCAGACAGTGGCGATGGCCAGCTGCCGTAGGGAATATTAGGCATAAAGGACCTATTGTTTAGCCGAGGGGATGGTGGTAATGTTTAAGAATGTATCATTTTTTAGTTTGATGGTTGGGAATAAGCCAGCCGTTGGTCTATACAATAAAGTAGCTCTATGAAAAGTAGAACCTATTTTAAACGCTAAATGATACTTGGTTTTTAACTGACTATATAACAATTAGAAGGACTAAGAAAATGTGGACTAAACCCTCTTATAAAGAACTGCGACTTGGCTTTGAAGTGACTATGTATTGCTACAGCCGGTAAAGTTCCGACGGCTCTTGGCGACAGGAGCCAAAATTCCCTTCCTTCCTTCCCCTCCTTATTCTTTTTTGAAGTGTTGTTAATTCATGGAAATTCTTGTCCTGGGATCTGGCGCTGGTGGTGGATTCCCCCAGTGGAATTGCAATTGTCCGAATTGTTCTAATTATCGCAAAGGGGTCGGCAAGTTCACCGCCCGCACCCAGTCCTCCATCGCTATAAGCTGCAATGGTGAAGATTGGTTGTTGTTTAATACCTCCCCTGACATGTTACAACAAATTAGCCAAAACCCTGAGATGCAGCCCCGTGATCGAGGTGTCCGTGATACCCCTATTCGCGCTATTTTGTACATCGATAGTCAGCTTGATCACACCACCGGATTGCTCATGTTGCGCGAAGGCTGTCCCCATGTGGTTTATAGCACTGAGATGGCACATCAAGATTTAACCGAAGGGTTTCCCATCTTTGAGTTATTGAAAAGTTGGAATGGCGGCATTAATCATCGCACTTTAGGCGTGGATGGTGAGGCCTTCGAAATCCCTGAGCTTCCAGGTTTACGACTACGGGTTTGGGATGTCGACGGTAAAGCGCCGCCTTATTCCCCGCATCGTTTTGATCAGCATCGTGGCGATAATATTGCGGTGCAAATCGAAGACATTGAAAGCGGCGGAAAGTTATTTTATGCGCCGGGCCTTAATTCTGTGGATGACCGTTTAAAAGCGATTATGCGGGATTCAGATTGCCTGATGGTGGACGGGACTTTCTGGACCAATGATGAAATGCAGCGGTTTGGTTTGGGCACTAAAATGGCCGCCGATATGGGGCATTTACCTCAGACCGGTAAAGACGGCATGATCGAGGTGTTGGCTGAGTTTGAGACGCAGCGTAAAGTGCTTATTCATATTAATAATTCAAACCCTATCTTAAACGAAGAGTCTCCAGAACGTGCTGAGTTGGATTCGTTGGATATTGAAGTAGCCTACGACGGTATGAAAGTAAGCTTGTAAGCGGGCATGACGCGCTAGCCCTGCAGGGGATTGCTTGGCAGGGGAGTGCGTACAAAAAATTAATAGTCCGACGCTTACCTGCTTGAAACAAGCATACTTTATAAATCATTGATTAAAATTATAATTTAACCTTCCTTAAGGGGTCTGTTGTGCTTAAGAAACCCTATAGCCGAGATGAGTTCGAAGCCAAGCTGCGAGGCAAAGGCGCTTACTATCATATTCACCATCCTTTCCATATCGCCATGAACAGCGGTCAGTGCACTCAAAAACAAATTCAGGGCTGGGTGGCTAATCGCTATTATTATCAGATTATGATTCCCGTGAAAGACGCCAATGTACTGGCCAATTGCACGGATCAAGAAGTGCGTAAAAAATGGGTGCAACGTATCCTCGATCATGATGGCTACGATGGTTCTGAGGGGGGTATTGAGGCCTGGCTACGTCTGGGTGAGTCGGTTGGCTTAACTCGAGAGGAAGTGCAATCGCTGGAGCATGTTTTGCCGGGTGTTCGCTTTGCTGTGGATGCCTACGTTAACTTTGCGCGTAAGGCCAGTTGGCAAGAGGCGGCCTGTTCGTCGCTTACGGAGATGTTCGCGCCGAACATTCATCAGAAGCGTCTAGAGGCTTGGCCGGCGCATTATCCTTGGATTGATAAAAGCGGCTATGATTATTTTCGAACGCGCTTAGGAGAAGCCCGAAGGGACGTAGAGCACGGCCTTGAGTTGACGTTGAACCATTTTCAAAGTGCAGAGTCTCAACTGCGTGCTTTGGATATTCTACAATTTAAGTTGGACGTTCTATGGACCATGTTGGACGCCATGTCGTTGGCTTATGTACATGATCAGGCACCTTATTTTAACGTCGAGAGATGCTCTACTGAGGGAGCTGGCTCCGGCAGTGATTGAGTTAGTGCTCAGGAGAAACTATGAATACAGCAATAAAATTTCGGAATGCATACGTTCTTAATAGTGGTTTTCGTTTGCAGTGGGAAAAAGCCCAAGATTCCTATGTGCTTCTTTACCCAGAAGGCATGGTTCAGTTGAGCTTCAGTGCCTCGGAAGTTTTGTTATTGTGTGATGGAAAAAATACCGCTGCAGAGGTAATTACGGTACTAGAAGAAAAATTCCCCGATGCTGAGGGCCTTGCCGTAGACGTTAAAGAATTTTTACAGGAAGCAATAGATAATGGCTGGCTCGAATAAAGACAATGCAAAAATCTCTTTAGCAGACAGTGGCAGGCCGTTATGGTTGGTTTCAGAGCTGAGTTACCGTTGTCCCCTTCAGTGTTCTTACTGTTCAAATCCAGTGGATTTCAGCCGTCATAAAGCCGAGTTAAACACTGAGCAATGGGTGGATGTCTTTAAGCAAGCGCGTGAGCTTGGCACGGTACAGCTAGGTTTCTCCGGTGGCGAGCCCGCAGTACGAAAGGATTTAGAAGAGCTGATACAAGAAGCCCGTGCGATGGGCTTTTATACCAACTTAATCACCTCGATGGTGGGGGTTAGTGAAGCCCGCCTGGGGCGAATTCTCGATTCAGGCATCGACCATATTCAAGTGAGTTTTCAAGCCGCTGACGCGTCCCTCAATGATTTAATCGCCGGCACTGAATGCTTTGAGCACAAAATAAAAATGTGCAAAGCCATTAAAGCAGCAGGTCTGCCGATGGTCCTGAATGTGGTCATCCACAAGGGCAATATTGACCAGATCGAGCAGATTATTCAGTTTGCTGAAGAACTCGATGCGGATTACTTAGAGTTGGCCACGGCTCAATATTATGGCTTTGCTTTGTTGAACCGCGATCGCCTATTGCCGAGTCGAGCGCAGTTAACGCGCGCTGAAAAAATTGCCAAGCAATACCAAGACAGCTTGGCGGGCAAAATGAAAATCTTCTACATTATCCCTGATTATTACGAAAAGAAACCCAAGCCATGCATGCATGGATGGGGCAAAGTATTTTTGACGGTCGCACCGGACGGTACTGCGTTGCCATGCCACAGTGCGCGTGAATTACCAGGAATCGATTTCCCGAATGTAGTGGGCAACAATCTAAGTGATATTTGGTACGAGTCGAGTGCGTTCAATCATTTTCGCGGTGATCATTGGATGAAAGAGACCTGCCGTAGTTGCCCCGAGAAAGATAAAGATTTTGGCGGCTGCCGTTGCCAGGCTTATTTGCTTGCGCAAGATGCGGAGGAGGCTGATCCAGCTTGTGAAAAATCCCCTCATCATCATTTGATGGAAGAGGCGATTAGTGCGAGTGAGGCCAAACCCTTTGGAGAGGGCCTTATTTATCGAAATAGCGCGAATAGTAAGCTGTTTTTGAAGTAAATCGCGCGACTATGCCTTTAAGCGAAATATGTAATGGCTTTAGCGGGCATTATGGATTATTGGCATGTAAATAAGTCACACTATTTTGTCGTAATAGTCACTCGGTTGTTGGGCAAGTGCTTGTATAATTCATGGCACTAGTTTCATGGCTAGTGAAATCTTGATTGCTACTTTGATCGGGCTTGTCTTTAAATTGGGCAAGCCCTTTTTTTTGTCCGAAATTCCTTGATTGCGCTCGCTGATCATTCTGATTCATTGAAGCCTTCCTGTTGATGAATGTGTCTCGGGCTATACTGATATTTTCGGTGGTCAATGGGAACGGTTTATGGGCGGCGCAACCCCCATGGATGTAAGTACAGAACAAGCAGCACGGCGTGTTGTGGCGCAGTTAATCGCCGCCAGAACGGCCGAGCGCCAAGAGCACACTCAGAGCCCCGCAGGCAATCAACACTTTAATCCTGAGGCGCTACTATCAACGCTGTCGACCTGCTCGCTGGATTCCCGTAAAAGCGTATTAGAAACCCTGTTTAGCGATGACCATTACCCGCTAAATGTAGATGATGCGCTTTATAGCCGTTTACARTGGGTTGATCTGGTGTTTGAYCAAATCGAAAAAAAYTGTCGTTACGAACCTGTGTTGCTTGCTTGGCTAATGCAGTACCGCTTAATGGTCGGGCGACTTGTGTTGTTGGATGAAACCTTGGTTAGCAACCCTGGCCATCCCGTGCGCGGGTTCTTCTTTCGGGTGTCGGTGTTGGCGGTGGGCTGGACCAGTGGTTCGGCGGGGTTGGGGAAAAAATTACAGGATGTGATTCAAGAGGTTTTAAGCCAGGTTGAGCGAATAGTCGATCACGATACCCATAAAATTTTTGATTCGTTTAATTTAGGCGCGAGTAAAATTAGTGATTTTCTTTTGCTTGCCAATCGCTTTGAGAAAAGAGTCTGTGAAGTGAAGGTGGGTGAGTTAAGGGCGGCCAAGGCCGATGCATTAGTGACCTCGTTTTTAAATAAGGTCATGGGGGGCAAACGAATTCCTGCAATGGTGGTGGAGTTTGTGCAAGGCCCTTGGCGGCAGTCCATGCGGGTGATTTATTTAAAGTGTGGCAATCGAAGCATTGAATGGACCGAAATTAGTAAATTAACAATTACCTTGATCTGTTCAGTGGTGCCGCAAAGTGATGCAGACCGTAAGCGTTTATACCGAATTATTCCGAAATTACCCAATCAAATAAAACAAATCCTAGGTGCTCAGGCCAACGGCCCAATGACCACGCAAGAGTTTCTCGATGGCCTTGATGATGTATACGTCAGTCTGCTGAAGAACGAACCGGTAGAGACCGTGGAAGTAGAAGCCTTAAAGCCACAGGGTAATCATCCCTGCGTTGAAGTAGACGTTAGTAAGCGCTTGAAGATAAAGCTTGCCGCGCTTTGCGTGGGGCAGTGGTATAAGTATACCGAGATTGGCGGTGAGGTATTGCGACTTCGGTTGGCCTTAAAAATGGAAGACATCGGCCAATTGTTGTTTGTTAATATTGAGGGGCGTAATGCCTTGCATAAAAGCTTTGAGTCGGTGGCGTATTATTTGGCTTTGCACCAATTGGTACTTTTAGAGAAAGGCTCGTTTTTTGAATTAGCCTGTCAGCAAGTGTATCAGTCGCTAGAGATGACAAAACCAGATAAAAGAAAAACAAGTCAGTCTGACAATGAGCCGGCGGTATTGTCCGGGCCTGACTGTATTGATAAGGCGTCTCCGCCGGTTGATCAACATGTTGAGAGGGCTGTCCAGGACAGTGCGGGGTTAATTTCAGAGGCGTCCGGTCAGGAACTGTCAGCTCAAAACGGACGGATTAAAACGACTGAACAAAAAGACGCTGAGCTAGAGGCGAAAATCGCTGAAGTCTGGCAGTTGCGTACCGAATACGTCACCGAAAACAAAACCCTTGAGGTGATGCAAAAAGCCAAGTCTCAAGTGGATGAGTTGTCGATTGGTTCTTGGATTGTTTATGTGGATAACGCCAATGTCAAAAAACGCTGCAAACTGGCGGTTAAGCTGCGTTCGACGGATAAACTGATCTTTGTCGACCGAGATGGCGTTAAAGTGCTGGTGTGTCGGTCGGTTTATTTAATTGCCAAAGTCATGGCGGAGGAAGTCACGTTTATCGATGTAGGCCCTAAGTTTGAGAGCGCTTTGGAGAAAGTGGTCGGTGGCTTACGAGACCTTCGTTAGACAATGTGTTGGATGACAATCAATGGGCACTCATTTGGAAAACTCAGGTTAGATCTGATGACAGAAAAGAGCAATGACGATCGACGAATTGAATACCGGGAATTAAAGGAAGACGTGGTTTTCATTGAGTTACAAGCGTCTTCGGCAGTGAGTGAGCCTGTTCGGATTTCAATTAGTAGYAGTGTTGATCGATCGTCTAAAGGGATTCAGTTCTCTGTTGATCAAGCACTCGAGCTGGGGGTGATTTTACAAATCTCCGTTGAAACGCTTGAAGGCGCACGCTTAACCCTTGTGGGGGAAGTGAAATGGTGCCGAGAAAATGTAGACGAGAAAAATTATTATATTGGTTTTGAGTTTTTTGATTCAGAGGGAACTGATATTGATGAATGGGTTTTGTTGTTTGATAGGGCGACGTTGAAATAGGCCGCTGAGCGCGGTGAGAGGTGAGGTCAATTGCGCGCTTTAATGAGTCCAATTCATTAAGGAGTTATTAAAGCGCGTCAATTTATATTAAGTGAATTTAATTTCCGGGCGTAGGCATCATTAACTTTAAGATTGAACCGATTTCGGTAAATCCGGGCATGGTTTTTATTTCCGCGCCTTCGGGTAGCTGAAAACGTTTGGGGTCAATGTCTAGCTCTTCAATAGAGGACAGTTCGAAACGATCGCCATAACGCAATACCGCACTGTCTTTATCAAAGCTGCTTTGCATGATTTCATGCATGGCGGTGAATTCAGGACGGCTAATTTTATTCATTTGTTTGTCTGCGAAATTGTCCATGATTAACTTTAATTTAACCATGCGCTCGTCTTTAGTGAGCACCATTTCTCGGGTGAGTGTTTCTTTCGAGTCCGGGTCTTGCATGGTGACCTCGTAGACGTTGCCGGTAATGCCTGCCACTTTTTCCGTGCGCTCCGTTTTGCTAATGGAGCGAGTTTYWACTCGAGCGSCACGYTTYTTCATKCGYTCWGCTARAAARTCAGYRAYWGCCCARTCYTTTATYTCWTYRCGRAAYGCATCTGCRTCCACSACGCTTTGYCCTGTAATCATRTARGASGCSCCATCYTTRAAKAGYAKRTACATGYTWTCCCCRAYSGYWATACGGATATTATTGTCGTCTTGATACTCTATGCTGGTGACAATGCCTCGTTTGGGTAGTTTCCAAGTGCCGACTAGGCCCGCGAAGCAGGTATTAGCGAAAGTTAGAGAAAGTAGGATGATGGCGAAATTTCGAATCTTCATGATTAAAAGGTGTTTCAGTGAGGTGATGACAACTTGAGAACGGACTAACTAAAGTCAACCATAGCAAAGAACTACAAGGTTGTAGAGCTGGGTTTAGGTATTTAATTTCATAGTGTTAAGTGCTCTTAATTATTTAATTAATATTGATGCGAATTATTTTAGTTCTGATTAATAATCAATAACTTATTTAGACTTGCCGTTAAAGTTGGGCGCGAATGCATGATGTGCATTTATGTAACGAAATGAAGCCCAATCAAATCATCGTGGCGCTTTAGTAAGATATAGCGCCAAAGTACTTAGATCATTCATCATGGATCAATCTTAAGGTGAATGACAGCGCACTTTGTCGACTTGTCTCTGCGACCCTTTACATGCTAACGAGCTTATCTTCAGTGCATTAATTCAAGCTGAACTGTTTGGGCCAGTTTGTTTTTTTGGGCGTTCGGTCAGGAATGTTTCGTATTCGTGTGTCATCGAAACCATGCACCCTTGAATGGCTGGGTAGTGGTTAATGACTAGGGGGGTAAAGGGAGCATTGGGAGGAATGGTTTTTGTCAATTTGGGGCGCTGTGCGACTCTCTTTACGAGAAGGTAAGTGGGTGCGCTAAGGGTGGTGGTATGACGTTTTTATTGGGTTCGTTTTTACTTCGCGATACAGCAGAATATTGCAGGGATAGACTTGGTGCAATTGTTGAAAGTTTTGCGTGAGTTGATGTTTTTGTTCGGCGTACGATTGTTTGGTTTTATATGGCAGAGAAAGAAGAGGCGAGAATTATTCGGTGAACTACGATAAGTGCAATGATAGACACGGCACCAAAAAATAAAAAGAAGATCCAATCATTCAGGGATGGTCGCGGCGGTTAATATAATCGAAAGTCCTAGACGGCCTCTCTCGTAATATAAAAGACGTCGCCACACAGTAGGTATGCCAACGCTACAGTAGCGCAATAAAGGCAGGGGATTAAGCGGTTAGAAATCGGGTTGTCAGGTGGAAGCCAGATGACACGTTCTAAAACTCCCCGGAAGACAATAATTGATTAATCAGATTTTTCACATCACTGCCGCTTAGGATGTCAGAGTCACTCAGTGATGCGCACAGGTTGGCCGCAGCAAGAGGGTGAGGACTGGTTTTTCTGAACAGGTTCAATGCGGCCCCTTCATTCTTCAGTCTGTCCTTTATCAACCAAGGGCTGAGCATGCCCGCATTTTCCTGAACCGGGCACTGAACAATATTATGCAACGCCGTTAATAATTTCGGGCCAATAAATTGAGGCGGCATATTGCCGGTATTTTTATACAGCAGTCTTTCGGCATGGCTGGTATAAAAATCGAGAAAGTGGTTGCCCTGTTGAAAGTGTAAAAACGCATTATGGACTTTTTTATAGGACTTATATTGATTGGATTGGGTCTTGTTAATGTCTTTTGGCTGTATCCATATTTCTCGGCCTAACGTATAGCGTTCTAAGGGCGATGTGCTGGTTTTTATTTTAAAGGTGTCGGGTGAAAATATTAAGAAGTCGGCATCCATCCAGATGACCGATTCATAGCCTGATGCCAGGTAGTATTGAAGCCATTTAAGGCGGGCGAGATCGGTGGCAATAACCACTTTCTGTTGTGTTTTCTCTAGCACCCAGTCCGGTAGAATTCCAAATAGTTCATCATCCAAAAACAGATACTCATAAGCAGAATGTTTCGCCCAACTTTCTACTGACTCCATGCACGTTTGCAGCCAGTCTTGAGGTAAGGGCTGGCGATGAGATTGAATGATGAGTGTTTTTGACATGAAGATGGATGCCTCTTGGTTTATTACTTTTTATCCTGCTGTGGCACCACAAAGGCAAGGGATTAAGCAGGCAGAGACCAGGGTGCCAGGTGGAAGCCTGATCTCACGCTCATCACGCATTACTTCATCCACTAAGGTGGATAACCCTTCGGGAATATCGCTTTCGGGTGCTTGTTGTTTAGTCATTATACGTCTCAATTGATTTACAAAATAAATCAAGAGCCTCGTTTAGCTTTTAATTCATTCTCTGCTCGCTCTCGGTAGCTTCGTTTTAAAAAACAGAAATTCCTGCCGAAATCGGTGATGCATCTAGCCAGCCGGCTAGTATCGCTAACGTTAATATGACCGCTACTCCAAAAAGGCCCCTCACGTAATATAAAAGGCGTCGACCGTATTGAATATGCCCTCTAAGTAATAATGCGAACATAATGGCAGCCACAAATATCAATGCTAAACCCGCGCCCATCGGGTAAAAAGTTGCGGCAACACCGAAATCGTCTTTTTGWATTAAGAATACATTTTCAAACAATAAAAAAATTAAAGGAACCACTGMACCACAAAGGCAAGGGATTAAGCAGGCAGAGACCAGCGTGCCAGGTGGAAGCCAGACCTCACGCTCACCACGCATTACTTCATCCACTAAGGTGGATAACCCTTCGGGAATATCGCTTTCGGGTGTTTGTTGTTTAGTCATTATACGTCTCAATTGATTTACTAAAGCCAATTACCAGGTCAGTACTTTTTCGAATGACTCCCGAAGTTGCGCTGCCAGTAAAGCTGAATGCAGCACCGCCGGCGTCAATTAGCTGGCTTCTAATGCCGGACTCAACGGCTAAGCTCGATACACGGCTGGGGTATACGCCGGCGCGTACTAGGTTTTTTAATTCCGTATTGCTTATGCCGGGGTTACGGCTGCGGACTATTTCTTCGGCAAGGTGTTTTCGTTCTTGGCGGCTCAATCCCTTCAGTACTTACAGCATGGGTTTCCCCGTACTGGCCTTTAAGCTTAAAGCCAAGCGTACTGTGGTAGCCGCCGCAGTGACCGCGCCAGCCAAGGACAGCAGGTCCAAAGCGGCAGACGTTTTACTATACCATTCCTTGCTATCCATTATGTCTAGCTGTTCTGGATCAGAGGCCTCTAGTCTTACGCGAACCATTCCGTTAAAGCATTGTACGGTTGATGCGCTAGCAGCTCCGTAAGCAATAACCGTGAGAAAAGTAGAGCTGCCGCCGGTGAGCGGTGCAGCTGGGGCGCTTCCAATAACGACCACCCATGACAGCACCGCTGCTGAACACTATAGCCCTGTCGCCATTAATTCGTAGAACAGCCTGCCATATAGCTTACCTTTATTTTGTGTGTCGCCAAACCCTAGGTATTTATCAATAAGTACCTAGGGTTTGTTGAGTTCGTGGTTTCCAAGGTATATATTTAATAACTACCTAGGAAACGTAACGTTAGCGAATACCAATAATGTCCTCAAAACGCCAGCAAGTCATTGATTTTATGCGAAAGCAGACCCTTGTKCGCCCGCAAGATGTGGTGGCTGCCGGGTTGCCTAGGGACTCTTTGTATCAGCTGGTAAAGGACGGCGTGGTAGAAAAGCGGGGCCGGGGCCTGTATCAGCTGTCCGACAGTGATATCAGCGAGTGGACAAGTTATGTCGAAGTGCAGCGCCGAGTGCCTAATGGGGTGTTCTGTTTGCTGTCAGCCCTGGTATTCCATCAGTTCACCACGCAAAACCCTCATGAGCTTTGGGTGGCTATACCCAGTAAGGCTTGGCGTCCCCAGGTCGATTACCCTCCTATACGCTATATCACAATGTCTGGGGCGGCATTGGATGGATGTATCGAGACTCATTGTATTGAAGGCGTCGATATTCGTGTGTATTCAGCGGCGAAGACTGTAGCGGATTGCTTTAAGTTTAGAAACAAGGTGGGGCTTGATGTGGCAATCGAAGCGCTCAAGGAAGGCTGGCGCCATAARAAATTCACCATCGATGAGCTGATGCATTGTGCTGAAATATGCAGGGTGACGAAGATTATTCAGCCGTATGCCGAAACGGTCTTACATAGCTAATCGAATAAAAGGACTATTAACAACACTATGGCTAAAGATATTGCCGCGTCAGTGAAACAACGGTTGTTGAATGTTTCTCGGGAGCGTAAAGAAGATTTTAATTTTGTGTTACGCCAATACATATTGCAGCGTTTGATGTATCGCTTAGGGGTGAGTGCGTTTGCTGATGACTTTTTGTTAAAAGGCGGTTTGTTATTTTGGGTGTGGAATGAAAATTTTCACCGACCAACGCAAGATATGGATTTGTTGGGCTTTGGGTCTGATGATATTGCGTTATTAAAAGATAAGTTTCTTAACGTGATTCAAATTGAATCGGAAGATGGGTTGGTATTTGATCCACAAAAACTTGAAGCCACAGACATAAAAGAAGACGCCAAATATCAAGGTGTTCGCATAACTGGGCGAGCAACATTGGTTAAAGCCGATATTCCCTATCAAATTGATATTGGGTTTGGTGATGCGGTTGTGGCTGTGGAGAGTACGACAGAGATACCGCTGTTTTTGGATGATCTTCCTGCGCCAAAGCTTAAGGTCTATCCGGTAGAGTCGGTTATCGCGGAGAAGTTTCACGCGATGGTGGTGTTGGGGCAGCTCAATAGTCGAATGAAGGACTTCTTTGATATTGTCACGTTGGCTGAAATGATGCCCTTAGAAAGCAAGGCATTGCAGTCAGCCATTCAGGCGACGTTTGAGCGGCGAGATACAGAAATTACTGGAGATCAATTAACGGTTTTCAGCGATGCTTTTATGTTGAGTGCCGATAAGGAAAAACAATGGCGAGCGTTTGTGAGCAAAAACAGGCTTGATGGAACGGCAAGCTTCTCTGACACCGTCAACAAAATACAATTGCTGTTGGAACCCCTATATCAGCAAGTCGTGGCAAATATTGTCGATGAACGACAATGGAGTAGTGAAACATGGAGCTGGAGTTAAGCAACGAAATAGGGGTCTACCATCGTATTTAGTAGGTGATTAGGTCTCCTCAAAGTCATAAACTCTGAGTTCGACAAGGGTGTGGAGTAAAGCAGGCGGATGATTACATTGACCAGTTGGATCAGGCGTTTCAATTGGTTGCTGATCAGCCGCTAATCTGTAGAGAGCGCCAGGAGTTCTCGCCGCCCGTTAGAATATATCATCAAGCACATCACCTTATCGTTTATAAAGTAGAAGCTAATAGCATTACGGTTGTTCGTTTATTGCATGAAAGCATGCATGTCGATACGCAGCTATCTGACTAATACTGAAGCCGCTTATTTATGGCCCCCTGAGGATTGCAGTCTGATATAACCCTTCAACAGGATGCGTGGATCAACGCAAGGAATACGCAGTGACTACTGAAATACTGATATACGAAGGGCAAGGCCAGGAAATTGAGGTTCGGCTAGATGGCGAGCAAGAAGCCCTCTGGCTCAGTCAAAAACAAATAGCTGATTTGTTAGACTCCAGCGTCGATAATATTAGCCTCCATTTAAAAAACATCTATCAGGACAATGAGTTAGATGAAGTGTCAACTACCGAGGATTACTCGGTAGTTCGCCAGGAAGGCGCCAGGCAGGTCAAGCGTAAGTTAAAACACTATAATCTTGATGCCATAATTTCAGTGGGTTATCGGGTGAACTCCAAAAAAGGCACCCAGTTTCGCCAATGGGCGACGGCACGCTTGAAAGAGCACCTGGTGCAAGGCTATACGCTCAATAAGCAGCGCTTGCAGCAGCACAAGGCACAGCTGCAACAGCTAGAGCAAACCCTAAGCCTATTCCAGCAAAACGTCATTGATCAAGCCAGTTTGCCGGAAGCGCAAGGCTTGGTGAAAGTCATCGCTGATTACGGCCATACCTTTGTGCTGCTCAATCAATTCGACAGCGAGCGCTTGCCCATGGGGCAGTTTGATGAAGATATTCGCTATCAAATTAGTTACGACGACGCCAAAGCCGCTATTGCCTTATTGGTAACCGACTTGATGGCCAAAGGTGAGGCTACGGAACTGGTAGGCAATGAAAAGGATGACAGCTTTGCCGGCGTGTTGGGYGCGGTRGTGCAAAGTTTTGGCGGTGAGTATTTGTATTCGAGCATTGAGGCGCAGGCGGCGCATAGGCAGCCATTGCGTTGTTAGTCGCACAAAGCGACCCGGCGCAAAAACAATTAATGATTCACCTTATTATGAATTTGATTCGTTAGGGCTGTGAGCGGAAGTCGTTATGAGTAAGGTGGAGCGTTTTGCGCGGGTGGTGTTGGATATGTTGACGGCGGATACGCGGGGCCTGGTTGATAATTTGGGTATTAAAGTCGCGAGCTGCCCGCTCTGAGGAATGGGCTCGAATACGCTCGCAACTTTTAGTCTTCCTACTTCAATCTTCCCTACTTCTCCGCCACAGCCGGTGCGTCTTGATTTTGTAAACGCTTAACCGCCGCGGCAAGCTCTGTAGACTGTACATACAAGCTATTGCTGGTTAGGTTGGGGACGATGGCGCCATTTTGATTGATTGTTTTTAATAACGACTCGACATACAGAATGTATTGTTCGGCTTTTTCTTCGTCAATGGCTACGATTTTTTCTGCTTCCAGGGCAACGTAATACGCTTTGGCTGCAGCATGATACGCTTCGCTTGAGATGGTGATTACGCCTTCACGATCTGAATAGTTTTTGTCGATAAAGTTATCAGCCACTTCGATGGCTGCTTTTGCTTTTTTAAAGCTCTTCTTTGCGAAGCTGTCAGCATCCACTGATTTGGCTTTGTYGAGCATGTTTTTTGCTGCTTGCAAGTGTTTTTTTCTAAGCGTATCAGCTTCAACTTCCCCGAAATATAGTTGCACCTTTAAGGCTTTTTTGCGGGCTTTTACAAGTAGACCGCCTTCGACCTCTTTAAATACGTCCTGTAGTTTGGACACTGCTTTATTGTATCGTTCTGGCAAGACAGTAGGGGTTTCGATTTCTTTTAGGGTGTCGAGGTGGTCGATTAATGAAGTGAATTCAACTTCAATGGTGTCTTTTTTTTCGTAAGCATTTCCAATTAATGTGCCTGCTTCAAGGGCCAGGGCGATGACACGTTGTTTGTCCTCAGGAAGTTTCGCTTTTTTATTTTTCTTTTCTGCGTTATCAATCAGTTTTTGCGCTTTGGTCATGTGTAATGGGGCATAAAAGGCCAATCCGTCCGCTTTCGCTTTATCAAACTTTAGCTTTGAAGCGAGAATCGCCGCTTGGGGTGTAATCTCCGTTTGACTAGCTTGGGATTGGGCCTTTTGTTTTAGTACATCGTTATTTTTTATTTTTGAATTAGTGCAGCCTTGCAGRGCAARAATAAGAAAGCCACTTAAAGCGATGTAAGCGAATTTGGACATGTTGTTCTCTCGTTAAAATTACTTAAAGGGGATGATTTTAGAAGCCTTTAAKGCCTTCGTCCAATTGCATTCCAAAACTATTAARCGCCATGGGCACCGTGTTGTATTRRSYKWWSRNAAAGRMWAYKWMCMTTRAWGNANMTTARAGYYRKKNGNCARGKMKCNATTNAYACTRTTKSRGWKMCNTNATWAYMWYTSCCYRYGMCWMRKCSWSTSAGRRKMKRMYANNAMAACGCYYNTYAWMRCGYRNNATRAAKSGGGGYGNAKCRMKCYRKGRWGTKTKYSNNAWGGCNNNGMCTATKAWSAWYTMTTNTRCMYNGNCMTAYRMNTNNTTRGGTCGNAGAYTNCARASRWMAWNTGRYMWSTRKGYSMRTAANAGCGWSWAWKWKCRAKASNNGATWCKKRRSSNTCWGWTKCKMKCKCWAAWKMWWYAGGTMWNTGSWKYWMSYKWTMWMAATTTTTATTTGATTGGCTTTAATGCCCGTTCTAAGTTGCCCCTGATGTGAGCAGGCCCCTACTATCGAGATTCTGCATAGTAGATTCTCGATAGTAGGGTTAACGTAATTAATAAAATTAAAAATGATTCGATAATCGCCACAACCAGAATCTACGCTTAAAAACATTGTCTGTAGCTATGGCGCTTTTGAAGTGTGCCTGTACGCGTTTTCTTAAGCTGGTTGCAACCGGGGTGCCCATTGACTGATTCCGTTTTTGACAGGTCCTCAGTGCCGGTGAGACTTTTTCATAGGCTGATTCAAAGCTTTGATCACCCAGTATTTCGAGTGCTTTGATAATGGCAAAGGTGTATCGGTTTAATCCTGCTAGGTTTTCAGTGTTCAGCCATTGCATGCTTTCCATGTCGACTTTGTTACCTGCTAATTGCCGGTCTAGTATGAACCATATTTGTATGTCTTCACGATAATTATCCGGACTTTTATCGTAGGCTAATTTAATTTGCTCAATGCCCGCATCCCAATGTCCCGTGCTTCTGGCTGCCATGCTTGCAAGGTAATGCATCCAGGGTTCGGCATTTGATAGGTTCTCAGGGTGGTTTAGCCACTCCCATGCGTCATACCAGTTGTCATTGTTAATATGTAAGTTGCCACATAACCCCCAGTTGGTTAGATCGGCCCGTAGGTGCTCTTTGATGTTGTCTGTTAGGTTGTTGGGTAACGCACGCACTTGATGCAGTAGTGTTCGAAGGTATGCCTCGAGTTGTCTGTCATCAAATGAATCGGCTTTAATGTGTTGAGATAGTTGCTTGATGAATTTTTTAACGCCGATTTGTTCGATGTTATGATAGGCATGGTATTCGCCGTATAAAGGGTTGATGGCTTGACCGCTTTGACGAAAGTCGTGGATTATTTTGACAGCTTCTTTTTCCAGTTTAAATGTCTGAATGGTCATCCATGTGTGGTGTGCGAGGGCATCCTCTACTTCCRSRTMTARYWWYAAARWSRMYMWYMKNTTCTAATAATTGTTTGTGTTGGTCTAAGCCTCCGGCTATACGCAATGATCTAGCTCGCACGAAGCTATCATTTACAAAAAGACTCAGTCGTTCTGCTGCTGCGTGAGCTTCGTCAAAACGTTTGTGGTCAATTAGTTCGTCGATATAAGTTAAACCAATGTAGCGGTCATTGGACTGATGTTGAAATGCTCGTTGAAGCAATTTGACTATTGTGATCGTGTCGTCGGGTGCATGTATTTGTAATTTTTCGGCAACGAAGCAAAGCACTGATGCATTGTTGGGATGGATTCGTCTACATTCGTTTAGGGCGTTAACGACTTGTTCTTTGCGGTCCATTTCTTCGGCCCACAATACCAGTTGTCGCCAACCTTCGTAAAAATTATGATCATCGCTGACTATTTCTTCGATGAGGTCAATTGAATCTTGCCATCTCCCCTGAGCGCGTAAAATGCGCGCCTTTGCAGCACGTAATGAGGAGGGTGCAATGTTGGTTTGACTTGGGTTTTCACAAAGGCTTAGAGCGGTTTGATAATCCTGTAGCTCGCAAAACGCATCGATGGCCATTACGACAACACTTAGTGTGAACGGGTTTGCATCGATATAGTCTTTGAGTAGAGTCGCCTTGGTTTGCGGTTCATTTTCAAGTGATACTTGGATGTTGAGTAAGCTTTCACTGTTGGGGTGGCTTTTGCGTCGGTGCTTTATTTGTTCTAGGACATCAATTTGCTGCCCTTGAGTTTGGGACCAGGCGTGTAATTGCTGCCAGGCCCAATTGTAGGCCGGGGATAAATTAACGGCTTGTTGAATGGACTGAATGGCTTGCTCGGGCTGGCTGTTTTTCCAAAGAAGATCCGCCAGATAGCCATGGAGTATTGCTGAATTAGGATCTCGGTGGATGCCTTTTTTTATGCATTCGATAGCTTGTTTGATTTTCCCTTGTTGCTCAAATACGTCGGCTAGTTTCTGAGGGGTTTGTGCCCATCGAGGTGAAAGTGTCCAGGATTCTTGCAGTGAGGTTTCGGCTTTTTGAAAGTCGCCGTTAAGACTATGAAAATCTGCTTTTTCTGAATGGAGAACCGCCAGGAGGGGGAATCGATCGATTGCGTGGTCGATCGTGTTAAGTCCGCAATCTAGATTCCCTTCATCCCGCTGATAGCGCGCGAAGGCGACCCAGGATTGCCATAGATCTGGGCGCTGTTGCTTAGCAAGCAATAAAAACTCTTCTAAGTCGCTATTGGTTAGCCAGCGAGATCCAATTTCATGAAAATGAAGAATACCTTGGCCGAAGCTTACTTGCTCGAGTAGCTGGTGTTTTATGAATGAAAGCTCATTGCGAACAGATTCCACATCAAATACGCATTGAAGCAAGAGGTCCATGGCATCGGTTGAATCGCAGGATCGCGTGATGGCTTTGCGAAAGCTGTTTTTTGCTTGATCGAATTCTTCTCGTGCAAAATAGACTTCGCCGAGCTGTATATGGAAGTGAGCACTTCCTGGGTCGCGAGCGATTGACTGTTGTGCAAAGCTTAATGCTTGGTCGTGCTTGTGCTGGCATAGTAGGCTGTCGGCTAATTCTGCGTACGGCCAGCCATCGTCCGGGTGCTGAGATAGTAGTTCGTGCAGGACCTTGATCCGTTCAGCGAGTTCATCTTCGGTGTTGGATAAGCAGTTGAGTTTTAATTTTAGAAGACTGTAGTTGCCTGGGAATTTGGCAAGTTGTTGGTTAATGAATTGAAGTGCGTTGTCGTTTTCGCCTGTTTCGAGTTCAAGCCTGAGTACAGCCGCATTGGCTGTACGGTTTAGCGCGTCGTAGGCCAAAAGCTGGCGGTAAATTTCGAGGGCTGTATGCCGTTCACATTGGTGTTCTTTTAGTTCAGCACGTAATTCGAGTATTTGAACTATACCTGCGTCAGGTTCAGCGCGAACAATTAAGTCTTCTGCGTCTTGRTGTCGGCCCAGGAGCATATATTGCTGAGCGGTGAAGAGTATTTGTTCGATATTGCCAGGGTCTGCTTTTATAGATTCCTCGAGCACTGCCAAACTTTCTTGTTCTCGATCCAGGTGATACAAGGCGTTGTAAAGGGAGCGGGCGGGGGCTTGGGAGAGCTGGCTTAATCGTTCATAACGATCTCGTAAGAATGTTAAAGCGTCATCGGTTTGTCGAAAGAATCGTGCGGCTTTAAAATAATTCTCAGCGTAATATTCAACTTTATCTTCCAGGCAGGTAAGGAAGCGATACAGCTCGTAGGCTTCTGTGCGACGTTCGGTATTCCAGAGAAAGCTGGCGTACTCGTGGAGTGTGCGGCTGTCCGTTGAATGCACTTTGAGTAGCTTACGAAATAGTTTTTCGACCGTGGSGNNTGRTGGNGTKGGWNCAYRNTCTKAKKTSMRSKAYAWMSCCAGCTCTATCCGATCAC
>NVVB01000090.1 GCA_002402085.1 Gammaproteobacteria bacterium
GCTAGAGCAAGCAGCCACGTTGGCGCTCGCCGGAGAAGTCGCCGCGTCCGTCATGGCACCCGTCAATGCGAAAGCGCTCATTAAGGGCAATGCCATCGACAAGGTGATCAGCACGAATGAAAGCGCTCGTTACCTGACATTGATTTCAGGTCCACTACGCGTCGTGCATGTCTTCGATCATGTGTTAATGGAGGACGTCTGCAAACGCATGTCAACGGATTTGGTATTAGGCGCTATTCGTAAAACCCACGAATGCTTGGCGCCCTGGGGGATCGCCCAACCCCGCATCGCTGTCGCCGGCTTAAACCCTCACGCGCACGGTCCCCAAGAAAAAAACGCAATCGCGCCCGCAATAGAAATAGCTCAATCGGAAGGCATTAACGTCACAGGCCCCATCGCCCCCGACACAGTTTTTCGCCATTGCATAGAGGATCGCTTCGACGTAGTCGTCGCCATGTGCCACGACCAAGGACACATCGCAATCAAGACCTGGGGGTTTGTGGGYAACTGCGCCCTATTTCTAGGCGCGCCGTATTTATTCATGAGCGTAGGACACGGCACCGCCTACGACATCGCAGGCAAAGGCATTGCCAATCATGAAATGATCTTAGCGGCTATTCTTCAAGGAGCGAGTTTAGCGTCGGGGCGAGGTTTTTTGCAGGCGTAGATAGCGGGCGRYTTTNGAAGWCGTCGTTATTTCARTACRGAGAAAAMTTACTTTAAYCTGCACGCGTGCATATTAAAATATACTTGCGCAGCACTTATTTGGYCCTGATGCGYTTTCACCGAAGAATGATGACTTAACTGAAGCRCTGAATATTCTWGTTGATTCGCTTTATAAAAATAACAAGCTTCTAACCCCAATACAGGACTAACAAGCCATACAGTTAAAAAACAGACGATTCATTTCACGACTTCCATGTTTCAAGAATTAAATATTGAAACAAGAGCAGTTCAGCCCACTTATAGAGCCGACTAAACTACCCTAGAGCGCACATTGGACGCTCTTCTTATATTACTTTTTCATCATGGTTTCTTCTTTATCACCGAATAATACAGTGCAGTTTTTACTAAAAGGAAAATACCAACGACCAGTACTACCAATCAACTCTACATTATTGATATTACCGTTATCCGCTGCTGTGATAATTGAACCATCGCCATAGATAGGAAGGTAATAAAACAAGTTCCAAGTACACGCATTGCCGCGCTTCATACTATTAAGTTCTTGGAATTTGATGTTCTCTACACCCACCGGATTATTATCCGCATACCGTAAAGTCTTTGCCAAATCACCCGTTGAAGCACAACCAGAGACTATAAACATAGTAACTAATACCAATAACACCTTTTTCACTTGAAAACTCCTAATTGAAAACCACACCTTTAAAAAAGGCTACTAAATTGTGGGAGGACTATACCACTGATCATCGCTGCTAAATAGGCTGTATCTATTGGTAAAAATACCAAATACTGTCTTCTCAAAGAGGTAACTATGCAGCTTTGAATGCTAGCCTCATTTATCAGCATTAAACCCAACATCACTGACCTATATTTCAGCCTCACCTATTCCCACTCAAGCTCATCCAATACTATTCGCGCATCAAACAGAGTACAGCCTGTTAGCGACACCAACTGATTAATCGTCATCGTCGGGTTTCGTTTCGCTATAACGCGTAACTCGTCCCTATTTAATTCAGGCCTTTCAGCGTTGATCTTTTTTACAAGCCATAACCAACTGGTTTCATCAGATTCATATACTAACGCAGTGATTTTCCTTACCTGATTGCTATCGGCCTGCAACAGCCAGTTTCTCGAACGGCCTTTTCGAGTTAGCGTAGCGCCAGTGGCCTTTATCGCTTCCTTAAGTGCGTCGGTATTCTCGGTTCTTCTCACGAAGCCACTCAGGATAATCTTAATTGATACCGTCATGTCGTTTTCATTTCTAGACTCACGCGTGTTCCTATAATGCCTTTTTAGGCAATTAAAAGAAGTTCCTCTTTTAGTCAGTGAAGATTATTAAAGCGGTGCCAACTGGCCTCCTTGTCTTTTTTGTTCAAGCTGGGCGCCATGAAGAAAAGCAGTAGCCTCTCGCTCCCCCTTTCGTACAGAGCACTGTTAACACGCCCTACTTTAAACTATGAAAGCCATTTTGCTGGGCAATTATACTCAATCTATTCTACCGCCCCTAATACTCAGGATCTCGATCAACACACTAAATATAAATGAGAATCATTTGCATTAACTAAAAAAGCAGTCTACTCTAGCTAATAACGGTGTTCATTTAATTTTGGAGTTGAGTAATGAAATTACGGTTTTTATGTGCCAACCATAAAATACAATTGGCCAATAAACCTCGGCAAGCCATTAACTGCTGGCAGAATGGCTTCGATACAGGGCAATTTTTCTTTGACCAAGAATTATGGCGTGATGCACTGCCTCACATCGGCTGCGCATTTGAAACATCAGAAATTATAATGACATCCAAGGCMGTCGATACTAAGTCCGCCTGTGAAYTATTTATATGCTCTGCAACGCTTCTGGCAGACACCTTTGAGACCCTAGGTTATTTAGAGCAATCCATTGAGATACTCTGGTCCACCATCAATCGGTTAGAGCGAGAGTTAGCCAGTCATACCGATGAAAAATCATGGATCAACCAACAGCTCAGTRCSTTGTATGAGCGTGCCGGGTTAAATAATCACAGCGCTGCGTTTGCTAGCTCAAACTTTGAGTCCGATAGCTTTTGGGCCAGCAACACTGCGCATTAAGCTAGATTCATCCAGATCATATGTATCACGCGAAAATACGACCTTACTCAATCTAACCCAGTTTAATTCATTCTAACAAAGAGGTTTATTGTGAGCGCATTATCTATTCAAGCCGACCCTGAGGATAACTATCCGCCCATCACCAATCACAAGCCAATGTCTGGCAAAGCAGTACAAGCAATCTTTACCGATTCAGCGGGCCGAAGTCAGCGCGCGAAAAACACACAGTACACAAACTCTTCTAATCAGCCGGTTTTTGTACAACTGGAAATACAGCTTGATGCCTTTCAACGCCTTATTAATGATCACCAGCTTGTCGCTGAAGACCTTCATTGCTTGAACAATCAGTCCCAACGTATTTTAAAAAGTGCGTTGCTGCGCAGTTTACTAGGCTCGAATCAAATCCTGGGCGCCTAACGGCAATAAAACGGTGGTGAACCTTCTATCGATTTCAATTGATAAGCTGGTGGCGCAGGCGAAAGTTTTGAACCTACTCTTTATTGCAAAACAGTCTATCTACGTTCAAACACTATCACTATCACTATCAATGCATCCATCATCATACCGAGAGTTGGACGACGTTAATCATTGCCTTGATTAACCAATTTAGGCTCGGCCTTCTTCTACGTCTTATTCGTTGCCTCTTCATAATTTAAAGTCATAACCAGCAGCTTACAGAAAAGGCTCCAACCCACTTAGATTAACTCGGTCACTCCGCATTCCCTCTCATGCGTTTTCAATCCTAACAAGGATTCCATTTTTCAGCGGGCATTAAAAGCTTAAGCTAACCTTTATCCAGACCCCCTGTATTTATCCAAGCATATTCACGTGCGCTTAGTCATGTTGACAAGACTCGCGCCTATAAGCTTTTGCATTCTGGAGTGCGTCATGCCATCGACTACCAACCGAAACCTACTCGCCATCGTTTTAAGTTCATCCTTATTACCATTCACCTTAGGTAACGCCGTCGCTTATGAGAAAGGCGATATAATAATTCGCGCAGGCGCTGCGACCGTGAGCCCCAGGGACGATAGCGATCCTATTAATGTCGCCGGCATTACAACCCTTAAAGGCGCAGGTGTTAATTCCAATACCCAATTAGGCCTCACCATAAGTTATATGGCGACGCCAAAAATAGCACTGGAGCTATTGCTCGCCACCCCATTCACTCATGACGTGTCCGTAAAAGACACCGATATCATGGCCGGCAAGGCCACTCAACTGCCGCCCACAATCACTGTGATGTACCACTTCGCCAACCCAAGCGCCAAGTTCCAACCTTATTTAGGGGCAGGCATCAATTACACCGTATTTATTGATGAAGACGTCGACAGCGATTTAAACCGCGCCCTCGAAGGAATTATAAACCCGGCACTGGGGACTTCACTCACCATGGACGCCAAACTCGAGCTTGAAAGTTCAATAGGTTTAGCGCTGCACGCAGGTTTTGATTATCAAATCACGGATAAATGGATGGTCAACGCGGGCTTGTGGATGATTGATATCGATACTGAAGCCACGATTAAAACACAGGCCGCAAACGTTAGTTTTGATGTTGAGATCGATCCCTTTGTATACATGATAGGTCTCGCCCACAAATTCTGAACGGGATTACCCCAGCCCATCCATTAATAAGCGCTCACTTGGCTCGTCCTTATTAGGGCAAACTAAGTGAGCAATAAAGCCCTAGGTAGAAACTCAACCGGCCTCTTTCACCTAAAAAATCGACACCCTGACGTAAGAACACAAGAAACATCGGTCTCTTGCGGCCATTTTTACGTCATGCTAATTAATCCATCCTCCAACCGGAACACTCTCACCCCAAACAGCGCCGCCATACGTGTAGCCGCAAACAAAAGCGCTTGTTTGCACGATAACTGTGCCTCATTCAGCAGAACACTTCTCGATACAAAGCACATTTCCCTAGCCCAGTTAATCGAGTACGCCAGGAAGCTAGCCTTTCCAGGAAAGACTACGGTATCCTTAGCGATTCCATATAATAATTCCTACTGAGATTGAGCCATGAACCAGTCCGTACCACGATTATTCGCAGCTTTTATGTGTGCTCTCTGCATATCGGCGTCCAACATGGCGTCCGCAGACAACACAGACCTTCACATTATCGATAAACAACGCGTCGTCGAAGTCCTTGGCTCGGCAATGAGTAATATTGTCGGAGAAAGTATCGAGGAATTCACTTTGTTCTCGGTCAAAGACGACGCGCTTGTGCCGGTGCCGTTTCAATTTAACGAATACGACATTGAAGGCTATGTGTATTTTAAGAGTTCCAAAATTGACGTCGACGGCTTTATTTCGGTCCTAGACGATAATGACAAGCTTCTATTTATGCTCTCCGATGCCGGCCCGCAAAAAACGGCTCGCCATCGCTCCGACGGCGAAATTGTTGAAGAGATTACAGTTCAGCTATCCACCGGCGAAGAACGTTTCGTATACTTAGTCAAAGGTTCTCGCCTCGAACCAGACACTCAATATGTTCGGTACAGCACCGAATTAGGCCAAGTAGAAACAGACCAATACTCATTACGAGTAGACCCTGATAACGCCCTTAACTGGATCAAGTTCGACTGGGATAACTTCACGGGTAAAGACCAAGGCGATCCGCTTGATACCATGAAGATCCGCATCCATGCAGGTGTGGTCACACCGCTTACAAAGCTTTCCATAGGCAATCGCCAAATGGTTGCAGAACCCCTGGAAGAACGTCCGGGCCCTATTCGAGCCACGACTCAATATAAAATCACCGCGATCGTATTAGGCATTCCGTTCTTAACCATGAATCTTCAAATCCATCGCTCTGCCTATACCATCACTTATGACGTACGCGTTGAAATGCCTGAAACCCGACGACGTCTACTTCACAACCCCACTTTGAGCCTGTCCCTTGACGGCAATGCGCTTTACGGGGCGACTTACCGAACTGCTCTAGGACCTAAAGCACACGCCAAAGTAGACGGCAAAGTCTCCGCGTTTGAGGAGCAATTAGTCGAGAGAGGGCTCAACAATGAGCACAATTGGATTTGGTTAACTTCAGGAAAGAATTTCGATATCGTGGCCATTTTGGATGTCCCTAAAGACCAACATTTACCCCTAGGATTTTTCCTAAAGGATGATCCTGAGGTCGTGGACAAA
This sequence comes from Gammaproteobacteria bacterium, assembly GCA_002402085.1. Lineage (GTDB taxonomy): Bacteria > Pseudomonadota > Gammaproteobacteria > Pseudomonadales > UBA3067. The sequence continues at coordinate 5,922 of NVVB01000090.1, forward strand.
CCTGAACGGTATGTCGGTCAGCTGCCCAACATTGGCTACTTGATTAAAGATTTACCTAAAAAAGGCTTCTTCTTCATCAATATCAATTTGCATTTTTCTGACGGCATTGAGGGAATGGATCCCAACCAATACGTAGACCTAATGAATACAGGTGTACCTTACACAGTCTCTCAGCTGTAAATACTGAATCGGTGCTCAAGGCTTAACGAACGTACTAAGACTTGAGCGCTTACCCGTATAGCAAACAGAAGACTAAGTGCACGCAAGCAGAAACTTTTGCTCTCGCGTCACCCATAAAAAAACCGGTATTAGCCGGTTTTTTTATGGGTGACTGTAATGTCAGGTTTTATAGGGCGCATTCAATTTCAGCGCTTACTATTCAATCACTGGACTGCTATTCAGTTTCCCCGTCAAATATTCGCGCGTCAGATAGGTCAAATATACATTCCGGAGACTCTTTACCCTGGTTATCAACCAATATACTCAGTTGATCCCCTTCCCGCGTAATTAAATACTGGCCTTTCTTTTTATTGACCACCAAAGACACTGCCGCTTCATCCACAATTCGATATTGAAACAAAATATCTTTAAACGTCAATTTTGGATGATCCAAATAAAACTCTTCGCCATACGCATTACTCTGCTCATCCGCATATAGCGCCACGTAGCTACTATCAGTCCCTAAAAACAAATCGGCCCGGCAAGACTGATCATCAGTAATGGCAATTAATTCAATACGACCCACTCCGGCCTTAAAGTTACCGACAAGATCTTCCAGCATGGCTACAAATTCATTATGTACGGCGCCCGCTTTGCGAGGAATTTTATTGCGCACGCCACTGGCGGTAACCTTGTCGACTTCTTTTGCAACAAAACCCCGAGGCGCGGCACTCACCTGCGAACTCAAAACCAATGTTGAAAACAGCACCGCAAGCCCTGCGACTAAAACTCGATTATTTTTCATGATTATCCCAGGTCCATAAAATTAACGGATATAGCGCACTAATAAATTAGGTAAAATAGCTGAAACGTCCTCAAGTAACTCAAGGTGCGCATCCTCGTTACCCCCGTAATAAACGCGTTTCTGATCGGTCTTTGTGCCTGCACTGGCAATGGAGAATTTACCGGTTGAAGAGCGTGATGCTACAGCTCGCCCCGCGACATCTTCAACTTCGATAATTCGCGCAACATCCCCTAAACCAGTACTTTCTTTTTGCCAGCGGTTATAGAAATTTTTCACATTAGACGTAATAACGCGCTTTGATGATTCAGCCAAGCAATTCAAATAGGCTTTATTGGACAATGTCCCCCCATCAGGCGCGATACATCCATCACCTTTTACTTGATAAACAATATTGGCTCGAAGGTTGCCTTGCCCTAACGGATCAAGAGCCACAAGATAATCAATTCGGCGGCCTAGCTTCTTAGCCACCTGAGTCGCAGCAGAAATAGCAGCCCCACCGCCTTGACCATGACCAATTAAAATGACATTACTTTTCTTAGGGATTTTTTTAAATTCAGTTTCTATTTGCGCTAAAAACAACTTAGTGCCGGCTTTCGCGCGACCTTTCTTCGACGGGTACAAGCCGTCCCATCGACCTTGTATATAGACCGCACCGTAAGATTCGACCCAATCTTTAAGTTCTAAGTATTGCTCAATGGATTCATCGTCCCCCGAGATAACAAACACATACGCAGGCGTGGTATCAATGGGGATTGGTTTTTGCTTTACTTTTTTTGGTTTGGGGGCCGGTATCACCGCAATCGGTTTCACTTGCGGCTGGACTCGTCGAGGCGTTTGAGTTTTTGGTTTCGGCTTCAGTGCGACAGAACGCTTAACAGGCGCGCTAATTGRTTTTTTCGCAGCCACAAYTTCAGTGGGCTTAGCGTCTATTGCTACTCGCAGAGCTTCATTGGCTTTACCCGCCTTGGCCTTAGACTTTATCGCCGCAGCACTCAATGCATCCATCTTTCGTCTCAAAACCACTAGCTCGGGTTGATCATCAACCTGAATGCTTTGCGACTTACTGCGCGCCCGGAGCAAATCAAAACGGGCTCGTTCTAATTCTTTTTTAACCAGGTTGGCTTCACTTTCAACTTTTGACATCTCAACTTGATAGGCAATGATCCGACTTTCATTGCGCTCTAGCAATTTGTTATGTTGGGTGCGGTTCAGTTCTTGGATAATCACATTCTGACCTTGAATCCGAGCTTGCGCACGACGCGAGTCTCTTTCTACTTCAAGGATCCGATCTGCATAGAGGTCGATATCCCTTTGAATCTGATTACTTCGCTGCTGCACCTTGCCGAGTGTCTTTTCTGTAGACCGTAGTTCTGACCTGGCAGTAGCGCGTAGCCCTCTTAAGCTCTTTTTGAGCACATTAAAGCGTCGCTCAGAACGGCGAAGGTTGACTTGGTCACGAGAGGCTCTCGCTTCCAGGTTATTAAGGGATTGGCGTAGCTGAACCAGCTTTTGGTCATAGGCTGCATTGGCACTCTCCGCCGCATGGCTAGGCGCAAGACCCACAATCAATAAGCAGCCCAACAAAGCAATCCATCCGAAAAGCTTGTTTTTCAACATTCCAGCATTACACCCGTTCATATTCTTACCGATATTCATCCTAGTTCCCCGGTTAATATACCTACACTCAACGGCATAAACCTCTTCATTATCGAGCCAAATTTTAACGTTTTTTATAAACTGGCTGCCTCAATGTCGCGTCATCCTAATCCAGGCCCCACGCTTTCTCAATATTCTTTATGTAACCCCTAAAACAAGCATCGCTTAAAGACCGAAATTTACCGACCGAAAAGACGCTTAATAATTTGTTTTTAAACGGGTTATAGCTAAAAAAGGAGCATAAATCGGTGTCTATTTTAGCAAACCCACGCATCATAAAATAGTCTATATAGTATTAAACACGGCCACAAACGTTCCTAAGCACATAATCAATCTACCTTTTCACCCGCCTTAACTTTGCAATGCCGTCTCCGTCACAAGCACTATTCCTATCCGGCACTCCCAGCATTGATTCCAGTCACATGTTACCTGCCATCCAAGCTTGATCAATAGCGCAAACAATTCTACCATCCACCGCCGATTATCATTCATATCAGGCCAGCCGACTTGCAAAGAAGGCTTAAAAATAGGTAAATGCGCCATCAATAAGGCTCGCCATACAATAAATAACAATTCAGGGCTTCCGCTTGTGCCTCAGAAAGTAACTCGAACAGTGCCCCGAAGAATTCCTCAGAGACCTGCGCCAACAATTCCATCGCCAAAACTCGCGCTCTCGCGACCGCTTCGGGCAGTACTCCTATTAGGCTTATTTATCTGTAATTTGAGCCATGGCATCAACAGTATCGAAATGGAGCAGAGTCAAGGCAGAATGCCCCTAGGCCATCACCTTGAGTACATACTGACCTCTGATTTCGATCTAGGCATTAATGCCATTCGATCACTTCCCGACCAGGAATGGACTCCCTCCAACGCAGAATCCCTCAATCTAGGCTTTATTAATAAATCGATATGGATACGGTTCCGTATTCAACAGGCATTCGATAACCCGCCGGATCTATTGCTAGAACTCGCCTACCCTAGCCCCGACTGGATCAACGTTTATTTCTATCATCAAGACCAACAGCTTGACGAGCACCACACGGGAGACGGCTACCCCTTTAATGTCCGCCCCACACAACACGCCAATTTCTTATTCCCTGTCGACTTTCACGGCCACAAGCACGTCGACGTTTATGTGAAAATAAATACCAGCGGCGCCAAACAAGTCCCCCTTGTTCTTTGGACCACCGTGGAATTTTATAAAGTCGATAACGCGGTATCTCACGGCCACGGTTTGTTCTACGGAATCATGCTAGTGATGATTTTCTATAATTTATTTTTATACATCACTATCCGTGAGCGTGTGTATTTATTTTACATCCTTTATGTATTCTCCGCGCTCGGATTTCAATCCTCACTTCACGGCACCAACTATCAGTATTTATGGCCCGACTCCCCTATATGGAACAATATTTCTGTGCCCTTTTTTATTGGTGCAGCCATGGGCTCGGTGGGTTTATTTACCGCTGAGTTCTTAGACCTTAAAAAACAAGCGCCACTCTTTGCACGAATTTTTCGCATATTCACCGTAGTATCCTTTGCCCAAATGTTTGGCTCTTTATTTTTAGATTACTCCTTTGTGATTAAATTCGGCGTAATTCTGGTCGTGCTGATTTGCCCCACAGCGTTTCTTGCGGGGGTGTTATTGGCAAAACAAGGCTCCCGAAACGCGCTTTTCTTTTCATTTTCTTGGGCTGCACTACTGTATGGCGCATTCCTGATCGCGCTGAACAAGATCGGAGTGATCCCCATTAACTTTTTTACCGAAAACGCCCTTCAGTTCGGCTCAGCGCTTGAAGTGGTATTACTTTCCATTGCCCTCGCGTCAAGGATATCGACCTTTAAGGAGGAGCAAATTGCATCCAAACGCTCCGCCCTTGAGCACAAAGCAGGACAAATGAAAGCCGAACAGCTGGCTCTTAAAGCCAACGCGGAGAATGAAGCGAAAAGTGAATTCCTGGCCAAAATAAGCCATGAGATCCGCACCCCCATGAACGGCATCCTGGGCATGTCACAGCTACTCAATGACAGCAGCCTATCCCAACAACAATCCCAATATAACGACATCATCCTTTCCTCAGGGCATGCGCTGCTAGGCATTATTGATGATATTTTGGATTACGCACGTATCGAACAAGGTCAAATTAAAATCCAAAACCAGCGCTTCAATCTGCACGAATTACTTGAACACACCTTAGGGATTTTTGCTCTCGAAGCGTATCAAAAGTCTGTTGAACTATTCAGCTACACCGCTCCCGATGTTGAMGCAGAATTACAAGGGGACCCAGGAAGAATCCGACAGATACTCGTTAACCTGATCAGCAACGCCTTTAAATTCACGCAAGAAGGTCAAATCATTGTTCATATTGAATATTTTGATAAAAGCCAAGACCTATTACGCTTTACCGTAATCGACAGTGGCTCGGGCATTGATCAACACAACCGCCCTAAATTATTCGAGCCATTCACCCAAGCAGACAAAAACATCGCACGTAAAAATGGCGGCACTGGCTTAGGACTAGCGATAAGTAAACAGCTTGCAGAATTAATGTCAGGTGAAATTGGTTTTTGCAGCGAAAAAAACGTCGGGTCTCGATTTTGGTTTACGGCTCAGCTGGCCTCTATCCCATTACCGCCCAGCCCAGCGAGGACGCTTCCCGCGCAAATCTATTTCGCATACAAGAACCTTCAGTTAAGCCGACTTATTCAAACCAACGGCAGCCGTGACAATTTACACGTCACGGTTACTTTCAATGAAACACAACTGCTTGAGACAATCTCTCAAGCCACCAAGAACTCCCGSCCCCCRGACTTAATCTGTATCGATATAGACATYGATTATTTAGCGCTTCACTCTTTGTGCAATCAAATCCGCCAGGTACCCGGCTGTAAAAATGTACCCATCCTTTTGATTTGCTACGCGAGCCAGCACCCTAATTTAATTCACCAAGCCAAGTCTCTTGTGACCGCCCTTTATCAAAAGCCGTTTCATTTGCCTCGGCTTATGCAGTTCATTGGCGAAACCATCGATCAAGCGCAAGCCACCCGATCACTACTTGATTCCATATCAACACAAAACAAAAATAATCTACCTAATAAAATGGCCAAAAAACAATCGGCCCGGGTACTGGTCGCAGAAGACAATCTTGCTAACCAAAAAGTCATATCCCACCTAATGACCCAACTCGGCTTCGAGATCCATTGCGTAGCCAACGGACAGCAAGCCCTAAACACAATCAAAAGTAGCGCCGACAACTACGATTTAGTGCTGATGGATTGTGAAATGCCGGTATTGGATGGACTCATGGCGACTCGAGCGATCCGTCAATTCGAACAACTATCACACCGACCACGACACAAAATTGCAGCCATCACGGCCCATGCCAGCGCAGAACAAAAGGCCTTGTGCTTTGATGCGGGCATGGACGGCTACCTAGCCAAACCGCTTCAGCTTGAAACACTTCGGCAATTATTAACGCGCCTTAAGCTATTTCAAGAACAAGCCGAAACTGAAGACCAGCACTAAGTACAAAAGCGTGACGTTAAGCACCCCACCCGCGCMGCTTAATGARCGCACCCCCAACATCGTGCATTAGCTCGGYCAACCAACACGCTAAGACCCACCACGTATACAACCCAGGCAGCTTTCAATAGACCCATCATCCGTCAGTAACCGCTATAGTTTTTGCCGCTCTATAAAACCAGTTACAATAGTTGAATCGATCACCGTACCAGCCGCGCAACGCTGCGATTCATTGCAAGCGAACGCGTTACTGGCCCGAACTCAGTCATTGGGTCTTTATATTGTTAATATTGGGTCGGCCCCTCCCAACTAATAGGTGGAATGCTCTAACATGTACAATGACTTTTTCGGTTTTGTCGAAAAACCATTTTCGATCGCCCCCAACCCTCGCTACTTATACATGAGTAGGCATCACGAGGACGCCCTAGCCCACCTTATATACGGCATACAAGAAGGCAACGGATTCGTGCTGCTGACGGGCGAAGTAGGTACAGGGAAGACTACGTTATGCAATTGCTTGTTGGCAAAACTTCCCGACCGCACTGATGTGGCCTATATCCTCAACCCCCGCGTTACGGTCAATGAACTCCTCGCCACGGTATGCGAAGAATTCTCTATCCCCTACCCAGACGACTCAAGCGCACCACTATCCAACAAGGCCTTAATCGATCTAATCAATCAATTTCTATTATCCTCCCACGCAGAGGGTCGACACACTGTCTTGATGATTGACGAAGCACAAAACCTCTCCCTTGAGGTCTTGGAGCAAATTCGCCTTTTAACCAACTTAGAAACCCATGATAAAAAACTACTGCAGATTATATTAATCGGCCAACCGGAATTAAGAGACAAATTTAGTCAACCTCAATTGCGCCAACTCGCACAACGTATTACCGCTCGTTTTCACCTCAGTGAACTCTCTCGGCAAGAAGTCCAAGCCTATATTAACCACCGCATGACAATCGCCCGCCAAGCAATCAAAGGCCGGTACCAACCCAGCAATTTACTGCTCGGCGCACGAAAGAGTTTATTCACCCCAGCGGCTGAAAAAAGAATACATCGCTTAAGCGGCGGAATCCCACGCTTAATCAATTTACTTTGCGACCGATCATTACTGGCGGCTTACTCTCAAGGTAATAACCAGGTCACCMCCAAGCTAGTTGACTCTGCCAGYTTAGAAATACTGCCTTCGACCCACACACAACACGTAAAGTCCAAATCACCGATACTGGTCGGATCACTGTTCACCGCCGTCATCATTACTGGATTGGTGTTATTTTTAGTCAAACCCGACTTGCTCGATAACCTAAGCCCCGCAAGCGCGCTTGCATCATCCAAGCAACGCTACACACAAATAACAAGCGCATTAACGTCAAGCCAAAGCAACTCGCAAGCGCTATCCACGCCAAAACAATCCTCCGCCCAAAGCGCGTCTACACCGCGTGTTGCGAATCAATCAGAATTAAACCCGACAAACGCCACTCAAACACAGGTCGAGCAAGCCAATGCACAACGCCTGAGCGTCCAATCGACAAGTAACCCAAAAACCTCACCCGTCCTTCTTGATCATTTACCGTACCCAGAAGGATTAACTGGCGAACAAACGCGGCTTTTGGCATTCCAAACCCTATTGCAACTTTGGGGTATTTCCACCCCCATACGCGTCGATCAAAACGAATGCGCCATTGCGCAACAGAACCAATTACAGTGCCTCTCTGTCACCAGTAATTTAGGCTCTCTGAAGCGCTTAAGTCGTCCGGCCGTATTGCGATTAATCCACCCCGATGGCAAAGAATACTTCGCCACTATCGTCTCTATTGGTCCACACAGTGCCGAATTAAGAATTGCCAACCAGACCTATCGTGCAAGACTGTCTGCGATTGAAGCCGTCTGGCTTGGGGAATCCACGCTTATCTGGAAATCACCCAACAACTTCAAAACGGCCATCAACCCTAAAATTTCAGGCCCGAACAGCCGCTGGTTAAGAAAACAGTTATCAGGCCTTAATCTCACACCGGAGCAACAACAGGGCTTTTTATACATTGCCCCCCTGCATGAGCAAGTCAAACGTTTTCAARTCAGCCAGGGCYTAACCCCCGATGGCATTGCCGGTGCTCAAACCCTTATTATGCTTAACTCAACGCTCAACAAAGACGTGCCCACACTCGCCCCGAGAATAAACACGACAACAAGCCCAAAGACTAGGCCGTCGCTAACGGATACAAAACCCAAGCAACCCTCAGCACCGAGTCAACCGCTCGAACGGACCACCCCCAACACGTCAGCGGCAGCCCCAATTTGGGAGCCATCTCAGGCAATTCCCGTTAACTTACCCACGATATTACCCACCAAGGAGTCTTAAGATGTCTTATATTCTAGAGGCCCTCAAGAAATCAGAACGGGAACGTAATATAGATGAGATCCCGACTATCTCGCCGTATAACGCAGCACCGGCAATACAATCCAATCGAACCTTTTATCTTTTGATTGGGCTCGTGGTTCTGTTAAGTCTGGCATTAGCGGTGGTGTTTTATTGGACGCTCTCGAGTCGCCCCGCAGATCCTTCTTACGCGGCCCCCATCGATTCGCAGCGAAACGAACACATAGCCCCCCCCCGCCAAGCACGACTCGACACGCAATTAGAAACGCAGCCAAGTTCAAACGCGCCAAAGGCCATCCGACAAGCGTTTACGCCAAGCAATTCCATCGTAATTCGGCCGACAACGCCCCGCGCCTCAGAGCTTGAACCTAAACCTAAGCCTAAATCTAAATCTAAACCTAAGCTTGAAACAGCAACCGCCACTCGAGTAAGCCCCGAACTGATTACCCCGTCACGCCCACGAAAAAGTGCGTTCCGAGATAATTCGCAAGCTTTCGAAATAGAAGGGCCCCGGCCTCTTGCAACCAGTTTATTCGACATGCCCAGCGAATTTAAGCGTCAAATTCCGCGCTTAAAATACGCGTCTCATTGGTATGCAAAAGATCCGGTTTCTCGCACAGTGATTATCAATAGTCGAAGCTTAAGAGAGGGGGACTGGGTCAATGACTCGATTCAAGTCATGGCCATTTCCGAAGAACACGTAACATTAGCGTCGCAACAAGAAAGCTTTAGCTTGCCCGCGTTAGTCAGCTGGCAGCCATAACCCGCCTCGGTAAAAAAGGCGGCTATGGCTTAGCAGGGGAATCCCTTTTGGGTCTTGTAAAAAGGGCCGGCTAGGGAAGGGAAATGAAATTTTCTCGGTAGTACTTGAGCTCATCGATCGACTCGATAATATCATCCAACGCTTGATGCACGCCTTTTTTACTAAAGCCCTTATAAACCTCAGGCGCCCAACGACGCGCAAGCTCTTTAAGCGTACTGACATCCAAATGTCGGTAATGAAAATACACTTCTAAATCAGGCATGTACCGATACAAGAAGCGGCGATCTTGACAGATACTGTTACCACACATCGGCGATACATTAGCGCCTACGTATTTCGCCAAAAACGCCAACGTCTCCCGTTCAGCGTCCGCAGCACTGACCGTACTTTGCTTTACCCGCTCCGTTAGGCCTGAGCGACCGTGGGTGCGCGTATTCCACTCATCCATCCCGGCCATCACCTCATCCGGCTGATGCACCGCCAAAACAGGCCCTTGCGCCAATATTTCCAAATTACTGTTGGTTACAATGGTGGCAATTTCAATAATAACGTCCTGATCTGGATCCAAGCCAGTCATTTCCAAATCAATCCATATTAGGTTCTGATCGTTCACTGCCATAAGGGCTTCCTTAACATATTCAAATCTAATTAATTTTTCGACCAGCGCAAAACAATTCTCAGGCTCGACACTTATTAACATTTTACCTTATAAACCCAACACTGCACTCTCTATCCAAAAGGGTTTAGGCGAGGCATAATAGCGCAAATTTTTAATACTATCTGAGTCAATCATGCAAAAGCTAAATCAATTGGCCTGTCGCTAGGCTATGTCAAAACGCCAACATAACAAAAAACCTCGCCGAGCAGCCCCACAGGCCTCCTCTACAAACAGTGCCCGGCCGGGACAGGACAACCATGAACTCGGCCCAGAGCAACTCGGCCGAATCATTGCTCACTACGGCCAACAACTCGAAGTAGAGCCTCTGGCCAATACTCCCGGCGCCACTCACCCAGAGATCGAGAACATTCGCTGTTTTGCACGAAGCCAACTGGGCAGCTTAGTCACCGGTGATCGAGTCATCTGGCAAATGGGCAGCAACAATGTTGGCATAATCACCCAACGACTAGAACGCACGTCTGAATTAGCCCAGCCGGACAATCGCGGACAAAAGAAAATAATTGCCGCCAACATCGACCTAATTATTATCGTCGGTGCTGCACAACCCGCCGCCAATTATCACGCCATCGACAAATACCTCGTGGCCTGCGAATCTCTTGATATAGAACCCCTGATACTGTTTAACAAATTCGACTTAGTCAGTGACCCAGAACAACGGGACGAATACCTAAAAACTCAAACCAACTGCTTTGAAATGCAGCAGCACTAYCAAGACATTGGYTATCGCTTTATTTTAACCTCCTCCGTGGACGGCAGTGGCATCGATGAATTAAAAGCCATCATGAGAAATAAAAACGCCGTGTTTATCGGTCTTTCTGGYGCAGGCAAATCGTCGTTAATAAACCACTTAATGCCTGAAGTCAGCCAAGCAGTGAATGCGCTTTCAGAATCCAGCGGACTGGGCACGCACACCACCACCACGGCAAAACTATTCCACAGCCCCGACGGCGGCAATATTATTGACTCTCCCGGTATCCGAGAGTTTGCATTATGGCCACTCACGCCACAACAAATGGCCAGTAGCTTTATCGAATTCCGGCCCTTCATTGAGCTATGCAAATTCCGCGACTGCCATCATACGCGCGAACCAGGCTGCGCCGTTAAACAGGCTCACTTAGACGGAAAAATCACCAACTCGCGCATTGAAAATTATTGCCGATTATTAGAACCCGACGACTCCTAAGCGCTCAGTATTAACGTTGAAAATGAAGCCCGTATAAATGTGCATGCGCAGGAACTTAAACTTAAATTTAAACTTAAGTTTCTGCCTTAAAAAACCTCATCCTCGGCAGTACCTTCAGGCGCGACCGCGGGCTCAGAAGCGCGCTGCTTACGAGACGACTCGTTGGCTTTTGAACGCGGTATAATTTTATTCCAACCCCGCCTAAATTCAGATTTCTCTATCGTAAAGGTTTTCCCCGTCTCTCGCCTTTCAATGTCATAACTTTCATCGGCCGCAGTGGATTCTTCCTCGCCCGCCACGTCAAAAGAGTCAGGCAAACGAGCCTCGTCTACGTCGGGCACTGTAGGCGCTTTAACCTTATTGACCCCCGACTCCGATGCACGACGTTTCGCTTCATCCGTATCACCGCTCATGACTAAAATACTAATACGTCGGTTTCGCGCGCTACTGGGGTTTTTCTTATCAAACAACACCGATGACGCATGCCCTACCACTTCGGAAATCTTCCCGCTAGGATAACCTCCGGCCACCAACGTTCTGCGGGCAGCGTTAGCACGCTCCGCCGACAACTCCCAATTACTAAAATCATCTCGTCCTTGAAACGCTACCGCGTCAGTGTGCCCTGAAATACTAATGCGATTCGGTACCGAATCAATGGTTGCACTGAGCGCCTTAATTAAATCCCGGGTATACAGTTTTAATTGCGAGCTGCCACTATCGAACATTGCAGTGGATTCTCGATCCACGATCTGAATTTGCAAACCGTCGTCCGTCACACTTAAAATTATTTGGTCGCGATAAGGACGTAAATTAGAGTCTTTCTCAATACGCATTTTTAGTTTGCTTAATAACACATCAAATCTTTTTCTTTCCATGTCCCTAGCAAGTTGTTCCACCGTTTGCGCATCAATAACATTCTCGACCTCTTCCCGGCTCATGCGGCGCGCATTAGAATTCAGTTCAGTGGAATCACTATCGCCCGCCTGTAGTTGCTTAGCCGCGCCGCCCATATCGATGACAAACTTGCTGCCACCGCGTTCAAAACCGGTGGGATTTTCAAAATATCCAGAGATCGCCCGTTGCTCTTCTACCGTCGTTGACGCCGAAAGCCACAACACTAAAAAGAACGCCATCATTGACACGGCAAAATCAGCAAAGGCGATTTTCCACGCGCCGCCATGATGCTCATTACGCGAACGTCGGCCGCGCTTTTTAATAATAATGGGTTCCGCGTCACCTAAGGCACCCATAATAGAGCCACCCAACGCACCAAGCGCCGCAGAAAAAAGACCCAGGAAATTAAACCGACCTCCACCGGGAGGTAGCCTAATATAATCCGACTAAAGCACCCGATTCCGGACATGCTTATCCAGTTCATCAAAACTAGGCCGCTCGGTGGAATACAACGTTTTACGACCAAACTCCACAGCCAGTTGAGGCGGCATGCCTCCCAGCATAGCCAGAATCGATACTTTCACGCACTCAAGGTATTTTGCTTCTTCGCGGGCCTGATGATTCAACGCCACCCCCACAGGGCCCACCACACCATAGGCCAACAATATTCCTAAAAACGTGCCCACCAATGCTTGGGCTACATGTGCACCCAGCACTTCAGGAGGGCCTCCTAAAGATTTCATGGTAATCACAATGCCCAGCACCGCCGCGACGATGCCAAAACCTGGCAGCGAGTCCGCCACGCGAGTCACCGCCGCAGAGGTTAACTCCGCCTCTTCATAACTGGTATCGATATCGGCTTCCATCAGGCTTTCTAACTCGTGTGCTGACATATTGCCCGAGGAGATAATGCGCAAGTAGTCGGTGATAAACTCTCGCGTCCGTTGATCCGCTAGAATACGTGGGTAGGCATTAAAAATACGACTGTCATTGGGCTCTTCCACATCGTCTTCTAAACCCACCAAGCCCTCTCTGCGCCATTTATTAAACAGAGCAAACAGTAACGCCAGCACTTCCATATAATGCGCTTTGGTATAGGGACTACCGACCAATAGCTTAGGCAATCGACCGGCCACCGATTTATTTATTTTAACGGGGTTCGAGCTAATAAAAGACCCG
>NVVB01000007.1 GCA_002402085.1 Gammaproteobacteria bacterium
GCCATATCAAATTCTTCATGGGCCCAGCGCTTTACCTCSRKCAKNCGSTTTTNGMKSMMRCMKMMSGASNGCGMWNGCCAGMWMKCMAANGCAGCCCCATCACCCCCAAAATACACGCGCTCATCGCCCGAACTCGAACACCGATAAAGCTTGCCATTAAAGGAAGCGCCGGCAACCAAGTCAATACTCGGGATAAAAGTCCTCCATCAGAAAACGCCATCAGCATTATTAAAGCCAAAACCAGGGCAATGGATAAATCGGCAACCGCACTGTATCTTCCGAATAGAAATAGAATCGTCAAGAGCGAAAAAAAAGAAAATGCGCCAAATCCCGAAACCCAGACATCGAGCCCGCCGCCTCCACGAAAGCGAATCACGGTCATCAGCAAACAAACCAGCGTCCCATAGGATAATATTTTTATCGTTAAGGTGGCTCGCCTTACCTCCTCCGAAGTTTTTGCTCCGGAACAAGCAATCATAGAAGCTATAAAATGGCCGTGCCAATCAATAAGAAGGCCAGCGCTTCGTTTTAGCATAGGGCGACAACAATAAAAAACGCGATCTATTAACTATAGAGCAACGACAGACCCTCTCTATAGTCTTAGTCTGAATTAGAATAATAATCATCGTTGTTATTCACTTCTATTCAGCCGAACCGATCCTTAGCGTCATTTTATAATCATCCATTACAAAGCCTCCCCCAATATCAGCCACTACGTCCCCTTCAGTTACGAAGCCTAAGCGATGATAAGCCTTAATCGCCGCGTTATTGTATTTATTAACGGTTAACCAAATAGTCGAACCACCTTGCTCCAGCACGATGACACGAATCAACGCCACAACCTGAGTTGCCACGCCCTGATGCCTCGCCGCCTTTAATAGGTAGAGTTTGCTCAACTGAACGGACGACGATTTCACTTCAGTAGTAGACGCTGATGCCAGCAGTGCCAAATACCCAACAACCTCGCCACTACGCTCTATTAAGTAGTAACCATAAGCGTYCTCAATYTGYTGGCTTATTGCACGAACGGATTGAAACTTATTCAACATGTAATCAACTTGAGGCTGRCCAATGATTTCAGGGAAATGTTCATTCCAAATCTCATGGGCTAAGCGGGCCGTTTCTTCTATCCGCTGCGGACAATCKACTAACGTAAGCTTAACCATAAACACGCTACCNTTTTTTACCATTTTACCATTTAACCATTACAAACCAGAATCACCCGACAAAAAAATCCAACTGAAGACTTTTAAAAATCTAGGCGTACCAACCCAACCATTCAGTCACATTGAAGATTACCCATTAAAGCAGATAATTACCTATTCATGCCAAAAAAATAAAGCAGGAGAGATTGACCACAAATGAAGACGGCCAATTACTCATTCAAAAAACTTATATGCTAGTATTTACCCAAGATATAACAACAACCGCAACCACATTAAATAACAATAATAACGTCATACAAAACAAACAATGCTCAGCGCTTTAAACTAAACACTTAATTAATCGTCATGTACTTTTTTAACATACCAATTGCACCCTAGAAAACAGCTACTCCTTGCAAAGAAAAAAGCAAATGCAAACCAGCATATCAGCGACATGGTAAGAGAAGGTAGAGTACGCATATTGGCAAGCGCACAACATTAACAGAATTCAGCCGTAAAAATCTCGAATACAGAAAACGTTCAACGAGTAATTTTGCTCTAGCAAAAACAGTTTCAACCCGCTCTCCACACCGTTGACTAAGGAGCCTCTAATGGCCAGCGTCATTCAAAACCAATCAATAGAAATAGCGCAACCACACTCCGATGCAGCCGAAGCAGTAGAAGCCGTAAAATTTCCGTGGCTAACTCTAACAAGCTTATCATTAGGACTACTACTACTGGCAGGATTCTACCGCTGGTATCAAAATACATACTCATTCACGGTTGGCTTAGACTATTTCGAGCCGGAATTCCAGACCTATTGGATGTCGCTATTCTGGATTCAGTTGATTGTCATCTTTTCACTAGGAGCCTTTATCGTCCCCTACCTATGGTTCACCCGAGAAAAGGTGTTGGACATATCACCGAGGCAAGAATTAAGCCGCTACTACATCATCCTTTCGATTCTATCCGTCGGAGGTCTGGCGCTCTACTTTGCCCTAAACCTATTCACTGAAGCAGACGCTGCTTGGCACCAAGTCACCATTAGAGACACAGACTTCACCCCAACTCATATTGTGCTGTTCTACGCGTTTATCCCCCTGATGGCGATTGGATTAATTTTTTCCTTTGTCTGGATTCACACGCGTATGCCTGACTACGTCGGCCGGGTGTCTTTACCTCTCGCCATTCTTGTTGCTGGACCGCTCTTAATTGGTCCCAATTTGGGTTACAACGAATGGGGCCATACATTCTTCTATGCAGAAGAACTATTTGGCGCACCGATCCACTGGGGGTTTGTCACCCTAGGCTGGGCATTCCTTGCACTGTCAGGATTTCTATACCAGTGCTTCGCACGTATGGCACGATTAACGGATCTAGTCGGTGAAAATTACCTTGAAGACCCAATCGATCGTTAATTTGATTTGAAAAATAACAAGCCCGCCGTTAGTGCGACATTTCCCAAAATGTACTATCGGCGGCATAGCGACGTCAACAATCAAATCGGAATATCAATCCATAGCACAAACCAAGTCCAGAATTAAACAAGTCCAGAACGAAACAGAACAGAACTAAACAGAATAAATTAATAATAAAAATAAAAATAAAAATTAGAAAACCCCGCGCCATTAAAGTAATGATAAATACGGCGATAAAAATAAAACCAACGCGTTAACTAACCAGTGCGACTCTATGCCGCCAAGGAATCTAAGATGGGTTCAAGTTTCGTAAAAGACTCCCCCGCCGACAAGGAAACAGGCATTTATAGTCGTGAGATACGACACGCACGCCCCGCATTGATCACCCTAGACGAACAAATCAAAGCCTATAGAACCATCGACTACACCACCTTACCGGCATTATTCCTGCTGTTTGGAGGCATCTCCGTATTTCTTTTTGCACTCACTGTCGGCGATTGGGATTTCTGGATGGACTGGCGAGATCGGCGTTGGTGGCCATTGGTGACGCCATTCTCGCTTATACTGCTGCCCGCAGTACTGGGGGTTTTCATGTGGAATATGTTCCGCCTGCCGATAGGGGCGACCTTTGCTGTTGCTAGCTTTTTGGTAGCCTCCTGGGTCAGTAGAATCATGAACTTTCATAACTTTGCAGGCTTCCCACTGAACTTTGTCGCCCCATCAACGTGGATTGGCCTGGGCATACTCATTGATATCGTTTTACTGATTTCTAAAAGTTGGTTCGCCGCTGGATTTATAGGCGCGTTTCTATTCGGGCTACTGACCTACACCATCAACTGGCCCATCTTTGCCCCCTATCGCATTCCCGTTGAATACAATGACACCATGGTCTCAGTAGCCGATCTAATGGGCTATATGTATATTCGCACGGCAATCCCAGAATACGTCCGAATCATAGAACAAAGCACATTACGCACCTTTGGTGAAGCGGTCACACCACTCACGGCAATCTTTGCAGGCTTTATCACCATACTGCATTACTACTTGTGGGTATGGGTCGGCAGCAAACTAATGACGAATATTTGGATTCGCAAAGTGATTTAACAGCGCGTGTAGAAACACCCTAAGTTACAGCACTAAAAACCTGCAAATAAAATAACCAATAAAACCTCAGGTGAAATGTATGCGGCAAACAAAACATAATTTTGGTTCTCATCTAATGGCCTGCCTATTGTTAGTGACCTTCAGTGATGCAGCCTTTGCGCATGGAGAAAGAGCGCAACAAGCGGGCTTACGGACCCGTACCATCCAGTGGTTTGATACCGAAGTATTTCCGCGAGATGCAAAAATCAACGACATCGTCACGGTCAAGGGAAAGTTCATCCCCTCCAAATGGTGGCCCAAGCACATGGCGCAACCTGACGGACTTGACGGCACCGCCTACCTTAATGTCGGGGTACCTGGCCCGGTATTCATTCGTGTCGACTCACGCGTCAATGGCGTGCCCATGATTCGCTCCACCACGTTTGAAAAAGGCAAAACATACGAGTACGAAATTAAACTCAAAGCCAGAAGACCCGGAAAATATCACGTCCACCCAGTCATTAGCATCCGCGATGCAGGCCCCATCATTGGGCCCGCTTATTGGGTAGAAGTCACTGGCGATGGAGCAAAATTTGAGAACAAAATTGAAACATTAACCGGTCAAGTGATCGATTTGGAGACCTGGGGCTTAGGCAACACCATTGCCTGGCATTCATTTTGGTTTGTGGTTTTCTTAGCCTGGATAGGTTACTGGTTTCGAAAACTACCGGTACTCATGCCGCGTTATAAAAAGGTCATGGCGCTCGGAGAAGACGCAGACACATTAATTGAGATCAAAGACATGGCCGTCGGTGGCRTANTTTTTTATTTTTATACTCACCGCCATCGCAGGCTCCTACCTCTGGGCACAAAATGAATACCCAATCACGATCCCACTTCAAACAGGCGAAGTGGAAGTGCCGCCATTACCCGAACCTCAAATAATGGCTGAAGTGAAGGTCAATAAAGCAAAATATAGAATCCCAGGCCGAAGCTTCCAACTAGACCTTACCGTCACCAACAAGGGGGACTCCCCCATGCAGGTAGGGGCCTTTTACATCGGCGGAATACGTTTTATTAATCCGAAGGTATTAACCGTTACTAAGGAAGAAAAAGGTGATTTAGTCGCCCCACAAGGCCTTACAGTCAACACCGCCCCAATCCCCCCAGGAGAAACACGCAATATAGTCGTCTATGCGGACGATGCACTCTGGGAGACTTATCGTTTAACCAGCTTAATCTACGACCCAGACAGCCGATTTGCGGGCTTACTCATGTTCTATGACGAACAAGGCAAGCGCTATATTCAGGAGATTGGCGGCTCGATGGTTCCTGTGTTCACGTGACGGAGCCTAGCTATACGGGAAACTGCGCGACAATGACAAACGCCATGATAAGTGTGCAAACTGCTTTCAGACATCCGCTACGGTCTCTATAGAAGGTTCGGCCAGGACTGTAGCAACACAGGCTGCCTCAATCAAGGCAGCCCACTTTATACCGCTATACGTCTATAAGTGGATCATAGCTCCCAATTTACCTCCAAGTCACTTCCAGGTCACTGTCTCAGCAGCCTGCATGACCATTATTTCCCTACCATCGTGACTAGTCTTACTTTGACGCCCTTGCTCAATCGCCCTTTCATTCATCGCTTTCTTCCAAGCACCTGCGTGTACCGCCAATGCAAACGCACGGTGCTGAGTACGATTATCTAGGGTAATACTGGTATGAATATTTAAATAATACTTTCCAGCCGTAGACGCCTGCATGCTCACAGGAACAATGATCGTTTGCCCGGCCACCACTTGTTCCACACGTTCAAGCGCATTATCGCCGACAAGAATATCGTCACGCGCACTGACCACAACACGTAACTCTCCGTCAGCTTGCGCAGTAAGGCGCAGATCGACCGACTCCACAACATCTAACGCCATGATGCCATCGTAATTACTAGCAAAACGAATTGGCGCACCGGGCTTGGCAATCCGTGTCATAGTGTGTGGCACTTCTTTTTCAATCGCCTTGACACTAAAATCTCTAACCGCCGACTCTGAATCTAAAAAGACTATACCAGCAACCCCGAAGGTCAGTGCAGCAAAAGAAAGTAGGGTTACAATTCTATTTTTTCTCATTGGAAAACCTATTAATTCACAATCTAATTGACGATCTAATTCACAGCCACAGCAAAACAAACGTTTTCTGCGGGTGGGGCATCATCAGAGAAAACATTCTCAATATCGAATACTTCAAGCACGTATTCACCTGGCACCAAAGCCACCACCGCCATCGATGAGTTATCAACCGCGTTGCCAACAAAATCGATAAGTTCTCCTTGGCTCCAAATTAATGCCCCCGGTTCAGAACGCGCTTTTCCTGAATTACGATTAATCGAAATGGCATAATCCCCAGCGACGCTAACATTGAGCGTTACAAATGAACGTACCCCCAATTTATTAATAGTCCCGAAATCCACGATACTGCACACCTCAACACTTGGTCCGCCAATGGATACCGATTTATAAAGCGGCAACACAAGCATTGATCCACCACTATTAAGCTCGCCAGTGGCAAASCCATCATTSACAGTAAAGTYYTGTTGATYSGCAAGCGCATCCACCTGRKCRGCTARACCRGKAAAYTGATYTTTTAATTCRCTTARAAAAAGATGAATGCCCACCATCGCACTGGASTCATTAAACGCAGACGARGTGAGCACRGCRTACAYTTCCSCGAACACAYCYTCCGTAGCATCAACGCCATCNCCNNCGCYGCTRNNNGARTCATAGAGRTCATAYAAAATRGACTGTACKGAAGMYWCRCTRWACCARCCCGWTGMTWMSTGTACATTTTCCTCCAAGTCGAATTCAAAACCAACGGATTGTCGAGTACCCATGCTATCGATATAAATCGGATCATCCAAACTCATGCCCGAAAAAGCATTGCCAAACCCTTCTGAAAAAGCAAGTCGAAAATCCAATAAATCACCCTCTCTATGGCCTCCGCCTATGGAATCAACGCGAGAAAAGCTCGACTCGAAGTAATGCCAAAACTCATGCGCAATGACATGCCCATCGAACTCTTCGGTATCATCATCTTCTTGCCCTAATAAATAGATATTGCCTTCACTAGAAAGAAAGAAACTACCCCCTAAATCGCCTTCGCTTAAAGCGCCCTCAGCAGTGGAGTTGGAAATACTCCAGCGAAGCTCGGCAGGCGGGAAGACAATGTCACTGTCGACCAAACGAACAAACTGAATTGCCTCATAGACCGTATCGAGAATTGCGAACGGCGCAGCCGCTCGAGTCCCGGTATAGCTTTGCCCGCCCCAACCCAATGCGGCATTTAACTCACGTACAGAATCAGTGGTGCCACTATTAATGGTCGCGCCCTGCAATACATATTGGGCATTGCCATTGGTATTATCAGTGACACGGAAATCCCACGAAGAGGCGGCGGTCGATACAAGCCGTGCATTGACCCGCACAGCGATATCAAAATCAGGGGAAACGGAGAACGTGTATCCCCCAGAAGCATCGGTAATACTCTTGTCAAAGGCCACGCCGCATTCATCCAGCAGCTCCACCTCAACACCGCGCGCCGGCTTTTGACTCACATTGCCATAATCCAGCCCCAAGGAAGAATTATGCGGAACCGAATCAAAGCTAACAGCCCCCGACAACACTACGCGTTCGCTGGAAGGAAACGGGTCAGGGCTGACACAGGGGTCATTAAACTCAAGTCCGCCGCCTTCTTCGCCGCCGCATGAGGCAAGGTAAAAGCTCACAATGAATAGCGAACACAGGCGAAATTTGGCGTTATAAGGTCTATCAACAGTTTTTAAAAACATGCAAGAAAACTCATTCAAAACTACAGATTTTCGGGGTAAACAAGCCTCATTGTCACACAAGGAATCGGACAATAACCATTAACAAAGGCATTGTTTGGACACTTTACATCACAATACGTGCACTCTCTTCGGTACATTTAGTCCATTTGTGACCAAACCCACATACCCATCCATTTTCACCCAACCTTTCATAGCCGTGAGGTACCACCATCCAAAACATATCAAACGAAATGCATTCATATCGGGCCAACAAGCGAAATTAACACCGAATACCTTCATTCATAAAAGCTTCACCTATACTGACAAAGGCCCTAAATACAAGCAACCAGCCGCCAAGCTACCTTTCAATGTTGTAGGCAAACCATGGAATGTTAATTCAATTGCATGGCAGGCGACGGCCCTACTAATCGACTCGAGCATGTTTTCTACTTGGAAGATATCAGGACATGGAAGCGATCAATTTACGCCCGGTAGTGGATATACAGGAAATCGATAAATGCCACTTCGAGCTCGTACATGGCTGTCAGTTGCGCTGCGTAGGCTGCCCAATCTCAACCCTTAAGCCCAAGGTCAAGCACACCCCCCCCGATGTCTTCCAGCAATGCATGTTAAACATTGATGTACAACGAATCCGCTATTTACGGCTGTTTAATTTTGGGGAAACCTTACTACACCCTGAATTGGCAAAATGCTTTAACATTATTCAGCAACTGCCCTATGAAATTAGCCAAGTAGAGATCTCCACCAACGGACAACACGCCTACTGGGATGATTTAACCGAGGTCTTTAAATCCGGCCGACTGGATATATTGGCGGTGAGCTGCGATGGCGATGGCACCCCTGAACAATATGAAGCACTACGCCCGCCAGGCAAATGGCATAAACTAATCGAATTTTTAAAAAAAGCCAAAGAGCTACAACTTAAATACGCACCAAAAATGCAGTTACTGACACGCACCATCTGCACCAACCCCAGCGACCAAGCACGATGGTCAGATCTATTGATCCCTCTCGGTTGGACGCCAGAATTTCGAGGCTGGCTATCCTTGCCCGAGAGTCTCGAAAACCTCGGTGGGGCAGGCCAATTCCCAAATAATGTATGTCGCTATCTACAACGCCTCAACAGCCTCTACATCGATTGGGATGGCACGGTTATCCCCTGTTGCGCCCACCCCAATGCGGGTCAATTCGGCAGTTTGAAAACACACAAATTTAATCACATAGTTAACAGCAATTCGCGTCATCAAATGGCCGATACAATGCAACAGGATAGAGCACAAATGCCCATCTGTGGGCAGTGTGGCATGAGCTAACCAACACATAGTCTCGTTAACTTTTCGCTATTGAACATCACCCATTACTTATGACAGACCTAAACCATTATTTCCAAAACAACCCCGGGCGCCTGATTCATAAATGGTTGCACTACTTCCCCATCTACGAACATCATTTTGCACGCTTTAGAAACCAGCCCATCACATTGTTAGAATTTGGGGTGTTTCACGGCGGCTCACTGCAAATGTGGAAGCACTATTTTGGTCCGCAGGCAAAAATAATCGGCGTAGACATCAACCCTGAATGCAAAGCGTTTGAGGAAGAGCAAATTGAAATTATTATCGGCGATCAAGAAAACCGACAATTTCTTGCCGACTTAGGGGCAGCAATTCCGCCCATCGATATCCTTATCGACGACGGCGGCCATCGTATGAACCAGCAAATTACAACCTTTGAAGAAATGTACGGAAAGATTACCGCGCAAGGGGTCTATTTATGCGAGGACACCATGACCAGTTACTGGAGTCGCCATGGCGGCGGTTACCGGAACCCCAATTCATTTATCGAGTACAGTAAAAACTTAATCGACCTATTGCATGCGTGGCATTCCAAAGATCAAGAAAGCTTTAACTGCACGCCCTTTACACAAATGACCGATTCAATTCACTTTTACAATAGTGTCGTTGCGATCGAAAAATCGCCCCAGCAAAAACCCTCCCATCAAAAAACAGGGACGCCTTCTTTTTTCAATCAACCGCCTTGTTAGGAATAACGTAGGGGAACGCCAAGAGATCCAAGCATCGCCTACGATAGCGCACCTACAATAACGCATAACCACGAACTTAGTATGCACCGTACTGTGCGCCTTACGAGAGGCTTACTGCTCCGCCACCTCAAGTTCAAGACCGGCAAGGCTTCCTTCTTCACGCCAGGCTTTCATTAATCGGAAAAACTCATCCGAGCTGCCCCCGTAAAATCCATCTTGCCCCTTACGCTCACCGGGTTTGCCTTCGTTATTGTAATACCCTGGCGTACACGCCTCGAAAAACCGTTGACCCATGCGTGCTTTACTGATGATCGTTTCCACCCATTTCAATTCGGCCTCCTCCGACGCCTCTACCGTACGAATGGTATTGTTCAACGCATGTTTCACGGTATAAGCAATATTAATCCCTTGCTCACTTAATGCATGGGGATAATTTGCTGTAAACGCTGTTTGCGCCGTGCCCATAATAAATAGGTTAGGGAATCCCCGACTGTGTAAGCCATGCAGCGTGGCAATGCCAGAATCCCATTTCTGTCCCAAACTCTGCCCGCCCCGGCCGTAGACTTCATAGCCCGATCGACGGGTATAATCAGTGCCTACTTCGAACCCTGTAGAATAAATCAAGCAATCCACCGGGTATTCCTGACCCACCACCACCACACCGTTTTCGGTAATCCGATCTACGCCTTTACCATCAGTATCCACAATATGCACACTGGGACGATTATAAGTCGCAAGATAGTCGTCATGAAAACAAGGCCGTTTACAAAACTGCCGGTAGTAGGGCTTAAGTACATCAGCGTCTTTTTGATTTCCCACTTCGCTGTCAACGCGAGCACGAATTTCATTCATTTTAAGATGGTCCGCCTTTTCCATCATGCCAAACAAGGCGCTTACATCCATGGCACCGTCGGTTTTTTGTTTTAACAAGTCCATCATGTTGCCGACAATATCTGTCCAGCCGTCATCCACTAAATCTTCGGATTCAAAGCCACCACTTAATAGGCTGTTAAAATTATTCATTCGATGCTGGTGCCAGCCTGGCTGTAAGCTTTCTGCCCATTCAGGATCGGTGTTTGAATTATTCCTAACATCCACAGACGAAGGCGTGCGCTGAAATACAAACAATTCCTTGGCGGCCTCGCCCAAATGAGGCACGCATTGCACCGCCGTTGCACCAGTACCAATAATCCCCACCACTTTATCTTTCAGGCCACTAAGATTACCGAACATATCACCCCCGGTGTAATCGTAATCCCATCGGCTGGTATGAAAGGCATGGCCTTTATAATCTTTAATGCCGGGAATGCCCGGTAATTTAGGCTTATTAAGGGGGCCATTGGACATACACACAAACCGTGCGCGCATTGTATCGCCATGATTGGTGGAAATAATCCAGCGTGCGTAATCTTCATCCCAACGTAATTCAGTCACCTCAGTTTGAAAACACGCATTATCATAAAGATCATATTTCCGGCCAATGGCTTGACTGTGAGCAAAAATCTCGTCCCCTTTGGAGTATTTCTCTACCGGTAAGTAACCCACCTCCTCTAACAACGGCAGGTATATATACGACTCAATATCGCAGGCGATACCGGGATAACGATTCCAATACNNYRSRWRYMTYYWWWKWMACYKMYWWYTTCNNTSRCGYRAATWTCNWWMASGNCYYSMYTYWYGTNRYYKSKYCRMMRMMWWTASGNYWYMAWAWYSRYSMCYANATYACCGNMMWYGTCTANNNCATNMKWYAACNRSTYCCNWWTAAWTYSRKKKTYWWCAKANRKRWYATNMSAWATAWTNNSAAAATTGATCTTCAAATTGTAAATATTGTTCATTTCCGTCATCGCGAATCCGCTTATCTCTCTCTACACGGTATTTCTCATTAATTTCTGAGGCATTAATCTCAGGCGCCTGCGACGAAGATGACGAACCGTTATTCGTGTCTTGTTGGGTCATTAGTTATCTCCAAATGAAAATAAATGGACGCCTTAAGCGCCGCTCTTTATGCGAACAAGTTGCTTCCCGCTCAACGCGCATCAATACAACAGCCACATCAAAAGGTATAATTCACTGACCACTCAAGACATCGATATAAAATTCGACAGCAAGTATTTTAAAAATATTTTTAAAAACAATTAAATCGTCGTCTTAAAAACAGGGCACCTTAAATAGGCCTTCTACGACTAACAAAGCGATACGCTGCGACTCATTAAATTGCATTTAAATGCTCAATTCAACTTTAATTAATACACTTCGATAATTTCGGCCATTTACGTGACTCCAAAGTCACTCTAGACCTAATCTCACATATAAAGCGCCATAAAACCTTTCTATTTTCATCAAATCCCTAAAAAACCATTTCGAACCATTTAACTAAGACCTATACTTGACCTCGTAACGGTAAAGACCAAAGTCGCACGCTTTTAGAGTTTAGATCCAGCCAAGTTATTAAAAAAATAAAACCAAGGAGCTAGCAATGAAAGAACTCAAAGGAAAAGTAGCGTTTGTCACCGGCGGCGCCAGTGGCATTGGATTTGGAATTGCCTCCGCGTTGGCCGACGCCGGGGTTAAAATAGCGCTTGCCGATATTGAATTAGACGCGCTCAATAAAGCAGTCAAAGAACTCAAAGTAAAAGGCGCGGATGTGTTGCGTGTACAAGTCGACGTCACCGATCGCATTGCGTTAAATAACGCGGCCATTAAAACTCAAAATCATTTTGGTAATATTCATATTCTCTGTAATAACGCAGGGGTTGCATCAGGCGGGCCCATTCACGAAGCGTCCTATAAAGACTGGGACTGGGTACTCGGCGTTAATTTGGGCGGCGTTGTCAATGGCGTAATGACCTTCGTGAAATACATCAAAGCACACGGTGAAGGCGGCCACATCATTAACACCGCTTCGCTCGCAGGACACATGGCCGCGCCAGGCCTTGGCGTTTACAACACCAGTAAATTTGCAGTGGTGGGGCTCTCGGAAACCTTAAGGGCCGACCTGGCTCAGGAGAAGATTGGCGTATCGGTGCTCTGCCCAGGCGTAGTGTCTACTCAGATTCACAAGAGCACCCGCAATAGACCTCAAACTTTAACCGACAAAAACTCCACTGAACTTATTCCCGGCGGTGCAGATCGTGCGGACAAACTCATGAAACAAGGCCGAGACCCGGCCCTAGTGGGTGCACAGGTCGTGGAAGCAATTCGTGCCAATGAGCTGTATATATTCACTCACCCTGAATACAAAGCCATTGTTAAAAGCCGCATGGACACAATATTACAAGCCATGGATACGGAAACGGAAAAGCGCCAACAAGAAAAACAGAYCGAACCTCAGGAAGAATCCACTCAAGCGAAAGATTCGAAGCCTAAAAAAACCACCCAGCCGGCGTAACCGTAGGGTGGTTTTAGTCTCGCTTAGTTTTAAATTTAAAGCGGATATAAGCAGCGCTCCAAAACAGCAAATCCTGTACCTTTGTTTTAGAGCGCTCTTAGGGAATTATTTCAAACGATATTCCGCACCTAGAAAAACATACTGCAACTCAATTTCAAATCGGAAAGCCCTCTCCCTGCCCTTCCGCAACTAGCACTGAATCCAACCAGTCCAAAACCATTCGCTCTAAGTACTGGTGCCCCAAATCAGTCAAATGAGTCCTGTCGATAAAAAGCCATTCATCACAACAAAAATCTATTTCATTGT
The DNA here is from genome assembly GCA_002402085.1 of Gammaproteobacteria bacterium. Taxonomy (GTDB): domain Bacteria; phylum Pseudomonadota; class Gammaproteobacteria; order Pseudomonadales; family UBA3067. Next base: position 13,226 of record NVVB01000007.1, read on the forward strand.
TCGCGTCTTTAAAAGCAATGTCGTTCCGTTGGCAGATAGCCTCAACATCATGACGAAAACGCACCTTATAATCGCCCAGTTGTTCCGGGCTGTGGGCACGCTGCAAAGGRGACGCCGCRCTATCAAACGCCGCCACAAGTGATTGTTCTTGAGATGTGAGCTTTTTTTCGATCCAAGACAACGCCGGCTGTAAAACAAATAAAAACTCCGCGCCCACCGCTCGGCATTGTTGCGCCACTAAAAACAAATCTCGTTCAATTGAATTGAGCGCATTATGATACCGTTGCGACAACGAGTCGTGGCGCTCACTCACTACGTGCGAGGGGTCAATGGCCTGACACCACGCCCGCTCCCCAACAAATGGCGAAGGTCTTTCCGCCACCCCTTCACCCACGATCAAAGCCACCAATTCATTAATACCAGAAATCCAAACCACCCACTGCTTATCCAAGGGTGCCCACATTTCTAACGCCAAACGTTCTTGGGTCATGTTAGAGGCTCGCAAGGCCAAGGTATACCAACGACGCTGCAATGTACTTTCCTGTTGATTCAGTAAATTACCAATAATTTTTCCATCACTGCTCGTGCCTACACCATAGGCCACACTATTCCCCAGCACCACACCGTGCTGCCAACTGCCAGTACGCCAACGGTCATAAGACAGCACCCCGCTTTGATCTAGACCCCGTCGAAAACCATGTGCATCTGAATTTAAGCTGACAGAACAAAACCCCGCCTTACCTCGACGCATTAGATAGGGCACCCATTCATAGCCTTGCAAAGCCACATCGCGCATTTGCGGAACAAGGGGGCTGGGSKCTGCAATCGATGGGGCCGCCGTGACCGTATCTTTTTCTACTAATGGCACTGGTTCAATCGGCGGATGATTCAGTAACGCATGGCTCAGGGACGTAACGGAATCATTGCCTGCTAATCCTTGTTTTATCTCACGGGGCAACTGGCAACTCAGCGCCTTCTCAATTAACGTCACGAGTGACACAAAGGCTAAGGAATCAAGAATCCCTTGCGCAACTAACGCCGTATCATCCTCAAACGACACCACCGCGCCAGGACTAATGTCTTGAATCAGGCCCTCAACACAGCGTCGTATTCGACACTTTAGCCCGTTAAATGATCTATCAAGGCTATATCCCTCCTGAAGCTCAGTTGCTGCGCCCAAAGCAGGTTTTTCACTGGGTGTTTTTATATAATGCTGGCGATTGGCCGAACGCGATATCTTGCCCGATGTCGATTTAATCAGCGTCTTCACATTCACGATGCGCACATCACTCGGCACTATATCCAACTGAGCAACCACGGCCTGGCGAACTTGCGTGGATAAATTCACACGTTGGCCGGGATCGAAATATTTTGTTTCTGCCATCACCACTAATCGCTGTGTGCCCAATCGAGGATCGTCCACACCAAACGCTACAGTGCGCCCGGAGATGACTCCCGGCACCGACTCCACCACCGCTTCAACGTCTTGGGGATATAAATTACGTCCGGAGATCACCAGCGTATCTTTGATTCGTCCGATCACGAACAATTGATCATCGACTAAATAGCCTGTGTCCCCCGTATAAAACTCCTCTTCAGCGCCTTTGTCATTGCAGGAGTTTAAACCCAAATCTAAATCTGGGCCTAAACCTAAATCTGGGCCTTTTCGAAATGCGTCACTCACAATGCCTTTATAGCCTAACACCAAGCTAGGGCTTCGAATCACTATTTCACCCACTTGACGATCCGCTAATTCGGCCCCATGAACATCAAGAATTCGTACCACAGTGCCAGGCATTACTTGCCCGGAACTCAACAATAAACGGCCATTTTTTGATGTCACGGCTAACTGTTGACGTTCCAATAACGAAACATCCACTTGGTCCACCATCGCAGGTCGGCCGAACCCTCCGGACGTCACCGCAAACGTCGCTTCCGCCATTGCATAACAAGTCGCTAAAGCATCAGGGTCTAGACCAAACGGGATAAAACGATTTCTAAATGCCAACATCGATTCGACACTGACCGGCTCAGCGCAATTAACAATGCCTCGCCAACTAGTCAGTTTTAACGCACGAATCTCATGCTCTTCAATACGCTCCGCCATAAATGCAAAGGCAAAATTGGGCATCCAGCTGAGTGTACATTGATGCCGACTCACGGCTTGAAGTAAGCTTGCAGGACGTCGTACCCAGTCAAAAGAAGAAATTGCAACAATTGGAATCCCCGTCAGCAGCGGCAACAAGCAGCAGGTAATTAACCCCATGTCATGATACAAAGGCAACCAGGACGCTATTTTATCGCCGTCATGCAAACCAATTGCCTGACTATACTGATCCACCTGACACAACAGTTTCTCCTCAGAAATCTGTACGCCCTTTTTAAGCCCTGTGGTGCCTGATGTAAACTGCTGAAAAATAATCCGCAGCGAGTCTTGATTAGAAAAGAGGGGTTCAGGGCGGACATGGTTTTGGCTTCGCTCTGACTGAAGAGAAGCCTCAGGGCACTGCTTAGTCGATCGTTTTTCCTGGCCTAGCTCCTGGCCTAGCTCCTGGCGTAGTTCCTGGCGTAGCTCCTGGCCTTGTTCGCGGGATGCCAATTCAGTTAACAGCCAACGACCTGCCAATACATTGTGTTCAGCCAGCCGCTGCGCTAACTCAGGGTACGTCACCAAGCCTCGGGCATCAGCGCCATCGAGCCAACACCCAACATTTTTAAAATAGGCCTCATGTGCGTATTTATCCGATGGATGCGCAAAAATAGAAGGCACCAGTCCACCCAGARTCGCACCGATAAACGCCGCGTAGAGATCCACGCCATGCTCCAGGATAATCACTACCGCATCCCCTGGGCCGCCGCCTTGACCCAGCATTTGATTTCGCCAAGCTTCGGCACGATTCATCAGCTCATCGTGATAAATTGTCTGCTCACTATCGTCGGCTGCAATCAGTACTAAACAAGGCTCAATACGCGGCGCTCGTAGCCGCTCTAGCATCGAAGCGCCATCAATCACCCCTGCCCCCCCACAGCGCCGATTAAATCAATTAGACTCCGGCGATTTGAATTTGATTTCGATGCGTGTTGAATAAAACCATTCAACTCATCTACCTCGTTTACGTCACCCTGATTTATTTCTAATTCCTTTACAGCCAAAGCCGGCTTGAACCCTACTAAACGCATGTCCCGCAGGCTTCCTAATTTATACTGCGCCACTTCAACCGCTATATTTTCTAATCCACATTGGATCAACAGTTGGCCCAAGCTATCGGGGGTATACAACCATTTATGACACATTAACGGGTCCTGCCAAGCAGGGTCTCCGTATAAGGCCCACATAGTACGTTGCCCTTCTGGCCCTGGCCCGGTTGCCTGTTGTGGATTTTTCAGAATTTCTTCACAGGCAATTAATAAATTGGGGCACTCCACCACCATCTTGCCCCCAGGCTTTAAAACCCGCAGCCATTCCAATAAAACATCTTCGGCCTCCCACTGATAAAAATGTTCAATCACATGAACGGTTAAAATCTCATCCGCGTAATTGTCTTCAAACACCTCAAGCTTACGAACATCGCAAATCACATCAGGGCGATTTCCGGCACGTTCATCAACAACGTCCACATTGATATACCCAGGAATTATCTTATCACCACACCCCAGATTTAACGCCACGTAGCCTTCAGCACCAGGCACTTGAGGGTTAAGTTCTTGAGGGTTTTCTAAGACCTTATTACCGATTGAGTGATCCGGATTCGGCRCACTCGATTCCGGTTCAGTTGATGCGATGGATTCCCGAGCCACAGACTTCGCCGAAAGTGGCCCCGATAAAAGAGACTCGGACGATTGATCATCGACGCCAACCCGGTCCCTAACATTGTCATTTGCCGAAACAGAACTCGTCGTTTCGTCCGCACTCAAGCCACCCTCACTAATCACTTGCTCATGACCACTTAGCGTAGGACCGTTGGCAACGGCCTCACATAAAACCGACTCCCAACCTTGTGAGATTATTTCTAACGAATACTGTTCTGCGATATATTCCTGTGCGGCGCGTATCTTTTCACTCACTTGCACTCTCGGGGTTGCCAAAAACTCTAGAAATCCATCCGCAAGGGATTTATTAAGCGCAATGAATGGCTGAAACTCTTGATAACTGGGCAGTGGATAAGCAATGCAAGGTTTGCCCGCCCATAATGCTGTAATCACACGATTAGCGGTTTTAACCCGAAAGATTTGGTCTTTCGCACTGGGCACCAATACCACATCACACTGTTGTAACGCAGCAAACTGAAGATCAATATCCCACTGCAAGACTTCAAGAGAAATGGCAGGACTATACTGATCCTTCGCCACTGCAAACCATTGTTCCACCTCATCATCAATTTGAGTCAATATTTTAATGTGGATTTTTATATGCTTTAATTTTTCAAAATTTGGCAAATCATGAATTAAAAAATTAAGATTATGAGGAATGCCATACCAYAAGCACTGRATYTCTGTTTTGGTACTTAAACGCTCAAGCTTTGGTGGAAATCGCTGCCCCTCGACGCAATCGCCAATTACCGTCACATCTTGTCCACCGTGCTGCTGATAAAGCTCTTTTAGCGCAAGACAAGACGCTACAGTTTTAGAATGGAATTGAGACAATAATCGATAAGACTCGCTAAGGTGTGCAAATTGATAAATGTTTTCACAAAGATCCATCACTATCGGAATATTACACTGTATTAAATAACGATAGAGAGAGTCATGCTCTGCAAAGACTTTCCCAAACACGGCCACATCCGCAGAATCAAGCTCAGMAAAATCTAACTCCTGAATTTGTTCTAAATTTATAACGTGAATGAGCCAGTCAGGATGCTTCGCCGCCAATTCATGGGCGGGTAAGAGGCACCGTAATCGTACGCTGGGCACTGAGGAGAATAAAACAGACTGTCTATTTTCAAGATAGGAAACAAACCAGAGAATTCGCATTGACGAAGGCCCAAATAGAAGTAACGACCCAAGGCGCCGCGTTAACAAAGGCAACCCCAGTGGTAAGCATTAAATCTAGTTCAATTCGTGCCTTACGCCACCGTCCAGCGACAGTGTCTATTACCGTGCCTATTAAAGCGCCTATTACAGCACCGACTYCATACTGCTTGCCTAGGATAAAACCCTTAWCCCGCATTCATTAACACGGGTTTTAARTTAGCCTTCAAATACAAWGGRTGCGCGGGCTGGCCTGATTTATTCATTTTTAAACAATGTAATTCAGGTACTTTCGTGGTTATTTCAGTGCAGCGATTCATAAACTCGCCGTCGTTCCCCCACGCGGCCACCACCACGCCTGCATCGCTCACTAGTTTGGTAATCCAAAAGTTATTTCTAGGTCCAATGGGCTTATCAAACTGCTTCATGGTTTCCGGTGCCGTGGCTCTATAGGCAAACAAATTAGTCATGTAGACACCCCCATAGCCCCACGCCTTCGCAAAATTCATGCAACGGATTAAAGTCGGGTCGTCGACCACCTCATCGGCAGTCGATGGATTCAAGCCAATAAACTGCACATACGATTGTTGTTCATTCCAAACCCGCCACAAGGCATAGCGGTAACGCCTACATTTTGAGAATTTAGCACCTGCTTTCATTCCCTCATTCACTCTCGCCTTCACTCTCTGCTTCACTCTCTCCTTCACACTGGCCTCCTACCCCACGTTACAGACGACAAAACCGTACGCCACACCTGTGCGAGCGCATTCAATGCAATGAACACCGTTGAGTAAATCACTGTATTTAATCCAAATAGCGCGTTAGGCAGAGACTGTTGTTTGTTTTTACGCCCTGATTCTGAATTACTGCGCGCGTTGCTGGGCGCAATTACTGCCATTGAGTAATAATACAAACTGATCCGCCGGCATGGGTTTATAAAAATGATAACCCTGCACCATATCGCAGCCATTGCCTTTTAAAAACTGAAACTGGGGCTCTGTTTCTACCCCTTCAGCGATGACTTTCATTCCTAGAATATGTGCTAAAGAAATAATGGCTGACGTAATGGCCTGATCTTCACTGCTTTCAGGGATATTCTTAATAAACGACTGGTCAATTTTTAAAATGTCTACCGGGTATTTTTTCAGGTAATTTAACGAACAATAGCCTGTACCAAAATCATCAATCGAAAGACTTATGCCAGCGCCACGTAACGAATCCAAAATACCCCGGCTTTCCTGCTCATTCTCCATAATAAGCCGTTCGGTAATTTCCAGCTCTACCAAATGCGGGTCTACATGATGGCTTTTAATTTTATCAATACACCCTAACACGTGGCCCCGTTTAAACTCCCGCCCGGATACGTTAATCGAGATTGGCACCACCTCGATCCCCGCCGCTTGCCAGGCATTGATTTGCTCACAAACCTGGCCTTGAATCCAATCCGAAATCTGTAAGATTAGGTCAGTCTCTTCCGCTAACGGAATAAAGACCGCAGGCGAAATACACCCTTGCTCAGGGTGCTGCCAACGTATCAGTACTTCCGCACCAATAATTTGCTTATTCTTAACGTCTATTTTTGGTTGGTAAAGCAAGAAGAATTGTTCACAGCCATTCTCTTGTTTCACTAAGCGGTGTAAATCCCGCTCAAGCAGCAGGCAATCGCCCACCGACGACTGCATACCATCTTTATAGAATGAATAGGTATTCCGGCCACTGGATTTAGCATGGTACATGGCCATATCCGAATTAAGCAGTAATTCCTCTGATTCAGCACCATCTGTAGGATGGATCGCAATACCAATGCTCGCAGCAATAAACACTTCATTCTGATCTAACAAAAAGCTTTCGGATAACGCCTGTAGAATTTTAACCGCCACGATGCCTGCGCCAGTTTCACCATCTACCTCATCCACAACTACAATAAACTCATCCCCACCCACTCGAGAAATCAAATCACAGCTGCGCAATAGACTCTGTAACCGCTGAGTCACATTCAACAACAACATATCCCCAGCATTATGCCCCAAGGTGTCATTGACGTGCTTAAAACGGTCCAAATCAACGAACATTATCGCCAACTGGGTATTATTTCTTTTGGCTCGGTCTATGGATTTATCTAAATGAAATTTCATCATCGAGCGATTCGGCAACCGAGTCAACGGGTCATGCATGGCCAAAAAATGGAGCTTCTTATTGGCTTGTTTCAGCTGTTGAACGGCCAAATCTAATTTTAACTTCTCTTGCTTAATGGCTTTTTCGACAATCTCTTTCTCAACTAACTCGCGCCTAGCTTCCAGAAAGTGAGTCTGAGATTTAATATGTTGTGAGCGTGCGAGGCCATACAGGATCGAACGACGCAGCAAATCCGATTGGCAATCATCGATATTGATATGATCGATAGCCCCCAACTCAAACAACTCCACCGCTAGGTTCGCATCGTTCCCATGGGAAAGAATAATTACCGGGAGCTTTAGCGTCGGGCCATCCTGTAAAGCCGACAGGACCTGAATCCCTAGCATGTCAGATAAAATATAGCTGAGTAGGACACAGCCCACGTCTTGGCTGTTATAAAGCTCTATCGCTTGCTGACCCGTAGTGGCTTCAATTACCTCAACATTTAAGCCCGTCTCTTTTAAATTCGCAACCAGTTTTAATCGAACTTCTGAATCACGTTCAACCAACAACAGGGTGAACGGAGCTGTTTCGTAATAAATCACACCCAAGCCTTTTTCTAACCAATTCGTAAGACGGACCAAGCTATCGCTACACGAGACTAACCACCACAAGTAGGTTAATATCCCACAGCTCAAGCATACTTTTTTGAAACTGATTCAAACCCAGTAATCCAACAGCCCTGCTTAAGTTAAGTTTATAAGACATTTCAATTTTTAGTTATTTTTTACTGCATACGCGAAAGACCGTATAGGGATCTAACACAAGAGACTTTAAAGCCTACTAGAAACATTTWCAGTACAGGCTAAATACATATCATTACATTAGATTACCGACCTTTACCGAACATTAAGACTCAGTACATAAACCTGTCAAATATCTATGGCTTTTAAAAAGCCTGCCTAGTTATAATGATTTCGTACTTAGCATTCGGTACTAATAATAAATTAGATGTTCAAACACAAAATTAAGGCATAACAGATACCTTAATAGGACCGACCTGAAAACCAAACCCCAGAGGCAGCCTATCGCGTTTGAGTTGCGACACTGGATAGCATCAACAGCCAACAGAGCAAGCGAATAAAACTGTGGAAAAACCTCAAGACGAAAACCCAAAAACAAGTAAAACCGATCGTCAGATGAACCTACTCAGAAAAAGAGTTTCTCAGGCACTGAAATCCTGCCCCAAAGGCATGCACCCATTGAAATGGTTGATCAACGCCAACAAAGCGCAGGATCAATCCGAAGACGACGCAAAAAAAGATTAGCTTCTAGGCGTTCGGCCCTAGGCGAATAAAAACCGTGCCTTGAGCGACTATCTCGCCATGGCTATCCACTAAATCCACATTCACGGATAAATCTTGTTTCTTATGCCAATCCGGAATATCGAATTTACACACAGACCTTAAGTCTGTTTTAGCCTTTTTCAAATACTGGATATTCATCCCACTGGGAATCCATCGCGCAGTCGCAGGGATAATGGCTTGTACAGCCCCCGAGGCCGTCAGCTCGATAAGGTTGGCCATTGCCGCCGCATGCACAGTGCCCATGTGATTGGTCACCGCACGGCGCTTTTTCATTGCGATTTCAAAGTGTCCGGGCGCGACACGAACGAACTTCGGACGAATGCTCGACGTATAGGGCACAGCAATAAAAGTCCCTAGCCACGTTAAAAAATGCGCACCGGGCATATTGAATGCTTTTTGTGCCCAACGAAAACGCTTGGCATTCACTTCCTGTGCCTTCTCCTCTGAGCGCACTGCTTTAATACCCATAATTCACCCCAATCCAATCCAATCCAATCCTAAAATGGTTCATATGCTACCACTATTTATCAATTTTAAGTCAACACAAAGCAATCCAACTGACTCGATGCGCCACATAAACCATCAGCCACTTATTTAATAACGATTTACTCAAGGCCTCCCTATCCCGCCCCACCCTATCCAACGCCTGGGACCAAAGGTCAGTCCATCGGCTACCAGACAATAAAGACCTGCAACCGACCGAAAAACATCAACAAAACAAAAGCCGCGAAATCATCCCCATTAATACCCTCTCCCGAAAGAACCAGCCGTTTATTGATTAGTCTCTATACTCAAGTTATCCGTACTTTATTCGCTTGTATTTGATAATGGATTCACGGCATGAAACTTAGGTTCTGCAATACCTCTCGCCTCATTCACTTCGTTACTCTATTAATTCTCGCGTCTCCCAGCACAGGTTACTCGCAACAAGACGCCCAAGACGAACAAGACGAACAAGAACAATCGAAACAAGAAGAACCTAAAAAAGTACTGCACAATGTAATCGAGGAAATTGTCGTTACCGCGACCAAGCAAGAATCCTCCGCCCAAGATACCCCCATAGCCATTAGCGCTTTTAACGCAGAAAACTTAGCTGAGTCGCGCATTGTCAGTGCAGTCGACGTACAACTTTCTGCACCCAACGTATTGCACACCAGCACTAATTTCGGCACCAGCAACTTCACCATTCGCGGTGTAGGCAACAACGCCTTGGCAGGTTCTGCGGACGCCGGCGTGGGCATACATTTCAATCACATGTACCTTAATTTCTCACATCTTTCGCAAATGGAATATTTCGACGTCGAAAGAGTTGAGGTATTACGAGGCCCGCAAGGCACGCTTTACGGCAGGAACACCACCGGCGGCGTGCTTAATTTAATTACCCGCAAACCAGAAGCCGAGTTAGGCGGGTTTATTAATGTTGAAGGCGGTGATTACAATACCAGGAAAATAAAAGGCGCCTTTAACTTCCCTATCACCGACCGACTCTTTCAACGTTTTTCTATTTTCTCACTCGCACGCGATGGCTTCACCGAGAATTTATACACGGGCAACGATATTGACGGACGCGACATGTACGCAGTCCGCAGCAGTACGCTATTTGAAATAAACGACACCACTGACATTTCCATGGTCATCAATTACTTTAGAGAAGACAGCACCCGCGCGCGCCTAGGCAAACCCCTGTGCACCAAAGATCCTACCGGTATATTAGGTTGCCTGCCCGAAAGCCTAGGCTTTGAAACTCCTCACGGAGCTGCCACTGTTGATAGTGCTCTGGCAGGAGAAATCTTTCTATTACCTAAAGTAGACGACCAAGTAATCGACCCTTATGCTGACAGCGTCAACCCAACGGATTTAAGAAAGACATTTATAGATTTTGAGCCTATAAACAAAATCAAAGATCTCATCGTATTAATTGAATTAAACCACGATTTCAGCGACCTGACACTGACCTCCTCCATTGGTTATCAAGATAATTACGACTTCTCTCTCGCCGACCAAGATCAAGCCGTCCCCAGCGTCGCCTACAATAGTCCAGTTACCTTTAACAGCCTCGCACCTGAAATTGGCGGCACGGTAGTAGATCGCGCAGTAGTCATCGACGAAGCGGAAGCCAGCTCAAAACAATACAGCCTTGAATTCCGCCTTAGCTCTCAATACAACGGCCGATACAATTTTAACCTCGGTTTCTATGCCCTGGATTACGAAATCGGCGGGGGGTACAAGCTTTATTCCTCTGCCATATCTTATTACGGTGCTTTAGTAAGTTTACCAGACGAGAGTGCGCGTTTGTTTGTAGAAGCGCCTTTATACGGCGTAAAGACCTGGGCGATTTTCAACGAAAACTATTATGAGCTTAACGACAATACCCGTGTCACCTTCGGCTGGCGCTACACTTATGAAAGTAAAGAACAAGATTCAAGAACCATTTTTGCTAATTTCGCAGACGCACTGGACGATCCCTACGCCCATCAAGAATACGACGCTAATGAGCTCACAGGCAAACTTGGCATTGATTACGCTTTGGACCTCAGTTTTACTGACGAGACGTTAGTTTACGGCAATATTTCAAGAGGTTACAAAGGCGGTGGATTTAACCCACCGGCTGTAGCAAGCGCCGGGGTTTCTGACGTCTACGACCCAGAGTTCAATAATGCCGTGGAGCTCGGTTTAAAATCCACGCTGTTCGATCGCCGTCTTCAAGCCAATTTTGCATATTTCCACTACGACTACGAAGGCATGCAAATCGCTAAGATAGTCGAACAGACCGCGATCAATGAAAACGCCGACACCATGATACAGGGCTTCGAAATAGAAATATTGGCCCAGCCCTTCAATAATTTGGTGATAGACTTTAATGTTGCCTGGTTAGAAACTGAAATAGAAAACTTTCAATCCATCGACGTCAGTGACCCTGCACAAAACGGTTCAGGCACTGAAGGCGTACAAGCAGAATTTGGCAGTAACTGTTTGGTGGATTTCGTACGGGTAGGTGGCCGTCCCACCTGCGCTAACCCGGGGGTGGAAAAAAACCTCAGTGGTAATGCACTGCCCTATTCCCCTGAGGCAAGTTACAAATTAGGGGTGGTCTATTTCCAACAGCTCGATAATGGTGGAGAAATAGGCTATCGGATAGATTACTACTGGCAAAATGAGTACATGGCCCAAGTCTATAACTCCGTTAAAGACAAAATAGACGCTTGGTCAATCACTAACCTCCACGTATTTTTCACACCCCCCTCAGAGACATGGAACCTCAGTCTCTACGTTAAAAACCTTCAAGACGACGACAACATTACCGGGCAATTTGTCGGAGACCCAATTAGCGGCTTGTCCCGAAATGTCTTTCTACTCGAGCCARGAACCATGGGCCTGTCTTATTCGTATTACTACCGTTAAATCAACGTTATTAAAACTCACAATGGCGGTACTTTAGCGGTACCATCATTGTGAATAAATAAACCCACTACCGTAGTGCAACGCTACAACGTTGATCGCAGCGCCTAGCGCGACTCCACCTCAACACCATTAATCCAGCCAAAAGCCCCAACAACTCAAGACTCACACTGCCCCCCCGACGTTTTTTTCTCACTGGTGCGACTTCCGCTACGACTTCAAGCCCTGAATCAGTTGAAACATAGCGTACTGGTTTAAAACTATTACTAGTAATACGTTCTGCCGCCCCCTCCGACCGAGTCAAATCAATACTTTGTACAAAACTCTGGACCACCGGCAGCGTCGAAAAGAACGTCGGCGGTAAGCCCACGCCCTGCATAATCAACTCACCGTCGCGATCAGTGCCTTGCCCTAAGGTCATATTCCATTGCGTACTACCCCCAGAACACGTCGACACCAAAGACGCTTCGCGCACGATCGTTTGGGATGCCATGGTAAGGTTAAAATCAAATGTTGGATCAAGGGTCATCTCTGCCGCAGAAAGTCGTGTATACATTCTGGTTAGATAATGAGGGGCTTCGAAAACACTAAACGAATTATTAATGGGCTCAATAACAGAATCGTTTATTTCGGTTTCAATGGCACTACGCACCGCGTCCCACTGCGCATCGTTAAATGTTTGCTCAAGTAAATCATCATTAAAAAATACTTCATTCTCTCGCCCTTCAAACACCGCCGACTGATTAATAACAATGCCCGTAAGCGTGGCAAAAGACAGCCCTCCTGGAGGCAGAAGCGCTGAACGCATATAGGCGCTGCGGCCCTGTATCGAACCCAACTGAGTTAGCTGTCCACTCGCCCCATCTTGCAGTCGGCTTAACGATTCCCAGACATCAAGGTCTGTACCTGCATARTCAGTCGCAAAGCCCTGRCCGCCGGCCTCRTCCATAGCGTCTGCGACCAGTTGTTGGTAGCTGGCATAGGCAGTTTGAGTGCCATTAAACCAATCGATTTGTGAGTAATTCACCGTGACATGAGGATAGTTTGTAGGCACCGCTCGGCCCTCGCCCAAAATCCAAACTAAAACCCCCATGTCATCCTGCGCAGCCACAGCCGTCAGTCTGATAGGGATCATGACCTGCTCAGTCATATAATTCATCACCAAGGGCCTTAGGTCACCCACGGTTTGCCCTGAGGAAAGCTTCAATACTACAAAGTTCATCCCAGACGTCACATAAGGCTCAATCAACTCAGCGCCTCGTTCAGAGAGGTCATAGTTATTATCCACCAACCAAGTCGCCAATGCCTCAGGGTCTTCACTTTGAATAACCTGCACATCRTAGGGACCCACTGTCTCGCTGAGTAATACCTCCACTTCAACGGCGTCACCCTCAGTCGCTGCCCCCCCAAGATTGACTACCGACGAATCACTCTCGAGGTCCTCCAAACAAACCTCACCGCTTTCAAGTAAATTAAATTGCGGCCGAGTCATTGGTTCCAGGGTTTGAAACAATAAATTACTGCCCGCAGCAAAAGTAGGGATTCCCGGCACAGGCACCACCCAGGAGAAATCCTCAGCCTGTCCTACATACTGAATCTGAACAATCGCGGTGACRTCRTTGCCTTGTTGCTTAAATATAATCTGYTCACCCGCTTGGTTAATMGGCACCAGGCTGCAAAAGAAACCACCGCACGCCAAGCCAACTTGAGGAGCCCACACACTGCCCCAAAGCAAACCAATCACTAATCGCCCCGTCAAACGCTTACGCCGTCGACTCAAGTCAACAAATCCAGACCATGAAAAACGATTCAACACACTGACCGACCAACGATTTATGACCATACGCAAGGTATACACAGACAACTCTCCAAATTTAGTATGCCACTACTATGCCCAGAAACGAGGGCAGCATTTAACGAGGGTTCATTTAACTAGGCTTCAATTAACTAAGGACCACCTAACTATATGAGGGATAATTTCCCTCGTCAATGTGCGATAGGGCTAACGCACCCTGCGCCTATCACAAAAAAACAAAACAAGGTTTCCAACACTAAAATTAAAGCAGCAAGCATTTGAATTGAATAGTTATCCAAGGCATTAGAATTAAAAGCACATAAACTACGTTTTTAAAGCGTCAATGAAACTGAAAGTCTCTTGGTTTAATACAGAAAAAAGCAAGTCTAAGAACCATACAACGTCAAAACCATTTAAAAAAACCATAAAAAAACCCCGGCTTCTCATTGAAAAACCGGGGTTTAATACACATCTTGCTGAATTGCCAGATCAACTATTTGGGTCAACCATATCAGGTCAACTATCAACAACCCGCCTAGTTGACTGTCCTGGATTGCCCAAAACAGCCCAGCACAGTAATAACACTTASGCTTTTGCTAAAGCKGGCAATGTAATTTCCACTAGACGCCAGCGAAAGCCATCCACTTTAAAACGCAATTCCGCCGTGGTTTTATTCTCATTACTGGCAAACATCAATTTAAACTGATCCACCGAAACCCACTCAACGCCCTTAATCGATCGTAAAAATGATTTAGGGGCTAACACGTCCTTTTCGGTCTTCGGGGCAGGCTTAAACATCCGTCCCAAGTCTTTTGCTTGCTCAGGCTTACCGGTACGAATCAGCTCAAAAATTCCATCTGGAGTCACGTAAGTCGTCAACATTTGCTCAACGATGGGAGCCGCGATTGCGGCCCCAAAGGTAGCCAGAAAACTACCCCCTGGCCCTTGGCCTAGCTCTCTTTTAACCATCTCGTCAATTTGATCTTTTAACGAAAGTCGAACCGAGTCAAAGTCAATGGACTGGGTTAATTGTTCCGTGTCTTTTTCAAACAAGGCCGTCCGAAGCTGTACCAGTGACACCCCCACCGAAGCCACATAGACAAAAACAAGCCCGGCTACAAAAATAGTAATTCGTTTAATCATTAGAATAATTTTCCATACTGCATGACATTAAAAACAAAACMTCTAAAAAATGRACCGTCGAGCTACTCAGYYYGACGAAGGTAAWTGAACGCTATAAATTGTCCTGAATGTACTGAATCATATCGTCATGATGGGTTTTAGTTTTGACCTTTTCAAAAACAGTGTGCAACCGCCCATCTTTACCTATGATGAACGTCATCCGGTTAATGCCCATATACTCCCGACCCATAAATTTTTTCAAGCCCCATACACCGTACTTATCAGCCACGGCATGGTCTTCATCGGAGAGCAGGGTGAAATTTAATTCTTTCTTTTCAATAAACCGCTGTAATTTTTTAACCGGGTCAGGACTAATCCCCAACACCACAGTATCTAGCTTCTCAAACGCTTTCTTCGAGTCACGAATACCACAGGCCTGAGTAATGCACCCAGGTGTTAGAGCCTTGGGGTAGAAATAAAGCACTACATTTTTTTTACCCTTAAAATCTTTAATACTGACCTTATTACTGTCTTGATCTAAGACGGTAAATGCCGGGGCTAAATTACCTACTTTAGGAAGTGCCATAGTAATGTCTCTTATGCTGGTCTATCAAAATCTGTTTTAAATCGAATACCCTACGCATGCTCGCTAAACTGCTCGAATTATCATTTTATTCAAGCCAATTAAAACGTACCCCTTCATGAGCACTGGCGCATCATCGCGTAGAGTTTGCTCAAGAACAGCCAGTCTAAGACTTGAGTAACAAAATACAAGCCTTTCGAAGCCGGTAGAAAGTGTTGCCTTTATATCACGCCACCTTATCCTGCCCACCTACTTACTTACCTACTTACTTACTTACCTACTTGCCCACCATCGAGAAGGCATCCACAAGCAACGACAAATAAACTCGACATGGCCAGCGCGAAGCCATACATTCTACCCCACCCAATTCCCAACAACGCAGGACTCAGAGCTCAACGTGGAACATACACTAGCAAAACTGTTTACCCAATATCGACTGCCCATGGCGCTTGCCACGCTTTGCCTTCTGTTTATTGCCGGCTTTGGTGCACAACACTTAACCTTCAACAATAACTACCGTGCGCTCTTTAAAGCCGACAACCCGCAATTACAAGCCTACGACCAACTCAACCAGTCGTATAACGAATCAGATTCCGTCATCTTCCTGCTCGGCTTTCAAGAACAAAGCGTCTTCACCCAACACAACCTGAAATTAATCAGTGATTTTATTGCCGACGCACAACTCATCCCTTTCGCACAAGGTGCTCAAGGCATCACCAACTTTCAGCGCAGCATCCCCACCGGTGACGGTGATTTCACTGTGCAATACCTAGTACCGGACGCCTCCGCCCTGAACGACGCTGAAGTGAAAGAGATCCAGCAATACGTCAATCAAGAGCCGCTGATACAAGGCCGCCTAGTTTCCAGCCATGGCAACGTTGCCAGCATCTACGTAACCGTAACCCTCCCTGAGGAGCGACGCGAAGCGATCTCTGCGGCGGCTGAGTATGCCCAAGCACTCAAAGACCGCTACCTAAAGCAATACCCTGGACTCGTCATTCATGTCAGTGGAGGCGTCCCGCTGGCGGAGTCTTTTGTGGAAGTAGCGACTCACGACGCATTGCAACTATTTCCRATTGTGGTGCTGCTAGGRCTCGTCATCCAAGCCCTACTGTTTCGTTCTTTATCCGCAGTAGTGGTTAGTATGGGGGTTGTACTGGTCTCTATAGTCTTCACCTTGGGCCTTGCCGGCTGGCTCGGTTACTCGCTCAACCAAACCTCAATCTTAGCGCCCATGCTCGTACTCACCCTGGCACTCGCAGACACCACCCATGTGATCAGCGAATACTTAAATCTAAGGCGACAAGGGCATGATGAATTAGAGGCCATGCAAGCAAGCCTGGAAGACAATATACAACCCATATTTTTAACCAGTGTCACTACCGCCATCGGTTTACTGTGCATGAATTTCAGTGACTCACCGCCCTTCCACGACTTTGCTAACATTACCGCATTTGGTGTCATTTCCGCCTTTGTCTTTACCCTGACTCTCTTGCCGGCATTCTTACTCGCCATGCCCGTTAAAGTGTCTGAGGCAGATTTAACCCTGACTCACGGGATGAGATGGCTTAGTAAATTCTCTATTCGGCATCGCCACCCACTCTTTATCGGCACCAGTATTTTTGTCCTCACCTGCGCCTACTTTATCCCGCACAATAAACTCAACGACGATTTAATCGAATATTTTGACGAATCACTGGAGATTCGCCAAGCCGCAGATTTCGCCATCGAACATTTCAAAGGCCGTCAGACCCTCGTCTACTCCTTCGAGTCAGGCGAAGCCTATGGAATCAATGCGCCCGAATTCCTCGCACAAGTCGAACAATTTACTCACTGGTATCGACAGCAAGAAGAAGTAGTGCAAATCATTAGCTACCTCGACACGCTTAAAAAGATCAACCAAAACATGCATGCAGGCAATCCCCAGTGGAACAAAATTCCTGACAGCCGAGAACTAGCCGGGCAATACATGTTCCTTTACGAACTCTCATTGCAACCAGGGCAAGACCTTAACGACCAACTGGATATTGATCGCTCAGAATTAAAACTCACAGTACTCACCCAAAAATTAGGCAACCAAGACTTTATTGCCCTTGAGAAACGAGCCGATCAATGGCTGAAAGACAATCTACCCGCATTAAATGTTGTCTCCGGGGGGCAAAGCGCCATGTTTGCTCACCTTGGCTTTCAAGTCATCAGCAGCATGATCGAGGGCTCTTTAACCGCCCTAGCGTTGATCACCGTAGTGCTGATCATCGGGCTTAAATCATTACGCTATGGACTGCTGAGTTTGATCCCGAACATCTTTCCGGCGGCGGTCATCTACGGGCTATGGGGGCTTTTCGTTGGCGAAATTAATCAAGCTGCGGCGGTCACCTTCAGTGTCAGCCTAGGCATCGTGGTAGATGACACCGTGCATATACTCAGCAAATACATGAGTGCTCGAAAAAAAGGCCAATCCGTAGAGCAGGCAATCGAATACTCATTCACCACTGCGGGCACCGCAATGATCATTACCTCAGTGGTACTCGCCTCAGGGCTGTTAGTGCTTTCTCAATCAGTATTCGGCATTAACGCGATTATCGGTTCAATGGTAGCGCCCATTATAGTCTTTGCCTTGCTGGTGGATTTTCTCTTCCTGCCGTCAATCCTGTATTACTTTGACAGTGGAAAGGACCATAACTGCGACCAATCAACCCCCCAAGATTCGCACCCCCAAGGTTCACAGATCAAGAACCTACCCAAGCAACAGGCCAACGCTTAAGCAATTACCCCCCCTAGGCATTAACCCCGCCCCCCATAAAGCCATGACGACACGCCAGTGCCTGGGCCTGGTCGTTATGGCCACCTTTACGATAAACAACCCACTCAAGACAACATCACAATAAATACTATACTTACCCTTAAGCTCAGCAGTCTTCTATAAGCTGATTCGAGCCAAACAGTAAGCCGTACACGCTAACCTCAACTCATAAGGTAAAACAACCCCGTAAACCACATGACACCCCGCCCCCTAATCCAAGCTGTCGCTGCTCGTGTAGTGTTGTGCACACTGGCAACATTGCTGTGGATTAAAATTAGTGTCGCCGCCTCAGTCGTCATCACAGAACAACAAGCGCTCAATTTCGGCCCCATTATCGCCTACATCACTCAAGACATAGTGATCCCCCCGACAGATTCTGGCGCTGCCGTATTTGACATCACGGGTGACGCTTATGCACAGATATCTGTGGACGTCACCAACAATCGTGTCACCATGACCACAGGCACCGGCAACGGCAATACTAAAAAAATCGTCGTTAATCAGTGGAGCTACGGGGGCAATGTCGACAGTAGCGGACTGGGCTCGCTAGACCAATTTGGCGCACTGACCAATATCCGCATAGGCGCGACTGCGGCGGTTAAATCCTCTAACATCCCTGGCTCCTACAGCGGCAGCGGCACGGTCAGAATAATCTATCAATAACGCCCGTTCAGGAGATTTTTTGGACATTTCCGCTCGAAATCCCTACAATCTCATCCCTTGAAAGTTAGACTCGCTCAAGCGACGACCGATTGTGATCGAAGTTCCACCCGAAAACTATATAACGCTTTATTTTTTAGTGGTTTACAAACCCAATCTAAAAGTTAAAGCCTACAAGACAAACCTCTTACTGCAGTACTCCCACTAATACGGATTGCGCGCAAAAGAGATCGATTACAGTCCGACCCCATTAGCGTGTTCCTAGGCGCCACCCGATCTGACYCATTGAAACAGATCTGTCGCGCGAACATTAGAAGAAAAAGCACTTTGCTTAAGAGGAAGTAACCATGAGTCAAAGCGATATAATTACCCTACCCCAAGTATTAGGGAAAATACCCAGCCTAATCCGGCGTGCACCCAACTTCATAAAAGCCGGTAAGATCTTGAATCCTCGCAATATCAAACTATCGCTCGGGCAAGTTATTTCTAACAATGCGGTCAAGTACGCAAACCGCCCTGCGATCTATTTTGAAGAACGCATGCTGACTTACAGAGACTTAAATCAAAAAGCCAACCAAGTTTCTCACTACCTATTAAGTAAAGGCATCAAAAAAGGCGACGTGGTGATTCTATCCATGCACAATCGCGCCGAATTCCTAGTCTGTGCAGTGGGCATCGCCAAGATTGGCGCCGTTGCGTCGCTAATCAACACCTCCCAAACAGGGAAAGTACTGACTCACTCCATCAATCTAGTCAATCCAACATTTGCTATCATCGGTGAAGAGCAATACGAGTCATTCAAAGAAGTCCAAAGCAAACTCGATCTAGAACAAGACGCAGTCTCTTGGGTTTCAGACAGCAATGTCTACGTAGACGCCGGCAAAGCGCCTGAAGGCTGCTTCAACCTGATTGAAGAAGCGAATCAATGCCTAGACTCTGACCCTGCTGAACAACAATTGGTTACCAAGAAAGACGAACTGTTTTATATCTATACATCGGGCACCACGGGCATGCCTAAAGCGTCTATTACTCAGCACGAACGTTGGTTAGCCGCTCACGCAGGTTTCGGGTTTGTAATCGCCGGCCTGACTGCAGACGATGTATTCTACGCCACCCTGCCTCTATATCACGCCACTGGCATGCTCGTATGCTGGGGTGCAATTACTGCAGGTGGAGCAGCAATCGTAATCAAGAGACGCTTCAGCGCCTCTCAGTTCTGGGATGACATTCGTCGATACAACTGCACTGGCTTCGGCTATGTAGGCGAGCTTTGCCGTTACTTGATGAATCAGCCCGAAAAAGCAGACGACGCGAACAACCCAGTCCAAAAGATAATTGGTAACGGTCTACGYCCGACCATTTGGAAAGAGTTCAAAACTCGCTTTGATATTGCCAACATCTACGAATTTTACGCCTCCAGTGAAGGCAACGTAGCCTTTACCAACATCTTCAACATGGATAACACCATGGGCTTTGGAGCCGGTAATGTTGCGGTCGTGAAGTACGACAAAGAAAATGAAACCACCGTTAAAAACGCGCAAGGTTATATGGTCTCAACGGACGTCGGCGAAGCCGGCCTTTTAATTGGTGAGATCACTAAAGCCACGCCATTTGTAGGCTATACCCAAAAAGACAAAACAGAAGGCGCCATCTTGCGCAATGTATTCAAGCAAGGCGATAGCTTCTACAACACAGGCGACTTGGTTAAAAACATTGGCTGCAAACATTACCAGTTTGTAGATCGCTTAGGCGATACTTTCCGCTGGAAAGGCGAGAACGTTTCCACCACAGAAGTTGAAAACATCATGTCCGAAAGTGATGAAATCGCTGAAAGTGTGGTCTACGGCGTTGAAATCCCTCATACCAATGGCAGAGCCGGCATGGCCTCCATCACACCTAAAACACCTGAAGTAGCCCTTGATTACAAAGGCTTGTACGAAATGCTTGCAAAGGAATTACCTCCTTACGCAGTGCCGCTGTTCTTACGCATCAAAACCACTTTTGATACCACGGGCACATTTAAGTACAAGAAATCAGATCTAAAGAATGAAGGGTTTGAAGCAGCTAAAGTAAAAGAACCTCTTTATGTTCTTCTTCCTAAGGAAAAGCAATACCAGCCTTTAACCGATGAGATCTACCAAAAGATCATCAACAATGAATATCGGTTCTAGTCTTAAAAACTTCTATTAAGCAGTTTATAAGCCCTGGTGACTTCTGTCTCCAGGGCTTTTTTTTTGCATCAATCATTTCGCTACCATGCCGATTACTTTTATTCAAAATCGGCTATTCTTTAAAGGATTAACGGAGCATACAGCCGGACTTTTGACTTATTAGCGATTCCCGACTATTGACTCTAGTAGGGAATAAAAAGCACTCCGACGACGCATACCTCTTCATGGATAGAAGGAATACGGTCATGACCAGGCTTTACCAAGCTATTTTATTGATCCTTATCACTTATATTATTCAAGCTTGCAGTTCACAGACTCCAATAGAGGCTGACACAGACGCTACAGCCTCGCTCTTAGGCGATCCACCCACCAGCCTACAGATCACTGTTCCGATCAAAATACTGCAACCTGAGGCTTGGCAATGCTTCCAGGCCCTGCACGAAACCCAATGGCACTGCCAAAAAGATTCCGATTCCCCCCTCACGCTATCCCTAAGTGATATCGCGCTTGAAAAAGCCAAGAAAATAGACACGGGGCCACTCAATACATTCCCCARCCCACCGAAACAAGAATTCCAAGAAAACAGTGGAAACCWGCCTCYTTCCTCCGTCGACACACAACGCCAATCACCCGATTCGACAGCAGCGGTTGCGCCATCCCAGAACACTTCCAGCCAGCAGATCCCCATGCTTACAGCAGGGAAATTGCACAACGCACGAAACGAAGTGCTTAATCTCCCCGCACACTTTTACACACTTCAGTTATTGGCCGTAAAAAACAAGCAGAAACTAATTGAATTTGTAGAGACTAATAATGTCCATCAACCCATTTACCTCAACGTGGCCAATCAGGATGTCGAGTTTCATATTTTATTAGCGGGTATTTTTGAAGACTTCGAAGCGGCTGCAGACCAATCCGTTAGTCTGTCTGGGCGCACTCAAATAGAACCCTGGATCAGGCAGTTAGGCGCACTCCAAAGCGCCCTCATTGACACCCCTGCTCAACTGCAAGTATCAACAGCGCCGTAAGCATTGCACTTAAAATAGGCACTTAAGATAGAAACTTACGACAGGAACTTACGACAGGAACTTATCGAGTTCGACCTTTAAAGTAGCCACAAAATCAGTGGACTTTAATTCACCACTTTCTAAGCGTTTTAAATTGTCTTTGATCGCGTCCGTAATTTCTTTCTGATCAAGATCGATTCCGATGCCATCAAGTTTCTCTTTAACCTGCTGAGAAATAAAATCAAACAATGATTTCTGATCTTCTTCTTCGATGTTATCTGACGAACCAAAGCGTTCTTTAAGCTGCAGAGAAACATCCAGTAACGCACTATTAACAAGGTGAGCCTGAGGACTGAAATCAATGGAGTTAAATAAACCCCCATTGGAGTCCCCCTCTTTTTTATCGCCTTCTGGCTTTTTAAAAACGTTTGATAAGTAGTCGATTCCTTTAAAAACAGCGGACGCAGCCAGTGGGCTAATTGACATGGTTTATCCTTCTATCGTGGGAGCCAAAAGGTATGCAATAGATATAGCAAAGCCTGTGCCATAAAACTCGCCTTACTAGAGGCGCCGAACATTGCACTTGCAGCCCTTATARATGGGCGYATCCCACCAACATCACCCGCCGCCGAATCAAACAAACCCGCAAAAGTACGTCAATGCGGCAATTCACTGCCAGGCCCGCCTTGCTCAGCACTGCCACCTTACCCAACACAACCACCAGGTCTTTAAAGAAAACGACCCACTAGGCGCACTAGCTATTACTTAATACTAAATAAAACAGTGAGAACCGCCTGCCTCTTCAAAGGTGGTAAATTGCTCAAGTGGCGGATAATGACCTCATCATTCGCA
Source organism: Gammaproteobacteria bacterium (assembly GCA_002402085.1). Lineage (GTDB taxonomy): Bacteria > Pseudomonadota > Gammaproteobacteria > Pseudomonadales > UBA3067. Next base: position 36,068 of record NVVB01000007.1, read on the forward strand.
TCGAAAAAATCTTGTAACTCAGAGCGTCCATTTTCTTTCAAGACCACCCGTTCCTTGGCGATAGGATCGATTTGACCGATGGATTGATCGATTAAAATACTACGCTCTAAGCGTGAAACAATTTCAGAGTTCATACTACGATGATGGTCATAGGCCAAATCTGCAATATGTTTACGCATCCCCTTAGGCAACCGAACCACAAATTTTTCAGTATTCTCTGAACTTCTAGGAACACTAATAGCGGTGTTACTCATACGACTACCTCCTATCAATTTTCGGCATTGACTGAGCGCTATAATGAAAAACAAAGGGTTTACTAGACTCTTGCCCAGAGTCAGGATTAGGTGCAGGACTATTGACGATGTCATGCATTGCACATTTCAATAAGCGAGCGCCCGCCTCACTCCGTTGAAGCCGGCAAAACTTCGGCATGTTCTTATTCACATTAATGTTACTGCCTATGAATTGAACGCGGGTATTAATATTCAGTGCGCCCAACAAACACAATAACTTTTTATTCGACGACGCCCTCACCTCACTATCAATAAGCACCCAACTAAACTCTTTTTGATGTTTGGTGTTGTCCTCCAAGAGCCGAGATGCATGCTCAACATCATCACAATCCACCACCACATGAGAGGACTCCATGCATAACGATTCCAAAAACCCCTGCTGAAATTCACTGAGCCCAACCGTCATTATATTCATTTGGAAAACCTCTTGGTCATCGTAACTACTTTTTACTTTTGCGCAGATTATTGCGCAAACACATAAAAGAGGAGTGCCCTCCACCGAAAACAAGCGGTAAATATTTTCCCTGCAAATCCCACATTGGCATCCTGCCCATATTGCCTATATTTGCCTATATTGACCAAATTGCTCATACCACCGACACTGCCTACAAATAAAAGGCACTCTTCATTTACGTGTTATTCTCCTTAGGCGGCAATCGCAAACCCTTGATCACGCACCGCCAACCTGTACTCATCATTGACGTCAATCCAGACGGCCGTTGACAGCACTTTACCCAAGCGAACTGCCCTGCCATCCCCGAAGCGACGCATAGGTAAACCTAATTGTTTTAGGAGCCGCTCAAAAGCCACCGACACCACGGCTACGTATTGTTCAATATCATGTAAAACAGCAAACTCATACGCATTACGAATAATACCTACCGTGACATCATTCATATTCCCCTGCACCGTTGGATGACTGCTGCTAAGTTCTACAGCACAACGGCTCATCTCCCATATATCCTTATTCTTCGGGATCGTCTCACCGCGCAACAATTGCGGGAACACTTTTTCCAACATATACGGGCCCGAGGTAGGGATCAGACGTAAACAACCCTCAACGTCATTACGATAATTCTTAGACAACAAATAAATGGGATTTAATTGATCAAATTCGTCAATCTCCAAACCGTTTTGGGTCTGCACATCCCAATTCAAGCGCTCCTTAAATACCTTCCCCCGCAAATGATACATACCGATAATATCTTGTTGACTGAAATAGGGAGCATTAGCCGTACCAGAAATCACCTTATTACTCATTGTCGTATCTCAATACAGTAGTGAATAAGTCAGTTCATTAAATACAAAGAACGGACACGTCATAACTGTTAGATCTGACAGCTTGTTATCCTAAGATTTTAAAGATTGGCCAGGTGAGAATTATTTACAGGAAAATAAATTGAGGGAGGGAGGCAGAAAAAACCGACAAAAAATAGAAAGGATATTTAAAAAAGACAATTAAAAAAGATAATTAAAAAAGTTCATTAGCGGTGGCGACCGCAGCGTACTGCAAGGGAGTGGACTAATTCGCGAATGCGGTTTAATCAAGAGGCAATCTAAAAAGGCTGGGGGGAGATCACCCCCAACAGTACCGCTTTGGCAACCGCATGCTGTCGATTCGACACATTTAACTTACCCGCACTGTTATTAAGATGATAATTCACCGTGCGCTCAGAGATATTAAGAATCACAGATGTTTCCCATGCGGTTTTACCATCGGCAGTCCACAAAAGACATTCTCTCTCACGAGGTGTTAACTCAATGGTCTTGGCCTCAGCATGACTCAAGCCAAACACGCGATCCACTGCCTCATGTAGATGACTGGCCAATAATTGCACATAGGGAATGGCCTGAATTACATCAGCAATGGATTCAGCATTATCATTATCCACGCTGCAATTTAAGATACCGAATTGCCCGCTGGGGGTATGCACAGGCATCGCGACACCCAACTTCAAACCCACGTCAGTGGCCTCGTTCATGATCCTCTGACCTACCTCGGACTTACCACTCAATAGATTGATATCGCCCCACGTTTTAGGCAATATATTTTGGGAGCAATAGGAAATTGTTGGATCGGAGCCCATGTAATTTTGATCAAAATAATGCTCCTGCCATTCAAGCGGGTAATTATCAATTAAAATTATCTGACTATTTGAAAAAGAAGTAGGCACCCTTAATACGTAGGCAAAATTAACAAAGCCCAACTCCTGCAACAGATAGGTACACGCATCGTGAACCTCCTCAACACTAGAAATATTGGCAAGGTTTCGAAGGTGCATAAAATAACTGGGTAAATCCATCAGTATTATAATCTAATCAGCTGGAAAGACCGGTTAATTGCTAACCACGACACGGCATTATTATCTGGACGTCTTCGCTTGTCTGTACTGGCATCTTGACATCACCCATACAAACCGCGACGTAGTAAATTATCATGGCTGACTGATCGTAAACAAGGCCTAAATATAGAGTTATTGAGGCCGAGCGACCCCATTGACACGCAAAAAAAAAGGGCAGCGTTTAAGCTGCCCTTTTTTACTACCAGTAATACGGACTTACGAATCCGCCCGCATAACCCAAGTAAAGACCCCCGTAAAGAATCTAGTTAGGTGAGCCATAATCCCGTAATTAAACTCTTTAAAGTTTTTCCAGGTTTCACTTTGTTGCTCAAAAGCCAACGTCGCATGTCCAACCTTAATCAGATACGCATGAATTGCTTCAACCTCATCCACAGTCAAAAGATCGTTATAGCCGGGCATGCCTCGGTCTTCCCAAATACCGCCGTAAACAACCGCGACAAACTGTTCATGGGTTTCTTTATCCATATACCTAAGATCCCGAAGGTTCGGCGTACTGATCGCTCCAGGTCCATGACAATAGACACAGTTATTGTGATACAACTGATTGCCTCGATGAATAACATCCGATGAAGCGGTCGATTCAGGTGGTTCAGGTAATCGATCATCCATTTGAATTGCCGGCAACGCTGCTTTTCCGCCCAGCTTAAAGGTCAAAATTCGGCCCTTAATTTCCATTACTTCAGGAGAATTACCCACTACGCTGAAGGACAAACCAACCGACCCACCCCAACCAGCCATAACAGAGATATATTGTTCGCCATCAATCTCATAGGTGATAGGCGGAGCGATAATTCCAGAATGCGCATCAAAAGCCCACAATTGCTTACCGGTATCTGCTGTATACGCCACGAATTGAGCGCGCCCATTGCCTTGAAAGATCATGTTATCGCCCGAACAGAGCATGCCGCCATTCCAGGGGCCTTCATGATCCACTCTCCAGACTTGCTCTTGCTTAACTGGATCCCATGCTTGCAAATACCCACGCGCAGCGGCTGGCCCCAACTTAGTCACCAACTTAGGATCAACCCACGTAGGAATGAATATATCCTTCATAACCGGCAAACCCACATTCCAACTGCCAGGATCGTATTCAAAGTTTTTATCATTCGAGTACAGAAAGCTTAATTCACGGCTAGGAATGTAGACCAATCCTGTTTGCTCATGATTACACATAGGCTGCCAGTTATGGCCGCCCAAAGGGGAAGGGAATTGCAAAACAAATTTGTCTTTATAATCATTATCAGTTTGCACTGGACGACCCGTCTCAGGATCGATATGACTGGCCCAAGACACTGGCACGTAATTATTGGCTGAAATAAATTCACCGGTAATCCGGTCGATTACGTAAAAGAAACCGTTTTTCGGAGCCTGCATAATTACTTTGCGAGTACGACCATCAATTTCGAGGTCTTGCAAAATCATGTGCTGAGTCGCGGTATAGTCCCACGCTTCCCCAGGAGTCGTTTGATAATGCCACACGTACTCGCCCGTACTAGGACGTAACGCAACAATCGAGGACAGGTATAAATTATCGCCACCGGCAGGACTACGGATGTATTTATTCCAAGGAGAGCCGTTGCCCACCCCGACATAGAGAAGATCTAACTCAGGGTCATAGGCCATGGAATCCCAGGCTGTACCGCCACCGCCGATTTCCCACCAAGGACCGCCGCCCCAAGTATCTGCCGCTTTTCGCATGGCATCATTTTCGAATCCGTCCGCAGGGTTGCCGGGGACTGTGTAGAAACGCCAAGACTGCTCACCGGTTTCTGTGTCATAAGCCGTGACATAGCCTCTAACGCCAAATTCTGCGCCACCGTTACCAATAATCACTTTATCTTTAACGATCCGAGGCGCGCCTGTAATTGTGTAGGGGCGATCGAGATCAATCGTCAACGTATCCCAAACAATCTCACCGGTTAACGCATCAAGCGCCACTAACCGGCCATCGACCGTACCGATATAAACACGGCCTTTCCAAACGGCTACCCCTCGGTTAACCGCATCGCAACAAAGGTATTTACCACGCCCCTTGTCTACATTCAGGTCGTTTTTCCAAATCATTTTACCGGTGCGTGCGTCCACCGCATACACTTCGCTCCATGAGCCGGACGTGTACATAATGCCATCTACGACGATGGGCGTACTTTCAAGCCCTTGCTTAGTCCCGGTGTCCCAGTACCAGGCCAGCCCAAGATTCTCTACTGTTTCTTCATTAATTTGATTCAAAGGACTGTAACGTTCTTCACTGTAGGTACGGCCATGGGCCAACCAATTGTGCGCTTCAGAATCCGCATTGTTAATTCGGTCCGAGTCCATTCGTTCTAAGGATTCTTTGACCTTATTTTGAGCCACCAGAGGTTTACTCGAAACGTCATCTGCCCCCATTTGACTCAACACGAAACTCAAACCGACGTATGCCAACGCCGCAAATGAGATCCCTAGTAATACTTTTTTCATTTTTCTTATCTCCGAATGACTGGCTGCCAGTCAACATTATTTTCTTTCTTTTCTTTCTTTTCAGAGCAAAAGTTGATGCCCAAACAATCGCAGCCCGCATTATAACGGGGCAATTAACCGATGCCCAGCATCTAACCATCGAAAAGAGTTATTCAGGAAAACTTTTTATTATTCAACCATTTAGCACTGTAGCTAGGCGTCTGTTTCATTGTTTTTGTACGACCAAAAAAATCATTCATTCAGTAAAAAACAACCGTTGGCGGCAACTCATAAAAAAAAAACAATAGAAAGGTCATAACGGGCCATAATTAGCTCTTATCATGCAGCCATGGCGGCATTTGTTCTTTTAATCGAAGACTCCAATCCACCATCCAATAAAACACCCCGCATACAACCACAAACTCCCGGATTTCATACTGCAGATTATACTGACTAAAAATGTCATAACAGGCTGCATAAACACTACTGCAGACAATGACTATGAAGAGGTTCGCGGTAAATAAAATATCGCTCATCAGCTTTACACGCAGCCAATACACCAACAAAGCAATTAAGCTAAGAATAAGCGCCGCAGTGTCACTCCAGGTGATCGCAGAAAAGTAATGATGCAAGCTAGAGGAATAAGCCATCATCAGCACGACATAATGGGATGGCCAATAGATTGGCGGCAACCATGCCAACAACTTATGTAACGCAAGTACTTTAAAATCACAGTAATAAAGCAATGGAATAATAATAAAACACCCATACACCACGACATTAATGGCAGTGGACAACCACATCGCAGGTATTAAATTATGTAAATTGGTTTCCTTCTGTAGATTATGGTCATCAAAAAACTCACCCGACTGAAAACCAAAAATCTGCTGCCCCCAACTGACTTCCTCCATCGCCACAAGAAACGCGAAACACGCCATACTGATAAATAACAATCGTTGAAACTTAGACAAAAATAGCGCGCGTCGATCTTGAAAAACGATCACACAGCAAAACACACTGAGCGCTAATAAGACAAATACTGACGCCAGTTCGAACAAACCATTCTCGACCGTAGTCCGTCTTAGTAAGTAGCGATAACCGTCAACCCACCGTGTTAGAGCGATAATGATTGTTACCGTAACCAAAGTCACGCCGTGAACTGTTAGGAAAGTATAATCCCAGGCTCTACATGTTTTTTTCATTTACTGTGCTCAGCTTTCATCACTCTGGGTGACATCGGTCAGGCCATTTAAGACCAACCCTATAACAACAAACTCCCCCACTTTCCGCCCTGAACTAATCATTCATTGTAAGATTCCCCCACCCCTACGCTGCAATTGACTTCAAGCACACATCCCGCTTAAGGTGGATCAGTTTTCAACAATAAAATAATAATTTTTTACTAAAAGCCCAAGTGCGCTAAAGACCGCAACTCACCTGTCGTTAGCCACCAACCCAATAAAAAAGCCAACTCAAAAAACGACTAACAAAAACAACTAAAAAAAGGATCTTAGCATGAATACCCAAACCCAAATACTGCAAGGAAAAATCGCCGTCATTACAGGCGCAGGCAGAGGCATAGGGAAAGCCATGGCACTGTACATGGCTAAAGCAGGTGCGAAAGTAGTCGTCAATGATTTGGGCGGTGATACCGACGGTAGCGGCGAAAGTAAAGTCGCCGATCAAGTAGTCGCGGAAATAAAACAAGCAGGCGGCGAAGCGGTCGCCAACTACGACAGCGTAGCAACGATGGACGGAGGACAATCCCTCATCCAAACGGCCCTCGATCATTTTGGCGGCTTGGATATATTAGTCAATAATGCCGGCATATTACGCGACCGAACCATTTTCAAAATGACTGAGGCGGATTGGGACGCTGTTTTAGACGTCCATTTAAAAGGCCACTTTAGCTGCTGCCAACCTTTTGCACGCTACATAAGAGAAACCCAACGCGACAACTGCCGCATCATCAATTTCTCTTCTGTCTCAGGTTTAATGGGCAACTTTGGCCAAGCCAACTACGCAGCTGCCAAGGCAGGTATCGCCGGTCTAAGTCGGGTGCTGTCCTTAGAGTTGAAAAAGTATAATTGCACAGTGAACACCATCTCCCCAGGCGCAGCAACGCGTATGACCATCCCTTTATACGAAGCCCGTGGCGTAAAAATGGACCCAGACAGCCCCACCGCTGGCCCCCAACAAATTGCACCCGTGGTCGCATGGCTGGCATCGGAGAAAGCCAGCGACTTTACTGGCCAAATAATTCATGCTGCTCGCGGCACCGTATCGATCATGCAACAACCGGCCTTTATACGCACCTTCGAAAATGACGACCTATGGAGCCAAGAACAACTCGATGACGTCATGCCTCAATTACTTGATGCCAAACTTAGCCTCGATGAACTAACAAAAGAAAAAGCCACGCCAGAGAAAGTGAGCGGATAGACTTGCCGTATCAACACTATTTGCACATCAGAACGGTGCATCTATTAAAGCTATTGACCGACCAAAACTAGCCAGCCAAGGCTGATACATACAACGCTGAGATTAATCACGCTTAAAGCGATTAATCTCAGTCACCCATCACCCACACACTAAACCCAAACACCCTCAAGGGGAATAACATGAGTGAAGCCAAAGTCGCCAGCAAAACACCCTACGGCGTCGACGTCGAAGCCGGTAAAAATTATTCTTGGTGCGCTTGCGGACTAAGCGCCAAACAACCCTTCTGCGACGGATCACACGCCAGCACAGACATCCGTCCCAAGGTATACCGTGCAACAGAGAGTAAAAAAGTATACTTTTGCGGCTGTAAACAAACTCAAAGTCCTTCGTTATGCGATGGCAGTCATAAAAAACTCACTTGATGCGAGTTTTAAGCAATCAAACGAAGGTTAATCGATGAGCAGTGATATTTTATTTACCGAAACCAACATCGGCAAGCTCACCCTGCCGAACCGAATCGTAATGGCCCCAATGACGCGCAACCGGTCCCCAGGCTACACCCCGGGCGAAGACGTTGCTGCGTATTACAAGCGTCGCGCAGAAGGCGGCGTGGGTTTAATCATTACCGAAGGCACGACGGTCAATCACATTGCAGCCAACGGGTATCCTGACGTACCGGCTTTTCATGGCCAAGCGCTCGAAGGCTGGAAACACGTCGTTGATGAAGTGCATTCCGCCGGCGGGCTTATATTTCCGCAGCTATGGCACGTAGGCAGTGTGCGTAAACCGGGCATAGAGCCGCACCCAGAAACACCGGGGTTCAGCCCATCGGGTTACATCAAACCCGGAAAGAAGCGCTGCTATGAAATGACCTCAAAAGACATCACTGACGTCATCGAAGCATTCGCTCAAGGCGCGGCCGACGCGCAATCCATTGGCTTTGACGGAGTCGAGTTCCACGGTGCCCATGGCTACCTCCTTGATCAGTTTTTCTGGCCCGGAGTCAATCACCGTACCGACCAATACGGCGGCAACGTAGAAAACAGAACGCGACTCGTAGCCGAAATAATTACTGCCGCGAGAGACAAAGTCGGCCCAGACTTCCCCTTGATACTCCGGTTTTCGCAGTGGAAACTGCAAGACTACGACGCTCAATTGGCGCCAACACCGCAAGAATTGGAAGCATTTCTTACCCCGCTGGTGGACGCTGGAATTGATGCATTTCACGCCAGCCAACGACGTTATTGGGAACCAGAGTTTGAAGGCAGCTCGTTAAACCTGGCTGGCTGGACAAAAAAACTGACTGGCAAAACAGCCATCACAGTAGGCAGTGTTAGCCTGGATTCCGAATTCACGAACCCAAAGCAAATTAATGCCAACCCAACAGGGATTGATAATTTAATCCAACGAATCGAAGATCAAGAATTTGATCTGGTAGCGGTAGGCCGGGCGTTACTTGCCGACCCTGCTTGGGCTGAAAAAATCAAAGCGGAACAATTTGATCAGCTTATTCCTTACACCGTAGAAGCGATGCAATCCCTCACTTAACGGGTTACTGAGGCGAGCCCTTGTCGCGAACCCCAGCCACTAGCCTTTGATGTTTTTCATGTAAAGCCTGTTTATATAAACAGGCTTTACATGCTATAGAGCTCACATAGCGGCATTGCTACAAGTCAATTACAACGAATCACCCGAAAACAATTCAGTTAAATCAACTCGCTCGCCATCAATAAACTCGATAAAGACCGAGACACCTTCTCGCCAAACGGTGCCAAACTGCTCAGCGCTTTGAAATATAGCGCCTAACTGTCCGTCACCCTCTAAATCTAAATAGAACTCCATCTCAACACCATCCTGATTACGCAGAACGGTTGATCCATCCGTGCCTCTGAGTAACTCGAACATTTTGTCGCCATACTCAACCACGAAACTTGATTCGTTTAAACGTAGGCCCTCGACTTCACCCAGCAAGGTCACTAATGCGGTCTCACCTTCCACAGACAACCCTTCAAAGCCCAATGCAAAAGACGTTTCAGTGCCCAAGGAGATAGCCAAATCTCCAGTAAACCCAGCACTACTGTTTGCAGCAACACTCAATTGCCCCGTTAAGCCGTTACCGCCTACATTTTCAGCAATGTCGCGAATACTTAAACCCGATTGCTTGTCCAAGCGCAACATCCCCTGCAGCTCCAAGCTAGCCTCTGAATTCGATATTGTGCCAGAGACATCAGCAAAAACGGTGTCTTGGCTGTAAATATCAGGCACGGTATACGCGATATCAACGGTCTGGTCGTAGACCATTCCCGTGGCTACTAATTCGCGACTCAACAAATTGAAGGTTAACGATAAGTCTTCCTCTAACGTAGGCACAGGAATCGTAACGAAAGGCGCTATTAAGTCACACCCACTCACACCAAGTACCTGAACGTTGTCATCGCATAACTCAGCCAAGGTAAATTGTTCAGCCAAACCACTGCATACAGAGCCTATAAAGCCATCCACGAACCCACATAGAAAAGGCAGCACAGCGTCATTGTTGGCAACGTCTGGCAGCACCGAAAACACGGCCGCGTATTTACCAACAGCACCTAGAGCCGCAAGCATTTGAGTGGATGCGAAGGATTCCTCAACATTATCAAGCTGATTACGAAATGCCACCGCATCAGAGCTACTAAAATCTAAGAAATCAGACCAACCCGTTAAATCACCCGTAAAAAGCTTAGCCTGAGTCAACGAATCCGAATTTACGGTATTACTCGAAACACTGTCAGAAAGCGTACCTTCTTGCGCTTGCAAGGCAAGCGTCATTCGCTGTACAAGCCGATTCCTTAATGGGTCCAACCCTTCCTCGAGACCCTCGATATGATTTGTAAGGTCTATGGCATTTTGAATTAATTGCAGTAATGAAACATCGTTACCCGAATCACTGACTTGAACTAATTGACCATTATTTTGCGTAAAGTCCGCGGTTAACCGCGCAAGAATATCCCCTAGATCCCCCCCGTCGGATGCTAAGCCGGCAAAAGAGGCAGCAGCAAGGGAGTAATTTAACCGGTCTGAATCAACACTTTCCGAATCACCCAATTGGGTAATATCAAGCGCTTCAAGTTCAGCAAAAGAAAGTGTCAAATTAAATAAATCAGCCACCTGACTGCGCGCGATATTTAAACTGTCTTCAGTAAGGTCGCCGCCCATGGACACAGCAAAGCGACTGCTTAAATGAGTCAGCGGTGTCACATGCACCGAAAAAGGTTCATCACCGCCATTAAATTGAACCACGTGGGTCATTTCAAAACGAGTACTTAGAGGGAATTGCTCGCCAAAATCGATATCACCATTCTGATTCAAATCCAACTCAGAAAGCGAATCAAAAACACCACAACCGCCCGCGGCATCACAAGTCATCAAGGTAGGGGATGTATTATCGGAACGTCCAGAGATAACCGCTTCAACCAATCCGGCATAGTCTTGCGGTATATCAATCGCGAAGGCTCCGAATGCGTCAGTCAACCCAGCTCCAAGCACACCGTCTCGCGAGCCATCTGAATCAACCGAAAAYACGGTGACCAATCCGTTGGAGATCACGCCTTTGACAGCAGAGCCAGAAAGTTTTACCGCGACAAAATCTTCGGCGGCTAAAGGATGAAGTTGATTACTATCGATTGCAGCTTGGTCGCTACCGATAGAATCGCTAGAGGAAGAGCTTCCTCCGCCACCACACGCTACGAGTGCAGTTGAAACAAGTATTGCAAGAAGACTGCGCGACAGGATATCCATGCTAAAACACCTTCAGATTATTAAACGCTCGTCACCTCCTTATGATCACACTGTTAATCCAGATTCTTCGATGAGAAAAATCTATTTCTCACCTTTGATAGCCAAAGCTTCAACGATTAAAGACAGACCTAGACAATCGACCCTACTACTTAGGAATCGAAAAAAGATCTACTCAATGAAATTTAGCACCAACAATCCAGTTAGCAAGCGTGGTTAGGAAGGGTATGTTTAAAATAATAAATTTATAAGGATTTAAAACAAGACTCGCAAGAAGGAAGTGTGCCGTTGTTCACGAGTGAAAACTTGACTCTGAGAATTTGTTCTACCTTCGGCGAGACTTAGATTCTGTTTGTCCGTCTCTATCATTTCGAGGTCGACAAAATACCAGCCTAATAAACGTTGAACAAGATAAAGTTTATTTTTATTCTGAAATTTTATAAGGAAGGCAAGTCACTGAAGGTATTCGGAAAATTATATGAAATACCAAAAAGCGCCTTTTATCCGGATAAACACCCTTTTATCGAGTGACGTAAAAAAGCGCTCGCAACGTTAACTTTTGTTACTCAGAGTGATCGGATTTTCCGAAAAAAGAAACCGTGACACCGCATAACACACCGGCCACCAACCCCACCGTATGTGCGGCATTTGCGATCGGACCTACAATTTCTGACACGACATCGGTATAACAAAGCACCAACCAAAGCACCATAAACCGCATCGTGCTTGCCTGCACTGTAATGCCTAAATGAGGGCTTCGTCGTCCCAATATCCAGCAATACCCCAGCAAGCCATACACCACACCAGACAGTCCGCCAAAATTAGGTCCCGTCACAATAAATTGAGCGACATTAGAGCACAGCGCTACAATCAGTGTTACTAAAAGCAAATGCAAGGCACTCTGTTTCTTCTCGATATCCCCTGCAAAAACCCACCACCACATTAAATTAAACGCGATGTGCGCCAATGTAAAATGAAGAAACATGGGCGTAATTAGCCGCCATAATTCTTGCCCACTAAGAAGACTCGACGCAGTAAGCGGAAAACCTAAATTTAACAGCGAAGAAGAATCACCCGCCCCATTTTGTGCAATAAAAACCACCACACAAAATAAAGCGACGAAAACGGTTAATCCCCCAACCCGCGAAAACATGCTTTTCAACAACGAAGTCCCGGCAGAAGAATTACCCTCAACTTTAAGGGTAGAGTCTCCTGTCTGCCACGACGCCAAGAGAAATTTCTCCTGCCCTGGATCACGTAAAAACTCTTCTAGGATTTTCTGTGCAGACTCGACATCATCGGGATTACGTAAAAATATGGTTGCAGGCGTTGTAGCGGTATCAATCCGGCTTTCGATTCCGACGTGATTAAAGTAATCCACCAGGGCTAAGCCTGCTCTTACATTTTCGACAGTGACAAAGTGCATGGTTGATTACTCTAGACTTGGCAAGGAAACATTATAGCGATGAGACCCAAGCGAAAACATACCGTATCGACTGAATCGGGATAGATCCTACCCAATCGCCCCTCAGGATTCAATTCCTCGGTCTATCCTTTAGCGAGGCCACCATAGCCCCCTGGCTAAGCCCTGCCTGAGCACACTGAATTAAAAAAGGGCTTTTCTTCTCYGTTATTAAAATTTACCATGTCGTCAATTTTTAACCACCCAGCTACACAAAAACTCAATCCAAAAGGCACATTATGATTACCGAAAGCATTACCTGGATACTGTTTATAATAGGCGTCGCCACCTCCAGCATGGTCGGGCAGTTCCTCGCGCCTAAGAAATTCCTCCGACTAGTGGTCAACATAGAAATCAATGATGAGGCGGGATTATTCTACGCCAAACACTGGGCCATGATGGTGTTCGTTCTCGGAGGCTTACTGATTTGGGCCGCTTTTGATGAAACAATCCGCACCCCAGTCATTCTTGCAGCCGTGCTGGAAAAATTGGTCTTGGTCTACATGGTCTTAACTAATATGAAAACCCCAATAGGTCGCGGTCTATTAGGTGCAGCCGCTTTTGACGCCGTCAGCAGCAGCATCCTCATCCTTTATTTAACAGGTGCCGCATAGAACCGCTGCTGCATAGAACAGGTGCCGCATAGCCGGCCTTTAAATCTAGCCGAAGGCACCCACTCAATGGGCTGAAGCAAATCATCTTCGCTTCAGCCCACCGAGCATTACCACCGTCAACCCCGGCGCAGACGTACCTGTTACGTCCTTTTAACTGACCCGCTGAACCAACTCCTGACTGTAGCGATACACGTCGTCTAACAATTTTAAGCGAGCCGGATCGGCTTGATTCTTATGCTTTAACTCCGTAATTAACGACTCAAACTGGGGCCAAGAAAGGCTGCTTGCAGGATGGTCACGCATCACCTTGTCGGCACAAAACTGTCGCCAACGCGCTTCGTCGTCATAATCCAATGACTCTGGGAAGTTCCTAGCCCTATATCGAAACAGCATTTCTGCTAAACGTTCATCAACAAAGCTAGTTTCCAGATTAACCAGATCTTGGGGTTCCGTACGATGCACTTCTTCCATCGCCGACTTATCCGACTTCGAGAAGAACCCACCGCTGTAAATCATCAAATCCGGATCTGTTAGCGCGTCATACTCCTGCTTGGAAAAAGCCTGCATTACCTTGCCTGGAATGTCTTTATTCTCCATCAACGCAATAAAGTTATTACGGCAGCGCTCTCTATCGAGGGCGAATTTTTCCGCCTGGGAGTCCGTCAAGGCACTCACCGGCGCTAATACCGGGCACTTATTCATATGCACCGTTTTTAGCGGCAATCGTTCCAGGCCTTCTTGCTCTAGAATCGCCCGCGAAGTAAATAAACGATGCTGAATTTCTTCTACAGACAACTTCCCTAGGTCGACCGGGTCCACCGATAGATCCCATACAATCACGCCATTGGAGTTCACTGGGTGAGCCACCACAGGCGCCACCAGGCCTAAACACCCCTGAGTCGCAGGATACATACCCGACACGTGCAGCAACGGCTTAGGCGTCAGATAGTTCACCAACTTGGCCACTTTATGCTTGGACCGTAATTGAAACAAATAATCGTACAATTTAGGCTGCTGCCGCTTGATGAGCGCCGCCACAGCAATGGTTGCATGCACGTCAGAAAGCGCGTCATGAGCGGCCTGATGGCTAATGCCATTAGCGCTGGTTAAATCCTCTAAGCGAAAGCTAGGTGCGCCATCTTCGCGTTTAGGCCACTGAATCCCCTCAGGCCTCAAGGCATACACAGCTCGGACTAAATCAATAAGGTCCCAGCGACTATTACTATTCTGCCACTCACGCGCATACGGGTCGTGAAAATTTCGATACAAGCAATTACGCGTCACCTCATCATCAAAACGAATCGAGTTATAACCCGCACCACACGTGCCAGGCACCGAAAATTTATCATTAATTTGTTGAATAAATTGATATTCGGGAATACCTTCTGCCACGGCTTGTTGCGGCGTAATGCCGGTAATCAAACAGGCCTCAGGGTTTGGCAAACAGTCATCAGCTGGCTGGCAGAACAGCACTAACGGGTCTTCGATGACCTCCAGCTGCTCATTAGTACGCACCCCGGCAAATTGAACCGGTCTATCCCGTTGAGGATCGGCGCCAAAGGTTTCATAATCATGCCAATAAAATGAATTAGCCACGGATCTACATCCTCCCTCTTCAATCTTTGAGAATATGCTACCCCATGCCTAAAAAAGACGTTTTAAAACGCGCCTCATCCAAACACGGCCTAGGTCCTCAACCCCTTCCAGAGTCTTGTCCCTGTGGTAGCCAACAGTTATACAGCGAATGCTGCCAGCTTTTGCATCAAGGTGCAAAACAAGCAGAAACAGCCGTGCAACTAATGCGTGCCCGTTACAGCGCTCATGTCGTCGGTGCCATCGACTATATTGTGAACACCACTTTACCCGTTCAACAGGCCTACCTGAAGACAGACGACATAGCGGACTGGGCTTCACGCGCGCAATGGACAGGACTGATCGTGATCAACCAATCCCAAGGACAACAGCAAGATGACCAAGGCTGGGTAGAATTTATAGCGTCCTACAATGACAACGCAGAACCCAAGCAGCACCAAGAGAACTCTTATTTTAAAAGGTTCGAGCAGCGATGGTATTTTGTCTACCCCATCGAAGGACTGCTCACTGAAGGCAGGAAAGCCAGCCGTAACGATCCGTGCCCCTGTGGCAGTGGCGGTAAATACAAAAAATGCTGCGGGAAGTAATGCCCAAGGCGCACGCCAGGACAATGAAAAAAGAATATTAATGAGGAAAATTGAAAAGAATAAGCCAGAACAACCAAAACTAGGGATTTAGACTCGCAACGAATAAATACACCAACAAAGCACTCAACCCATTAAGAAAACAAGCGTTGCCAAAAGGAGTCTTTTTTATCCTTGTCCTCATCATTCGCAGCGCCCTTCTTTTTCTTTTTAAACGCCAACACGTCGGCCCGAGTATCCGCCGACATAATGCCTTCGAGCTTAGCAAGCAGCTTATCTGGTTTCGCAGATTGCTCCCTAAGGTATTGAATGTCCGGTTTAAACTTCTCGCTTTCGAGCTGATACAAGCTCTTACCCGAGGCAATCATCAAGGCAAACTGCAGCAACTTTTCTTCGGCGCCATAACGGCGATCAGCATCGCTGGAGGTATTGCATTCTTTACGGTAAAAAAGCGAATCATAAGGCAGGCATTTATTCCCTAGAAGTGGCCGCRGGGCTTTCAAGATCACCTGACGTTTGGAAATCTGGACGACCCGATTACCCTCTCCAAACTGCTTCTCTAACGCCTGCGTTGACTCATGATCTTTGACTTCTTTATCAAGGCCTACGGAACCAATAAAACCACTGAGATCGTACTCCCTCTTACTCAGGTCAATCCCAAAAAACTGCTCTAATTTGACCACGTTGATCAAACCTCTATTCAATTCAGATGCATAAGTCCCCATCGAACTACMAAGTGCCGCTTAACCGCCAACCAACAATGGGATCCCTAGATTAAGCATAGACCACCCACCCCAAAGTTCACGCCCTTACCTGCTGGGCTCACCGTAGCGCCTGAATCGCTAGCTCCCTATAAGATAGGGCCCGGCCTGTCAAACTCGATGCACAGGCCCAGGAACAAGCATTTCAATCCTGTCCTCTCATTTATGCTCGCGTCCTCCTGTAAAATATATTTAAGTAATTTCAATGCCTTAGAACAGGGAAGCTTAAAAAAAAGCAACCCGAGACACCATATCGCTAACGTACTTACATAGCATAAACAAAAGAAAGGTTTACAAGGCCCTCAACAATCCGGTAAAAAGAACCGCAGCCCCCATTCCATGAGACAAGCCATGAGTAGCGTAACAGAGACAGCCCCTAAGGAATCCATTCCCGAGACCCGTGAAGTTAGTCCTGCCGCGTCTAAATTCGCCGACCCGCTCTGGCAATCAATGCGCGAAGAAGCCGCGCTAATGACTCAGGAAGAACCTTTTCTGGCGAGCTTTTTTTATTCGACAATACTCAATCATTTTACGATTGAAGCCGCCATTAGCTTTCACCTATCCAATAAGCTAGATAGTTCCACTGTTTCAGCCATGGTGATACGAGAGATTATCGAAGAAGCACTGGCCAACGACGCCAGCATTATTGAGGCGCTGCGGGCCGACATAAGAGCAGTCATCGACCGAGATCCCGTCTGCGATCAATATTCCACGCCATTTTTATATTTCAAAGGCTTCCATGCCTTGCAAGCCTATCGAATTGCTCACTGGCTGTGGGGTCAAAACCGACGCTCCTTAGCACTCTTTATTCAAAATCGGGTATCCGAAGTATTTGCAGTGGATATTCACCCTGCGGCGACCATTGGTAAAGGCATCATGATCGATCACGCCACAGGCATTGTGGTGGGTGAAACCTCCGTTATAGAAGACAATGTTTCACTCATGCAATCCGTCACCCTGGGCGGCACCGGTAAAGAGACTGGGGACCGACACCCTAAAATAGGCAAAGGTGTTCTGGTGAGCGCGGGCGCCAAAATCCTAGGCAATGTAAGCATTGGCGAAGGCGTTAAAGTGGCCGCAGGCAGCGTTGTATTAGTCGATGTGCCCCCGCATGTCACTGTCGCAGGCGTACCCGCGAAGATAGTCGGCAAACCTAAAGCAGCAGAACCGGCACTGGATATGTGTCAGGACATGATTGAGAATGGCGACAATTTATAAAGCGTCACTTTTCAAATCGGCTTTTTACATCGCAATGTGAAAAGCCAGACGCTCTTTAAGCGTCTTGATCACAATAGGTTTTGTGATCACATCATTCATCCCCACGTTCATGCACGCATCGCGATTATCCGACATAGCGTGTGCAGTGAGCGCCAGAATAGGCACAGGATCTAAACCCAGCTCCACTTCCAGCTCACGTATTTTTTCAGTGGTCTCATAGCCATCCATCACCGGCATCTGACAATCCATTAAGATCACATCGATCTCAGAATAGTGGTCCACAAAATACTCGTAGGCTGCCCCGCCATCAGGTGCCAGGTGACATTGCGAACCAATTTTCTCCAGCATTTTTTTAATGACCACCTGATTGACCAAATTATCTTCCGCCACCAACACCCTGAGTCGGCTGTAATCAACGTCTGCAGCCTCTTCCTCGCTCTTACGAAGCATGGATTGCGGTTCTAATATCTCCATACTACGATCAAATAAACTGGCCACAGAAAGAGGCTTTTCAAATGATTCAGTAATGGAGTAACTCTCAATTTCAGTCTCCGTTAATTCTTTAGCCGGCGGATGCACATAAATAATTTTTACGGATTTTTTCTGCAAGTAATCCCGCTCTACTTTTTGACAGAACGCTAATCCAGCGCCGTCCTTGAGGTCTTGGTTGACCACGATAAGCGTGAGGTCATCACCCATTTCCTCCAGCGCACTAAATCCTTGCTCGATAGAGCTAGCAACCCTGGTAGACAAGCCTTGACTGGCACAATACTCAGCCATTAACTCGCCGTAAGTGACATTTGAATCCAAGTAAAGCAAGCGATGCTGTTTCACCGCCACTTCTAAATTTGCCTGATCTTCTTTATTAATACAGTCGTTATCAGGCTTAGCATCCATGGTAAACCAAAACGTTGAGCCGACACCCAGCTCACTTTCAATGCCTATTTCCCCGCCCATCAATAACACTAACTGTTTACAAATATTGAGTCCTAAACCGGTGCCGCCAAACTTTCTTGCAGTTTCCCCTTCCGCCTGGCCATAGGATTCGAAAATCTTGCCAATGTTCTCTTTGGCTATCCCGATACCGGTATCAGATATCCGAACTAACAACTTGCCCTCAGAGCCTTTCTTCTCACACGGCTGAACAGTTAACCAGACCTGGCCCGTCTCTGTGAATTTAAAGGAGTTACCAATTAAATTAATAATAATTTGTCGGAGGCGAGTCGGATCACCAAATATATAGCGNGSCKTASSTGRRMRARSCGKMMTNGAYYANAATCNANMTTWTKWKMTTYSSSTYKNGACKAWAAAMWSRCMYKNNNCGRCATTCWMKMYYAMYYSMRWMARRTYATWRSMRMWMYKMYSYRNASTSSNTMTTSMMTSCKWMRAKSTWRGMNTAMWCWWMKRSWTNCAYYRAYAWTMWYSAGYAWMKYYYSKYCMGARYNATKAAYMRKAYSYRMRYAGYKYKMTYRMGATYNATKRAKSGRYGYWKSMYKYWRSWRAWSKMYWNTRCCWMTKACMSCMYYCMTGKRNGWCMTRAWWKNNCATGAMWMAWKCYSKSMWKSRRYKSGCWWYWMGCYKCAKTKRSWGCTNTCWNGSAYKAYMCYYYWNCASYWWNATKRKKWMKKCWYTYYNACKNTRCSNAGATAYCNCKCASMRTGCYSNCAAWNATKCMSCAGCTCACCGTCCTTGTCTGTCACACTGTGCAAACTTAACTGAACAAAACAAAATGAACCACCTTGCTGTAAAATCTGCGTTTCATAATCGTAAACCTGTTTGTCTTTATTGAGGGTGAAAATCAAGTTTTCTTTAATCTCCCCCATTAAAAACTCAGAGAAATTAACTCGATCGCTCACCAACAATCCGGCACTTGGACACCCCAATATACGCGCCAAGGCAGCGTTAGCAGCGATAAAGATGCCCTTTTTTGATATCCGCAAAATACCTTCATTAGAATTTTCAAAAATACTGCGGTATTTATCTTCAGATGCTTCCAGATCACCGTATAACTTCGCATTTTCAATCGCAATTGCCGCTTGGGAACATATAAATTTCAACACCTCCACGCGATCAGGTGTAAACACCCCCGTGGCTTGATTATTCTCCAAATACAACACGCCCAACAATTCATTTTGCTTCAATAACGGCGCGCATAAAATAGATTTAGGGCTTTCCAACTGGATATAGTCATCCTGGGAAAAAGTCGACGCTTCGCTTGCATCATCCAAGACAATATTTTCACTGGTTTTAACTACATAACGAGCGATTGCAATGGGTAATTGTTTACTTTGGTCAAGTTCCAAAGGGTAGGTTTCTGTAAATTCCTTGTTAATAGAAATCCCAGCCTCGACTTGAAATGCATCTCGACCTTGGCCGTCCACCCCATGTTTTAGTATCAATACGGCTTTCTCCGCGCCTGCATTCTCAATCAACAATTTCATCAATCGATTAACCATCTTCGACAAAACAATTTCTTTACTCAGCGTGCGTGCTGTTTTCATCAACACATCAACGTCTTGGATGGAGCTGGCAGACTGCTTCTCCTCACCGATTACCGCCACCTCCATGGGCGTTTGCCACTCGAGTAATTCACGGTGCTGGTCTCTTAAGATGTCTACTTTGGGTTTAGATCCCCACGCGTTAAACGTCGCAATGGCGGCCTGAATCAAGCATTTGGCGGTAAAGGTCTCTCCCAGCTGAATATGAAACGTGGCCATCCTTTCCAACAATATGGCCCGGTCAGAAATATAATCGCCCTCACGGATACTATTCACTGCACGGTTATAAAAGTAAGTGGCTTTTGCGTTATTGCCTTCGCAGCGATTAATTTCCGCCGCCAAACCCATCTCTCGAAACAAGTAGTTTTCAGGACAATGCTTGGCAGCAAATTTCAATTTGCGCAGATATCTTTTCATTTTAATCCGCGCAAATACTTTTTTTGTTGCAGATAGCTGCGGATAATGACCGGCCAAAGACATACCCACGAAGTAGTGCGAAAGCGGCTCAACCGGATTAGACAAACCGGCAGGCATGTATTTCTCAATCAGAGGAATTAATTTGTAGGCGGACTCAAGGCGTTGAAACGTATAAAGGAATATCTGCTTGAACACGTAAATGGACAACAAGCTACTCTGATTATTGGTAGCCAAATACTCAGTAAGCGCCTTGTCTTGATCGTAGTATTTACCTGAAATAGTTTCACTNAACGGTTCATCCCCCCGGCTTAAGCTGATGTACTGAAGAATCATCTCCATTTTATCCACCATCATCGCCTGACCAAGTTTTTTGGATGCCTCTAACGCACGCTTGGAATCCTCATGGACCTCGTCTAAGTTATCCCCCAATATATAACGCAGAAAGGCTGGCATACCGGCATTCAATGCAGCATCAAATAAAGACCCCACCTCCATGCTTAACTTATAAAGCCGCTCGTATTCTGTTATATCGTCTCGAAGTGGCTTTTTCCAATGATGGGTCATTAACAACACAATCATTTCTGCATACGGGCGATGCTTTTTCTCGCCTTGTTTATCCAAAATATCCTGTGCTAGCACACCATAAGCAAAGCCTTTATCGTAATCTCTCAACACCCCACTGGTGATTAATGCATAAACAGACACCGCATAAGCGGTCAAAGAGCTAGTGCCGTGCTTTACAGTGATTTGCATACACTTTAAAGCCATGACTAAGGTCAACTCAGGATTCATCAGATACGCAGAGGTTGTGACACTGAAAAATATTTTTAGAATCGACAATTTACCAGGATCTGAAATCGGAGGAAGATTTAAAAGATCCTCCATGGATTGATTGCGCATTATCCATTTAGTCAGTACGAGTTCCNTAAGAATAATCCCCATACCCGGGTTAGGGTGCAACTTAATCCCCAACAACTCCAACACCTCAAGGCCAATAGCAATGGTGTTGGCATTTTTTTCCTGTGCCGTATTGGCATTCATCAATGACTCATAGACAGGAATTTTTGAGACTATATCAAGGGAATGCTTCAACACTTGTTGAGCGTACTGCTCCATAGAATCATATTTCTGCGTTAAATAAGCCACTTCTGTCGCAAAGGTATATAAGTCCAACGAGGGTTGATAATATTGCTCCGACCATAAATCATCTGCAATCAAATCAATTCCGGCATTGATATACTTATTTGCCAGATCATAGGCAATAGATTGCTTGGCTTTTTTCGCAGAAAGTACATTGAGAGTCACCAACTCAAATCGTTGCTGGTCGTTTTCAATTAACTCACAACCAATATTCAGCTGATTAGTAATCTCAAACACATACTCATCAACGCTCTCTTTATATTTTTCAGCTAGTAACTGACCAATTTGAAAATGAATCGCCTGCTGTGCTTTCTCTTCTATCAAGGAATGAGCGGCTTGCTGAATTCGGTCATGAGAAAAGCGATAACGTACCGTCAWTTTTTGCGAAAACTTCTCTACATATTCATCCACCTGGACCAACTTATAGGCCTCCCCCAAAGGCAGTATCAAACCTACCTTGATGGCCTTTAACACCACAGAAGCCGTTTGCTTCTCGGTTTTACCATACACCCCTGCCAAAATCGAAAGATCAAAAATATTACCAATGCAAGAGGCCAAGTTAAGTACTCGATTAACATCCGCGCCCAAGTCAGCAATTTTACCGGCCATCAACTCAACTACGTTATCGGTAATCCCCCGCGCATTAATTTCCTCTAAACTCCAAGTCCATCTGTTTTTCTTCGGTTCAAACTTTATCAATTGGTCGGAGTAGAGTGACTTCAGGAATTCTTCAATAAAGAATGGATTGCCAGCGGTTTTATTCTGCACCAGTGTGGCTAACTCCCCCACTTCTGAGCCTTTTTCTTTCAGAGAATCCGCTACAAACTCAACAATGTGTTCAGGCCCTAACGGGGCCAATAAAATGCGCGTGTAATCTCGACCATGCTTAGTGAGGCTATTTAACGTAAGAATAAGCGGATGCGAGTCATCCACTTCATTGTCCCGATAGGCGCCTATTAGAAATAGATGGCTAAATTCATCATCACTAATGAGACGTTCAACCAGTTCCAAGGACGCAGTATCAGACCACTGTAAATCGTCCCAAAAGACCACCAAAGGATGTTCGTGCTGGCAAAAGATAGAAATAAACTGCGACAAGGTGTATTCAAAACGAACCCGTGACTCTGCCGCACCTAAGACTTCCACCTCCTCTTGCTGATCAATAATTAATTTTACTTCAGGAATAACATCGATAATGATTTGGCCGTTGATTCCAACCGCATCGAGAATCTTTTCTTTCCATTGCGCAATACGTTCTTCCGTCTCAGTCAGTAATTGTCGCACTAACTCCCGAAATGAATCAATCACCGCACTGTAAGGTTTATCACGGCAATATTGGTCAAATTTACCACTGACGAAATAGCCACGGCACTTAGTCATCGGCCGATAAACTTCTCGAATTAACGACGTTTTACCTATTCCTGAGTATCCCGCCACCAATAGTAATTCGCGACTGCCAATACTGCTGACCTTCCCAAACAGATCCAATACCAGTCGCGCTTCGTCATCTCTGCCATAGAGTTTTTCAGAAATCTGGAACCGATTGGGGATATCCTCCCCGGCAATGGGGAAATCGACAATATTATCGTTGGCGCTGTTTTTAAGCTGCTCTAGGCATTTATCAAAATCGGCTTTAATTCCCCATCCAGTGTGGTAGCGCTCTTCGGCTGTTTTCGCTAACAGCTTCATAATAATATCGGACACCACTTGAGGCGTTTGTGCTTCCACGTCAATCGGCGGTTTGGGCAGCTTAGCGATATGGCAATGCACTAGCTCAATGGGGTCCTCAGCCAGAAACGGGACTTGCCCAGTAAACAACTCATAAAGCGTCACCCCCAGGCTGTAAAAATCTGCCCGGTAATCCACCATGCGGTTCATTCGCCCGGTTTGTTCCGGGGCGATATACGCTAGTGTGCCGTCCAACGAAGAGGGATACACTAACCCCAACTGCTCCTTAGGCAGCAAAGAGGAGTGACTGAAGTCAATTATTTTCAGGTTCTCAAAGGACTCATCAATAACGATATTGCCAGGATTAATGTCTTTATGAATCACATTGGACTCATGAATCTCTGCCAGGCCTTCTGAAATCTTACTGCCTAACTGAAGTTTCTGAAAAAGGCTTAATTGATGGTGATCAACATATTCAGCAAGGGTTTTACCCGAAAAATATTCAAATATGATGACACATCGATTGGAGTCAACTTCGAACTTATACGGCTTGATAACACTATCACTGTGAATACTTTTAGAGATATCGTATTCTTGTTTATAACGACTTAATTGTTTCGCCGTAAAGTGATTGTCTTGTAAAACTTTGAGAATAACAGGCAAACCATCGCTGCCCCGTTGCGCTTTATAAACCTTGGTGCTCGCGCTACTGTAATTCTCGTGAAGAACTTGATATCCGGAAAGAATATTCATAAAACGCTTACTGCCCGTCCGTGTACTGCCTATTTACTAGTCTAGACGGTTTAGCAAATAGTTTGTTCCGCACTAGGGGTTTTGAATGCCTTATTCAGTTCGAAGACGCTTAAGGAGAGTTCTAAAATCTTTATCCAGCGATAAAGTATCGGCAGTCTTATTGAGTATCGTGTTACTGGATTCAGTAACAAATTGAAGCAATTGATTTTTATCTTTATTATCCATTTCAATACTCACCAACAACTGTTTGCTTTCAGTGATAAAGCTAGACAACAAATCCCGCATATCCCCAACATGAGATTGCACCGCGTCCCCAAAGGTATTGCAAGCACCATCGGTCAATTTGACCATGGTCTCAAGTCGCTGATGATTCGCTAATTTACTATTATCATTAAGTAATTTCGACACTGCGGCATCCAGCCCTAAACTCAGCTTTTGCACATTGTCTTTTAATCGATCAATCGTCGCCGCATCATCCACATCGGCGGTATCAATAAACATCTTTGCATTTTCACCTAAGAGCAACAACCCGGCATCACTAGAGACTAAACGGCTTTTACTTTTTGCAGCCCAAATTTTACTTTTCTTACTGACTCTCAAATCAGCACTACTGCTATAAAACGAAACTTCCTTGCCTTTAGTGATTAACACTGCTGCGTTTAAGCTCATGGTTTCCAGTGAAGAAAATAGCGCATCCGTTAACGTTTTCTCGGAACCTGAATCAAGGGAATCTATCAAAAACTGCACCACACTGCCTAGATCGGCACAATTTTTCATAAACCCAAAAGCCATTTCAGTGGTTTGTTCCAGCTCAGCGTCCAACGCGGTAATTTTCTTTTCCGCCACCACCAAGGTTTCAGGCTTGGGCGCACTCGCATCCTCGCCGTCCTCTTGTTCAGGAAAACTATCCGGCTGCGCGAGCTCACTGCTCTCTTGAAGCACCAGTTTGGCTTTAAGCGATTGATTCTCTTCTTTAAGCGCATCGGCTTGATCCATTAAGCGATCGACTTCCTCCTCCAGCATCGATGTACACCCTTTGGACTCTTGCAATTGCCGATCAAGCTGTTGCAACATTTCAAGGTTTTCAGCAATTTGCTCTTCATTGTGGGCTTCATTGGCTTGGAGTTCTTTGACCTTCGCCTGCAGCGAGGTCACGAGTTCAGATTGATCCTCTTGGCTGGACTTAAGACTATTTAGCGGCGCATTGATAACCTCCCGGTCCAAGGGTTTCACCACCAGGTCGGCAGGATTCACGGGGGCCTGTTTATTTTCATCGGGGCCCTTAAGTTCATTTAAACGATCGCTCAAATCAAAGAATAGTTTTCGATATTTTTCCAGGTTTTTAATGCGTTGCTGATAGTTGGACTCTAGTTTCTCTAATGCTTCAGGCGAATACCCGTTATCATCAGCGTTCGAAGAGGGCGAGGTATTAAAGTCACCCAGCAACCCCACAAGATCCGAACAAACTTGCCCCCAATGATTATCCTCTTGCCCACCTTCGCCCTTGGATTTGTCGTTTTCTAATGCTTCCARCTCAGTCTGTAAATAATGCGCGCGCAAATACGCGGCCATCGCCATGGGCCGTTCATTGGCTAGAATCATTGCCCCCGATTCATCCACAGGGCAATGCTGTAAAGCACTTTCCCGCTCGCGGTTAAGAAAGTCTATGATCGACTGAATATCCTGCAACAATGCCCCTCTCTAAAACAATCACCTTTTTATCGGACTACTYGTTCCCCTCTATTAGAAGATTAGCAAACCGCAGCAATAATCCCACCTACCGGCCATACCCTCAGCATTAAATAATTGCATCAGGGGTGTTATCAGCTATTTTGTTATATAAGTCAGAAAAATAGACGCAACGGTGAATTCAATCCCTAATAACGATTCTTTATGGGCTAACACAAATTTTGGCGCATGATCGTTTTTGTATACCTTACAGTCAACACACAACTCTCTAGAGCGCAGCGATCAGGACACACGAATGAAACTCTTGCACACCCCGTTGCTAACGGTCGCTATACTCTCCCCTACGCTCTTGGCCATAACGAGCAGCGCCGCAGCGAGTAAGGCGCTGAGTTTCTATGGTCACGCACACGCATCAGTGGATTTGTTAGACGATTCCGACGACACCAATATCGGCCTATCCAGTAATTCATCTCGTTTTGGGCTGAAAGGCGACATTACTCTCAGCAAAGACTACAGCGTACTTTATCAAGCCGAGTGGCACGTTAGCATCACCGGAGAAAAAGACTGGAGTCAAAGAAACCGTTACCTGGGAATTAAAGGTCCGTTCGGTCAAATAAAATTCGGACGACTTGATACACCCGTGAAAAAAATAGGCCGCAGTGTTGATTTGTTTTGGAGTTCTCAGTTAGGGGAAAACCGGTCGCTCACTTCAGTCAATGGTTTTGATAGCCGCTATAACAACGGCATCGTTTATGCCAACAAGTTCGGCCAAAAATTCCATTTTACCGGCGCGTTTTATACTGACGCTAAGGACGATGATCGAATAGACGACAACGATGGCAGCGTAATCAGCGGCAGTCTTACTTATTCCACCGACACCGTTATGCTTGCGGCTGGGTATGAATTAGTAAACGGCAAGGAAGCAGATAATGCGGCTACGTTGGCAGACCCCCAAGCCCCCGCAGTTGAAAATGCCAGTGCAATTCGATTGGTAGGCTCAATAAAAGCAGGGGCCCATCGCTGGGTTGGGTTTTATGAGGCAGCAAGTGATGTTGGCGGCGTAGATGGCCGTGACAACAACATCATCGGATTCGGTTGGGCGTTAACCTCAGCGCCGTACACTTTTAAAGCGCAAAGCTACTTTATGAACGCCTACGATAACGCCGATGACACGGGCGGCAGTTTGATTGCGGTAGGCATTGACCATGCTCACTCGAAAAAAATAACGAGCTACGTCACATTGGGCATGATCTCTAACGATGACCAGGCGTCCTTAGCAATCATCGGCGTAGGTCATGACGATAAAATCGCAGYAATGAAGGGYGARAGCAATGCCGGGCTTTCTGTAGGCATGCGCATTAAGTTTTAATTTATTTTAGCCATTGGGCAGAGGCTCARTCAAGGCCTGCGACGTTGAATGCCCCCCCTATATTGGGTCGATTACTCCCTATATCATTAAGCCTTTGAGTCACACGAATTATAATATTATCGAAACGCCTAAGAAATAAAACTGGATCAATCCTCAAGGCACACGGCAGTAGAAACCGGCAAAATCCCAGCGTGATCGACTCCCGCCTTTAAGAAAACAGGTTGATTCAGTAAAACAGGTCGGCTTAAATACCCATGAAATTCAGCGTCTTTATCCGGACTAAAACCAATATACGTAGCGTTTGAAAGGCCTTCTGTCACGAGCAACCCATTTGAGCTGTGGRTTTGCTCGACGCGCTGACCRTCAACGAATAGTGCGATGGGYGACTTAAGTTTTTTCGGGGCGAACGGCGAGATATTACGCGAGAAAAAACTAGAAACGATAATGCTATGGCAAACGTCGTTCGCTAGCACCGGTCCCCGTAATAGTTGACCGTCAATTTCTACCTTCAATCCTTCGGTGCTCGAATGACCGATATACAAGAACCCCTGCTGTTGAGCAATAGTCCTATAAATCCCCTCACCGTGGGCTTTAGCGCTTTCATCACGTTTTTCAGTCATTATTGAATCCACTTTAATGTCTGGCTCATCGCAGGCTTCTGGCGTAACCCCTATGGCAAAGGTAAAACCCGATAGCCCAGGGCTACGTTGAAAGTCACTGCCCGTTAAGATGCCCTTGCCTAGCCCATCATGCGCGGTCAATGTGGTGTCAACGCGCCTTACTTGGTTCCTCCATTCAACATATTCTTGATAGAGACTTTCCGCTAGCGCTTTATTGTCATCGTAAATATTTTTTTGCCCTGTCGGGTCTTCGTGTAAATCAAAAAGTACCGCCGTGCCCAAAAAGGGTTGGTATAAACGCCAACGTTGTTTTGAAAGCACGCTATAAGTCGTCATGCCACGACCATAGCCCTCCCAAAAAAGTGTGCGCTCCAACACCTCGGGATGATGTATCGCTTTGGCAAGATCAATCCCGTCTATTTTATCCGTAAGCTCTCCCCCCGCCAACGTCACCAAGGTGGGGTATAAATCAAAAATAGTCACTGGCGAATTAAATACGTCCCCCACGGGAAATTTATCCGGCCAGTGAATAATCATCGGCGTGCGAACGCCGCCTTCAAGATAGGTGTTTTTGGTCCCAGAGAAAGGCGCATTACTGTTCACTTGCGCATTGGTACCGCCATTATCGCTAAGCAAAACCACCACAGTGTTCCGATCTTGCCCAGAATCCTTCAAGGCTTGCAGGATTTTACCGACGTTGTCATCAAGCTGTTTTACCAGCGCTCGATATTGCCCAGCCGGTGTATCTGGGAATTGTTTTGCGTAACGCGCCGCAGGTTGTATCGGTGTATGAGGTGCAAAAAATGCGTGGTATATAAACCAAGGTTCCGCTTGGCTATTATTTTTTATTAGCTTTACCGAGTGATCGGTAAGAATGTCGGAAAGATGGCCTTGATAAGGTTTACGAATTCCCGAGCTGTCTTCGAGCACAGGATTTCGATAAGYCGGCCTATTGAGCGACCCGTCTGGATTGGGGGCTTGTAACAACCATTGATTGAGAAAACCAAAGCTAGTATTAAAACCTTGATGAATAGGCAGTGCTTCCTTAACCGAAAAGCCCAGATGCCATTTGCCGGTGAAATGCGTGTTGTAGCCCAAGCTCTTGAGCGCCTCAGGCAAGGTAGTTACCTCCGCAGGAATGCCTCGAGCCACGGGCCGAAACCCGAAACGCGCAGGATACCGCCCTGTCATAAAGGCGGCTCGACTAGGGGCACACGTGTTCTCGGTATAGAACTGGGTAAACCGCATGCCATCAGCGGCCAACTGATTCATATTCTGACTTGGGCTATCCCTATTGTTATTATTAATACCAAGATCGTTGTAACCTAGATCATCCATCATCAGTACAAGAATGTTAGGTTGAGCTGCATAGCGCTCTGGCTCATCAGCGGTACAACAATAGAGTGTAACCACCATCGCAATGGTGAATAAACCGCGTCTAACCGAAAAATGATTCATCGCCTTGGCCTGGTGGGCTAACCCTCAAGATAACCTTAAAATAGAATATACTAGAAAACAATTTAAGCGAGATTTACAGCCGTTCTACGCAAAGCACTGTTACATTGTTTTATCAGCCCCCCTTTCACTGCCTTTCACTGCCCTGCTCTACACAGCACTTCGACCGACTAAACCCAGCCGTTAAGATCAACCCAAGTCACCTGTCTTTTACGTTAGAACGATCACTTGCTAGCATTCACGGTATTTCGCTCATTGGCACGTAAATAAGCCTCGAATCAGCTTCAAGGCCATATTTCCCCTTATTATCGAGCCAAAAGCTTATTTTTAACTCAAATTACAGCCTTCCAGTGACCTGTATCAAATAGAATACTGGATCTACCCCACCCTTTATTATTAGAATACGCGTCCTTTGGGTTTTCCCCCCTGCACTCAATCAATAGCACGCTATTGAAAAGTTCACGGCAGAACCACGAGAGTCACTGGGGCCCATCGACTATTTCATGACTGATTAATTTGGACGTAAGATAATGCATAAAATACAAGTACTTAATCAAATTTCAGCAAAAGGCTTAGAGCGTTTCCAACGGGAAACCTACGAAGTCGCAAGCGAAATCGGCCACCCCGACGCAATCCTCTTACGCAGTCATAAACTGAGCCCTGATGAAATACCTCCCTCAATCAAGGCGATCGCCAGAGCTGGGGCCGGTGTTAACAACGTGCCAATCGAATACTGCACCGAAAAAGGCTTACCGGTTTTCAATACCCCAGGCGCCAACGCTAACTCAGTGAAAGAGTTAGTTTTAGCAGCACTACTACTCGGTTCAAGAGGCATTACCGCCGGTATCGAATACGTCGCCAGCTTGTCAGAGATGCAAGACAAAGACGAAATGAGCAAGCTGCTAGAAAAAGAGAAAAAACGTTTCCGAGGCCAGGAATTAAACGGCAAGTCGCTTGGTATCGTGGGCCTTGGCGCAATAGGCTCCATGGTTGCAGACGCAGCCCTGAGCTTAGGCATGAAGGTATTTGGTTATGACCCGGCCTTATCGGTAGAGTCAGCCTGGAGACTGTCGAGTGAAGTAACCCGCATGGATAACCTGCAATCGCTATTGTCTAAATCCGATTACATCACCTTGCACATCCCCGTGTTTGACAGCACCCGTAACCTGATTAATCAAGAATCCCTTAAATCTGTGAAACCTGGCGCCAAGTTACTTAATTTCGCCCGACAAGAGATTGTCGACGAAAGTGCGGTCATTGCGGCTTTAGACGACAAAGCCCTTTCTGCGTATATTTGCGATTTCCCAACGCCTAGCTTGATCGGACGAGATGACGTTATTCTGATGCCTCACATCGGTGCTAGCACCAATGAAGCTGAGGAAAACTGCGCAATTATGGCAGCCGATCAGTTAAAAGACTTCTTGGAAAATGGCAATACGAAGAATTCCGTTAACTTTCCAAACCTCTACTTAGAGCGCACACAAGGCTTTCGAATTGGCGTTGCTAACCAGAATGTCCCTAAAATGCTGGGCCAGGTGCTTTCTATTCTTGCAGACGGGAATATTAATGTCATCGACATGCTCAATAAAAGCCGGGAGAGCATCGCCTACAACCTGATCGATGTGGAATCCAAGCCGAGTGCTGAGATACTTCAAGCGATCCAGGACATTGAAGGCGTGATTAACGTTTCATTGTTCTAAGTTAAATAGACGTTGTCCTGACACGTTCTATTATCCCGGTACTGTGCTTGCAATGACAGTATCGGTGATAACCCGCCTTTTCAGTGCTTTTTTATTGCCCTGGCCCATTCGCTTCCCCTGCCAAGTCATCCGTAGACTTAATCCACCAACTCGTTGTCTATGCCACGCTCTTGAAATTGAAGGTTGGCTAAACGAGCATAAAGCGGTGACGTTTTGAGTAACGTTTGATGATTACCACTGGCCACTAGCTGGCCCTTCTCAAATAATAAAATACGATCAACATGCCKYACCGTTGCAAGACGATGGGCAATAATGAGAGTGGTTCGMCCWGGCATCAGGTGATCCAGCGCTTTCTGTACCATGTGCTCACTTTCAGCATCCAATGCACTCGTGGCCTCATCGAGCAATAATATATCCGGGTCTTTTAACACCGCGCGAGCGATTGCTATACGTTGTCGTTGTCCTCCCGAAAGGCGAATTCCACCTTCGCCCAAATAAGTTTCATAACCGTCAGGAAGCGCGTCAATAAACTCATCCGCATAGGCCGCTTTTGCCGCCGCAAAGACTTCCTGGTCCGACGCATCCGGCTTACCGTAACGGATGTTTTCTTTAACATCGCCAGTAAACAAGCTGGGCTGCTGAGGCACAATGGCGATACGGTTTCTTAAACTCCGCAAACTTACCGTGCGAATGTCTTTCCCGTCTATTTTGATCGCGCCTTGCTGGGGGTCATAAAACCGCAGCATTAAATCAAACAGCGTTGATTTCCCTGCTCCCGAAGGCCCCACAATCGCAATACTTTCACCGGCTTTAATAGCAACCGAGACTTGATCAATGGCTGCATGATCTAGCCTTGAGGGATAGCAAAAAGAAACCTGATTAAAATCCAACGTGCCCCCAGCTTTCGGGTCAAACTGTTCAGGACGAGCGGGCTCAAGTAACACGCTGTCAGTGCTTAACAAGTCCATTAGCCGGTCGGAAGCACCTGCCGCGCGCTGTAGCTCACCCCACACCTCACTGATGGCACCCAATGAACTGGCCACGATAACCGCATAAAACACAAAGGCCGCTAACTCGCCCCCAGTCACCACGCCGTTTAAAACGTCTTTACCCCCGACCCAAAACATAGCGCCAATGGAGCCTAATACGAAAACGATGACCACCGTCACCAAGGCTGATCGATATTTAATGCGCGTTAACGCCGTTTGAAAGGCTAGTTCAGCATGATCACCAAACACTTGTTTATCAATTTCCTGATGATTGTACGCGTGCACTGTTTTTATCTTCTGCAGTGTTTCACCCACGTAGGTMCCCACATCAGCAATACGATCTTGGCTATGTCGAGACAACGTCCTGACTCGTCGCCCTATCGCCAGCATCGGTAAAATAATCAACGGCACAGACAGCATCACAATACCCGCCAACTTCGCGTTAGTGATGAACATGAAAATAATACCGCCCGTAAACATAATAATATTACGCAGAGCGATAGACACCGACGAGCCAATGACGGTTTGCAATATAGTCGTGTCGGTGGTCAGTCGAGACTGTATTTCACCGCTGAGATTGGTCTCGAAATAACTAGGGTGTAGGTCGATGACATGATCGTAGACTTTCTTACGAATRTCCGTAGTCACTCGTTCGCCAAGCCAAGAGACCAGGTAGAAACGCAAAAAGGTGCCTGCAGCCAGCATCAAGGTCAATACGAAAAACGCCTTCATAGTGTTGCCGAGCTGATCTAATGACCCCGTTGCAAACCCTGAATCAACCACATACTTAAGCCCCTGCCCAATGGACAGCATCACCCCAGCGGTAAAAATCAATGCAATCAAGGCCAAAAAAATACGGAAATAATAAGGTTTTAGGAAATCGAGGATGGGAAGTAGCCGAAATACTACTGATTTTTCTTGAGACACTGCACGCCTTATTTTTAACTTATGAGGCTCTAGGAAGTAGACGGACCCGAAGTTAAATTAACTGATTTAAGATGCCAATGAGATTAGCTGAATTATCGATTCAGAGGCAAGAGTTTTATGTAATATAGTAAAAAACAACCTTACTATTTCACATAATGGACGCCAATACTTAATGAACGCGACCGCCAATCGACTTCATTCAACCGAGTCGTAACAATATTGCCATTACTAAGAAAGACACGGTCTAGGCCCGCCGATGTCACCCACCACTGGGTCCTGACAACCGTATCGAAAAACAACTTGCCTCCGCGACTCAAAGGCACCCCATAAGACACCCCAAGATCAACCACATTACCCTGCCCCTCAGTAATGTGTTCAAAACTCCGAGGATGAGCGAAACTACTTCGTAAATTCCAATTCGCCTCCGCATAATAGTTAGCGTTATGATGCTCAAAACGCCAATTGAACTGCAATGGCCCAAGATTCACCAATGCCTGCGCCCCGATCCACGCCCCTTCCCAAGTCGCTTGATAAGTCGTATTCAAATCATCCAAGGGACCCAAGGGAGGCGTCTCAGAGACCGTTGCAATATTCTGCACCGCATCTTCAATACGAATAAACTGTTCGTGCTTACTGTAGCCAAACAAAAGATTGAAATTGACCCATTGCTGAGGGAAAAACTGATAACCGAACGCAAAACTATAATCCGCTGCGTAGTCCCCCGTATTACTGGACAAACTGCGACTAAACTCAACCGTTCGATCATTGCCATGATAATCCGAGTCCTGAGTTTGGCCGTGAGCTACCTTGCCGTACCTCAAGCGGCTTTCCAACAAAAAGGATTTTAAAAACCCCTTTTTAAAGCGCACCTGAAAATCCACCTCAAGTTCATTCATTTCTAAATCTTCATGGCTCAACTCAGAGAGCACATTAGGGGTTCGCAATCCGGAGTTATCACTTGCAATACTCCACACCAAATCCCCCACTCTACGCGCGACATTCGTGCCAAAGGTCAACTGCACTGAGCGCGCAGAATACGGCTTATTTTCAGGGGCCCGCGCGTGGTTAGTTTTTCCCACTGGTTTTTCCACGCCGGAAAAGGGCATGACTGGATCAACGGATGTATTCGCCGCCAACTTAACTGAAGGTTCAACAGCAGAATTTTCGACCTGGCCATCCGGTGTTTCACAAGCATCAGCAATAAAAACAACCGAGCCCCGGGAGGATTCATTCACGCAGAACGTGCGATCGACCGACTCGCCTCCCAAAGCGCTCATGCCAAGCATTTGAAAAACTAGAAACGTAAATATTAATATTAAGGGATTCAATTTATTCATAGCCAAAAAAACCTTCACTATTTTTTTAATTTTAAATCCATTTAAATCTTACCTACTTTTCAGTCTAGTGTTCATCCTCAGAGAACTATCACCAATCATGCGCCGCTTTATTCCGTTAGTCCTAAATTCTCTCCCTCTAAAACCGAATCTTATAAAACCGAATTCTATAAAACAGAACCGCAAACAAAAAAACGGGGCATAATGCCCCGTTTTTTGTATTACTTTTTTAACTCATCAGGTTCTGTTACTCACTACTAGAAGTTTGAACGACCCCTCCAACGACCGAAGGCGAACCATCCACCGTGGGCATTGCGCCAATATCAACATCATAACTCGCGGTAAAGTCTGTCGGTGGTTGAACCAAATTGTCTAGGGTTAAGTTAGTACAAGCGTTTTCAAGCTGCTCCATTTTTTGTTCAATTTCTCGCGCTTTAATAACGTACTCGTCCATTGGCCCCATGGCAACGCCGTCGGCAATATTAAATAAAGGGTACCAACGACCATCGCCTACATTAGCAAACGGAATACCCCAGAAGTCCCCTCGACCGCCGTAATTAAACATAAAGGTTTGCCCTTCAAACGCATTGGTTTCACCTGATCCTACAGGGCTTCGATCATTGGCATTAGTATGCTCATAAACAAAGTCCACAGGCTTATCAAATTGCGCTATTTCGCCTGCGCTGTTTCTCACCACAGTCAAACGATTCCATTGCTCTAAACCAGTTTCCCAGGTGTAAAACACAGTCACCAGACTACTGTTATATATTTCCCAAGGGAAAGTAAACTGTAATCTGTCCGCCGTATCCGTCGTAATCATACGGCCTGAGTGCAGTCCCCAACTATGAGGTGTTTGCATTAATTGATCTCGAGTCACACCACTCTCAATCACCACTGGCTGATTATTTTCAGTACGCACCAGTGTTAACGCATTATCCCCAGTCAGACCAAAACTGTAGCCATAAGTGACAATCTCGAAATCAACATTGATCAGATCAATAAACTCCGAGCTAAAGCGATCGCCTGCGCACGGCACTTCCTCGCCGTCACCGACGCCACCCGCACCACCCGCATCGGCACCGCCGCTGTCGCTATTACTGTCGCTATTACTGTCACTGCCGCCGTCACCCGCCTGTTCAGAAGATTGGCCTTCATCAAAAGGCTCGTCACCGGGGCAGTCGCCTATATCGAAGCGATCAGGGCAATCCTCTCCGGTACAGTCATTCGGACCGTCGTCCAAAGCCGCAACGATTTGATTCGAACCCCCATCTCCTGTAGGTGCATCAGGACAATCTTCACCTTCACATGCAAAATCCCCAGCGCACTCTTCATCATCAGGGTTACAGGCTACGTGACCATCGCCTTTAAAGATCTCGTTATGATTAAAACCCACATAGGGCCCATCAAAGGTAGACAAATCATCAAGGCTCAAGGTACCGATCGGACACTGCTCATAACAGACCAAGCTCAATCCAGTACCGCCCGCAAACTCATCTTGCGTGCCATCAACAAACTCTTCCCGGAAGAAAGTAATTTCAGTAGCGCCCTGCTGAAACTCGACGCCACCCCCCAGTTGATCGGAGAACATAAACAAACGCTCGCCTTCAAAATTAAAGGTTACTTTAACTGCCGTCTCTAACGTCTCTATCTGTGGGCCACCAAAATCCTGATCCGAGTCATTAGAACCTTCATCACCCGAATCATCCACCATGGCAACTATTTCTGAATTTTCGGAATTTTCGGAACAAGGGTCGCTTTCGCAATCACCCGGGCCACCGCCGCCTCGACCACCAAAGCTAATGCCACCCACTTTGTACCAACCGGCACCACCGACTGCGCGAGAGTCTGTGGAAGCCAGGTATTCGACCACCCACTGGTCGTAAGATACTGCGCTGTTGGGATCAAATAAACTGTCATCCCAATAATAAAACTGCACGCCCTCTAATTCAGTCACCGCAAGGGTTTCAACGGAGTTCTTAATCAAACGTCCCCCCGAGGTTTGCACCGTATACACCTCAGGCGCAGCTTCTTCACCGCCCTGTTCTCCACCCGCTCCGCCGCCGCCAGGGCCGCCGAATGTATCGCGCTCAATCTCAGTACCGTCCGCCAAGACTTGGTCGCCATCAGCCCAAACGCCCCAGTAACCCACAAATCCAAAACTATCCGGTTCATCATCACCATCAGAATCAAACCGGAACGGGAAACCCGAATTCAGCTCTACCCGATCACCCGCATCATGACCCACACCATCGTCTCCCCAATACAGGTCATAACGCCAAACCGCCTGTCTATAACTGGTGCGACTTAGACATAGGTCCGCCGAAGCACTGCCGTCAAACAGATCACTCAAATCGGACACTTCAGCAATCAACACTTCGTCGCCATCAAAAGACAAGCCAAACGAAGAGAAGTCGTCACCGCCACCAAAGTTTCCAGGATTACTCCCCTCAGTAAACGCAAACGACATAGACGTCACCGCATCCCCAGAGTCTGTGCCTTCATCGACAAATACACTCGCAAGCTGAGTAAACGTCCCGCTGCCTAAATCACCAAAACTATCTTCAGAGGTTTCATACAAGGTGAATCCACTACGACCATCCGGAGACGTCGCAGTCGCCAGCTCACCACCGCCGGTACGCGCATCCGCATTCGCTTCATCAGCAGAATCAAAAAAACCAAAACTCATGTGAAACGAACCATTAGGGTTCGCGTCTGATGGCGACTCACTAACAACGATATGTAATTTAATGGATTCAGGGCCCCCTTCACCGCCGCCCATTTCGGGAATCCAGGCATTAACAATCATGTCCGAGTCATTATCAGTCCGAGTTGCGATCGCCACTACTTCAATAAAGCTGACGCTATTGTCGGCCGCACTGGATTGATCACCGCTACTCCCAGAAGAGGAACCCGAACTGTCTCCGGTATTACAATCGCTATCATCAATCAAGGCAATGTAGGCGCCCTCACCGACCATCTCATCGCCCTTCACTTGGGCAATAAAACAGAGTATCGAATTCACCGTATCAATAGGCTCAAGGCCCGGATGCCAGGTATGGATGAATTGCTCATCAGTGACGTAATCTGTTCCTGCGTCATTAAAAGCCCGCAAGACGGTAATAAAATCCAAGGCACGCAATTGTGCATTAACAGAACTTTCCTCAGTAGCAGTCACCACATCCACTTGATCGGGCATCTCCAGCCCCACAACCACAGCGCTTGAACCACCTCCATCACTGCCACCATCACTGCTGCCTCCAGAGTCGCCCCCCGAGCTAGCCCCACCACTATCACTGCTTGAGCTAGAACCACCGCCTCCACCACTGCACGCAGCAATTACCGCGCACAATGAAACCATTACCAAAAAATTTAACACTTTCATTTGAACCAATACCTCAAGAGAATTAGTTAAACTCCCTCCATTCCAACTACTTGGCGCACAAGCCAGCGGAAACGAATAGAACCCAACGGGATCCAGCTCATTTGGTCCATCAAAAGGCGGATTATCAATCCATGCAAAACTAGAAGAAAGCCAATCTGTTAGCTTTCTAGGGGGAAGGGGCGAGAATCGATCGCTCTTAGGAGTCTACCTTCGTACTTCTAGTATAAGAATTCCTATGTCTTAAAAGAGTAGATAGAAATATTAGAGTAAGTATAAATTTTCAATTTTTTTTAAGACTGTTTACTCGCCGAAGGCAAACCGTATATCGCTATTTAATTAACTCAGCAGGCAAAACGACAGGAAATTGAATGATACGCAACCAACCATTCGATTATTAAATCTTATGTCGCCAAGCTTGACGCAATTGCGTGAAAAAAAGCTACATTTCAGCGCCCAAACCCCTTGGCTCAAAATGACGCTTTTTAGGTTTTTAAGGCCCCTGATAAAGCACCTCAATGACTATGGACAATCAGCTACAAGCAAAATGGACAAATTATCACAAGCCAAATGGTCAAATAAGACTATTTTTGTGCGCCTAATGAAACCACTATACTGCCCCAACAGAAAATATTTAATCTTTATTAATCAGCACCTTAGATTACCTTACGATTCAACCAATAAATTCCCAGACACTTTGTAGTACTACTTTTCTGGCCATTTACATGAATCCAACAAAATATAGCCGTTAGGTGACAGTTTTTCATTGTCCTACCATGTTCACTGGGGTAAGGTGGCAGACTAATCAGTCAAGCGGCACGAATAACAATTAATATACATAAAGAATCTAGTTATGGAAGAACATGGCATCACAGTTAAAACTGTCACAATCCCCAGCTTAATCAACATTGCCATCAAGCATGGCGTCAGTGCAGAAGAGCTTCTCTACCAAGTGGGTATCAACGCTGAAACAGTCAGCGACCCAGACTCAGTAATTAGTCTAGAGCAGCTTGATGCGTTATACGAAGCCACCGCAAGGGTTACTAAAAACGACGCATTCGGTCTCTATATTGGCGCACTTGCTCGATTTGATTCACTTAATTTAATCGGCTCTTTAATTGCCACCGCCCCTACTATTCGCGTTGCATTGGACCAATATCATCGCTTTAGGGAACTGCAACACCCCTTTATGGATTTCCGTTTAGAAGAGACGTCCACGGAAACTTCTATTATTTATGCACCCGTAAACCCAACGCCTGTAATGATGAAGCCCATCTACAGTGAAATGTTTCTCTCGGCTATCCTAAAAATAGCCACCTCACTCACAGAAAAAGGCATTGCACTCAGACGCGTACAAGTACTGCATTCAGAACCAAGCTACTCTTCAATTTATCGTAAATTGTTTGGCGAGAACATTGAGTACAATCAAAAATGTAGCGCGCTAGTGGTCAACTCTGACTTACTTGATAAACCGTTGCTCGGATCATTCCCACCGCTTTTCGATAGCCTTCAGAAACAAGCTGAAAAATTACTCAATCAGCTACAGAGCCATCGCAGCATTGAAAAACAAGTCACTAGTTACCTGTATCAGAATATGGGCCGTAAAGTGGTTTCCATGCAAGACGTTGCCGGCAAGCTAGACGTCACATCGAGAACGTTACAACGTCGACTTAAAAAAGAAGACACGTCCTATGTCGCACTACGTGAGCAAGTCCGTTTCGAATTAGCGCAGCGCTACCTCGAAGACTCTCATCTGACCATGGATAAAATAGCCAATCGATTGGGCTTCTCTGAACCCACAAACTTTTATCATGCATTCAAACGCTGGACTAGTATCTCTCCAGGAGAATACAGAAAAAGACATAACCAGCAATCACTTCATACTCAACAATCACTAAAAGCCTAAGTCTTAAAGACCTTATTGTTAAGGTCTAGCTCCTAAGATCTAGTGCTTAAGATCCAAGCATAAAAATAGCCGCTAAATCATCCAATGATTTAGCGGCTATTTGCTTTATTCAGTATCTTTTTCAAAGTGACCGTTACGTAAAAACTGATCCACCTGCTTCATCACCCCGGAATCATTCATGATAAATGTATGATTATTAGGCACCACTAAGAAATCTACCATTTCATCCAGGCGAGCATTTTCTACTGACACCTTACCGTCATCTTCGCCTTCAGATAATAAAGAAAACCACGGTTCATAACTGCTATTACCCGTAATCACCCCTACCTCCAAATCAATCGGTTTCAATTGATTTGGCAAGCTAGTCGACTCCGTACTTAACTGCTGACCTGCGGGTCCATTTAACCAACGATAAAGAATAGAATCTTTTAGAAAGTCAGACACTTCACTGCCTTTATTTGGAGGACTCAACATCACCACACGTCGAATCCTTGGGAATGACTTGTCTTGAAAAAACTGACGCACCAAAATACCACCCAACGAATGGGTCACAAAATGAATCTGGCCTTTGGTCTCTTTTTGACACTCTTTAATTGCGGGCGGCAGATATTGCTCGGCTAAATATTCAATACTTTCATCCGTAGACGGATAAGCCACACGCACGACCCAATAATTTTTTTGCTTCAAGAACCTTGAAATAAAAAACATTGAACCCGTATTACGTGCCAAACCATGGATTAAAATAACGCAATCTTGAGAAACTCGATCGTCTTGGTGCGTGGAATAAGAAGACTCAACATCACTAGCAGCGATGGCACTACTAGAACTTATGCTACAAATTAACAGGCCTAAAATAGCTGATGCTTTGTGGTGCTTTACTTTAGACTTAAAACGACGTATTAATTTCATTAATTATTAACAATAAATATAATATATAGTTATTACAATTGCTTACCAACTCTTGGGGAATCCTTTCACCATTCCTAAGCGTATAATTGGCTTCAATCAGCGACTAGATTCCACTCTACAATAGATGCCAAAGATGTGACAGGATAATATGCCGTTTGTTATAAGCAGGCATCATTAATACATTGAAGCCAAGTCAATGTATTAGTCAATTTTCGTTCTTAACGGATCTCTTTTAGGGGCGCTAATAAAGCAGCCAGAAAAACCAGCACAGAGACAAGAGACAAGAGACAAGAGACTAGAAATAACGCCAACGCTCCTAAGCGCAACTCAATCTCATTAACTCGAACGTTCTGCTAACTGCGCCACCACCTGTGACAATTTATTTTGCAGAATCTCAGCATTCTCTGGGCCCATGCGAATGAGCTGTTTTTGAACAGCGGTCAAACGCTCCAACTCGGGGTCCGCAAATTTAAACGCCACTGACGGACGAATAAGCTCAATTGAAGAACCTACTTCCGGCACCTGGCCTAGCTGTTGTAAGGCATTCCGAAACACAAGATCAATCTCACTTTGGCTATGACCTAACTCACCGTATGCTTCCTGGAGAAGCGGGCGAAGCAGCATAAAAACATTGACGATTGTTTCCGCATCCAACGCATCAATAGCGCGCACGAGTGAGTCATAACGAGAGAAATTATCTTGATCAAGTAAATATCTATTCTCCCCTAATGCTTCAACTTTCAATGTACCTAGGGGGTTTAGAAACGTAAAATTCTCGGTCGAAAGCTCCCCTTCTGCCATGCTAGCCAATAAATGAGTTAACTTTCTCACCACCTCTTCCGTATGCCAAATCTGCTCAACAATGGCTCCCGAGGAAAGCTTTGTTGCCTCAAGCACAACAAATTTATCACTTTCATTCAATGGCGGTGTTTCCACAACAGGCTCAAGCAATGCGCTGACTAAAGAGCCCGAGGCAAGCACAGGCTCAGAATCCAACGCGTGTGAATCTCGATTAATCTGACCAGCCAAGCGGTTCTGTTCACGGAAACCAGGCAATTGGCCATAATTTGCGGAATTATCCAGGGACTGTTCACCGGAGAAGATGCTATCAAAATCACCTATCGCAAACCGGTAGACGAGCAAACCCAGCACCAGCGCGAAGCCCAATCCAGTGAGTTTCAATAGAATGCCAGATCGCACATCAGGCCCTAAGGAACTCGCTTCTTGGTTATTACTTTGATTGCCCATTGATACTCCTACTCTCAACCCGTGTGACTTCCCCAAATCGCTGATTAAGGGGAAACTGTCAGTATAAATCCGCTCTTGGTCGGCAGCATATAATAGCAAGTGGAGTAGGTCCATAGCCTATAAAACAAAACACCAAGCCTTACGCACACATCAAGCAAAAAACAGAAAAGAAGCCCAACAGAGAAACCATTCGGTTGCAGATCGCATCAAAGTCGGGCCACCCACGTAGAAAACACACTGACTATAAAGGCGTAAACCCCACATCCCATCCATGAATGGCTTTTATACCCTCCCTTCACGCCACATAAGGGCCAGTGCCTAGCCGTATTAAACTACTTGCCCACACACTAGGCCTTCTTAGGAATGAATGCCAAGCCGCCAGCACCAGCCAAAACCAGGAATAAACCAACAAGGTGATACACCGTAAAGGCCTCGCCCAAAAACACGCTCGACATAATCACAGCAGCCACGGGACCAATCATGCCCACCACAGAGACATCCAATGCACCCAAATGCTTAACCCCAAGCGAAAACAATAAACTGGGCATTACCGTGGATAAAATTGCCATGCCAAAAATAAGCGTCATAGCATGATCTGTAATCACTGGCAGCACGGCACCGTGGATAGTT
Organism: Gammaproteobacteria bacterium; assembly: GCA_002402085.1. Classification (GTDB taxonomy): domain Bacteria; phylum Pseudomonadota; class Gammaproteobacteria; order Pseudomonadales; family UBA3067. The sequence continues at coordinate 78,242 of NVVB01000007.1, forward strand.
ATGAAGTGCACAACGATTGCCACACTCGCGCCCGTCATTGCATAACAGGTATAACGGATACTGCCCACACGAATCACATGCTTTTCACTGCCCATTACGTACACCGCAAAACAAACGGCACTTAGAACAACAAATGCGACGCCCATAATCGAGTATCGACCACTTCCTTGAGCATCCGATAAAAAGGTCACGGCAATCCCGACATACGCTAGAACCAAGGAAAAGGTACTGACCCAACTTATTCGCTTTTTACCCAAAAAAACTGACGACAGAAAAATAAAAGAAGGATAAAGATACAAAATCATCCGTTCCAAATTCACACTGACCGTCTCCAGTCCCTTAAGATCAAAGAAACTAGCAAAATAGTAGCCCATGATGCCGACGACACCCATGCGGAAATATTCAGTCATTGAAATCGATACGCGCTGCACTTCACGTCGTAGTTGAATCATCAATATCAAAAAGTAAAAGGGCAAGGCCATTAGCACGCGATAAAGCATCGTCGCTTCAAGTGATACCCCTTGCGCATAGATCAACTTAATAAAAATTGCCTTGGAGGAAAACCCAACCGTAGCGATCAATACCAGTCCGACTAAAAGTACACGGCTTGGAAAGAGTGTTCGAATGAGGGGAACCGTGAGCATGTCGAGATCCTTTCGTTATACGAATAGTACGACTGAGATTTCAACAGCGTTCTTGAAGATAAAAGCAAGAAGGCTGCAAAATCTGCAGCCTTTGGGGAGTTTAGTGAATAATAAAGCCCAAATCTGCGCGCAAGATCTTTCGCCACAGTTGGGGTTGCACTAATCTAAGCGCAATCGAGGTCAATAAAAGTACTTGTTTAAAGTGATTTAGAATCTTCATCATTAAATAAATTTTCAATATTAAACAACATCCAACTACCCTATCAACGAAAAATATTAATGTCAATATGCTCCATCTAAGCAGGCATTCCAGTTCCGGCTCCCAAGACTGATTAAATTCCCACAAGCCAAACGTTGAATCAACAACCAGTATAGGCGTGGTCACCTATCTACTATCTACTATCTATAGCCACGCTCTTAACAACGTTTTATTAACCCTTACGTTTGCTATCGATAAAGCGCAGCATCCTACCCAACAAAGCGCTCATCTACAAACCACACAAAAGAAGAGTTATGCTCGGACGGCTTACTTTTTTCAACAGGGCTGCTGTCAAATCTGGGGCACAAAAAGTAACAATGGAGTTACGCCTCAGAGGGCGACCAAGACGTCGCATGGTCAAGCGAAGAACGAAGCGAAACGATTGTGCGCAATACAAGCCTACGCAATAGATTTCGGCGATAACACTAATTTAACTAACAGGCTCCTCGCTCAATTGCGATGAGGACCGCTTTGCCAGAGGCAAACCCGTCTCAACAGGAAGACTAGTAATCGAACGCAGTATTGAATTGTCATAATCCCATCGAACTTGGTTTTCAAGTACGGCGGCCTGCTCAGGTAAATTATCAAGAATACTATTTAATAGCGTTACCATCTCCATTTTAGCGAGATGCACCCCTACGCAATAATGAGGCCCAAAGCCAAATGACATGGATGCTTTGGTACAACGGGTAATGTCGAGCACATCAGGGTTTGGGAACGCTGAAGGGTCATGATTGGCGCTGGCAGTGACAATATACACCGACTCGCCCTTCTTTATTATCTTACCGCCGTATTCAGCATCTTCGGTAAGATATTTTCTAAATAGCTTGCCCGTGTCATCAAAGCGTAATAACTCCATCACCGCATTACTCATAAGGCTTCTATCGTCCCGAAGTAATTTCAGCTGTTGCGGGTTTTTGTATAAATTCAAAATGGCCAAATTGCTTGAATGCACGGTAGTTTCAGACCCAGCAGCAATAAGACTTAACACTAACTTGATAATATCATTATCCTCACACAGCGGATCACTCTGCGCGGCATCAACAAAATCGCTAAGCATGTCATCTTGAGGATTTTTTTTACGCTTGTTAATCTCTTCTGCAAGATAATTAAAAAGGTAACGATGAGAGTCTTTGGCTTTGGCAAGGGCATGATCGGAGGCATCCGGGTCAATCATCCCTACTATCACTGACATTGCGCTAGTTAAAAATTGCTCTTGCTCTTCAGAATCAGGGGGTACGCCGATTATTCTTGATATTACTTTATTCGGTACCGGCGTAATAACGGTTTTAGACAGATCAACAACCCCGCCTTTTAATATATTTTGGGTATGAGACCCCACGACTTCGTCGATTAAACGCTGCATGCGTTCAACACGCTTAGGAAAAAAAGCTTTACTGACCAACAAACGTGACCGACGATGATGCTCATTGTCATTTAAAGGAGAGGTGTTTTTTTCAAAATAACCTGCCCCTTGTGCCGACGCATGTTTTGAATGACACCGATCTCTATTAAAACGTGGGTCGGCCAAGGCTTTCTTGACATCGTCGTACCGAGTAATAATCCATAAATCATGATCCTCCAAATAATGTACAGAGGAATGCTCCCGGTAGGGCTTAAAAAAGCTTTGTGGGTTCTCGGTGTATTGTTTCGAGAAAATATCGAGTTTGGGCAATGCGCTCATCTTAATCAGTCCTTAAAAAAATAACGGCGATCCACAGGTGTTTGTTTTCAAATAATCACGTCAACGACATACTGACTCATTACCCGAACCCAATACGACTCATTCACTTCAGCCAGTGTTCCCAGCCTATTCATTTTCAAATGCCCGAGATTCGTTTCATGGCGAAACTCAAGCGCTAAACAGGAGTCCCCTGCCGCTTACCCGGCGTGAATGTCATCGGTAAATTGGCCCACCCACGGATAGCGCCCGCATGGACTCGTTTCGCGTTACCACGGTGAATTTTATAATCAGGGATGCGTTTAACAAGCTCTTCCAGAGCAACCCGCGCTTCAAGACGCGCCAAATTTGCGCCTAAACAAAAATGCACACCAAAACCAAACGCGATGTGGTCGCGCAATTTACGAGACACATCAAACAATTCCGCATTGGAAAACTTATCTTCGTCCTTATTAGCAGATCCCCACAACAACAAAATTCGTTCCCCTTTCGGAATAGTGACGCCGTTAATCTCCACCGCTTCCGTAGTGGTCCTTGCCAGTCCTTGTGCAGGCGATTCCATTCTTAAAAACTCTTCTACCGCATTGGGAATTTCACTTGGGTCGTCACGCAACAACTGCCCGATCTCGGGATTCTCTTCCATCAGCACTAAAGCGCTGCCTAGTAGATTGGTGGTGGTTTCAGTGCCCGCGAGCAGTAACGTAAATATAAACGAATACAGTTCTGGATCAGTGAGTGCGCGCCCCTCCACATCAGACTGGACTAACACACTAATCAAATCGTCACGAGGATTGACTTTTCGATCTTGAATCTCGTCATTAATTATTTGAAACAACTCCATCCGCTTAGCAGCAATTTCACTCTGAGATTTTATGCCCACCGACTGCACCATATCGTCAGCCACTCGTTTAAAAATGCCRCGATGCTTAATATCACAGCCCAACATTTCGCAGATTACAGTACAAGGAAAGACACCGCTAAAATCCTTGACGAAGTCCCATTCACCCGTCTCAATAAAATCATCGATTAATTCACTGGCAATCGTGCGAATGCGTGGTTCTAACAATTTGATACGAGTCGACGTAAATGCACGCTGCACCAAATTCCTCAAACCTTTATGCTGAGGCGGGTCCATCATAATTAACGACGGGGTCGCCGGTTTAAAATTCTTATTGGCCTTGCCTGTCTCGGGGTCCAAATTAATTAATATCCCTGACGCAGAAGAAAACCGCTTAGGGTCTTGGGCGATTTTCTTAACGTCAGCATAGCGAGAAGCGACCCAATACTCACGACGCTCATTGTAATAAATACCCGGCACTGCCCTCAACTGCTTGTAGATCGGGTACGGATCTTCTTGGACATCGGTATCGTAAGGACTAAAATCTAAAGACATTAATTTTCCCCTTCAAATTAAAATGATGTATATACAGTCATTCGAGCACGACAAATAGATCCGTAAACAAGTCAATGAAGCCCGTTATCAATGCGATCCTTCAATAGCTTACGCATGATCTAGGTGCGCAATCTCCAATATTTTGCCTGCGTCATAAACTGACTTAATGGGTTCAACCAAATGATGGTCATCAACATCCCAAGGGTGAAAGTTCCGGCGATAGAACTGGATATAATGTTTCCATGGGCGCACGAATAGCCCCTCATTGGGTTTGAACAAGAACTTTAGGCCATTCCACCAAAGCTTGCCCTTAAACAACAGACCATCTTTGTACAAAAGCGGTGTCATTCGCACGGGAACAAGCAACATCAACGCAATGGTACCCAGTACCATGGCCACCACACGCGGCCAATATCGGCCATCCACTGCCATATACACATCATAGGCCACGGCCTTGTGCTCAATTTCTTCCAATGCATGCCATTTAAATAACGCGATAAAGTTAGGGTCCGCACCATCAAGAAATAGTTCGTGATCGGCGAGAATTTGATGCGCTAATAGCGCCGTAAAATGCTCCATCGCCAAGGTATTCACCAAGGACACCTTGGGGAATTTATCCGTCATATACTTAAGCATCACATCAATGATACGGTTTTCTCTCTCAAGACTGGTATAACCATGATGCGTCAGGGTATCGAGATGGTCTTGATGTGCATTGGCGTGCGCACCCTCCTGGCCTGCGAAATTATTGATTTCTTCTTGCAGTTTCTCGTCTTCAATTTGATCMCGGTAATTTAGAATACTTCGAACAAAAAATATTTCACCGGGAGGAAAGGTAGTAAAAAATGCATTCCAAAAATGAGATTTAAACGCATCATTATCCATCCAATAAATCGGTGACTCATTAGTGATATTGAATTTCACGGGTCTAGCAGTGATCGAATGCTGCTTGGGCGGGGATGATAGTTCTTTGGCATTCATAGCAATATTCTCCTTAATCGCGTCGTTAAACCCTGAGCGACCTCAGTCACTCAGGCAGCGCTAAAATCCATTTATAGTTGTTATGGCTATTAGATAAAGAATCGACACCTAACACCTGCGCTTATATTTGCACGTATGCCTACACTCACGTTTACAAACCTTGCAGGGCATTGACCGTACAGTCAAAGCGTAAGCGTAGCGCCTAAGTATTATTATTTTTATGAATTAATGCCAATCTAATTAGCGCTAATACCGGTGAATAGAGGACATTTTTTAGATTTGGATCGCGCCACTCAATCGAACTATTCTAATTGGGACCGTTACTCTCGGGAAAATGCCGATTTAAGGTATTAACGAGATTCTTCAACGTGATTGGCTTAGACAGGTGATCATCCATTCCGGCCTCGATGCATTGATCTCGATGTTCCGAAAAGGCATGGGCGGTAAGTGCAACAATTAATGCAGGCGGTTTATCGCGGTTTTTTTCAAAGGTACGAATATTTCTTGTCGCCTCAAATCCATCCATTTCAGGCATTGAGCAATCCATTAAAATCAAATCATACTCCTCACCATGTTGTTGATAGTCATGAACCGCACGAATACCATTATCGACTAAGGTAATTTCATGCCCTAACTCGGCCAAAAATCCTCGAATGACTTCCTGGTTAGTCAGGATATCCTCCGCCACCAAAATCTTTAAGCCACTACGAACAGTCTCATAACGGCGCTGATATTTTTTATCCTCCGCTTCCTTATCAATCACCAGCTCATCATAGAAGCGATTTATTATGCCCCAACGACACATCTCAAAACCGCGTTTGATATCATCGATAGGCCGGTCTTCTATGTCACCGGTGAGAAACAACCATTTGAAGGACCCTTGGTCATCCGCTTCACGCTCAACATCGTCCTCAAAATCCTCTTCAGTAGTCATTGAAGCAATGCCCAATGCACGGAGCTGCTCCACGCTTTGCAAATCTTCGTCAATAATGACCCCAAGCAACCGCTGCTTTTCTTGTTTTACAAATAGAGACAGCTGTTGTCTGGAATTACAACGCAACACACGAATGTTATAGCAAATRAAGTAGGTCGAAAGTAAATCACAGAATTCTGGACGGCTCCAAACGATAATGACACGGGATTGACCTTGGAAATCAAATAGGCCTTCACTACTACGCAACAGGTATTCTTTGCCAATACTATGTATGTCTATTCCTGGTTCCGATATAGTTCGCCCCTTAATGCTTGGTGCGCTTATCCCTGAGTCCTTTTTGGCTTGTTGTTCTTTATTMTTTGTCTCTATAGGAATAGGAATAGGAATAGGAATAGGAATAGGAATAGGAATCCCCGAAAAATCCGGCGGCCTTTTCGCCAAAATATCGGCTGTAAAATAAAAACAACTGCCGACGCCCTCTTTGCTTTCTACCCCAACACCACCGCCCATTAATAAAGACAGATTTTTACTAATCGCCAAGCCCAACCCGGTACCACCATACTTTCGCGAAGTGGAGGCATCCACCTGAGAAAACGCAGAAAACAGTTTCTTCTGCGCAGACTCAGAAATCCCGCATCCTGAGTCTCGAATTGAAAACTTAACTTGCCCCGCCACCATAGGGTTTACAGACACCGTGAGTAAGATATAGCCATCGGCCGTAAACTTAAACGCATTGCCCACCAGGTTGATWAGTATCTGCCTCAGTCGAGACGGATCACCTTCTAACTCGTCCGGCACCAAAGGCTGAACAGAGCAATACAGCGGGATTTGGGTGCGCTTAACATGGCTGTAAAAAATCCCTAGCACGCCCTGCAACAACTCATTCAAAGAAAACTTAATCCGCTCCAGACTTAGCTTACCCGCTTCGATCTTAGAAAAATCTAAGATATCATTAATAATACATAACAAAGACTCCGCCGACGACTGCACTAAATTATTATAAAACTGTTGTTTCTTTTCTAAGTCCGTCAAGCTCATCAACTGCGACATACCAATTATCGCATTCATTGGCGTACGAATTTCATGACTCATTTGAGCCAGAAACTCACTTTTAACCTTCGCGGAAGTCTCCGCTTCATAATTATCACGGATTAAAGCATTAATACGTTYTCCCAAAGCAAAGGAAAACAATATCGCCTCCAATGCAAAACCAATTAAAAAGGAGTGATTGGAGAATACTGAGCGCTCTATTAAACCCAGCATCTGCGCATCAAAAAAAGCTAGAAATACCGCGACAATAATCCAGATCATTAAGAAATAGAAGGCTAAGCGATCGCCTTGGTATGCACTGTATGCGGCCACACACAATATGAATTGCAATCCTCCGCCCATCTGGACAAAATAAAACGCTGCCACGATTTTGGAGTCTATAAAGTGCAACATGCTAATGGTTAGAAACAGACTAAAAACCCAAACCATCATGTAGGGATAAATACGCGGGTGCTTGTTCCGAAAATCCATGTAACTTAAAACAAAGAACGCCAGCCCCATCAGGCAACCAATTCCAACCACCCAAACACCAATGAGTATAATGCTGTTCGGTATACCGTTATAGAACCGATCATCAAGGCCGTAATAAAACATAAAAAAKAGCCCCGTACAAAACTGCCCCAGGCTATACCACAAGTGTGTTTCATCCTTGGTTCTAAGCCCTATAAATAGATTAAACACACCCAAGGCCATGATGATACTAATCAGAAAACAAATCGCCGACGTAAGATAAAGAGTTTCAATAGCGTACCGGTCAGCTCTATAAATCCTGACGGGCAAGGCCAAACGTTCAGGTGCATCGCCCCGAAACACCACCATGCCTGACTCGAAGTGCTCCAAATTAAGTTGCCAAGTAAAAAAGCGGTTCCGAAAATCCTTCTCAACTTTTATATACTCGGAACTTGAGTCTGCTTTATAAAACATGTCGAGTGATACAAACATTGCTTTAGGCCACTCGACCTCAAAAACCCATTCAGAATTTGCGCTCTTATTGACAATTGGAAATCGTATCCAGGCTAACTGGTCTTTAAATAGAAAATTGGCCGGCCCATCCAAGTCCAACCAATCCTCAGGTGCACGACTTAAATTCCCTGGCGACTTGATGCCATAGTGTTTATTAAGGCGATATTGAATAGGCGCATGAATGTATTGACTCTTAAAGTCCTCACCCAAAGTAAATTTATTTTGATGGCTCTGTTCAGCCAGGGCATCGAAGGAGATCAAAACGCATAAAGAGACTCGAACCCAGAAATCAATTCTATAGAGTCCTTTAAACATTCCAATTCAACCCGTCACGCCAAAAACCACAACGCCTACGGCTGAGAATTTATTTAGTTTTCTATAACTCACTAAACAGCTCACTATCCGACCCTAATTATCTTTCGAACACTCTTTCTCTACAACGCCCACTGCACAGTCCCCGCAGTCGATTCATAGCAAGGAGGCAAACTAGCACCACTGTCTATTTATTTTAGCCAATTTATCGCAAACTACTTTGGCCTAGACCACTCGCTTATAAAAACAGCATTATCTAGACCCGTTACGTCTTTCTAGTCCGACGGCCCCGCTTCAGGGAAATGCCTATTGATGGTATTGACTAAGCTTTTTAGGGTGATTGGCTTGGACAAGTGATCGTCCATGCCCGCGTCCACACACTGCTCCCTGTGTTCGGAAAACGCGTGGGCAGTTAATGCCACGATCAATGCAGGTTCTTTAGAACGCTTAGTCTCGAAAYTTCGTATTGARCGTGTAGCCTCGAAGCCATCCATTTCCGGCATGGAGCAATCCATTAAGATCAGATCATAGTCATCGCCATGTTGCTGATAGTCATGCACCGCTCGAATGCCATTATCAACGATGGTGATTTCATGGCCTAACTCAGCCATAAAGCCTTTAATGACTTCCTGATTAGTCAACATATCCTCGGCTACCAACACTTTCAATCCAGCACGTATGGTCTGGAAGGTGTTTTGACGCTGTATACCAGCGACCTCTTGCTCCGCCACCAGCTCATCGTAAAAACGGTTTATAATGCCCCAGCGGCACATCTCAAAGCCTCGGTTCAGCTCTGCAATAGGTCGATCCTCAATATCCCCCGTTAAGAACAGCCATTTAAACGGGCTTTCACTCACCATGCGGCCATCATCCTCCTCGACGTTAGAAATAGATGCAATCCCCAACATACGTAGCTGCTCTACACTCTGTAACTCCTCATCAACAATCACGCCCAGTAGTCGCTCCTGCGCCTGGCCAACCAACGCCGATAATTGTTGGCGAGACTCACACCGCAACACGCGAATGTTATAGCAAATAAAATAAGTCGATAATAAATCACACATCTCCGGACGACTCCAGACCACAATAATTTTGGGCGTGCCAGAGAAATCAAACAGCCCCTCACTGCTGCGCAGGATATAATCGTCTTCAACGCCGCCTTTCTTTTGGACTAACAAACTGGCGGTAAAATAAAAACAACTGCCCACCCCCTCCTTACTTTCAACGCCAATCCCGCCGCCCATTAATGCGGAAAGATTCTTACTAATGGCCAAGCCCAAGCCCGTGCCGCCATATTTTCGAGAAGTGGATGCATCAACCTGAGAAAACGCGGAAAACAGCTTACCTTGTGCGGACTCTGAAATACCACAGCCCGAATCMCGAATAGAAAACTTAATTTGGCCCGGCACTAAAGGGTCTATCGAAACACTCAATAAGATATAACCATCGGCAGTAAACTTAAACGCGTTGCCCACCAAATTAATCAATATTTGCCTTAGTCTCGACGGATCTCCCTCTAACTCATCGGGCACCAAAGGCTGGATGGAGCAATACAAGGGGATCTGAGTACGCTTGACATGACTGTAAAATATCCCTAATACACCTTGTATTAATTCATTGAGTGAGAACGAAATACGTTCTAAACTCAACTTTCCGGCTTCAATTTTCGAAAAATCTAAGATGTCGTTGATAATACATAGCAATGATTCCGCCGATGACTGCACCAAATTATTATAAAACAACTGCTTCTTTTCTAAATGGGTGAGGCCCATTAATTGCGACATGCCAATGATTGCATTCATTGGCGTGCGAATCTCGTGGCTCATCTGAGCCAGAAATTCACTTTTTACTTTCGCTGAGGTTTCTGCTTCGTAATTTTCTCGAATTAATGCATTGATACGCTCACCCAAGGCCAAGGAGAACAATAAGGCTTCCAAGGAAAAGCCTAGCAACAACGAATGATTTGAAAATAGCGACCGATCCATAATGCCATACATCTGCGCATTGAAGKWRRKRRNTCASYRRNTSACAMGMCRRTYSWMRKSWNTAKGAWRWRSNACGCMWWWNGAYMYYMTKWTRNCGNNCGRAKWAGCGCTATGGCCAGATTCATTTGAAGCCAACTGCCCATAAATAGGTAATAAAATATCGCAACAGTCTGTGTTTCCACAACCCCAATAAAAAATGGCGGCACAAAAACACAAAACAACCAGCCTAAGAGGTATGGATACAAGCGCGGGTTTCTTCGTCGAATGTCCATATAACTAAACACGAAGAACAATAATCCCAGCAAGCTACAATAGCCAACAATCCACAATCCAAAATACAATCCCCCTATTGAGATTCCAGGGTAAAACTCATGATCAATCCCATAATAAAATAGGGATAACCAACCCATCGCAAACTGCCCTAAGCTATACCACAAATGGGTTTCATCTTTGGTTCGCAAACCGATGAACAAATTAAAAACCCCTAACGCAAGAATAACACTGGTCAGAAATATAATCCCAGAGGTAATATATAAAGTCTCAATAGCGTATCGATCCGCTTTATAAACGCGAACCGGCATAGTAAGAAGTTCTCCGGCATAGCCCCTAAAATAGATCGTTCCCGACTCGAATGGTTTTAACTCGAGGTTCCAGGTATAAAAYCGATGGCGCGAATCTCGGCTKATTTTTCTAATTTTACCGTCTAAGTCAGACTGATAAAACATGTCAATCGAAATGAACAGCCGCTTCGGCCAATCCATCTCAAGCAACCACTCGGTATTCGTAGACTCATTGACGATTGAAAATTTTACCCAGGCCAATTTATCTTTAAATAAGAAATTAGCCGAGCCATTCAGCGCCAACCACTCAGCGTCGCTTTGCTCTACCTGCTGAGGCGATTTAAAACCATGATTATCATTTAATTGATACTGGATATTCGATTGGATATATTGACTTTCGAAAGGCTCGTCGAGCACAACGCGGCTTTTAATGGGCTCCACTGCAAATGCGTTAAAACAAGCACAAAGACCCAGCACAATCTTAATTAAAAAATTAAGAGAAACCACACGCCTCAAACTGGACGACTCAATCAGCCCGCACATAAGTTAATGATTCTTAGTCCGCTAAATATTTCAAATGAGTTCATTGGGTATAACGCTATTATCCTTRRCTGACTARCATCACGCTTCAGGGAAATGACARTTGAGTGTATTCACTAAATTTTTAAGCGTAATCGGTTTCGAYAAATGGTCATCCATYCCKGCGTCTAGRCATTGCTGKCGATGCTCTGARAATGCATGRGCCGTTAAKGCRACRATAAGTGCCGGGTCCTTCTTACGGCTTTTCTCAAACTGGCGAATGGTACGCGTTGCCTCAAATCCGTCCATTTCTGGCATCGAGCAATCCATCAAAATTAAATCATACTCATCACCATGCTGCTGGTAATCATGAACCGCTCGAATACCGTTATCTACGATGTTTATTTCATGCCCCAATTCACCCATAAACCCACGGATGACTTCTTGATTAGTTAATATGTCTTCGGCTATTAGTATCTTTAAACCGGATCGAATAGTCTGATAGGACGATCGATATTTTTTCGCCTGCTCTTCCTTATCAAGCACCARCTCATCGTAAAACCGATTAATAACGCCCCAACGACACATGGCCACGCCACGGCAAATCTCGTCTATCGGCCTATCCTGAATTTCACCCGTTAAAAACATCCATTTCGATGGCTCCTCGCTCAAATGCTCGCTATCCTCTTCATCCAGCTCGTTAATAGGCACAATATCCAACGCCCGCAATTGCTCAACACTCTGCAAGTCCTCATCAATAATAACCCCAAGCAACCGGTCTTTTTCGAGGCCCACCACTAAAGACAACTGTTGTCGCGAGCGGCACCGTACCACGCGAATGTTATAGCAAATCAAATGGGTCGAAAGTAAATCGCAGAACTCAGGCCGGCTCCAGACCWCTACAACGCGCAGCAACGACGTATAGTCAAATAGTCCTGGGCAGCTTCTCATCACGTATTCGGTATCGTCATCGTCGCTTTTCGGCACTAAAACACCGGCCGTGAAATAAAAACAACTGCCGACCTCGGCTTTACTTTCCACGCCTATTTCCCCGCCCATCAACGAAGAAAGGTTTTTACTGATTGCTAGGCCTAGGCCCGTGCCCCCGTATTTTCGTGACGTGGAGGCATCTACTTGAGAGAACGCCGAAAACAGCTTTTTTTGAGCATCGTCTGAGATCCCACACCCGGTATCACGAATTGAAAACTTAACCTGACCKGCCACCAAAGGATTCACCGAAACACTCAATAAGATATAACCCTCAGAGGTAAATTTAAATGCATTGCCCACGAGATTAATTAATACTTGACGCAATCTAGACGGATCGCCCTCTAATTCATCGGGCACGATAGGCTGAACCGAGCAATACAACGGAATCTGTGTCCGCTTGACATGACTGTAAAATATCCCTAACACRCCTTGTAGCAACTCATTTAAAGAAAAGGAGATTCGCTCCAAACTCAACTTTCCAGCCTCAATTTTTGAGAAATCCAGGATGTCATTAATAATGCACAACAGGGACTCAGCAGAAGATTGCACAAGGTTATTGTAAAACTGTTGTTTTTTTTCTAAATCAGTCAAACCCATAAGTTGTGACATGCCAATGATTGCATTCATTGGCGTGCGAATTTCATGACTCATTTGAGCCAGAAAATCACTTTTCACTTTCGCAGAAGTCTCCACCTCATAGTTTTCGCGTATTAATGAATTGATTCGCTCGCCAAGCGCAAAAGAGAACAATAACGCCTCTAAGGCGAAGGCAAATAACAGCGAATGATTGGTGAATAATGTTCTTTCTACCCACCCCATCAATTGGAAATTAAAAGTCAGTAGAAACACAGACACCGAAGCCCAAATCAAAACAAAATAAAGCGACAAGCGATCACCTTTAAAGGCACTATAAACCGCTATCGCCAATATAAATTGAAGCATCCCGTTCATCAGAACAAAATAGATGAGCAACAACGTTTTGGTATCCACCGCGCCGTAAAAGGCAATGCATATAAACATTGAAAACACCCAGCCTAAAAGAAATGGGTATATGCGTGGATACTGATTCCGAAAATCCAGATAACTTAGTATAAAAAAAGTTAAGCCCATCAAACTAAAATAACCAATCACCCAGACACCGATCAAAACCAAGCTGTCTGGAATACTTGGATACCATTTATCATCAAGGCCATAATAGTACGCAAAAAACCACCCTAGACTAAGCTGACCCAAGCAATACCAAAGATGCGTTTCATCGCGCGTACGCAGACCAATAAATAAGTTAAATATCCCTAAAGACACAATAACGCTGATAAAAAGACTCACACCGGCAATAATGTAAAGTGTCTCCTGGGCAAAGCGATCCGCCCTATAAACCCTAATCGGCAGTATCAATCGTTCCGGTGCATCCGCTCGAAACACCACCGTACCAGTCTCCCATGGGTCGAGCTCAAGCGGCCAGATAAAAAACCGCTGACGCGGGTCTCGTTCCAATTTGATGTAGGCGTCACTGGCATCCGATTTATAAAACGCATCAAGCGACACGAACAGAGACTTAGGCCAATCGACTTCAATAATCCAAGACGAATTCGATGATTCATTGGCCACAGCAAACCGAATCCAGCCTAATTCATCACGAAACAGAAAATTAGTCGGGCCATCGAGAGGCACCCAAAGTGCCTTGTCATCACTTAAGCCCCCAGGGGTTTTAATATCGTAATCTTGGTTAAAACGATGCTCTATTGGCGAGTGAATGTATTGGCTTGTAAAGTCATCAGTGAATACAAATCGTGAGATCTGATCCGAAGCCGTAACATTTTTAAAACCATCCTGCGCGGCCCATAGATTGCCATGAGACATGGCAATACATAGAGACAACGACACCCAAATAGACCACCTAATTAAAAAGCTGGCCATTCAAATTCAACCCAAATCTTTGCTAATATAATSGTMWAMTYTWTTTTWYRWAMYATCCNATMGNYWATKKGTWWYKYSWGRWSWTSATNSATNCNKRCTGAMAAANNTKTYWSCYKKTSWKYTKMWAWACYNANTSKRCAGTNRAWWGMMMYAATCNGGWKTGRCKTYCYTNWWAYTYTCNYTTTCATACARTCGAATCTGACGAGTCGCATCGAAGCCATCCATGACCGGCATCTCGCAATCCATCAACAACAGATCATAGCCCTTCTCTTCCTTGGTATACGCTTCCAACGCCTCTTCACCATTATTGGCAATCACTAACTCATGGCCTAACTTTTTGACGTAGCCCTTAATCACTAACTGATTCACTGTATTGTCTTCTGCACATAAAATACGCAGCACTTTTTGCGGCGCGTCAAATTTCTTGGCTGTTTGGACAGCCTTGACCTCCACGTTACCCACCAAATAGTCATGGTATCTCGACACTAAACCCCAACGGGTTAATTCAATCCAATTGGAGTCCTGCCCCATCATGATTTGATCAGACGCTTTAGACGTCAGGAATAACCACTTCAATTTMTTATTTTTATCATCCATACCAATAAAACTTTTAATTTTCTCGAAATCAGAATCCTCTATTTTAATACGGTCAATTACCGCTCCCAAGTAATCAGTCTTTGTACTACGGCCAAACTGACTAATCACTTCATCTAGATTTTTAGCCCGCACCACCTTTATATTAAAATTAATAAGGTATTCCGACAATAAGTCATCCAATGCGCCCTCGACCCACACCACCACCGTAGCCGTTTTTTTCAAGAATGGATTAGGTCGGTTGACCTCAAGTTCTTCTGGAATCACAGGGATTCGAAAAAAGAAATTACTGCCCTGCCCTTCCGTACTTTTTACATCTATGTCGCCGCCCATTAAGCCGACCAATTTCCGGCAAATAGCCAGCCCCAAGCCTGTACCACCATATTTTCTTGTAGTCGATTCATCCACCTGAGTAAACGCGAAAAACAGCTTCTCAATGGCTTCTGATGGGATACCCACGCCCGAATCCTGAATTGAGAACTCCACACTACGCCGATCAATACTGTGTAAAGACACCGTAATCAAAACATAGCCATGCGGAGTAAATTTAATGGCGTTAGAAACCAAATTTATAATGATTTGACGAATACGGGTTGGATCGCCAATTAGTTTATCCGGCACAAGTGGATCCACTTGCGCATACAGGTTGATGCCTTTATCTTTAACCGCGCTATAAAAACCACCGACTATATCGCTCAGCAATTCACTAATAGAAAGTTCGATGGTTTCTACTTCCATCTTATTGGCTTCAATCTTAGAAAAATCCAAGATATCATTAACAATAGTGAGCAACGACTCCCCAGAACTTCTTACCACGCGATTATAATGCAACTGCTGTCCGTCCAGCTCCGTTCCAGACAATAATTCTGACATACCAATAATACCATTCATCGGCGTTCTTATTTCATGACTCATCTGGGATAAAAAGTCACTTTTAATTCGGCTGGATGCGACCATTTCGAAATTTTGCTGACGTAAAATATTCATGCGTTCGCCCAAAGCAAAGGAAAACAACAGTGCTTCAAACGCAGACACAAAGGCAGCCAAATGGGTCGTGAAATAATTGCGAGGAATATAACCGTAAACCATCGACATATTCGCGCCAGCAATTATTATAATTAGGCCAAAGATCGCCACATGATAGCGTGCCATTAAGGCATTATTTCTTAAGCAGTGCACCGCCGCCAAAAAATTTATCGTATACGATGTAAACATCAGCAACATCAATAATGCAGAAAACGCTTGGCCTAAAAGAAAAGGAAAACCTATCAACATCAGCAGCCAACAAAAAGACAAACGTCTAATCAACACAGCGTATTGGGGCGCATATTTGTCTAACTGGAGAAAGCTCAATGAAAATATGCCATACCAGAACGGCATCAAGATAATTGATATATACAGTATATTGCGAGACCAAGTCACGCTGTTCGGCCAAAAGAATTGATTGCCGATCCCGTACATACTCAACACTAACACCGCAATCACAGTCTGAGAGGCACTGTAATGAAGGAAGGTAATATCTCCGGTCTTAAAGCCCAATAAGAAATTATACAGGCTCATCGCTAACAGAATGCCCACCACAAACATCATGATGAGCACATTCTCATTGTTCTCTACATCAAACCAATAGCCATGATATAAAGTCAGTGGTGCAAAAATTCGATCCGAGCTGGTCACTCGAAGTAATATTACCCCTTGCTCATGGGGCGCGAATTCAAGCGGGTACAATGGAAACCGATGCCCTTCGACCTTAACGGGCTGCTGGTACTGAGAATCATTTTCTTGGCGATAAAAAACCGCGATTGAACTATACAGCGGCCATGAATACTCCAATCGCCAATCCGAATTATTCGATTGATTGTTAACGGGTATTTTTAACCATATTACCCCCGTATCATATCCAAGACTAACCGGGCGATCTTCATGCAAACTCCAATTGGCGCTTTTTTCCCATTCGACACTAGGCACCGATTGCGCGTTATCAGGCTCCAAAAAATATTCCACGGGATAGGTCAGAAATACGCTTTTGATGTCATCGTGCAGTACAAATTCAGACCCCTTGCGAGATGAATTAAACTCACCGATAGAATCATCAACACGCGATAAGGGCGCCGCACTTAAAAGTTCGGTGGAAGAAAGCGAGGGCGATTGTGCGTAGGCATGCGCTAGGAATAGAGACAGAACAACAGTGACACTTGCGCATACGATAAAACTTCGCAGAATAAAATGCCGAAGCATCCACCGAGCGCCAACGGCCCAGAGGTCCTTCTCATCTGCACTATACGCAATCCTGCTCACAACACTGCTAGTCCCTTTCTTTCCCTATCTTTATATTCTAGCCAACATATTCAAAACCTGAGGCTTTATACCAGGGCAAGAGAGAAAAATTAGGCAATATAAATCATAACGTCTAAATGAGCGAAGAAACAAAAAAATCTAGCGCGAGGCGGGGCCTGAACCTTAACGTTAAATCACGCCTAACTTACTCTAGCGCAGTACTAACCCTCGCCTTGCGTCAAACAAAGCAAGGGCTAACGCCTCTCATGCAGGATATTTCAGATAATAACCCCACTTAATACTATTGACTGCTGAGCAGATTAGTTCTTAGCAGCGCTGGGTATATCCTTAAAAGCGATGCCTTTATCAGCGCGCGCTTCTTGCGGCAGGTTTAATACCCGCTCAGCGATTATATTACGCAATATCTCATCCGTGCCTCCGGCGATCCTCATAGCCGGCGACGATAAATAACCGTTTTGAAACAAACCACTGTCGGGTGCCAATTCACTGTCCTTAAGCACGCCACCCATTTCCTGTAGGTCGATACCAAATGAAGCAATGTTTTGCAGTTTCGACGCAGCAACTAATTTTGAAATAGAKGCCTCAGGCCCCGGCGTTTCACCTCGCGATAAAGCAGACAAAGTACGGTAACGGGTGTATTTCAGTCCCGACGACTGACAATACCAATCCGCTAACTTTTCCCTCACCGATGAATCTTCAATGGCAGGGCCTTCCTCAAATTGCGTGTTTTTGGCTAATTCAAAGATTTCATCAAAATCAACCCCACTGCCTCCGCCAATCGATAGCCGTTCGTTCATCAACGTCGTGATACTCACATCCCAACCACCGCCAACTTTACCTAAACGTTGGGAATCAGCGATTTTTACGTCATTAAAATACACTTCATTAAAATTCGATTGGCCAGAGATTTGTTTAATCGGCACGATATCAATGCCAGGTGACTTCATGTCTAAAAAGAAGAACGTCAAACCCTTATGTTTGGCAACATCGACGTCACTTCGCGTCACCAAAATTCCGTAATCAGAATAGTGCGCACCAGAGGTCCATATTTTCTGCCCGTTAATAATCCAATCATCACCGACTCGCTCAGAACGAGTTCTTAGTCCCGCGAGATCCGAGCCCGCACAAGGCTCACTAAACAACTGACACCAAACGTGTTCACCTTGGGCCATCAACGGTAAGAATTCTTCTTTTTGCTGCTCGCTCGCCCAAGCCATCATAGTGGGTCCACACATACCCAAACCAATATCAAAGTAACCGCGCGGAACCAAGTAATTCTTTTCCTCCTGATCCCAGATTACTCGTTCAATTGGGCTAGCCTCTCTACCCCCGTATTTTTTTGGCCAATTCAAACACGCCCAACCCGCCTGATACTTCTTGGCCTGCCATGCTTTGGCCTCGCTTAATCCACTTTTTGGGTCCTTAGGCGACCAAGTTTCTTTAGGGTCTGTTTTTTTTATGGCGTTGTCATCAAGAAATGCTCTGGCCTGTGTCCTAAAGGCCGCCTCTTCCTTAGTATCATCGAAATCCATGTGTCTATTCCCATTATAATTATTATCATTAAGTGATACGGCTAGTCATTTTAAGCAAGTTCCGCTTCACGTTCCTGCTCAATGGCGCTGATTAGTTTATTTTTCCAGCGTCGATGACTGCCTAAATTCACAGACAACATTTTCGAGCGTCGATAATACAAATGACAATCAAATTCCCAGGTGAATCCCATACCCCCATGAATTTGGATRTTTTCGGACGCGCTTTGCAAGAAGGCCGTCGTAGCACTCACCCGCGCAGTGGCAGCCGCTCCTGCTAATAACTGCGGGCCACTCTGTAACGCCCACGCACCGTAATAACAATTTGATTCTGCTAGCGTATTGGCCACGTACATGTCTGCCAACTTATGTTTGATGGCCTGAAAACTAGCAATTTGACGACCAAAAGCAAAGCGCCCCAAAGCGTACTCTTTTGCCATTTCCAACGCAGCCTGAGCGCCCCCCACTTGCTCAAACGCTAATAGCACGGCAGCTCGATTAAATAATTTTTCAGTGAGCGCCACCCCAGCACCGGGTTCACCCAGATTCTCAACAGGGCTCTTGTTAAAGTCAATCTGGCCGTGGGAGCGCGTTGGGTCCAAGGTTTTAATTGTTTCACGGGTAACAGAAGCGTTATCCAAATCGACAATAAACCAAGACGGCACACCATTCTCTTTTGCCACCACGACCGCAAAATCAGCGACATCACCGTCAGGAACTGGGCATTTCCGCCCACTTAAACCGTCATTTTCTAGGATTGTCTTTACTTGAGTTGGGGACACCACCGCATCCTGCTCAGCAATGGCAAACGTTCCAATCCATTCACCACTGGCTAGTTTAGGAAGATATATTTCTTTTTGCTGCTCAGTGCCTGCCAGCAGAATAGCTTCTGCGGCCAAATAAATACTGGATGAAAATGGGGTTGGCGCAAGAGAGCGCCCTAGTTCCTGAGCAATGACACAAAGGGATAAGTAATCTAATCCTACGCCACCGTATTGTTCCGGGATTGAAGCCCCTAACCAACCCAATTCACCCAACCCCTGCCAAAGGGCGTGATCATAAGACTCCTCGGTATCCAACACTGCACGCACTTGCTGCACTGAAGACTGCTCACTTAAATAACTTTGAGCTTGATCTCTAAGCAAATGATGTTCTTCGGAAAATTCGAAATTCATTGCATACCTCCATGTGTTATTATTGTTTGCTGATCACCTCTATCTATTATTAAAATAAAAGTTATCAACTTTTATTACTCTTTTTTTATTTTACACAGGCCCCCTATTTCACAGCGTATCGCCTTCGAATACAAGCATTAACAAGCAAGACAGTTACACAGCAAACTATTTCTCATCAATTTGCATGCGTGTTTAAATAGAAAAAGTCCTGGTCTATAGTCAAGTCATCCGCAAAGCACACACAAAGCACACATGAATAACCCGCTTAAAATCGTTATATTGGAATTACTCAATGAGTTAACCCTGCCAATTTCTGAATATCAGTTAATCCAACACATCAAACAGAAATTAGATCCATTCCCTACCTTGTCTAAAAATGATTCAGTGGCATTATTTCAAATCAACTTTTTGGTCATGAACGCGCTTTATCAATTACAGCAAGCGCTTACCCACGAACAAATCTACTTAGTCATCAGTCCATTGGGCATTGAGTTTCAACCACTACATCAGCAAGAAGGCAATGAACGCGCCATTAGCCTGCACGTCGATAGCCGATTAAGTGAGTACTATCTCGATTGGAGTCACTTTGAGAATACCGGTGAACAAGAAGTTGAAGCGCTGTTAAAGCAATTCTGGACACATTTTTCACACACCGACCGCGCGGAAAAGGCCTATCAAACACTCGCAATCTCCCCGCAATCAAGTTGGCCCGAAATCAAATCCGCCTACCGCCAACAAGCCTTAGTACATCATCCCGACAAAGGCGGTCAGCCCAGTCAATTCATAGAAATCCGACAGGCCTACGAAGTACTTAAAGCACTTCACCCCTGATTTTAATGGCACAATTAACCGCACCGCTAACCGCCGCCTCAAAGCCTAACTACCATATACAGATGACATCCTTATTTGAGCCATTAACCTTTGGTCTTATCGCTCTTATTGATTTTGAATAATGGTTCATCCTCTGCTATGAATTATTAGTAGACATTTTTTTGTATCGCCGCAAGCGCCGCTCTTGCACTATTCGAGGCCCACCATGTCGGATGTCAGTACCCCCAACAGTGACGAAAATGATCGCACGTTAGAAGCCATTAAAGATTGGTTCGAAGATTTAAATATCACCGATTTTTACTCGATTCCGTTTATCACCCCCAAGAAAGAAGGCGACGAAGAAAAGAAAGATGAGAAAGGCTCGGAGCTAAACATAGAGGCGGGGAAATACTATAAAAACAAAACCACAGGACAAGTGATCTGGGTCAATCCCTATGGCCAAGCCATTGACCAAACCACACTCACAGGCGTGGAAATTGATAGTGCTCAAGACTGGGTTTTAACGACCGATAAATAACCCGCCGGTTCTGCATGGTTTAGACAATAGAATTAAAAAGGGCAGTATTACCCGCCCTTTTTTACCTGGTCTTTGCAGATACATAGCCTTTGCAAATACATAATCTTTGCAAAAACCTAGGCATTGCAGATACGTAGACTATGCAGATATATCCTTAGTGCATCACTATGCTTTATGCAGGAATATCCTTAAACGCAATGCCCTTATCGACGCGGTGTTCTGGCGGTAACCCTAAGACTCTTTCGCCAATAATATTACGCTGTACTTCATCCGTCCCCCCCGCAATGCGTGCCGCAGGAATGCCCAAATACAACTCTTGCCAAAAAGCCCCGCAGTAGGTCGCATCAGGTCCATATTCGACGCCCAAGCCACCTTGCAACTCCATGGCAAAAGCACCGGCCTCTTGTAAAACCTGGCCTAAAGCCAACTTCACAATAGAGCTTTCTGAACCCGGCATGCCCCCTTTGGACAATGCAGACAAGGTACGATTCACCGTCAATTCCATTGCCTTAATAGATGTATAAAAGTGGGCAATACGCTGTTTCACCGCCGCATTGTCTTTCGCCAGCTCACCATCGATATAACTCCTCGAGGCAATCTCCTCCAACTGATCAAAGAAGGCCATAGGCTCTACTCCCATCGCGCCACCAATCGACATTCGCTCATTCATCAGCGTGGTCAAGGCCACGGCCCAACCATTGCCTACCGCGTCGATACGATTCGCATCAGGAATACGCACATCCGTTAAAAACACTTCATTGAAATTTGCGCCCCCAGTAATTTGCTTAATGGGTCGAATATCAATACCTGGGGTTTTCATGTCTACAACGAAATAGGTCAGGCCTTTATGTTTCGGTGCGTCAAAATCGGTTCGAGTCACCAGAATGCCCCAGTCCGAATAATGCGCCCCTGAGGTCCACACTTTCTGGCCATTAATAACCCAGTCATCGCCGTCTTTCACGGCCTTGGTTCTCAGACCTGCCAAATCTGACCCTGCGCCGGGTTCACTAAACAGCTGACACCACACATCATCTCCACGCATAATGCCCGGCAAATGCTGCTGCTTTTGCGCTTCCGTACCGTGCATCATCAGCGTCGGGGCAGTAAGCCCAACACCAATTAAAAATACATCTGCAGGGGTGCTGAACTTGGCTTCTTCTTGCTGAAAAATTATGTTCTCCATCAAGGTYCCACCCCGGCCCCCATACGCTTCAGGCCAAGTGAGCGCGCCCCAGCCGGCTTCGGCCTTCTTACAGCGCCAAGCTTTACACGCTTCTATGAAACCGTCTTCAGACTCTCGTTCTGAAAACATACTAAACAACGAACCATCCCCTGTGTCCCGAGGCTTGGCATTGGCTGAAAACCACGCATTCACTTCTTTTCTAAACTCAGCTTCCTGAGGGCTATCTTTAAAATCCATGGTACTTGTCCTTATATCAACTCAGGCCCTTCTATGCTGCATAGCGCTGTCCATAATCCCGTACAAACAAGCAAACGCACCGACTCACGCCGACTACGGCTCTT
Source organism: Gammaproteobacteria bacterium (assembly GCA_002402085.1). GTDB lineage: Bacteria > Pseudomonadota > Gammaproteobacteria > Pseudomonadales > UBA3067. The sequence continues at coordinate 100,898 of NVVB01000007.1, forward strand.
AACCGCAGTATTTTTTAAGCGCTGTATCTGATAACCGTGTGCTACACGCACAACCCGTTCGCGAGGTGCTTAAGATTAACTAGGCACTAGGTCATCCAGGCCCAAAGGGGTTTCTATTAGGAGAGGTCACATCACGCAGGCTGGAAATCGAACTCCACGTACCCACCCAATTAAACGTTTATATTTATATTTATTAACCAAGGTCGAATCAGTGGCTTATACACACCCTGACGCCAATCCGAGCAACGCATTAAGTCGGATCAAAGCCTAGTCAACCACACATTAATTCGATTCTCAACTGTCATTTAGCTCGATTCGCCCTCTAGCAACAGCCCTAGGAATCACTGATCGGCAATAAAACAGTTGGGTAAATCGTCCAGGGAAATTATAATCTTGCGCCTAAGCTTAGCAGGCAATGAAAACTCAACGCCCGGGCCTAATTTAAGTAGGGGCGTATGCGCTCCCAAGAATGAACAGTAATGTAAGCAACAGGGTAGAAAACGGTCGAATCACTTTGGCTTGGCAACCCCAATACCCCAACCAATACACCGAACGGAACACCCACACCGAACACCTAAATTAAGTACCCGAATCGAATATCCGAACTAAAGCATGTTCACTAAGACTTTTTAACTGAAGGCATTTTAACAATGGCACTATTAAGCTTTGATCAAGCGACCACATTAGCGAAACAATCCGCTGTGGAGATTTACCTCATTTCGATCCATCTCGATCACCCTCAATTCAGCATTTACCAACTGGATTTCCAAGGCTGGAGCGACCCCAAAGATGAGGAGTTTCTATACGTTGAATATAGCGGCAGCGTGCAAGATGATGAAATTAAAGCCGAAGTCTTACCGGAAACTAAAATCAAGATAAATATTCAAGAGCAATTATTTTTCAGTCCTACTTACCCAGTAGACTTAGACGTACTCAAAGAGTATTTGTCCACAGCGGTCAACGTTCCAAAAGACCAAGAAGACCCGCTGGCTGCGAAATTCAAGCAAGTTATTGACCGAATCAGCGGTCTAGTGGAATAGTGGAATAGTGGAATAGTCAATCTCACCCCACCTCGGCGAGCCTCCCCGTGCTCGCCGTCAAAACCCCCTAAGATTGATCACCACGACACGGTCCAAGAGGAGCCACCGAGCCCACTTTAAGCTCTGGCTTGCCTGATCTACGCCGAATCCAATTCAGGGTTTTAAGCATCGCTGAGCGGCTAATAAGCCATCGCTCAAGTCGATATTTGCCAGGSAMATSNCWTGWTGNTCRRRCCAATCAATAAGGTCAGTAAGCCCTGTCCCGGCAGCACTAACATTGCAATGCCCGCCAAAACAAACACGAGTCCCAGCGCATTCTTTAAGGCTAACAAAACATAGTGCAGCACCACATTATCGTGATGGCGCTTATTCCTACGGGGGTTACTAAAATAATCTTCGGGGATATTCACCACAAAAATAGGCACTAAAACCAATGTGCCCAAAAAACTCACGATCGAAAAGGTGGCCAACCAACCTAGCATAAGACCTTCTTCAACATATCAACTCCAAAACAAACCTCAATAGACACACTACACCCCATAAACCCTACAATGAGGTATACCAAAGGTTTATGAACTTAAACCAAACAAGGGTTAAGTTAATTCGTTTCACTAATTACTGTCCTAAATTACGGGCCAGCGTACGCGGGGAGTGGATTATAAGGCTTTCTACACGGAGTAAAAGCATTAATAAAAGCCACGTAAAATTGCGCTCTAAGTATAGGGCAATGGACACGGCCATAAGGTCAACTGCACCGCTATCCGACCACTGACCAAAATGTTTACGCCTTTCAGCCGAAGACCTAATAGAGCAGCGTAAAAACACGCCTAACGCGTTTTATCAATATAGGCGTATTGACCCGCTACACTTGAAATTTAGACCACCGAAGAAACGGCCTCCATTGCATAAAAAGCTGATTGTACTCACATTAATCCTCACCGCCTTTGGTTGCATAGTGCGTCCTGATAAGATTTCGCAACAACAGGCATCACTTAACGCTCAACAATATATAAGCAACATTGATAACAATCAGCTCCCCGATAAGTATTTATCCCTCTATGAAGTCTTAGCCATTGGCCTAACCCGCAACCTCGAACAGCGCGCACAACGCATGAAAATCGGCTTATCAACCCATCAAACCGACTTATCACGCATAGAAATGCTGCCCGTAGCCGCAGCAACGGCCGGATTTCAAAGTAGAAATAATTTCAATGGCATCATTTCCAGTCGAGGGGGGACCTTAGTCGACAGCACGACTCAAGATTCAAGCGATCAATTCGGTGAATTATCTCTGACTTGGAATATCCTCGATTTTGGAGTCAGCTACTATAAAGCCAAACAAAATCTAAACGATAAAAAAGTATTTGAAGAAATTCAACGCATATCCATTCATCAGCTTTCTCAAGACATCGAAACTGCGTTTTGGTACGCGGCCATGCAGCAACATTTCGACCACACCTTAAAATCTGAAATAAGTGCGGCCAATGAAGTGCTGCAAGTTAAAGAAAACAGCCATAAAAATGCCTCGACTAGTGAACTAGAAACACTCATCGAGATGCAACGCCTGGTCACTCAGTTACGGCAATTCAAGTCCAAGCTCGATCAATCGAAAACACGTCTGAGCCAATTTATGGGTGTCCAGCCCGACCTCGAGTATCATCTAGCCACCGATTTCAGCCAAGTGATATTGAACCCAGAAGAAATCAAAGCAGAGCATCGCGTGCTATTGCATAAAGCCTTTAGCCTTCACCCTGAAATAAAGAAATCTTTTTACGAAAACAAAAATTCCGAACACGAGTTAAAAAAAGCTTGGTTACGTTTCTTCCCCGGCGTCGAATTCAACACCAGTTATCAATACCTCAACGAAAACACGTTAAACCATAAACAATGGGGAAATTGGGGCAGCCAAATTTCCTGGAATCTCATCGAGCTACTTCAAATGCCCTCCCGCATTCGACTCATCAAGGGCAAACAACAAATTAAAGACTTAGAGACCATGGCCTTATCACTCACAATCGCCGCTAAACTCTACATCACMGAACAACAATACTTAAATCACTACGCCACGCATCAATACCAATTGAGAAATGCATTACTGCACAATAAATTAAAAGAGCGTTTTTCAAAGAAAGCCAAYCTGAATAAAAACTCTCAGTACTATCGGCTSATCAACTATCGACTCAAGGCCTTGGTGGCCGACATCGAGAAATACGCCGCCTTTACCGAAATGAAACTATCCTTGTCACGACTCTACATGGCCATCGGCTTGGATCTGATTCCCGACCTAGACCTTATTTTGGAGCGCGACTTTGATTTACTCGCAGACACCATTCGAATACAGATGCAAGAAACCCAACCGTCGGTGATTAACTTTATCAACCCAGAATTTGTCAACGCCAACACCCTCGTACCCAACGCCAAATCGCCTTTTCCACAGCGCTTTACACGTTATGGAAAACCCTCCAAAAAACGACAAAAGATGGTTCACTACACGCCCCCTTCTAACCGAGTATTAGGCACCGGCGAGCATACTTATGGCATTCAACTACTCATGGCAAGGGGTTGGTACCAGTACAACAGTCGCGTCACGTTTAATGGCATCAAAGACTTGCCCTACCGCATCCGCAGGGACGGCTATCGTACCTACTACCACGTCTACTATAAGACCTTCCCAGATCGTCAAAGTGCGGTACAAGGGCTCACGGTAATACCGGATTTCTATAAAATCTTTAATCCCAAAATAGCCAAACTCCCTTAACGATAAACTTCATCCGCACTACAACAAACACGGTTAGGACAGCGCCCCAACCGTATGAGCAAAGCATTAACCCGCAGGAAATTGCGGCATAATGGCTTGAGAAATACTGCCGACCATGCCTTCATTGTCAAAAAGGTGTGTAGTGATCACGCCAATCCCATGGCTTTCCATAACCGCTTTGGACTTAAAACCAATCCATTCCTGAGTAGGAATACGATGCAGATAAAGCGTAATATCGGCATTGATACTGCCGGTACTATTCTTAACATAAAGTTGCCCTAGACCGTTGCCAAAATCAGAAAGCGTCGAAATATGAACAAAAGGAGAGTTTTCGATTCCTTCGACCACCGGCACGGGCATGCGAAACCAAGCTTCCCCTTCCCCAGTACCACCAAAGCCACAAATACGCTTTACCAATAAATTAAGATGCAAACCGGGCGGGAAGCTATTGGCCGCTTGGTCGCCAAACAACGACATCGTTTCGAGCTCTTCAGGCACTTGTAACTCATTGGCCGATGGCACGGCCTGTTCAGGCACGACAACCTCTCGGGGTATGAGCTTTAATGCAGTGCCTTTCGCCACTTCTTTACCGTTACCAAACACAGTCGCCTCAAGCACCTGAACTCGCTTGCCATCACGGATCACTCTTGATTCAACCGTCAAAGGCGCCATCGGCACCGGACGAAACATATCCAAGGTAAGCCGAGTGAACTGTAAATCATCTCGATTGGAGGCTTGTTCCATAGCGTGCGCCATTAAGCCACCGGTGGACCCACCGTGTAGCATTGTGGGTCCCCAGGGACCTGCCGCTTTTTCAGTGGGAGTATAAATATTACCGTCTTGTTGAAATAATGCGTTAACCATCAACTGCCTACCTTTATATTTCGTCACTCATTTCAGTTGGACTCAAAAGTCACATAATCCACAGCATACTACCTCTGTTCCAGAACAATGTCAGTGCAAGTACTGACCTCCCCCCTACTACACACGTTTAACAGGTCACAACTCTCCCCCAAAACCAACAAAAACCGCCTACTTTCTAATTCCGGGTTTTGCTTTATGTCAGCAAAGCATTTACGGTAGACTAGGCCTCTCAGAATATTTGATGTCCAACACAATAATTAAAACTAGGGCGAATAAATCACTACCACTCTCAGACTTGGGTCTTTATAAAACAAAGACTTCCAGAGAGCCCGCCCGAAAATTGATAAGAAATATCCCAACACAATAAGGAGAATACAGATATGGGACCGCTTAGTGGTTATAAAATAATTGAAATTGCAGGCATAGGGCCCGGTCCTTTTTGCGGCATGATGCTCGCCGACATGGGCGCGGAAGTAATTCGTGTCGATCGCTCGGGTGGCGGTCTTGGCGGCGCAATTCCTAATGACGTGCTTAATCGCGGCCGTCGTTCGGTCGCTGTGAACTTAAAATCTCCTGAAGGCGCTGAAACAGTGCTTCGTCTGTGCGAAGGGGCTGACGCAATATTCGAAGGCTTTCGCCCAGGTGTTGCTGAACGTTTAGGCATCGGGCCAGAAGAGTGCATGAAGCGCAACCCGAAATTAGTCTACGGCCGAATGACCGGCTGGGGACAAGAAGGTCCCATGGCACAAGCTGCTGGCCACGACATTAACTACATCTCTCTTTCCGGCGCTTTACACGGCATAGGCCGTAAAGGTGAGCGACCAGTTCCTCCCCATAAAGGTGCCCAATCGGACATAGCTATCCAAAAATCACTTCCAGGGTATAATATTCGGTC
>NVVB01000091.1 GCA_002402085.1 Gammaproteobacteria bacterium
ATCTTCGTCTGTATCTTCGTCTGTATCTTCSWMWRTAYCSNNGTTMMANNCCRYCWYCRMMRMMRACSSMTCMRTCACCGCCGCCAACTCCAGCTCCATTTCAGACGGTGCCTCCGCGCTAATACTGCAATCCGAACAATCCTTACAATCCAGTGGTACACAAGCGATTGCCAAACTAATTCAGCACACTACGCACAGCCGCCAACCCAGTGAGTTCACCATCGCCCCCATTGACGCAATTGAGCAGCTATTACAGCGCGTTAGTTGGACCGTGGACGACGTCGACCTTTTTGAAATTAACGAAGCCTTCGCGGTCGTTAGCCTTGTTACGATTCAAGAGCTCAAACTCGACGCCAGTAAAGTCAACCTCTACGGCGGCGCCTGCGCCCTTGGCCATCCTATTGGATCTTCAGGATCGCGAATTATTGTGACGTTAATCAATGCCTTAAAACGTACTGGCGGCAAACGTGGAATCGCGGCACTGTGTATAGGGGGAGGCGAAGCCACCGCAATTGCGGTTGAATTGTGCTAATACAGGCGTTGTTCACTTAAGGGTCATTGTTCCGGTGTAAACTGGACTTCGGGTCACACACGAAGTAAGTGCTCACACTTAAAATAGACTGGACGTAATGGCCCTAATACCGGTAAATTGAACATTAATAATCCAATTATTGTCATTCTCATTATTTGGCTTGGCAGTTGAATCCAATGGTCGTTAGAATAGACATCCAAAATTAACCAGAAGCTTTTGATTTAAGAGGAGTACTGCGTGTCGCGTTTACCAGTCATCGCAGGATTTGGCGGAATTAACTCTGCGGGGCGATCTTCTTCAAATAATTCCTACAAGCGAATTATTATTGACGCTCTCGATACACAACAACAACAAAATACTATCCTTAGCCTTGCGAGCTTGATGGGTTTAGTGCGATATGAAAACGGCACCCTTATAGATAATGCCTCCAGCGACCCTATCAATGCCGCTCAGGTCAGTCAAAAATACAATCAATTTGTACGAGACAACACCTTATTAAGAAAAATTGGCAGCGAACATTTCGACGTCGACGCCATGCCTTTTCAACAACGAGCCAACGTCTCAGTGAATGCGTCTCCGGTGCAATTCACACTGAAGAATCGCAACCTACCGAATCAAATCCCCGCCAATTGGCAAGTGGAGGCCGTGAACAGTCATCATTCACAAGTCACCATTAATGAAGATTTCGAGTTATTGTTCCCTGACAGTAAAGCGGCCAAAGTCAGCACAGCCGCCCAACTGCCCCTTGGCATGAACCCTGGCGAACTATACGCCTCGCGAAATCATCCAAGAGGTTTGCAAATGACGGTCTATGCGGCCTCTGATGCGATCCAATCCATGGGCATCGACTGGCAAGTCATTAGCGACAATGTTCACCCAGATCAAGTGGCCGTGTACGCATGCTCTAGCATGGGCCAACTTGATAACGCGGGTACCGGCGGCCTTATGAAGGCGGCGGGATTAGGTAAAAGAGCCACCTCCAAGCAGCTGCCTTTAGGTTTTGCAGAAATGCCTGCCGACTTTGTGAATGCCTACATTCTTGGTAGCGCCGGTTCCACCGGTGGTACCTTGGGCGCATGCGCAAGCTTCTTGTATAACCTAGAACATGCCGTTCACGATATTCAATCAGGCAAACGCCGAGTCGTAGTCGTGGGCACCTCAGAAGCCCCCATTACGCCTGAAATAATGGAAGGCTATCGAACCATGGGCGCTTTAGCCGATGACGAGGCCTTGCTTGAGCTGGATAAAAAATTAGGCTTATCTTCCCCCGACTATTCTCGAGCTTGCCGGCCCTTTGGCTATAACTGCGGGTTCACCATTGCCGAATCATCGCAATTTGTAGTGCTGATGGACGACGAGCTGGCCTTGGAATTAGGCGCGCAAATTTACGGCGCGATCCCCGATGTATTCATCAATGCAGACGGCTATAAGAAATCCATTTCCTCTCCGGGTATTGGTAATTACCTGACTTTAGGAAAAGCCGCCGCATTGGCCAAAAGCCTAATCGGCGAACAAGCCCTGCAACAACGCACCTATATTCATGCCCATGGCACCGGCACACCGCAAAATCGCACCACCGAATCCCATGTCTTCAATGAAATTGGTAAAGCCTTTAGCATCAACGATTGGCGCGTATCGTCCATCAAATGCTACGTCGGCCACTCCCTAGGCGCCGCTGCGGGCGACCAATTGAGCATGGCATTAGGCACGTGGCAGTATGGTTTTATTCCTGGCATATTCACTTTGGATCAGTTGGCTGACGACGTTCATCAATCCAACCTGTCCTTTAGCCAAGCCCACAGCGAAGTCGGTAATGACGGCATCGATGCGACCTTCCTGAACTCCAAAGGCTTTGGCGGTAACAACGCAACAGCCCTGGTATTAGGTCCTCACACGGCCCGCAATATGCTACTTAAAAAGCACGGCCAAAAAGCCATTAATCAATACTTGGATCGTAACCAAAGCGTTGAACAAAGTTCGCGCGATTACGATCAAGCAGCGACTCAAGGTACGGCTAAACCAATCTACAAATTTGGTCATAACGTGCTCGAAGGCCAAGACTTGGATATTTCTTCAGAAAGCATTCAAATCCCAGGTTTCGAAAACAAAGTCAATTTAAACCCAGACCAATCCTACGATGATTACTCTCTAGCAAAGTAAGCAGTCATACCCTTTACATTTTAACACTTGGTTTTTCACCCCAATTAAAAGCCAAGTGTTAAAAAAGCCCTACCGAATTAACAAGAACAAAGGACCTCTTTCCGATCAGATCGTGTCCGCCCCGTCCTACGCTATTGCTCACCAGCCTTGTTTGCTCCAACGTTTAAATCATGCCTCCTCAGCATTTATTACCCACGCTAATTCGGTCATATGTTTCTAAGCCGACCTCAAACTAAATCGCCTGAAGAAACCCACCCCCAAGTTATAAAAACATCGCTAATGTTCATCTATACTGAATTCACTGCATTATTGGATATGGGTTTATGAGCGGAAATCCCGCTCCATCGATTGGGAGAAACTCGTCATGTTCGACAAAATCGAACAAGCGCACCTCAACGAACTTCACGTCCGTTGCGATGAAGAGACTGGCCTCAAAGCGCTCATTGCGATTCATAATACTCGGCTCGGCCCAGCCATTGGTGGCTGCCGTTGCATCCCTTACCCCAATGATGATGCAGCCATGGAAGATGCGATTCGACTAGCGAAAGGCATGAGCTATAAAGCCGCCTTAGCCGGGCTTCCCCAAGGCGGCGGCAAATCGGTGTTAATCCAACCCAAGCACTTCAAAAACCGTCAGGCTTATTTTAAAAAATTTGGCGAATTTGTTGATTCCCTCAACGGTCGCTACATCACCTCACTCGACAGCGGCACCAGCATTAGCGACATGAATGCTATCGCTCAAAGCACCCGCTATGTCTCTGGCACTGAGGCGGATGGATGCAACCCGTCCCCGATCACCGCCCTTGGCGTGGTCGAGGGCATCAAAATAGCGGTGCAATTTAAACTCAACCGCGATGAATTGAAAAACTTACATGTGGCCATTCAAGGCGTCGGTCATGTTGGAATGGTGATAGCAGAACAACTCTTTAAACTCGGCGTAAAACTCACCGTAACGGATATTAATCAAGACGCACTAAAACACTGCCAACAAAAATTTAATGCCACCGTGGTCAGCCCAAGCGCAATCTTCGACGTGCCTTGCGACGTTTTCTGCCCCTGCGGACTGGGCGGAATAATCAACGACACCACCATCGAGCGACTTCAATGCACCATTGTCGCGGGCTCCGCGAACAATCAGTTACACGAAGACATTCACGGCCAACAATTACATGACCGGAAAATTCTTTATGCGCCCGATTTTATTATTAATGCCGGCGGCTTGATCCACGTCTCCTACATTCACAACAAACAATCCTTAGATGAAATCCATCATAAAACATTGCAAATCAAAGACACGCTAAACAAAGTATTTACTCGTTCAACCCAAGAGGGTTTGTCTTGCAACGTAATAGCAAACCAATTGGCAGAACAGATTCTATATCACTAGCGTTTAAAGCGAAGCCTTACAATTAGACCTTACAACTAGACCTTACAACTAGACCTGACAACGAAACCTTACAACCAAAGTTTAAAACGAAACCCTTTAAATTAACTAACAGCCCACAACCTGACTTAACAAATTAAAGATGCGGACACCATTAATAAAATCAGCATGACGCGTATTAAACAACAGCATTAAAGGGCTAGTCCAAGAGAGTTCGAGGAGAGTACGATGGCTTTACCCAAGCAAAGTTCCTTACCCCACTCCAGCGCGTTGCATACACAACAGCAAGGCATGCATCAACATACTGCCGCAGAATTTAGTGTGTCCTATACCCAATACTTAGACTCACAAAGCCGCGTCAAAGGGCAGCTACCCGATTGGGCTCAGGATTTAGACGTACTCGAAAAATTCTACCGCATGATGACCCTAACCCGTTTATTCGATAAGAAAGCCATCGCCCTACAACGTACAGGCCAAATGGGCACCTACCCTTCCTGCTTAGGACAAGAGGCCATTGCCACTGGCCTCGGCTACGCCATGCAAGCCACCGATGTGCTGGCGCCCTATTACCGAGATCAAGCCACACAATTGATTCGCGGCGTTAAAATGGAAGAAATTTTATTGTACTGGGGAGGCGACGAACGCGGCAGCGAATACCCCAGCGGCCCGTCTCAAGACCTGCCCATTTGCGTGCCTATTGCCACCCAAATCACTCACGCTGCGGGCATCGCTACGGCAATGAAAATCCGCCATGAAAAACGCGTCGCGGTCACCACGTGTGGCGATGGCGCGACCTCGCGCGGAGATTTCTACGAACCCCTAAATCTAGCGGGCGCCTGGCAGTTACCCATGGTTATTTTAGTGAACAATAATCAATGGGCGATTTCTGTTCCTCTGGAGATTCAAACCGCAAGCCAAACCATCGCTCAAAAAGCCATTGCCGCTGGCATTCCCGGCGAGCAAGTCGATGGTAATGACATTATTGCCGTGTACGAACGCTGCCATCAGGCCATTGAACGCGCCCGCAGTGGGAAAGGCCCGACCTTAATTGAGGCCATTACCTACCGACTTTGCGACCATACCACCGCCGACGATGCCACCCGCTATCGTCCCCCAGAAGCCCTCAACCAAGCCTGGAAAATAGAACCCATCAAGCGTTTACAGACTTACCTGCATAACGAAGGGTATTGGAACGAGGCCAAAGAACAAGCACTAATTAGTGACTGCGAAAAAAAGATTAACCAAGCCGTAGAAAGCTACCTCTCTACACCACGTCAATCGGAACAAGACTTGTTTGATTTCCTTTTTGAAGAAACCCCACACGCAATGCTCGAACAACGCCAGCACTTACTAGACAAAGTGGCCGTACAAAAAACCGCTACGCAGAGGCCCTCAAAATGACAACAATACTGCCCCTACAAAAAACCCTAGTCGAAGCCGTGAACCTGGCGTTGAGCCACGAGATGCGTCGTGATGAGTCCGTAGTTATCTTAGGCGAGGACGTGGGCGTCAACGGAGGCGTATTTCGCGCCACCGAAGGGCTTCGAGAAGAATTCGGCGTACGTCGCGTATTTGATACGCCATTGGCGGAAGCCTTAATCGCAGGCATCGCCGTGGGCATGTCCACCCAAGGACTTAAACCCGTTGCAGAAATTCAATTTATGGGTTTTATTTTCGCCACCGTCGAACACATCGCCTGTCATGCGTCGAGAATGCGCAATCGCACGCGTGGCCGTCTACACTGCCCACTGGTAATCCGCGCGCCCTACGGCGGGGGCATTCACGCTCCCGAGCACCACTCTGAAAGTACCGAAGCAATGTTTGCCCATATCCCGGGCCTTCGCGTAGTGATTCCCTCGTCGCCTAAGCGAGCCTATGGTTTATTACTCAGTGCCATCCGCAACCCTGACCCGGTCTTATTCCTCGAACCAAAGCGTATCTATCGCGCCTCAAAACAAGCACTGATAGACGACGGTGAAAGCCTACCCTTGGATGTGTGCTTTACCCTGCGCGAAGGCAGCGACATCACCTTGGTCACTTGGGGCGCAATGGTCAATGACACCTTAAAAGCCGCCGATCAATTACAACAAAACGGCATTGGAGCAGAAGTCATCGACGTAGCGACTATAAAACCTTTAGACATTGAAACTATTCTTTGCTCTGTGGAAAAAACCGGTCGCTGCGTGATTATTCACGAAGCCGCACGAAGCTTTGGCGTAGGCGCAGAAATTTCAGCGCAAATTGCTGAACGAGGACTATTCTATCTCAAAGCGCCCATTGCCCGCGTGACCGGTTACGACACGCCCATGCCCTACTACAAAAACGAAGACCATTACATGCCCAGCGTCCAAGATATATTAGACAGTGCAGAACAAACTTTCGACTTCGTTCGTAAAGCATCGTAACGCACAATCCAAGCACCCACTGAATTATGGAATTGATTCGTCATTTACACATTACTACAGCCATCACCCTGGGGGGACGACATGAAATATTTTAAATTACCTGATTTAGGCGAAGGTCTTCCCGAAGCAGAAATCGTTGAATGGCATGTTAAAGCGGGAGAAACAGTCAAAGAAGATCAACTGCTTGTATCAGTGGAAACTGACAAAGCCATTGTTGAAGTACCTTCCCCCCAAAGCGGTGTAATCGCCCACCTCTTTGGCAATGCCGGGGATATCCTCCACACAGGAGAGGCATTGGTTGAATACTTGGGAGAGGAACAAGAAGATACCGGCACAGTCGTGGGCGTGGTTAAAACAGATTCTCATGCTGCCATTAATGATGATCATTTTATTATAGGCAACGTGTCAAACCATTCTCAAAACCAAAGCCAACCATCACGCCATTACCCCAATCACCGCTGCACAGCACCAGTACGCGCATTGGCGAAGCGCCTTAACATCGACTTATCCAACGTCACTGCAAGCGGTCCGCTAGGATTAATCACCGTCGCCGACGTCGAAAAATTTAATGTCCTACAAGCGGAGATCGGCGTTCAAAAACCGTTAAGCGGTGCACGCCGAAGCATGGCAAAAAATCTTGCCAAGGCAGAACAGGAAGTGGTGAAGATCACTTTGTCCGACGACGCTGACCTATATCGCTGGCCTAAAAAAGGCGACCCAACATTACGCTTAATTCGCGCGATTAGCCAAGCGTGCCAAAAAGAAGCCAATCTAAACGCTTGGTATGACGGCCCATCAATGACCCTTCGGCCGCTACAATCCATCGACATCGGTATTGCAGTAGACACACCCGAAGGGCTTTTCGTTCCCATATTAAGAAATGTTGCTAATCGAAACTTAGAAGAATTAAAACAAGGCCTGACCCGCCTCAGAGAAGATGTTAATCAACGCACCGTTCCAGTCACTGAATTACAAGGCGCGAGCATTACCTTATCCAATTTCGGCACCATCGCCGGACGTTATGGCAACCCGGTGGTCGTGCCGCCTACGGTCGCCATACTCGGCGCGGGCGCAATCAGAGAACAAGTGGTGGCTCACCAGGGCGAAGTAGCGATCCATCGCGTCATGCCGCTATCACTCAGTTTCGACCATCGCCCAATAACAGGAGGCGAAGCCGCACGTTTTTTAAGGGCCGTGATTGATGATTTGGAACTTACGGAGTAGAGCTTACGCACTTGGATTTACGTACGTGGGCTTAGGCATTTATAATTAGCCACTTAAACTTTGGCACTCAAACTTAGGCACTTAAATTTAGGCAGCAAAAGTAAGCAATAACCCGATATTAAACGTTTAGGAAAATTGTTAATGACTATTTTAAGACGTTACAAAAACAAATAGTTAAAGCAGGCCTCGACGCCACTCTTTGCCTAACTCCACCATCCCCCAGCCCATCAACGTCACCACTAGACTCAGATGAATCAGCAACAAAACAAGCGTGGATGAGAAACTCACAGGCGTAAGCGCCAGGTCTGAGTTTAACCAGCCCACTAACCAAGGAATCACGTAGAAACAAAAGACACATCCGATGAACATCAAAAACATCAAGGCGACCAGATATATTCCACGCGCATCATCCAAATTAAGACTCAACGTACGGGTCGCTTTCACTACTAATAAATAAATTCCTAAAGCAGAAATTAGCACCAGTAAAAACAACACACAGCTTAATGCGAAAAACACAGGAAACCCTCAATTGATCGACTTAGAATAAATACCCAACTCTCCTGAGCTTAAGCATATACCATAGCTTGCATACATCAATAATTGGAGGCGGCCACTATTCACAAAGACAGCAAAATCCAAGCACCAATCATTCGATTTAGCACTTGGGTTTCACGGATTGATTGGAATCAAAATTGATATTTCAGAGCGAGCTAAGCCGCTTCATCAAGGTTTTCACTAAGCAGCGTTAACTCTTTAGGGTCTTCTTTAAGCTTAATCACATGAGCAAATTGAGTCGTCATAACATGATTGATTTGTTCATACTGGTTATCCTCAACATCCACCAACAAAATAAACTCTTTACGGTCTAATTGATCACGAAACTCTGCAATACTAAAGTTATCTTTTGATACGCCTAATAAAAACCCAATTGCCACACCGAAGAAGCCGATTGAAAAAACTTCCAATATAAACGAATAAGGCGTGATCTCCATACCCTTCGGAGGAAAAATAACGGTCAGTAACGCCAGCACCAACCCGCCCAGCAAACCTCCCAACATACCCAGCTCTATGTAACGTAATATATCGCGACGCTGAAATAGATTGGCAAGTTTCAAATCATGTTCTTTTATCGATTCTTTATCGTCACTGATCACCACATGCTTTTTAAGCGCAATTCCAGATTGCTCTATGGAATGAAACACTTCACTTGCTAGGGCTGCCGTCTGAGTAAGATAATAAATTCGTTTCATAGTTTAATCCCTAATTTATTAGTTTTATTGTTTTTATTGTTTTTATTGTTTTTTGGGAATTTCGACCACATTAGACAAAGTCGGGGCATAACCACCACATCAACATTCATCCAATCGGCGTCAGTACATCAAGCCATCGATCTCACTTTAGTCTATAACATCGTACGTAGATAGGATAACATTCTCAATTATTGGACCCCTATACTATTTGTTAAGCACCCCAACAATGTCTTTTTATCGGATACTCTAGAACATGGCCGAATCTGAATCAGACCCGACTCCCTTGAACGTGACGCCTGCTAGCGACCCGGTCATGAATAAAGAATATTTAGAATATTTACTGGGTCAACGTACCTTTGAAAGCGCACCCGTCCTAGACCCCCAAGGCAAACCGTTAAAAGCACTGCCAGCCTGTCCGTTGGCCCGCTCAATGGCGGTCTACGAAAGAACCACAGAGTCAGCAATCATCCTGAGCTACTTTTTATGGAACCCTAACGGAACGAGCATCTGAGACCTACCCCCAAAATCACGCCATAACTCATTTTAATGAACAGGTATCTGTGAAGCTCAACACACACTTATTCGCTTTACCCGCGTAACCTTTTGCTACCTACACATGAAATGCATAACAAACTCACTCGCAGTACAGAAGAGCAGGTTCAAGCATTATAAAATAGGTAACACAACCTCGAAGAACACTTAATTTTTGTTCAGCGATAATCCGCTCATATCGGTCATTAAGGTAAATCCATGGCGATACAAAGACGTTCCCCAAGAAAAAGCATGTCCTATTACGTGAGCATCTTCGACCGATCTACCAACGCTTTCGTGGGCCATTTAGCGAACCTATCAAAATGCGGAATGAAGATCACAAGTACCCACCCCTTACAGGCGAATAAATCCTATACGTTTGGCTTAGTGGATACCAACGCACTTAAAGACGCCCACCAAATATCTTTTGATGCGACTAGCCGATGGAGCCTTAAAACAGACGATGATTTTTTTGATACTGGCTTTGAATTTTCAAATATCTCACCAGAAGCTGCAGAAATGTTTGAACTCTACGGCTAAGCCGTGAGTAAAATCTCTGAGACTTTGTTTTCTAGTGTATAGGACTAGAGCCCCCCGCCTCCTCTCGCTCTCGTCGCCGCTCACGAAGAAACGCTGCTTGGCAACGCACCACAAATTGAATCAACATTTCCCTATCTGCATCATGTAAGTGAACAAAATCTAAGGCCAGCATAGTTTGCTTCGAATCGATCCGCTCACTACGTACGACCTGCCCCGTACACACGACCCGTATTGCACTCGGCTCTAGCGTCAATTCAAGCCACACCAAATCATTAGTTGCAACGGACTCAGAACATTGAAACGAAATCCCGCATGCGCTAATGCAGACCATTCCCGTACAAGCGATTGCCCCGGGTTTTTCCTGTCCAATATCTAAGCTGGCATCAACGATCAAATTTATTTTATTATTCAACAATCGCAACACATCAAATAGCTCTCGCTGCTTCCCTTGATTCTGAAGCAACAAAGGCTCCAGTTGATTATTGATTTGAACCAGAGAGCGCCCCACATTGTTCGATTCAGAAATCTGCTCCAAATGCCCTCCCTCTATGGCATTATGCTCAGACAAAATTTGATATCGAAACGTCATCATCGACTGAATACGAACAAACTTACGGCGCTCACTGCCTTTAAAACTGCTTGTTTCCATCGTTTAGAATCCTCGTTAAAATATCTCATCCGATTCTGGCACCACGTCGAAGGTTTCCGCCGGGCCTTGATCAACCGAAGCAGGTATCTCTGCGGCAGGTGATTGAGCTGAAGTGGCGGGTGTCGTAGTAGGCGAAGCCGTATTCACAGGCGTAACTTCTTCAAACGCATCATCAAACTCAAAAATATTATCCGAAGATTCATTTGTGTTTGGTGCCTGTGAGCTTGTGTCATTTAGTTCTACGTCTACTGAACCAGGTATTGAATTACTTCCCTCTGCCCCCGCACCAGGCTCAATCACAATTTGGTCGCTAACATTATCCTCTGAAATAGCGTTTGGATTGTTTGCCTGTTCACCCTCAGCACTCACATTCTCGTCCTGCGCGTTCCCCGTTCCTGGCTCAGCACTCTCAGATTCATTATTGGCCTGTGGAATTCGTATCATCGGCCCTCTTATTGCTTCAAAAGCGCCCTCGTCAGAGAGGTCTCTATTTATTTCATCCTCCCGAGTATTTACATTTGCAGTCCCTTTTAAACTGTCTTGAACATCCCCCTGAAAATCTGCCTCTGCATCCAAATCAACCCTTTCTCTCTCATCCTGTAATAGATCTGTTTGAGAGATAATGATTTCCACCCGCCGATTCACCGCCATATTTCTCCGCGACTCATTGGGCAATAAGGGTTTTGTATCCGCGTAACCACTGACCGAAAGCCTTTCGGCGCTTAATTCATCCTTAAGTAAAAGCTCATGGGCAACGGACACGGCACGCGCCGACGATAAATCCCAATTCGATCGAAATCGGTCTGTGTGAATTGGCACATTATCACTATGGCCCTCCACAGAGATTTTACCCGGCGTTAAYGCTAATACYTTACGTATTTTCGCCATAATAGGRATAAAACTGCCCTGCAAAGTTGCCGAGCCTGAAGGAAAGGAGCCATTCTCTCGCACCCGAATGATAATTTCTTGCCCATTGGTTTCTACTTCCACCTGACCATTACGAATTTCTTCTTCCAGCGCCTCAGCAATGCTCATCGCATCCACCTGAGTCTTTTCAACTAATTCTTCCAACTTATTAATCATAATGACTTGGCCGGACTCATTGCCTCCGCCTACATCTTCAGTGCCCTCCTCAATACTTTCGGAGTTTTTCTCACAAATTACGTCCAGCGTACTTCGGGTCATATCAGTGGTTTTTTGGCGCACTTCATTCAACGGCGTCGGATCAGGCCGGCCTGGGCTAAACTCTTGAGCCACCACGCTAGTGCCACGGGGAATATCTTTCTTCTTAATCTCATTTTGGACCCCAAAGGCATCACGCATGGAGCCGGCAACTTGTTTGTATTTCATTACGTCCATTTCTGAAAACGCCAATAACAATACAAAAAAGCACATCAACAAAGACATCAGGTCCGCGAACGTCATTACCCACGCGGGCATCCCGGCCGGACATGGCGGGCACTCTTCCTCGTCACTCATACAGACTTCACTTCTATTTCCAAACGCCTTTACTCGTCGTTAAATCCTTTATGCTTTGGGAAAGACTCTCCCTAGCAAAAACCCCGCATCAAAAACCCTACCGAATAAAGTTAATCCTCGTCCATTTTGCGCTGCCCCTCGGGCAGGTACGTTTGCAGCATTTGTTGAATTACGCGCGGATTTTGCCCCCCTTGGATAGCCACCAGAGCATCAATCACTAACGCTTTTATTTGACCTTCCTGAACAGCTCGCAAAGCCAGCTTGTCGGAAATAGGTAAAGCCACCATAGTCGCCAACATTGCACCATAAAGCGTGGTTAACAAAGCCACCGCCATGGCAGGTCCGATGGCCTTTGGATCATCCATGGCCGACAGCATTTGAACCAAGCCAATTAGGGTCCCAATCATCCCCATCGCAGGTCCCACATCTCCGATAGAAGAAAATATTTTCGCTCCTTGCTCATGCCGCGCTATCGCCTTGGTCATATCCTTAACCATCAAGCTGCGCGCCACTTCCGGATCGTGCCCATCGACTAGGAGCTGAATTCCTTTTTGAAGAAAGTCATTACCTACTTCCTTTCCTTCCAAAGAAAGCAATCCGCCCTTCCGAGCAGCATCTGCAAGGTCTACAATTTGTTCGATTAACTCGTCCGACGAATCTAATTTAAACTTGAACGCTTTAGCGGCCACTTTCATGGCGCCTAAGAACTGTCCCACCTCAAATTTGATTAATGCAGCAAATAACGTCCCGCCAAACACCACAAGAAGCGAAGGAACGTTAACAAAGATGGTCACACTCCCCCCCATCGCCATTGCACCTATAATAATGCCAAAAGCGCCGATGATTCCTACAAGCGTTGCTAAATCCAAAACACCTACTCCCTGTACCCGATGCATACGACAAACTATTCAAAGAACGAAAGTTTGCAGCTCTATATATCCAGCCTATGGTTTACTACAACCTATAAATTCCCGGTAACTTATAACTAGTCTAGCTACAATTCAGACGTTTGATATATCCACACTGGAAACAGCGATTGACGATACCAATACTGTCAGGTAGTGTTCAGTTTGCGGAATTAGACGCCTCGGCAAAAGCGCTCCTTATCAATTCCCAAGCACAATTGATTCTCGCCAGCTGCATTTCAACGCCCCTAAAGCGAATGATTAAATCTCAGCATTCTTAATGCCCTACAAGGCGCTAACGTTCCCCCAAAGCTCCCCACTAAGGACCCCTGAAATATCATCATGGCTCGAAAAAAAACAACCTTTAGTTTCGAAGACTCCTTAGAAAACCTAGAAACAATCGTGGACCAAATGGAGTTAGGGGAACTTACCCTGGAAGAGTCTTTAAAAGCATTTGAACAGGGCATTAAGTTAACCCGAGAGTGTCAAAATGCCCTTCAGCAAGCCGAGCAAAGAGTACAAATGCTTGTTGAAGAAAATAACGGCGAAGATTCGTTGGTTGACATTAAAGACCAATGATTAATAACACATTCAAAACATTAACTGCCCAATACAATGAGCGTTGCAACCAGCGCATGAACGCCATCCTGCCAAAAGTTGGCGAAACCCGTAGTGCATTATCAGAATCAATGCGTTATGCCTGTTTAAACGGAGGAAAAAGACTCCGCCCCGCACTGTGCTTTTCTACCGCTCAAGCGCTCCAATGTGATCTCAGCGTTGTTGATGACCTAGCCTGCGCTATCGAATTTATCCATGCCTACTCATTGGTGCACGACGACCTCCCAGCAATGGACGATGACGACCTAAGAAGGGGCAAACCGACCAATCACAAAGTGTTTGGTGATGCCATGGCAATTTTAACCGGTGACGCCCTACAGGCACTGGCTTTTGAAACGATTGCTAGTTCCAGCTCGATCATTCAATCCAACACCGTCGCAACCATAATCCAGCACGTAGCTCGCGCTTGCGGGACGTCAGGAATGGTTGAAGGACAATGTTTGGACCTAGAGTCCGAAGGTAAACAACTCAACTTAAGTGAACTGGAAAATATTCACCGCCTTAAAACAGGCGCGCTGATCAATGCCAGCTTGGAGTGCAGTGCAATTGTTTGCGGTTTTAATGGCAGTCCAGAATTAACTATTCTATCSACATACGGTCAAAAGCTCGGYCTTGCTTTTCAGATTCATGATGATATTTTGGACGTAACAGGGAACACCCAAACCCTAGGCAAAACTCAAGGCTCCGACACCGCTAACAATAAATCCACTTATCCTGCATTAATGGGCATTGATAAAGCGCGCCAAAAATCCATCCAACTCTACGACGAAGCCATTGAAGCTTTAAGTCCTTTTGGTGWACACGCGGACTCATTAAGAACGTTAGCAAACTTCATAATCTCTAGAGATCATTGAAAACCGTCATTGCTGCGCTGCGCTGATGCAGCGACTCTAACAAATGACGCCAGAACAGCCTCCGTCTTTAAGCTCACGTAAAAATTAGCGCAGCGCAAATCGACACACTAAGGTATCATTAGTGGAATAATCAAACTCTTTAGTAAAATGTCGGATCAATCAATTTTAAGCGCAAACCATGCCCTCTATCRTGAAGCATATACGCTTCAAATACAGGCAACGTAGCCAGTCTATACCGACACCCATATAAATAGTTTCTCTATAAAGGCTGTTTTTTTCAGCAATGAAGCCTAAAATACCGCTGCGATTTCACTCGGCAAGCAATACCCCAGGTTTAATGTTTAATGTTTCATAAAATACCCAGCGTTCGACCCAGCACCCCACTTTTAGACCTTATCGACGCGCCAGAACAACTTAGATTACTACCCTCGGAGAAACTCCCTCAATTAGCCAAAGAGCTTAGGGAGTATCTCCTGTTCACTGTTGGAAAAACAGGCGGTCATTTCGGCGCAGGCCTTGGTGTGGTTGAGCTAACCATCGCTCTACATTATGTCTACAACACCCCAGACGACAAAATTGTCTGGGATGTGGGTCATCAAGCATACCCGCATAAAATACTCACCGGACGTCGAGAACAGATGTCGACGATTCGCCAAAAGGATGGCTTGGCTGCATTCCCAAGACTTGGCGAGAGCATCTATGACACCTTTGGTGTAGGCCACTCAAGCACATCCATTGGCGCAGCGCAGGGAATGTCAATTGGCGCTCAAATGGCAGGCAAAGACACAAAAACCATCGCAGTCATTGGTGATGGCGCAATGACCGCAGGCATGGCTTTTGAAGCCCTCAACCACGCGGCTCATGAGAAAAACGACATGCTGGTGGTGCTCAATGACAATCTCATGTCGATTTCCCATAACGTAGGCGGCTTATCCAATTACCTATCGAAAGTATGGTCAAGCCGGCTTTACACATCGGTAAGGGAGGGCAGCAAAAAGTTATTAGCGAACCTGCCAGAACCTGCAACCGAATTAGCCCGCAAAACCGAAGCTCATATGAAAGGCATGGTTTCGCCAGCCACTCTATTTGAAGAACTAGGCTTCAACTATATCGGCCCAATTGACGGGCACGACATTGAAACATTATTAGCTACACTGGAAAATATTCGTCATCTTAAGGGGCCGCAGTTACTTCACTTAATGACCACGAAGGGCAAAGGCTTCATGCCTGCCGAAGAAGACCCAATTGGCTATCATGCCATTAATAAAATTGAGCCTTCCCCACCAGTAAAGCCTACGAAAAAGAAAGTCACTGTCCCTAAATATCAAGACGTGTTTGGGCAGTGGATCTGTGACATGGCAAGCCAAGACAACCGACTAGTTGGCATCACCCCCGCCATGCGAGAGGGCTCAGGACTAGTAGAGTTCTCTAAACGGTTTCCTRGTCGATACTACGACGTTGCAATTGCCGAACAACACGCCCTCACATTAGCCGCCGGCATCGCCTGCGAAAACCAAAAGCCTGTAGTAGCCATTTACTCTACATTTTTACAAAGAGCCTACGATCAACTTATTCACGACATTGCACTCCAAAACTTAGACGTTACCTTTGCAATCGATCGTGCTGGGTTAGTCGGAGCTGATGGGCCTACTCATGCGGGGAGTTTCGACTTAAGCTTCATGCGTTGCGTGCCCAACATGGTGATAATGGCGCCTTCCGATGAAAATGAATGCCGACAAATGCTCTACACGGGTTACCAGTACAAAGGTCCCGCKGCAATCCGATACCCWCGAGGAAAAGGWMTTGGTGTAAAGGTAGAACAAACCATGCAATCCCTTCCAATGGGTAAAGCAAACCTTCGCCGTCAAGGCAAACAGGTCGCCATACTAGCGTTTGGAAGCATGGTTGCACCATCACTGCAAGCGGCCGAAACATTTGACGCAACAGTAATAGACATGCGATTCATTAAACCTCTCGACGAGAAACTAATTTCTCAAATCGCTATTGAGTACGAGCTATTGGTTACCATTGAAGAGAACACTATAGCTGGCGGCGCCGGTTCGGCTATCTCGGAACACCTYAATCAACAAGGTATTTCAGTGCCCATACTCCAACTCGGCCTGCCAGATTATTTTGTAGAGCATGCGTCTCCAGAACAAATGCTTACTGAATGCGGATTAAACAAAGTCGGTATTATTAAATCAATCACTAAGCGCATTGAAAAATTAAACGACGCCGAAAGAAATCAAATAAACCCTGCGAACAAAAGAGCTTAAAGCAAAGGACTTTAGCCCCTTAGGCGTACCTTCCTCTGGTACGCCTATTTTTATCACTTCTTCTAAATGTACCCCTTTCCAAAAACTTAGTCCGTCATGTAATTCTCTTACGAGTTACGTACTAGCCCACGCTCACCTCACTTTTTCGCCGTTTTAATCATACAATAAAAATTTCACGCGCGAACATCACAACCCCTTCAGCACAGCACACAACTACCTGAACCCCAAAAGCAATTGATGGCAAGGGTTTAGCATTAGTACACTGTTGGGGCCCTCCTCCTTCATAACCACAGGCTTAATTAAAGATCCTTGCTTAACCAAAACCAACGAGCAAAGGCCGCTCAGTATTAATTATGAACCAATAGGGATGATTAAAAGTACGAGAGAGGACGAGCTAGTGGGGCTCGATAAAATAACGGTGATTGATGCAGAAAGCTTAGCTTTTGGTACTTTAATAGGGGTTAAGAGTATTACCGTGTCAATTCGTCGTCATTAGGCTGGTGTTGATTTTTTGAACCACGAAACGAATATTTAACGCCATTGATAGGCCAAGAGTAATGAAGAAGGACTCATTCGAGCAGCGCGTCGAGAAAGGACGGGTTAACAAGGGATCTGGGGCAATAGCAAGGGGGCAAAGCAGGCAAGCCTCAGTGTAGAACCGCCGTCCATGCATCAAATGTTTAAATCCACTAAATTCAAAGCAAAAAAAACCCCCAGTTCATACGAACTGAGGGTTTTAAATTAAAAGCCTGACAATGTCCTACTCTCACATGGGGAATCCCCACACTACCATCGGCGA
>NVVB01000092.1 GCA_002402085.1 Gammaproteobacteria bacterium
CGCGGGGGTTTATTAGCGGGTGTTTACACAAAGAATAAATCTTTGCGCTTGAGTTAACCTGCATACAGCAAGCTAACTCAAACGAAGATACCTAAAACAATAAAATCTGAAAAATAATTTATACGTCTAAGTTAGACACAGACAAGGCATTGGTTTCAATGAACTCACGCCGTGGCTCCACTTGATCGCCCATTAAAGTAGTAAAGATCTGGTCCGCTGAAATCGCATCTTCAATGGTTACTTGAAGCATACGCCTGGTTTCAGGGTCCATGGTGGTGTCCCATAATTGCTCAGGGTTCATTTCACCGAGACCTTTGTAGCGAGAGATCACCTGGCCTTTACGCGCTTCAATCATAAGCCAAGTCACAGCCTCCTTAAAGCTCGCTACGGGCTGCTCTTTCTCACCACGCCTAACGAACGAGTCAGCTCCTATAAGCCCCTCTAGGTCCACTCCAAGCGCTGTAAACTCTAAGTACTCCTTCGAGTGAAAGAAATTAAAGGATAGCGGATGTTCATAACGAATACCGTGGGTTTCTTGCGCTATCACAGGCAAATAGTGTTCTTTGTCTTCATCCTTACTGATAGAGACGCTGTAACGAACAGACGGGTCCACATCGAGGTTCAGACGAGTCGATAACGCCTTAGCCCACTCATCCATACTCTCAGCGCTGGATACTAATGCCTCATCAACTTTAGGCACATAAATTAGATTTTCTAGCACAGCCTGAGGATAAAATCGTGATAAACGCTCAATATTCCCCATAACCTTTTGAAATTTATATATTAAATCTTGAAGACCAAGACCACTGATAGGCGCTGACTCTGGACCGGAATAAAGCTGTGTATTTTGTAACGCCGATTGAGTCAGGTATTCCTGCAACATACCTTCATCTTTCAGGTACTGCTCCTGCTTGCCCTTTTTAACTTTATACAAAGGCGGCTGGGCAATATAGATATAGCCATTTTCCACTAACTCAGGCATTTGCCGGAAAAAGAAAGTCAGCAACAAGGTCCGAATATGAGATCCATCCACATCCGCATCGGTCATGATAATAATATTGTGGTAGCGCAATTTCTCTAAATTGAAATCATCCCGACCTATGCCACAACCCAGCGCTTTGATTAAAGTACCGACTTCTACCGACGATAACATTTTCTCGTAGCGAGCCTTTTCGACATTAAGGATCTTACCCTTAAGCGGTAGGATCGCTTGAGTCTTTCGGTTTCTACCCTGCTTAGCGGAGCCGCCAGCAGAGTCCCCTTCCACTATGTAGAGTTCAGAAAGAGCGGGGTCTTTTTCCTGGCAATCCGCTAACTTACCCGGTAGACCCGCGATGTCTAGGGCGCCTTTCCTTCGCGTCATTTCCCTCGCCTTTCGCGCTGCATCTCTTGCTCTGGCTGCTTCTACCATCTTAGTAGCAATGGCTTTGGCTTCCTGAGGGTTCTCCATCAAGTAATCGCTGAGAAGCTCACCCATCGTTTGTTCAACGGCGCTTTTTACTTCAGATGACACTAACTTATCTTTAGTTTGCGAGGAGAACTTAGGGTCAGGCACTTTCACAGAGATTATGCCCGTTAAGCCTTCCCGGGCATCATCACCCACAGTGGCTACTTTTTCTTTCTTAGCAATGCCCTGTTTTTCGATGTAGTTATTGAGTGTCCGAGTCAACGCGCCTCTGAAGCCCGCCAAGTGAGCACCACCGTCGCGTTGAGGAATATTATTGGTATAACACAGAATATTTTCTTGGTAAGAATCATTCCACTGCATAGCCACTTCAACACAAATGCCGTCGTCTCGCTGATGCTCAAAGTGAAACACCTTATGAATAGCGGTTTTATTCTTATTTAAATACTTAACAAATGAATCTAATCCGCCTTCATACTGAAATACATCTTCAGCGCCAGTACGCTCATCTTTCAATACGATACGCACACCGGAGTTAAGGAAGGACAACTCCCGTAAACGCTTAGCAAGGATATCGTAATTAAAGCTAATATTATGAAAGGTCTCAGGGCTCGGTACGAAGTGGCACATAGTCCCCGTAGAATCGGCTTCGCCAATTGCTTTTAAGGGCTCATCCGGTACGCCATGGCGATAAACTTGCTCATAGACTTTATTATTACGTCGGATAGTCAGTCGTAAGGTTTCAGACAGCGCATTAACCACTGAAACCCCTACGCCATGCAGTCCGCCGGATACTTTATAGGTGTTGTCATCAAACTTACCGCCTGCATGCAGTACAGTCATGATCACTTCAGCCGCCGAAACTCCCTCTTCTTTATGGATATCAACGGGAATACCACGGCCATCATCGGCAGTAGTAATGGACTCGTCTTCATGAATGGTGACTCTCACTTCGGAACAGAACCCAGCAAGTGCTTCATCAATGGAGTTATCCACCAACTCAAACACCATATGATGCAAGCCTGTGCCATCATCGGTATCACCAATGTACATTCCAGGACGCTTTCGTACCGCATCAAGCCCTTTAAGAACTTTTATACTGGACGAATCATAGATGTTCTCTTCACTCATATTGCACTCCAACTACAAGTAAACGCTTCAATTAATATAATTAGCTCGCCGATAAAGCGCCACGTTCCACGTGGAACATCTTATAGGCCTTTCCCTCTAATGCAGGGAGCAACAACTCGGGAGACACAGCAGTAATAAAGACTTGGGATGACAGTTCTTGTAAAATTCCACAAAGTCTTTTTTGATTTTCTAAATCTAATTCAGCGGCTAGATCATCCACTAGAAAAACACAGGTTTTAGCCTTTTCTTGCTGAAGTATCTTTGCTTGCAAGCATTTCAACGCGCAAACAAGGATCTTCTTTTGCCCCCTAGACAGGACATCATCCGCAGCACGACCGTCTACCTTAATCTTAATATCAGCCTTATGTGGGCCGTACTGAGTATAACCTAATTTAACATCTCGCTCGCGACTATTTCTAAAAGCGTCAATCAAATCAAGGCCCTCAGGCCAACCACGACGGAATTGAAACTCAATATCAGCCCCAGGAACGATGTCACTGTAATGCGCATTGAAAAGGGATTTAAACAATTTTAAGTACCCTAACCTAGCTACCTGTATTCTATCCGTGGTTTTAGCAATCTCACGGTCCCAGACTGATAATACGTTCTCTGCTTCCGCGCTAGCGCCATAGGGAATCTGTTTAAGGGCAGCGCCCCGCTGTCGCAACAACTTCTGGCTGTCTCTCCACCAAGTAATAAACTGAGGTTCCACGTGGAACACACCCCAATCCAGGAAATTCCTTCGCCCCTTGGCGCCACCTTCTATTAAATCTATGGATGAGGGAGTGATAATTTGCAGTGGTAGGTAATTCGCCAACTCTGCAGCGCCACGAACATTTTCGCCATTAATACGCACGACACTATCGCCCGAACGGCTTTTTGAAATACCCAAGCGCATACTAGGTAGATCCGCAGCCCCGGCCTCCCCAAATACTTCACAACTTTCTTTTAAATGAGTAATGTACTGCGCGGGTTGATTAGACCGGAAAGACCGGCCAACACCCAGCAAATTGATTGCTTCTAAAAGACTGGTTTTACCGCTGCCGTTGGCGCCACAAATTAAATTAAAACTACGATGTGGAACCAACTCTAGATTAGATAAATTACGTATATTTTTAATACGCAGTAGCTCAATCCCCATAACAATAATCTATCGGAATAATTACAGACCGCCGTTAAAGACGCATGGGCATAACTACGTAAAGCGACCCTTCATTATCCTGACCATAAATAATGGCACTGGAATTAGAATCGGCAATATCGAACACCACTTGCTCTTCTTTAATAACATTAAGTACATCAAGCAAATAACTAACGTTAAACCCTACTTCTATGGGCTCCCCTTCATAAGTAACACTGACTTGTTCTTCAGCTTCTTCTTGCTCAGGGTTATTGGCAGTAATTTGAATTTGATCATTACTAACCAAAACACGAATACCACGGTATTTTTCATTCGAAAGAATAGCCACACGCTGTAGCGCTTGACGCAACTCTTCACGATTGGCAAAAATCTTACGATCACTACGTTTTGGTAATACCCGCATGTAATCAGGGTACTTGCCGTCGACAAGCTTTGAAGTAAACGTAAAAGATGCCGTAGCCACACGTAAATGATTACTTCCAATAGACACCCTCACAGGGTCTACGTAATCACTCAACACACGAGATAGCTCTAGAACACCCTTACGAGGCAAAATTATTTGCTCGGTGTCTTCCCCCGCAAAATCAATAGACACGTCAGCCAGCGCCAAACGATGACCGTCTGTGGCCACACTGCGTATATGCCCCTGAGACACTTCAAGCAACATTCCGTTTAAATAATGCCGTATATCTTGCTGCGCCATAGAAAACGCAGTCTGCCCAACGATACCAATAAAGTTCTGAGGATCGATGGTGAATTCCAACAAACCAACAGTTTCCTCTAAATTAGGAAAATCCACCGCTGGCAAAGTAATTAATGAAAATCGACTTTTTCCGGCTTTAACGACTAATTTTTGATCAACCTTAGAGATTGTAATTTCACTGCCTGCAGGCAAAGATTTACAAATATCTAACAACTTTCGAGCCGGGACAGTAATTTCCCCAGGAAGCACTTCCCCGGTTAATCCAATCTTAGCCACCAATTCAATTTCTAAATCAGTCCCCGTTAAACTAAGTTGATCTGCATCGGCAACAATAAGCACATTGGACAATATGGGTTGAGTTTGCTTTCTCTCCACCACGCCAGACACTTGTTGTAAGGGCCTCAATAATTCATCTCTATTGACGCTAAACTTCATAAATTGTCCATCCGTATCGCAAAATTAGCGCTTCAAAACACTCTAAGTCGTTAATATTCTTAGTAAATTACTATAATCTTCGCACACAGCCATATCTGCATCACGAAGTTCTTTAATCTTTCGGCAAGCATGCAAAACAGTCGTGTGATCACGCCCACCAAATGCGTCCCCTATCTCAGGTAAGCTATGATTAGTGATCTCTTTGGCCAACGCCATGGCTATCTGGCGAGGTCTCGCTACCGACCGGCTACGACGCTTAGAATGGATATCAGCGATCCGAATTTTAAAATATTCAGCCACGGTCTTTTGAATATTTTCAATACTGACTAACTTATCTTGCAGCGCTAATAAATCTTTCAACGATTCTTTAACGAAATCGGTGGTAATGGCTTCGCCAGTAAAATGCGCATTAGCAATCACGCGTTTTAATGCCCCTTCCAACTCTCGGACATTCGAGCGAATTCTCTGGGCGATAAAAAACGCTGCGGCATGCGGTAACTCGATGCCCGCTGACTCAGCTTTCTTCATCAGAATGGCCACGCGGGTTTCAAGTTCCGGCGGCTCAACCGCGACCGTTAACCCCCAACCAAACCGTGATTTTAAACGCTCTTCAAGGCCATTAATCTCTTTGGGATATTTATCACACGTTAAGATCATCTGCTGCCCCCCTTCGAGGAGCGCATTAAAGGTATGAAAAAACTCTTCTTGAGATCGCTCTTTGCCTGCGAAAAATTGAATATCATCAATTAACAAGGCATCCACAGAGCGATAAAAACGCTTAAACTCGTTAATCGCGTTGATTTGCAGACCTTTAACCATATCCGCTACAAATCGTTCAGAATGCAGATAAACCACCTTCGCTTGCGGGTTTTTCTGGGCGATAAAATTACCCACAGCAAGCATCAAATGGGTTTTGCCTAAACCAACACCTCCGTATAAAAACAACGGGTTATAGACCCTGCCGGGATTCTCCGCAATCTGAATTGCCGCAGCACGGGCAAGTTGGTTCGACTTACCCTCAATAAAGTTATCAAAATTATACAACGGGTTAAGATTACTTTTATGGTTAATCGTACCCCCAACATTGACCTCACGCGTGCCAGATGCCGAATAATTTCTTGAGCTCGAATTTGAATTAGGGCGCGCTGTATTTACCGTTTGACTAGACCCTGAACCTGCTTGAAACGCAGGCCCATTGGTCCGCGCGGGCGGCCTTTTCTCTGACGCACTGGCACGACTCCCTATCTCTAATTGAACTCTGGGCGTGCCGCCCTCGGTTAAATCACCCAATATTTCGGTAATACGGCCCAAATACTTATCTGACACCCAGTCCAATACGAAGCGATTAGGTGCAAGTAACTTGAACCCATCGTTCTCTAGTTCTACAACCTGTAGTGGACGAATCCAAGTATTGAATTGTTGCGAAGTCAGATCATCTTGTAGTCGGTCTAAACAGCTGTCCCAAAGTGAACTTCCCACCCAGCCCCCTGTTCGCTGATCAAAAGTTTAAGAGGGGGAATTTTATACTTCTTAAAAGAGTGACGCTAGCTTAATTTCGACACATTTTTTAGCTCTGGGTTAGATAATTTCGAAGTCTTTTTAGCTCTTTACACGTCTCTACGCGACAAACTAGCTGTTTTTTCAATTATTAAGCTGTTGATATCTACTTGAACAACGGGGATAAAAACCTAAACTTTGAAAAAGTGTGTTTTTTTGTACACATCTCTACACATTAACTCAAAGCTTATCCCCCCATGTATGCAGCACTTACACAGGACTTATCAAGTGGATATAAATCATACTTGTCAACAACTTAAGTTAGATACCCACAGAAAAGTGGTTCAGTAATAGTAGTAGTAATAAATAATCTTTTATATATAAACTATATTATTAATATTAATTAACTCTTTTACATTCGCTTCGGCACTGCGATTGACATTCCCTGCCCTCTGCCTTAGTATTTCGCGGCTTTGTGCAAGACAAATCTCTGTAAAATTTAGGAAACGCTGGAAATGAAAAGAACTTTTCAACCTAGTAATTTAAAGAAAAAACGTACTCACGGATTTCGCGCTCGTATGGCGACCAAAAATGGTCGTTTAGTACTGGCTCGACGTCGAGCTAAAGGCCGTAAAAGCCTAACCGTCTAAGAGCGACTTTGCGTCTTGAACGAGTATAAATTTYCAAAACAGATACGCCTAAATACTCCAAGAGACTACCAAAGCGTATTCAACGATGTTCAGCTTAAAAGCGGAGAAAAAGCTTTTCTTTGCCTAGCTAGAGCCAACGGGCTCAGTCATCCTCGATTAGGACTGATTGCACCCAAAAAGCACCTTAAGTTGGCTGTGGATAGAAATAACGCTAAGCGACTGGTTCGAGACTCTTTTCGTCTCCATCAGGCGGATTTAGCGGGTTTGGACATCGTAGTTCTCGTTAGAAGTAAGTACTTGAAAGAATTGTCCAATCAACGGCAATTAACCCTTCTCGATGGGCACTGGTCACGTTTAATCTCAAGGTTCGCTAAACTTTAACGCTCGCTTGAGGTTAAACCGTTCACCCCAAGGTTGGGCGTAGACCTAGAGCGTGGGAAGGCCTAGTGACTTGTCTGGTGAGGGGCGACGAATGATAAAATTCGTGATAGTGAGTTTGATCAAAGCGTATCAACTAGCCATTAGCCCTTTGCTTGGGCCGCGCTGCCGATTTTATCCCTCCTGCTCAAGTTATGCGATTGAAGCCATTCAAAGCCATGGTTTAATTAATGGCTTAGTCTTAGCGTTGCGTCGATTGTCCCGTTGCCATCCCTGGCATGAAGGCGGCGTTGATCTTGTCCCTGAAATTAAATGCTCCAATAAGAAACACAAATGAATTTTTTAAAAAACTTAGATTTTAAGCAGGTTGCACTCTGGTCAACTCTAGCGATCCTCGGGCTTCTTCTGGTGATCCAATGGACAGAAGATTTCAAAGAATCTTCGGAAATGGCTGATCACAGCATTGAAGCTAATTATCCGGGTTTTAGTTCTCTGCCGGAACCGATTAAGTCTCCTTCCATGATGGAGCCATCTCGAGTCGTTAGTGATTTCCCATCAGCACCGATGATGGAGAAAAATAGTAATCACAATAGCGCTCAAGACAGTGATTTACCGCAAGTCATTCGTACTGTGGAAATGCCCCTCTTTGAGGATTCAATGAAGTCCAAAGCGGATTACAATTTTATTCGCGTGCGTACTGATGTGGTCGACGTGGTGATAAACCCCATTGGTGGCGATATTGAGCGAATTGATTTACTGAAATACCCCAATGCCAAAGAAACGCCCGATATTCCGTTTACCTTATTAGAAAATAGCAACGGTCGTTTGTATATTGCTCAGAGTGGTTTGGTTGGACCTTCGGGTCCCGACGCATCGCGCGATGGACGGCCTCACTACGTCGCTGATTCCAATCAATACTTTATGGCTGATGGTGACGAGCAAATAGAAGTTTCGTTAAGAGTCTCAATCGACGGTGTTGATTATGAAAAGCGCTTCGTCTTTAAGCGCGATAGCTATTTGATTGATGTTGAACATGTAATTCATAATCGCAGTGATGAAACCTGGACCGGGAACCTCTTTGCTCAAATTAAACGTGATAATTCTGAGGGCCCAGGCGCCGCAGGCATGGGTATGCAACCGTTCTTGGGGGCGGCGTATTGGACTGAAGAAAAGCCTTACAATAAAGTTGATATTGATGACTTTGAAGAAGACAGCGTAAAACAAAAAACCAAGGGCGGTTGGTTAGCACTGGTACAACACTATTTTGTGGGGGCCTGGATACCAGCGCCGGGACAAGACTATTTGTACGAAACGCGTGTCAGTGGTGGCAAAAACATTATTAGCCTAACCGCTGGCAGTACTGTGGTGGCGCCCTTAGAAAGCACGACCATTAAAAGTCAGTTTTATGCGGGTCCTAAAATCCTCGAAGTCTTGGAGAAAATCTCCCCTGATTTAGATTTAACCATTGATTTTGGATGGCTTTGGTTTATTGCAAAATCACTATTTTGGTGTTTAGACTTTATTCATGACTATGTGCAAAACTGGGGTTGGTCGATAATTCTATTGACCTGTGCAATTAAGTTAGCTTTGTTCCCATTATCCGCCAAGAGTTATACCTCGATGGCCAATATGCGACGTATTCAGCCAGAAATGACTCGCTTGAAAGATTTATACGGCGATGACCGTCAGAAAATGTCCCAAGAAGTGATGCAGCTTTATCGAAAAGAAAAAGTTAATCCACTTGGGGGCTGCTTACCCATACTGGTTCAGATGCCGATCTTTATATCGCTCTACTGGGCTTTGATGGAGAGTGTTGAGTTGCGTCAAGCCGAATTTATGTTCTGGATTGTCGACCTTTCGCAAATGGACCCGTACTTTATTTTACCCATAATTATGGGCGCGAGTATGATTGTTCAGCAGCGGCTTAACCCTGCACCGGCGGACCCTATGCAAGCGAAAGTAATGCAGATGATGCCGATTATGTTTACTTTCTTCTTCCTGTTTTTCCCCTCCGGGTTGGTGTTGTACTGGGTTGTGAATAACTTATTGTCCATTGTTCAGCAGACCGTGATTACGAAACGGATTGAAGCTCAGGCTGCGGCTTAGCGCTTGGGAGTGAATTGTTTAGCCCGCTTAATTCGTAGGTTGGCCCAATCTAAATGTGAGCCAAAAGTTTGAAGGATACAATCGTTGCAATTGCTMCTCCACCGGGTCGAGGTGGAGTAGGCATAATCCGTATTTCAGGTGCCCTAGAGGCACTAACGTCTATTTGCGGACGGTTATTGCAAAGCAATTTGCCTTCGGTTGATCAAGGTATCCAGGATCAGGATTCCTCCACTCCATTCACGTTTAAACCCCGCCAAACTTATTTTCGCCGTGTAGTGGATTCTCAACAGCGCGTCATCGATGAAGGTCTGTTGATCTATTTTGCCGCGCCAAGTTCGTTTACCGGTGAACATGTGGTTGAATTTCAGGGCCACGGCGGTCCTGTTGTGATGGATTCAGTATTGCAACGAGTGGTGGAATTAGGGGCCCGATTAGCTCGCCCCGGTGAGTTTTCTGAACGTGCCTTTCTCAATGATAAAATTGATTTAGTTCAGGCCGAAGCCATTGCTGATTTAATTGATTGTTCTTCTCAGCAGGCGGCGCGTTGTGCGGTGCGGTCTCTGCAAGGTGCTTTCTCTGAAAAAATTCATAGCCTGACTGATTTATTAATCGCATTACGGACCTACACCGAGGC
Organism: Gammaproteobacteria bacterium; assembly: GCA_002402085.1. Lineage (GTDB taxonomy): Bacteria > Pseudomonadota > Gammaproteobacteria > Pseudomonadales > UBA3067. Next base: position 10,081 of record NVVB01000092.1, read on the forward strand.
ATCCATTGATTTCCCTGAAGAGGAAGTGGATTTCCTATCCAATTCCCAGGTGGCTAAGCAGTTAGCGGATTTAATCAGTGAGTTAGCGCTGATTCGCCAACAAGCGTGCCAAGGCAGTGTCATCAATGAAGGCATCAACGTGGTGATTTCAGGGCCGCCCAATGCGGGCAAATCCAGTTTATTGAATTATTTAAGTGGCTTGGACAGTGCTATCGTGACCAATATTCCAGGCACGACTAGAGACTTGCTACGTGAAAAAATTGTCATCGATGGCCTGCCTGTCAATATTATTGATACTGCCGGGTTGCGAGAATCCGACGAGGTAGTGGAGCAGGAAGGAATTAAGCGAGCCAAAGTAGCGTTAACGCAAGCCGATCAAATTCTATTTGTGAGTGAYGCCAGCCAAACACAAAATGCTCAGCATGGCAGTCCTTGGCAATTAGTTGAAGAGCTGGATATTCCGCATATCCCGCTAATTTGGGTGAAAAATAAATTGGATCTTTTGCCCAGTGTTGAGCCTTATTTAAGYAAKGATAAGAATCTCAGTGAAATTGGTTTATCAGTAAAAACCGGCCAAGGGCTTGGTTTATTAACAGAGCAGATTAAAGCCTTAGCAGGGTTTAGTGAGATAGGTGAAGGCAGTTTTACTGCGCGAAGACGGCATTTGGATGCGCTTGAGCGAGTCAGTGAGCATTTTGATCAGGCGAATTTACAGCTCAGTGCCGGTGCTGGAGAGTTAATGGCTGAAGAGCTTCGTTTGGCTCAGCAGGCACTGGGTGAAATTACCGGCGAATTTAGTTCGGATGACTTATTGGGAAGTATTTTTTCTAGCTTTTGTATCGGTAAATAATGTTGGTTGCTCAGGAGCGTGCTGAATCGGTGCCTGCAAAGAGTTACTAAGTCCTTGTTAAGTCCCCCTGCTTACCAGACGCTGTCTACGTTAAGTTTTGTGTCCTGACTTCCTTTTGTAAAACGCATGGTTATACTTAGCCGGTGTTAGAGCCTGTGCTCGCGGAATGTCTCTGTGTTGTCAGAGGAAAAGGCTGATAAGTAGCAATGACGCCATAGTTTAATACGCTCAAGAAACTAATTTTTAAACAGAAATCGAGATAAACAGTGAATTTTGATAAGCGATACGACGTAATTGTAGTCGGTGGTGGGCATGCCGGTACTGAAGCCGCTTTAGCGGCGGCACGCATGGGCTGTGATACTTTGTTGCTTACTCACAATATCGAAACGCTTGGCCAAATGTCCTGTAACCCGGCCATTGGTGGCATTGGTAAAACCCACCTGGTCAAAGAGGTGGATGCTTTGGGCGGCGTGATGGGGATTGCCACTGATCATGCGGGCATTCAATTCCGTGTTCTTAATTCCCGTAAAGGTCCTGCGGTACGTGCTACGCGGGCTCAAGCAGATCGTCAGTTATATCGTGGGTATATTCGCAAAACGATTGAAAATCAGCAAAATTTATCAATTTTTCAGCAATCTGCTGATGATTTTATTATTGAGAATAACCGTGTCGTCGGCGTAGTGACGCAAATGGGCTTACGCTTTCAGACCCGTACTGTGGTGATGACTACCGGTACTTTTCTAGGCGGCGTCATTCATATTGGTTTGGATAATTATCAAGGCGGCCGTGCAGGCGACCCCGCTTCCAATGCCTTGTCGAAGCGCCTTCGCGAGTTACCGTTCAATATTGATCGTTTGAAAACTGGTACGCCTCCTCGAATTGATGGCAAGTCGGTTGATTTTTCAGTGCTTGAACAACAACCCGGCGATACGCCCTGCCCGGTCATGTCTTATGTCGGTAAAGAGCAAGATCACCCGGATCAAATCAGTTGTTATATCACTCATACCAATTCCAAAACCCACGATATTATCCGCGCCGGTCTAGATCGTTCACCCATGTACACGGGGGTAATTGAAGGTGTGGGGCCGCGGTATTGCCCATCCATTGAAGATAAAATCATGCGCTTTGCGGATAAAGATTCCCATCAAATCTTTATCGAACCCGAAGGCCTGACTACTCATGAGTTATACCCTAACGGTATTTCAACCAGTTTGCCTTTTGATGTGCAATTGGATTTAGTGCGTTCCATGAAAGGCTTTGAAAACGCTCATATAACACGCCCGGGTTATGCCATTGAATATGACTACTTTGACCCTCAAGGTTTAAAGAGCAGTTTGGAAACCAAAGCCGTAGAAAACCTCTATTTTGCAGGTCAGATCAACGGCACCACGGGTTATGAAGAAGCCGCCGCACAAGGTTTATTGGCCGGTATTAATGCTGCTTTGCAAGTTAAAGAGCAGGAGCCTTGGTGTCCTCGAAGAGATGAAGCCTATATTGGCGTGTTGGTGGATGACTTAATTACCTTAGGTACCCAAGAACCCTATCGGATGTTCACTAGTCGCGCGGAGTACCGGTTATTGTTGAGACAGGACAATGCGGATATTCGATTAACTGAAATTGGTCGAAAACTAGGCTTGGTGGATGATCATCGTTGGCAAACCTTTCAAGTTAAGCAAGAAGCCGTGGCCCAAGAAAAGCAGCGCTTACTTGATACCTGGGTGCAACCCGACAGTGATGAAGGCAAAGCCGCAGCGACTATTTTGGAGCAATCGCTACGTCACGAATACACGTTGTATGACTTGCTCAAGCGCCCGCAAATGAATTATGAAAAAATCCGCATGATTGGCGGCGATACCACCTCTGATGATCCTCAAGTCCTAGAGCAAGTGGAAACTCAAGTGAAGTATCAGGGTTATATCACTCGCCAAGAGGAAGAGATTGCCCGACTAATCAAGCATCAACAGGCGCCTATGCCTGTGGCATTTGATTATCAGAAAGTTAAAGGCTTATCCAATGAGGTACGCCAAAAATTACAGCAAGTAATGCCTGAAACTTTGGGGCAGGCGGGTCGTATTTCCGGGGTTACACCGGCGGCCGTGTCCATCTTGTTGATTCATCTCAAGAAAATTAACGCTTTAAAAGCCTCAGCCTAAGAATATTATCATGACACATCCTGTAAAAACCCTCTCGCTTACAAGCGGGCTTGATCAAATGGGGCTGGCGTTTGAGCCGGCTATTATTGATCAACTAACGCGTTATATGTTGCTACTGAAGAAGTGGAATAAAGCCTATAACTTGATAAGTAAGAACTCGGAAACTCAACTTTTAAYCCGTCATATCYTWGATTGCTTATCTATCTCTAAGTACATCGAAGGCGAACGGATTATCGATGTGGGCACGGGGCCTGGTTTACCCGGGTTATTGCTGGCAATTACTCAGCCAGAAAAAACATTCTCGCTACTGGATAGCAACGGTAAGAAAACCCGATTTTTGATACATGTAGCGAGTGAGCTGAGTTTGAAAAATGTTGAGGTTGAAAAGCGTCGAGTTGAGACATACTATCCCTCCCAGCAATACGATTTAGTAGTCACGCGTGCGTTCTCGTCTTTAAAATTGATGTTGGAGCGTTGTGGTCATTTGACTACCGACCATGGGCTATTTGTTGCCATGAAAGGCGTTGTGGAGCAAGACGACGTATCTTCAATTCCGAGTCAATTTGAAGTGATTAATCAGGATTTGCTTGAAATCCCTGGTTTAGATGAAACGCGCCATGCCGTGGTAATCCGTAAAAAACAGTAATCGTAACGTAGCAACATACTGACCTAGATTCATGGAAGTCAGCGCAGTGATACCGTATTCAGTTAGAAATACACAGTGCCGTAAATAAGGCATTAAGCTCAGGCCGTCTTTAAGGGCCTACTTTTGAAATTTTGAGTAGTAATGTCATAGCCATAGGGCTTAGGAGTGCATTAGGTGGGAAAAATTATCGCCGTGACCAACCAGAAAGGCGGTGTGGGTAAGACTACCACCAGTGTAAATCTGGCTGCTTCTTTATGCGCTACTAAACGACGTGTTTTATTGGTGGATTTGGACCCGCAAGGCAATGCCACCATGGGCAGTGGGGTGAATAAACACCAAATTGAAAATTCCGCTTATGAGTTACTGGTGGAAGATTGCCCCATTGATGACGTTATTATTGAAAAAGCGGCTGATTATTTTGATTTAATTCCTTCCAACATCGATCTAACCGCCGCCGAGGTGGAGTTAGTGACAATGTCTTGTAAGGAGCAGCGACTTCGGTTTCAATTGGCCAAGGTGAAGTCCAACTACGACTACATTATTATCGACTGCCCTCCTTCGCTTTCCATGTTGACCTTAAATGCATTGGTTGCCGCGGATTCTGTGATAATTCCCATGCAGTGTGAGTATTATTCCTTAGAAGGCTTGAGTGCTTTAATAGACACTATTAAGAAGCTCACCAGTATTATTAATCCAAATTTGAGAATCGAAGGCTTGTTACGGACCATGTATGATCCACGTAACAGTCTGACTAATGATGTATCAAATCAGTTGCTTAGTCACTTTGGTGATCAAGTATTTAGAACCACAATTCCTCGTAATGTACGATTGGCTGAAGCACCTAGCCACGGCATTCCGGTTTTGGAATATGATAGTAAATCTCGAGGCGCAATTGCTTATCTTGCGCTTGCTGGCGAGATGATACGTAAAGATGAAAAAAACCAAGTCGTTAAAAAAGCCAGTGAGTCATCTAGCCCTGCGTTAGCGCCGTCTTAACTAATTACAAAATTTCAGTGCTATTAAATAAGTTAGCGCAAAGCATAAGAGTAGAGTGACATGGCAGCGAAAAAAAGAGGCTTAGGTCGAGGTTTGGATGCGTTGTTGGGCAGTTCAACGGTTGAATTTGTTTCGCCCAGTGATAAAGACGGCGATTTAGCGCATCTTCCGGTAGAGTTCTTGCAGCGTAGTCAATTTCAGCCACGAAAAGATTTTTCGCCAGAAAGTTTGCAAGAATTGGCTGACTCGATTAAATCCCAAGGGGTTATTCAGCCCATTGTTGTGCGTTTAATCGACACCAATAAATATGAAATTATTGCGGGCGAACGTCGATGGCGCGCCACGCAATTAGCGCAACTTGATACCATTCCAGCGGTGGTTCGTAAGGTGACTGATGAGGCGGCGTTTGCCATCGCATTAATCGAGAATATCCAACGCGAAAACCTAAACCCCATTGAAGAAGCGGCGGCTTTGCAGCGCTTACAAGAAAAGTTTGAATTAACTCATCAACAAGTGGCGGAAGCGGTGGGTAAATCCCGTGCCACGGTAAGTAATTTATTACGTTTAATGTCGCTCGATGAAGTCATTAAAACCATGCTTGAGCGTGGCGATTTAGAGATGGGGCATGCACGGGCCTTATTGAGCTTGGCTAATAATGACCAGCGTAAAGCCGGAAAGTTAGTGGCTGCGAAGAACCTGTCAGTACGTCAAACTGAAGCGTTAGTGCGMAAAATGCTCGCCGACCAAGAAAACCCCAGTTCTACCCAGCAGACACTTAATCCCGATGTGCAATTGTTGCAGGAATCATTATCCGAAAAATTGGGTGCTGCGGTAAATATTCAATACAACGCTCGAGGGAAGGGGAAATTAGTTATTACCTATAATTCTCTGGATGAGTTAGATGGTATTCTTAGTCATATTGATTGACCTATACTGTCGATTTTTTCAAGTTTCCTTGTGAATTCATTGTTACATGGGGTTGCGACTGCAAAAATTGACTTTTTGATGGATCGCCTCCATTACTAAGGGGGCAATGTAATATCAGTGTATTAAAGCAACTTAAGCATGCCTAAAAATAGGCTGTGATGGTAAAACCGGGTTTTTAAGGCGGTGTCCTGTGATCCGAGTATTGAATTAAGGTCGTGTTCTCCCTATAATATCGCTCCGCGTTAGGTCGGCTACTCAAGATCGTATTTATTAGGATTATGAGGTTTCTGTGGTAAAGCAAATTACACAGCCAGGCCGCCAACTTGCGCGAAAAGTTGTATTGTCTCAGGCCGTGATAGCAGTCTTGTTATCTTTGTTAGGTTTACTTAGTAATACCGATGTTGCTTTGTCGATATTTTTAGGCGGTTTGATTTGTGTGGTATCTCACGGTTATTTGGCTATGCGGGCATTCCGTTATGCCGGTGCTAGAGCTGCGCACGAAGTAGTATCCTCCTTCTATGCTGGGGAGGCGGGTAAATTCTTATTAGTGTTAGTAGGGTTTACCCTGGTGTTCAACTTTGTTGAGCCCGTAAGAGAATCTAAAAACGCAGCATGGTTGTTTGCTGCGTATATCGCAGTTCAGAGTGTGGCCTGGTTCGCGCCATTAATGTTCAAAGCTAAACAGTAGCTTGATGTATATCATCAAGTAGGAAAAATTTATGTCTGGTGAAGTGACCACCCCATCTGATTACATTAAGCATCATTTGCAAAACCTTACCTATGGACAACACCCAGATGGTACATGGGGAGTTGCGCATACTGGCCAAGAAGCCGCGGATATGGGGTTTTGGGCCATTCACCTGGATTCTATGGGTTGGTCTATATTCTTAGGTTTGATGTTTTTGTTAGTCTTCAAGAGCGTTGCTAATCGTGTCACTACGGGTGTCCCGAGTGGTATGCAGAATTTTGTTGAAATGGTTGTTGAATTTATCGATGACACCGTTAAAGATACCTTCGGACATAAAAATAAATTAATCGCCCCGCTGGCGTTAACTATTTTCATGTGGGTATTCTTAATGAACTTTATGGATTTGATTCCCGTAGATTTCATTCCTTACGCGGCCCAACTTATGGGTATTGGCCACATGAAAGTAGTGCCATCGACAGACCCTAATATTACTCTGGGCATGTCCTTCGCGATCTTTATGCTAATTCTCTTCTACAGCTTTAAGGTCGGGCATCTTCTTAAACAGCGATGAAATCTTTTGTTCCCCGTTGTATACCATAATCACGCGCGACATAAATCCCTGTTCCCAAGCTCCATCTGGCAGCATTTGGCCAAGATAGTCTGGGGTCGTCGCAGCGAGCAGGTTCAACTGTGGTGACTTAATCATAATCTCTAGGTTCTTAGTTCTTCGTTTTTCAGAGTACAGCGTGCCGTCATATAGGTCAGCCAAGGTGTTCATAAAGATTGGTTCGTAACTCGGCATCAGCACGCCGAACTCGTTCGACAGTATCTTGAGTGAGTTGAACCGTACGATAGGTGGGCTTTCTCCGGGGCGGTTAATAGTGCGTTCCGCCGCAGAGAGTTCGTCTATCAGAGCCGCAGCGGTAAGGCTGGTAGCTCCGGTAAAGTGTTCGTCGATACCACGCCAGAGCTTGTCAACTCGCTTGGTTACCTCCGACTTCCCAACGCCGGGCGGGGCGATGAGGATAACATAGAGATTA
>NVVB01000093.1 GCA_002402085.1 Gammaproteobacteria bacterium
GGTTTCAGTATGCTGCTGATGCCGGCGGGTATTCGTCTAATGTTATTAATTGGAATGGCGCCAACGCTGCGGTTTACAATGGTGAATTTGCACCCGGCGGCGCATTCAAAACATTAAAAACCGGTTACTCAAGCTTATTTGTTGAGTTATTTAAAACCTGTGTCAGTCAAGCCGACAGCAAAAAGATCAATTTCAAACTCACCAAGAAAACACGCTTGCACTCCATCTGGATCGCAAAGAATGGTGATGCCTCGCAAACCTGCTATGAAGTAAGCACTGCGGCTGATCCTGATCGATCCGATGGCATTACACACACCACTGACTTTGCTTTTTTGGCAATGTCGCCTCACTCTATAGAATTAGTTGCGCGTGCTACACGTTATAAAAATTCGGAGCAAGGTGCGCTCGACTTTCTAAATGAAACGAACGTCCAAAATTATTTACAATCAGTCATCGAACAGCCTTCTTATAAAGTAGCCATGTTTTTTGATACTAAATGGTGGGAAGACCCCGACATCACCTACCCGCCTAAATTAGTCAATAAAAAGCACCTAGACGTCAATGTATTTGGCCCTACCATTACTGACCTGCCTTTAAGACAAGTGTATTATTTTGGTAATAACGCTACAGGCAACGTTCCAGCTGGCGAAGAAAAATACGGCATCCTCGCTTCTTACGATGATATGCGTTTTACTAAATTTTGGGAGGAGCTTCAACTGCCCGTAGGCGCGCGCCGTGAAACACCGTTGAGTGAAGATTACCAACCACTTAACGGTGCTGGCGAGGCTTCATCGACAATGATGCGCATGTTGAAATTACAGCTAGCAAAAGTTCACTATGGTGATGCGGACTCSGCTRRCTTAATWCCTGAYCCCGTCGAAACRGTATTTATGAATTGGGGRCTTAAYCCWTKYGGCGCGGGYTATCATGCTTGGGCAGCACACTAYGATATTTGTGATGTGATGCARCAAGTGCGTACYCCRGGCAGAATGGCAGGCGCTAAAGAYTCGAATATCTTTGTTGTTGGKTCKGCTTATTCCAAYGAYCAAGCKTGGGTRGARGGYGCGTTCTGTACMGCYGAGTCRGTRTTAACYGAGTTTTTGGATATCCCGACGATTGCAGAGAACACTAAGGATTATCCWTTTRTATGYGSKTGTRAMCCTAGYMAGTAGMAAANATTTTGYACGGGTGCGCTGYTAGSCACCCGTGCAAAAACCAGCGTCAATGAGCAGACGGTGTATGCACTCACATTCGAGTTTATTGCGAGCGACACCAAAATCTACCAAAAGGTGTTGAAAACACATATCACTGATCATTTAGAAGRTGATGACTTGGAGTTATTATTCTACGACCCTAAAGATCCTACGCAATCCACTTTAGTGGACGACCTTGCGGGTGGTGTCCARGTCGACAGCGCGGGGGCACTTTTGGAATCGAATAGCGGCTTTCCCATTAAACCCTTTATTACGCCAATCGTTTGTCTAGGGCCTCACCTTTATTATCTTAATAGCCTGTTAAATTGACGCCGGATTCAACCCCGAAGTGAATAACAAATAAGGTTGCCAATAGAGCCATGTGTTCCGCCATTAATTTGGCCGGAGTTTCGTAATTAAGTATTGTGAATTCAAGTAATAAGCGCAATTCCTCATTGGGCCTGCCAAGAGCAAAGGCTTAGTAAATAAAATTTTACTTGTATTCACACACCAAACATAATTATACCTCGGATTTTGTTCTCATTTGCCTCGTCACCCGGATCGCGCGTGCCCCCACGTCTTTTTTGGCCCACTTACTTTGCAATGCTTCATCGGCGGCTTTTTCATACTCTCCTGCCTTGAGAAAATCTAGCATTTTTACGAATCCTTTGAGGCCGCCCAAGCCGAGATTAAAACACATATTGCACAGGCTGCAGCGCTGATTATCCGGTAAACTGGTATACCAGCTAAATTCCTCTTGCAATTTTATTTCGCATTGTTCAATATCGTAATTGAACAATTTTCGTTGCTGCTCTTCTGTAATAACCAGGCCTTCCCAGCAATTCACAACCTTCTTTTCGTAGTCAAGCTTTTGTTTTGGATTCGCGTCCCATATCTCCTTAGTACATACAGGTAAATAGTTAGCCTGCAGATTATGCCCAATACCGATGGTAGGTTTGCCAGCACTGCATTGGTAACACTGCAGTCTACTCCCCTCATCCCGCTTCAATTGTTCATACAGTATATCGTTATAATTGATATCCCTATCACTGGCCAACTGAAAATAGGAGTGATCTTTTTCATCGAGAATAAGAAATTTAGCGCTTACCCATTGGCCGACACCGATACGACTCCAGCCGTCCTTGCTCTCATACACCGTCACAATGGTATCGTTGGAGAGAAGCTTTATGAATTCTCCCGATAGGCCCGGTTTCATCCGGACATTTAGACCACTTTTAGCGTTTACTTTCATTGTCATGCAATTCATCCTTATTACCTTCCAATATTAAATAGCTCATATCTACCGCCACGGTTTATGCAGAGCGCCGCCAATTCAACCCCGTAATCACACCTTACCCTTAAGGTATTCCAAAAAGATGGCGCGCCGAAAGCAGTAAAGGGCTAGCCTTTATAAGAACGTTGCCGACGGTCTCCATGAAATTACTACTCTTCTCACCCAGTTGGTTCAATTTATCGAGGCCGTTAGAAATAAAGTCTACCTGTTTCTCGATCTGTGAAGCGATACCCGGTGCGACTTCACTGCCTGCTTCAACCTGATCTGCGACCTTCTTTAGTTGACGAATTGCTTTTATTTGCTCAGTCAATTCATCTTCTAGCGCCTCTTTTTGATCATCATCAACACCTTCTAGATCGTCTACTCGGCTATTTATTTCCTTGGCATAATTACGCAGTTCATCCATTTTCTGGAGGAACTGCTGTTTTTCCTCTTCCTGCGCAAAGCCGTAATTGTTAGTGATGTTATTTGTGCTGGTGTTGGTTGTAGTGACTTTGTCGCCGGCAACGACATCACCACCTGCGTCCACCGAGACATCACCTGTATTGTTAAAATTAAAACCTGACATAAGAAATCCTTCTGTTAATAACCATTTTAGAAGATAATGTTTTTATAAAAAATATTTCAATGGGTACGATAATAGGGCCACATACTAGAAAGAAAAGACAATAAAAACAGCACTGAATAAGTATTCGTTGCACCTGAATATTTCCTTATACTTATAGTATCTATTTGGAAACAAATCCTCTATTTATTAGTTAGGTTATATTTTTTGTGTTCAGTTACGTATTTTCTGCTCCCCTTTGGTACAATGCCTCAGGGCCCCACGTTATCCCAAATTTTTTGCCTAGCTTGTTCATCGGATATTCTGATAGTTCGCATTGGCGATCATCTTTATTATATTTTTTTGGACAACTCTCAATACTCGCAGAACTGTGTCCATAGCGAATCCAAGACCAGCCTAATCCAGCGAGAAACAAACCTCCCCCATTTTGAACAAACCTTTTAACTGCCTCAATTTCATCCGGATCCAAATCGTCATTGGCACTGCCAATAATTAGAACGCCAGTGTCAGCAAGTGATTTTTCGGTTAGCTTTCCAGGGATAAAGTCTACGGTATAATCATTTTTGTTATCTTTATTTCCATTAACATACTCAGAGACTGTTTTTTTATGCGCACTCGTTTTAATGGTTTCATTATGCCCGCTTGATATCCGTATGTTGTAATTAGGGCTGTTAAGTCCTATTAACCACTCAATGGCGGGCTGTACAAACTTTTCACTTCCTATTACAAAATCATCGTGCCCTGTTGCCAAAACCCGTCCTTTTTCGTACTTTCTCGCTACAACAACATTTTTTTCAGGCTTCCACCATTGGTAAGCTATTAATTCTGCATTTTCATCTATAATTTTGATATTGCCAGGCTGGGCGCCAAGGGCAACTCCTTCCACAGCCGCCTCCCCGGCCATTTTAAGGATCCTAGTTTGAAGCTCCTCTCCCATTTCTTGTGCTTCTTCCAGCGCTAATTGAAGTCCATAAGCAAACGAAGTTGACACCACCATTCCGACGATAATGGCTACAATAGTACTTCGTTTAGCAAGCGTCATTCGCCTTTGCTGCAGCTCTACCGCCTTACGCTGCTCATCATGAATTTTTTGACTTTGATCTAAAAGATCTATTTCATCCTTATTAAGATTGCCGGATAACCATTTTCTAATTTTTCCAACTTGTATTTCATTTAAAGGAGACCCAGAGTTTTTCCATTCAGCCATGCCACGCTCAAGGGTTTCTTTTGCACGAAGCTGTTTCATCTCCCGTTCATCAAACCAAGTGTGAACTTTTTCAACCATCACTTCATGAGACACTGAGTAATAGATTCCCCCTTCGCGCTCTCGCGCTTCTACAACACGACCGTTTTGAAGCTCTTTGATATAGAGGTCAACGGTATTTTCATCAACATCTGGCAGCCGTTGATAAATATCTTTCTTAGTAACGAACTTTCGTGTACCTATGGTTTCAACCATTGTTTTGAGAATCGAACGTAATACTTTTCCAGTGTTCTCATGTTGCTGAGCAATCCTAGCGATAAAGTCATCAAGGTAATTTTTTAGGATACCGCGAGTTTTTCCGAGCGTTTCATAGAGCTCGTTGCCGATAACGATAGCACCGCCCAACTCGATTTCCTCCGACATTTCTGCACCAACATGCTGATAAAGTTGGTCACAGACGATTTGTAGATGGGAGGGTTCAATTTGTTCTCGCTCTGCACTTTCAGTTATCAGATCCGGAATAAGCACGGTATCGACGAAAGATAAATCGTAACCCATGTTAGGCACGTGCTTAAGCGGGCGAACGATGGCTTCCCTGGCTTCATCACGGTTAAGGGGGAAGAGATTAAAGTGGGAGCATTCGTTCAAGAATGCAGGAATTGTCTTCTCAAACTCACTGACCAAAAGGCCAAAAAAATCAACCCTGAGAGAAATAACAAAGTTAATAACATCACTACCCACATTGCTCTCTAAGCAAGGCTTTAACTCTGCGATGAACGCCTCTCTCATGGCAATGTCAGTAGAGACAAAGAATCGCTCAAATTGGTCGAGAATTATGACGAGTTTGCTGGTCTTTCGTTGACTGACTTCTTGCAATAACTCAAGTAAGGAGTACTTCTCCACCTCATCACTACTGAATTCTGATTCCCTTGCGATGAGTTCCTTAACTTGACGCAGGGGGTCGAGATAATCCCTGAATGAGATATAGTAATAATCCATCTCTGCGAGACGGGGGATTAAGCCTGCATTGATTAGAGATGACTTTCCTGAGCCGGAACGGCCGTTGATGATGACGCATTTGTGACGACTAATCTTCCCCGCTAGCTCTTCAGTCACACGGTCGCGACCAAAGAATATTTCATGATCCGAAATACTATATGAGGCCAAAAACTTGTAGGGCGCAGAAACCACCTTATCAGCAATCTGATTGATGATATTCTGTACCACCGTTTTGTTACCGGCAACGATGTCACCACCTGCACTCAGATTCACATCCTTAGCACCGTCAATATTAATTCCGCTCATTGTAGTATCATCATTATTATTTTCATTGGTGTTCATTTCTTTATCCGTATAAATACTGTGTCTATGGTCAAATATTTTGTTCAGGAATTTGGGTAGTGCTGCATCGTGATTGACTACAAAGTATGTCTTCAAGAATGCTTTTTAGACGATTTCAAATCCATCATAAAACTAAAATATTGTGCCTTGGTAATAGTTGCTTAAGCGTATAGTCGCGATGATAGATTGCCGCTTGATGAAACTTATACACATCCTTTTTAATCATTTCACTTGAATGAGACAAATCTTCAAAATCATCCCGCTGTTGTTCCCATTCATGTTTCGAATAAAATAGCGCTTCATTTTTTTCGACTACAAATAACTGCCCACTACGAATAGCCTCCATCCATGCTTCTGTCCTTCGCTCTTTAGGGAGTTCGAGGCATAGTATCGCTTTGACTTTGTCTCTAATCGAATCAAACTCAACAGGGTCTTTTGATATTCCAGCTTGGTCAGCGTAATCAGAAAAAGCTGCGTGAAGTTTTTCACAGGCATCCAAATAGTTTTCAGAATTATTCCTCCAGCCAGAGTCAACGTTACCGATCTTATAGTTGAATCGCCATTTTAAAAACGGACGATCTGGATAGGTCCCCACCGCACCATGCCCAAGTGCGCCGGTGGCTTGACTGGCTCCTTTACTTATAAAATTTCGATAGTTTTCAAGAAGGAATCTAGGTGCATATTTGCTCAAAAATCCTGAATATTTCCCCATAWTGTAGGCTTTTACTTTCGGGTTTTTTACATCCAGCTCAAATGAACTCCCATCGACCTTGTTTTTTCTAGAACTGACGCCAGAAAATCCGTAATGAGCAAACGTATCGGCATATACATGAGCGGTTATCCCCATTAGGGCTAGGCCGTACTCGTTTTTTACTGAAACTGCATGCCTTATATGATTGCTGACCATTTTTTGTGCTAGTGGACTATTTTTAACACACGTTAATTTCTCCGACAGAGTCTTTCCGATATTACCGGGGAAGAAGTGAAATGGAACCCAAACATTACGTTGCTCTGTGTGGTCGATGGCAGCATTCCCAACAGCTTCAGAATTTGTGTGAGCAGTAGCAATCGTTTGGAACATTCCCCCATCTTCATGCACCTCACTATCGTTTGAGGTTGAATCATCAACGTATTGAGCTGAATATGCGATAATTTTTGCTTCTTTAACACCTAAACCAGCCGCCCTAGCCATGGCGTAGGTTGCGTAATAGTGCATGTCTTCTTGCATAACCAATATCCCTAGTAACAGTTGTCGCTTGCCTATAATTTGAGCGAATTAATTATTTTTTCAATAAAGGCTGCGCACTAATTTGAAATGCAATCAAACAATCAGTGCTTGGCTCACGTTAAAACCGTATGCAGCTTTATCTTTTGTCACACAGCGCAATGTATGTTTGTCATTAGGCTATTAATAAGACTAAACAAATATGAAACTCAGGTTTGAAATGGCTATTTTAAATTAAAAATAAATTTCGGAGGACTCAAAATAAGAGACGTATACCTCGAGATTTGCCAGGTCTTATATATGACTTTAAWACAACAGAATCAATATATCAGATGTTAAACCTAACTGGATATTACACCCTATTACAACAAGTCGTTTTTATGCTTTTAACTGCTACGGGAAAAACTCTTCCCCAACGTTCAATAACTTCGCCCTCAGACCACGCATCATCGCCACAGAGGTAAGCGCGGCAAACACAGCGAGAAATACAGTATTAGAAAGGCGTACCCTCCACTGCCATCAACTCCTTACAGGCACGCGTCATTATAAAATATTCCTAAATCTAAACATTTGATTATTTTATGTTCGATTCATTCTTTTAGTCTGTTTTTTTAAGTCTATTAGTGCGAAGCATATAACCAGAAACAGCAAGAACTCAATCAATGAACCGACAACAACGTCTGTTCTTAAGTCCTGCCGCTGCACGACATTTTGTAATAAACGGCAATCCAATTTTAGCGCCCTTTACCATCATGTCTTGATCTACAATTAATATTGAAACTGAAATATTGAAAGTGAAACACTGACAATTAATTACCCAACCTGCAGCACACAAAGCATAAAAACCAGCCCCCATAGAGAGAACATGGAAAACGTTACGCCAACTAAAAATACAATCAATTAAATATCATTATGACAAGACACATTTTCCAGCAGGCCTTTATACAGAGACAAGTTCAATTAACCAACACGACCAACAAGGACTTCAAAAATCAATGATGGCATTATGCCTCTAGTCATACTGAGCAAGAATTTCACCACTGTATAGCGCTATTTGAATTCACCCGACTAATTCATGTTGGGGTAATAATTAGCCACAAAAGAGAGCGATCCAATGAAGCGGCATCTCAATCGATTCACAACCATTAACCCAACCAACAAAAACCTTAAACTTATCCGTCAAAGGCTTAATAAACAATCGTTAAGAAACCCATCCCACATCCCTCCCCACCCGCTCACTATCGCAAATCTATTTAATCGATTTTCTGTCTTCATCGTTTGCTGTTCCCTAGCCTGTTTTAGCGTATTCCCTGTTTTGGCCGTCGAATTCGACCTATCTATCGACGCCAAATACGGCAGCTATGAGTGGCCTAACAAATCGTTACCCATCACGGGGCACGCTTCAGTAGTTTTTCAAGCAAAAGGCGCCAATGACCTTCACATCGCCATTGCGAATAGTGAAGACGATGGAGCCACCCTATATGAAGTTGTGATTGGCGGGTGGGGCAACACCCAAAGCGTTATTAGGCGGTCACGGGCGGGAGCCAACGAAGCCATAACAAACAATACTGACGCCATGCTCGACAATGGCTGGGCCACTTACTGGGTCACCCTAAGTAATGGCAGGATTGCATACGGCAAGGGCAGCGAGCCGGGGCATAACGAAAAGCTCAGTTGGCAAGATCCAACCCCGCACAACGGCCTGAAATGGATCGGTTTTTCAACGTGGAATGCACCGATTCAATATCGAGACATTGAAATAGCATCATTCATTACTGCAAGCCACGGAGCATATACATGGGTTGATGAAACACTCCCCGGGTTTGGACAAGGTGCAATAATATTTCAAGCCCAAGGAACCAACGACGTCCATGTCACCATTGCCGACCAACAAACCGATGGCGCTAACGCCTACGAAATAGTCATCGGCGGTTGGGGCAACACCCAAAGTGTTATTAGGCGCTCACAGGGAGGGCCCAACGAAGCCATTACAAACGACACGGACGCCATGCTCGACAGTGGCTGGGGCACGTACTGGGTCACTGTAGAAAATGGTCGGGTCGCTTACGGCAAAGGCGCTGAAGCAGGAATTAATGAGAAACTCAGCTGGCAAGACCCCACGCCACAGCCTGACCTACAATGGGTTGGATTTTCAACATGGAACGTGCCCGTCAGTTATCAAAGTATTAGTATATTTTTAGCCATAGAAGCACGGTATGGGGCCTATCAATGGACCCACAGAGCACTGCCAAAAATAGGTCAAGGAACAGTAATATTTGAAGCGCAAGGATCTAATGATGTCCACGTAGCCATCGCCGAGAATGAAAACAGTACCACTAACCTATACGAGATAGTGATTGGTGGCTGGGGTAATACTCAAAGTGTAATTAGGCGCTCGAGAGGTGGCGCCATTGAAGCCGTAACCAACAATAGCGACGCCATGCTAGACAGTGGCTGGGGCACCTACTGGGTAACCGCGAAAAACGGCCGAGTTAGCTACGGTAAAGGCAACGAACCTGGAGTCAACGAAAAACTCAGTTGGCAGGACCCGAGCCCACACGCAACACCGCAATGGATAGGGTTTTCTACTTGGAACACGCCTATAAACTTTCGCAATACCAAGACCGTGCTTGCCATCGAACCAAGTTATACATCCTATCAATGGGGCAACTGGCGCTTGTCACAAGCAGGGCAAGGCTCCGTGGTTTTTCAAGCCAAAGGCAGCAACGATATTCATGTCGCCTTCGCTGACAATGAACACGATACCGCGAACCTGTATGAAATCGTAATTGGCGGCTGGAACAACAGCAAAAGTGTCATAAGGCGATATCGAGCAGGCGCCTACGAAGCAAGTACCTACGACAACAGCGCCATGATAGAAGACGGTTGGGCAAGCTACTGGGCAATGATTAGCAACGGCCGCATATCCTTCGGTAAAGGCAATGTCCCCGGTCAAAATGAGCAGCTTAGCTGGCAAGACCCAGCGCCACATACGGGAATAAAATGGATTGGCTTTTCTACCTGGGATGCGCAAGTTTTATATGCCGACATACAACCCAGCGATTATTATTTTAACCCAGAGCCACACATTTCTGGTCAATGGTCGGCCGTATACGACTGGCCGATTATCCCCATACATACCTTGCTATTACCCGACGAACGTCTCATGACATTCGGCACCAATACAGTAGGAACCCAAGGGGGGCATTTAGTCTATGACCTCGCCGAATACGACGCAAGCTCCCCTACGCCCTTTATACACGACACTTCACTTAATCCATCTGGTAGCGATTTATTTTGTTCTGCTCAGATTTTATCTTCTAAAACAGGAAAGGCCTTAATTTTTGGCGGCGATGATGGCTATGATGAGTCAAACAACGGCAATGACAAAACCGTATTATTTGACCCTAGCAACGACTCAATGTCCCAGGGCCCCACCATGCCGCTGAGACGTTGGTACCCTACTGCAATAACGCTTCCTGACGGCAAAGTATTGATACAAGGAGGAGTTGATACCTTCGTCGGTGGAGGAACCCCAACAGCAATCAAAACACCGGAAATTTATGACCCGGTAGGCAATAGCTTAAGCAGCCTCCTAAATGCAAATAGTGACTATGCGTATGGCAAATACGCTAACGCCAATACCCTTGGCAATAGGTGGTGGTATCCACGAAGCTGGGCCATCTCCTCCGGTCAAGTGTTTGGCATCAGCGCCAATGCAATGTATATGCTCGATACCGACGGCTACGGTGCTATAGAGGAAAAAGGCTATTTTAGTGCCAACAATGTTGGCGCCTCATCCACTGCAGTCATGTTTCAACCGGATAAGATTCTTCAATTTGGCGGTGGAGACACCCAGAATGACGGCTTTAGTAATACCCCTGGGTCAACTCACGCAACGGTCTTCGATTTAAGCAGCGGCTCTCCAGAAATCACCGAGACCGGTTCATTAACGCTTGGCAGGCATTGGGCGACGTCGACCCTACTCGCCAACGGGACTGTACTAGCGACCGGCGGATCGGAATACAACGTACAGCTAAACCGAGGCCAAGGAGCCGCTCGTCACGCCGAACTATGGAACCCCGATACCGGACAATGGCAAACAATGAGCCCCGAGACCCACGCCAGACTCTATCATTCAACCGCTATACTACTGCCTGACGGACGCGTATTGTCTGGCGGTGGWGGCGCGCCTGGTCCGGTCAATAACCTCAACGTGCAAATATTTTCGCCGCCCTATTTATTTGACCAAGCTGGCTTGGCAACTCGCCCTAGCCTTCTGCTCACCAATATTTCGTATACCTATGGCGACCCCATTTCGTTCGACGTTGGCTCAAGCGATACGATCAGTAGAGTAACGCTAATTAAATCCGGGGCGGTCACTCACTCATTTAATAGTGAGCAACGGTTTTATGAGTTAGCGTTTAATAAAACCAACAACACAATCACCGGCACCCTGCCTTCATCGTCGTCTATATTGACGCCAGGCTACTACTTGCTTTTTGTAATTAACGACCAAGGAACCCCATCGGTAGGCAGACTAATAACTCTTGACTAACGAATAACTCTCGACAAATAGATGCATAACATTCAAGGGCGTGTACGACGCTCAACACGGCCTCTACTCGCTCAACCATCTAATGACAAAGCGAGCAGCGGCCGGCTAAATCGAGGCCAATAAAATTAATCATCATGAATAGAAATCGAAAAAATGTTACTGGGCTAGTCCTTGTAATACTGAGTATGGCAATGCCATTAGAAAGCATTGCCAACTCAAACAAAGATACAGCCCCCATCGATACCACATCAAGACCAGAAAACAAATCCACTCAAACGGAAGAAACCAATCAACAACTAACTAATCAACAACTCACTAATCAAGACGGCAACTCAATTATTATTGAGAAGCACGCGCAGGGTAAAATTTCCTTAGTGAACTTTATATACACTCACTGTAAACATGTATGCCCCACGCAAACAGCATCACTATCGGCAATTCAAAAACAACTACCAAAAGCCATTAAGTCCAACATTATATTTTACTCAATTACCACAGACCCAGAACGAGACACACCAATAAGACTACAGCAATACGCTGCCTCATTTAATACGGACTTAGATTATTGGCATTTTTTAACGGGCCAACCAAATAGCGTAAATAAATTAGTACATCAATTTAATGCCCGCAACACACAAGCAAATGCAAGCCCGCAAGACCACCGGGATACCGTCTATATGCTGGGCCCCAACTTTAATGTAATTCAGGTATACAACGGTTCCCCACTGAATCGCCAGCGTTTAGTAAAAGAACTTGTAGCGGCAGAGCAAATATTCTTGGCGCGACAAGACCGCCTTAGTGTAACCAAGTAAAGCTGCAATCATAAATTCAAGCCTAATAAAAAATACCAGCCATACAACTTCAAAGCCGCAGCTTTTAACGATTACAAATTCAAAAAGATATGGGCTATATAGAAAAATGGGCGTGCCCAACAATAGGGTTAAGTCGCGGCTACGCGCGACCTACCCTTCTTAGCTAGGTGCTTACTAACAATACTCGTGGCTATATATATTCAATAAGTAGAGCCCGACCAGCAAGGTCAGTTATAACTTTTAGTCATCGTTATTAACACCAACCTAGCCTTCACTATTAAGTTGTTCCTGGCACTCCTTTTTTAAGCTCAAAGAATCACGACGAGCAACTAAGATGGGACAACCCACCTACCTCAAAGAATTCAAGCGGTTTCAATCGATAGTATTTATCCTGCACTTCCTTCGACTGCTCTGCATAGGGCTGTGTCATCACCTCCTGCAACTCTCGAATTAGCGCGTAATTTCCCGCAGTTGCTTGTTGATAAGCCGGCATAACAAACCACTCTCGCAAAATGTATTTTGGATTGACGAGCTTCATCTGCTTAGAGATTTCCTCACGGGATCGGGACGAAGTGGCATTCGACTCACTGGCGATGTTGAGGAGCGYTTTCCATTTTGCGAGCCATTCTTCCCAGCGCTTGTCCATCTCTGCAGCCTCGATCTCTTGCGCCGATTTATTGTAAAAGCTTTTCTTGAGTGGACCAATGTCGTCGGGTATCGACGAGAGCTCGCGAAAGAAAATAGTGTAATCGACAGGCGTTTGCGTCATGAGTGTTTCTAGCTCGCTGAACAGTGCGTCATTCAAAGTGCTAAGACCCAGTTTAGCAGCCCACATCTTTTTCATTTGCGTGTGCATTACTGTCGAAAATCCACTTTGAATCTCGTCGAGCGCTAGCAAATGGTCCTGTTGCGACACCAGCAACGGCCGTAACGCCGAACAAAACATGTCGAAGTTACTTTGGGCTGCACTGGGTTGGTTCATGAACGAGAAGTGACGACCGCCCCCCGTCCAAGGCTGATAATGCGGGTGAAAGGAATCGCAAAAGCCAAAGGGACCATAATCAAGCGTAAAGCCACCGACTGCACAGTTGTCGCTATTGAAGTTACCCTGGCAGAAGCCGATACGAATCCAGTTCGCCACCAGTGACGTCAGGCGGCGTTGAAACTCACGTGCCAGCAACACCACTTTTTCTGGGCTGGAGAGTTGCTTATCGATAACCTCAGCGTACTCACGATCAATCAAATGCAGCACAATCTTCTCGAGTTCCTCCATCGCTTTCGGGTGTTCGTTTTTACAGGTACGGCGAGCGAAAAGTTCGAGTTGGCCGACGCGGATGAACGACGGTGCGACCCGTGTCGAGATGGCGACGGATTCAGAGATAAGCATGTCGGGATTCTCCGAGCGCGAGCCCTCCGAATACCACGGTCGCTTTACCTTCTCCATTTTCGAGACGTACAAACTCAATGACCGTGATGTGGGCACGCCCAGTGCGTGCATGTGCTCCTGAGCCAAGAACTCCCGGATACTCGACCGCAAGACAGCACGACCGTCCGCGCCTCGGCAATAGGGCGTGCGGCCRCCACCTTTGAGCTGCATTTCCCAGCGTCGACCGTTGATGACGGCCTCAAGCACAGAAATTGCACGACCGTCTCCATATCCGTTGCCGGTTTGAAACGGGCACTGCTGAATGTATTCAGTGCCGTAGATGGAAAGTGCGTACCCAGTCGCCCAACCAACCTTGCGCATCGGCTCAGGAACCTGAGAGATGTCCCCGGAGAACATGCGAACGAAGTCGGAGCACTCTGCCAAACTGTCGGCGAAGCCAAGCTCGGAAAAAAAGTTGGTGCTGTGCGCTACATACTCTGGGTCTTTGATTGGCGTAGGATTGACGGGGACATAATGGCCCGTGAAAACTTGTCTCGGCGCATGGTCGGCACCGTTTGCTGTCGCGTCAGGATCACAGCTGAGCGTATCCATAAGAGAGTAGCTTGCCAGCTTCGCAAGATCGTCGAGTGTCGATATAGTCGAGGCGGTTTTCTGAGGTGATCGATTTGTCATAGTTGTTTATACCCAGGATCGTAAAGATCAATTGTAAACGTCCAAGGCTAAAAAACAAAAGGACAACCTAAACCTCAACCACTTTAATTTTTGAAAGGGATTAAAATTTAATTGGATGTCTTCAAGTATTATTACAAGACGCCAAACGAGGTGTTTTGTGCTGAAAAAATAGAAGTCGAGCTCGCGTGTTGCCCTTATCAGCTGAGTGCTTTAGTACGTCCGCCGGAGCTATTTGTTACATCCTGTTGTTTCAATATCAAGCTCTCCAATGGGATCTGCAGATTTACGTGCAGCTCTCTGATCATTTTTAGAGATAAGTCACGTTTACGATTTAGAACCTCTGAGACTCTGCCGCGAGATCCAATAAATGGTTCTAGATCCTTTCGATTTAAGCCAGACTGTTCCATTCGAAATTTTATTGCTTCGATCGGGTCAGGCGGGTCAATGGGGTAGTGATCACGTTCATAAGCATCTATAAGAGTTATCAGCACATCTAGTATGTCGCCTTTAAGCGTGTCTGGTTTTGAACCCCAGAGCAACTCCACTCTTGCAATAGCAGAATCATAATCATCAACGGTTTTGATTGGTTTAATTTTCACTAGATCCCCTCTGCATCAATCTGATCGTACTGTTTGTGAGTCCCAATAAATTTTACAAAAGCTACTTGGCGCTCGTAATCGATGGATACAATTAGCCGATATTTGTTTCCTGCTATGTTGAAGACAACACGGCTATTCTTAAGAATACTTGCGTTTCGAAACTGCCCCTTTATTTCCTGTGGCGTCAACCAGTTAGCTCGCTGTGCTTCAGCATGCCATGCCTCGAGAGCTGGCTGAGAATCTGAAAACTCGCGAATCTGCCAAAATTCACGCAATGTCCTTTTGGAAATTATTCGCATTACAGAAGATTAGCATGATCCCGCATTGGGATCAAGCTTCGAGAAGGAATGTAACGTCTAAAGAAAGCGCCGCTTACAGCGGTCGCTTTGCTTGACTTGCTATGTGTATATACCCAATGCTTTATACACATTGGGTAATTATACATAGTGAGGCCGAGTATGCGAACCAATATTGATATAGACGACAAGCTGATGAATGACGTGCTAAAGGCTACTGGCCTAACAACCAAGAAAGATACGGTGGAGCTTGGCCTTAAGACATTGATTAGATTAAAGAAACAGGAAGGTATAAAAAGCTTCCGGGGCCAATTGGAATGGACGGGCGACCTGAATGAAATGAGAAGCACCTCATGATAGTAGTGGATTCAAGTGTATGGATAGACTATTTCACTGGCACGGATAATAAACAAACGGACACATTGGACAGTATCCTTGGCCTTAAGCCGATAGCTATTGGTGATTTAATATTGACTGAGGTCTTGCAGGGCTTTAGGCATGATAAAGACTACAAAGCTGCAAGGGCGTTATTTGATAATGTAACCATTTTTGACATGCTAGGGACTGAAAGGGCATTAAAGAGTGCCGACAATTTTCGGGCTTTAAGGAAAAACGGAATTACTGTCCGTAAGATAGCTGATGTCATCATTGCTTCCTTTTGCATAGACCGAAAACTCCCTCTCCTTTTTTCTGATAAAGATTTCAAGCCATTTGTGAAACACTTGGGGTTGGCAGAGGCTTGAGATACACATAACGTCGTCTTGGATGCCCTTGTTATGAATGCCACTGCATTCTGTAAAATGATTCATCTTCATCATACTGCGAGAAACCTAACTTTTCATAAAATGGTTTGACCGGATTCTTCTTTATGACGCTCAGCTTCAATGGCAATCCATTCTTCTTGGCTAACTCCATAATGTGACTCATGGCACTTTTGCCGATACCACTCTTTTGATATTTTGGCTCTAGTAGTATCATTTCCAGATAAAGGTGATCTTCATTATCTTTCAGACAAAAACCGCCTATATTTTCCCCATCAAACACTATTATTAGAAAACAAATCGGTGCTAAATTTGAATTAAATTCATTTGACTGGAACTCTTCATCCCATCCCCACGTTGCTTCAATGCATGGCCTCATGGTCCTACAATATAAATCATAGAGCCAATCTTTATCAGCCTGACTTCCGCTCCTAAGTTCAAAATTCATAACGATCTCAATAATTCATAACAGGTTGTTCTAATGCCCGCGCTCCTTTTGTCCGGAGTGCGTTGTTTCACTTTCGTCATTTTAAACATATTTTTTAAAGCTTAATGCTATCAATCACCTACATTGAACATCTAAACACCACCTAACCCAGAAAGAGCGCAACAGCTCTCGTTCTCCGCTAATAGAACACTTTGCCTAGCTAGCCCAAGAGCACGTTAAAGCGCCTTAAATCCAATGATTTACTTCTATTTTTACAGATCATTCAATTCAGGAAAGGGAGCAGTCGCGCTCTTTGCTGGATTAGAACAAGTTGCAATTTTGAAAACGCCCGATCTACCACCCATAGAAACGGTAACAAGGATGAAAGCACGCATCTGACGGGAGGTAAACCAACATTTATCGCGATTCTACGCGACCCCTCGATCAATTTTTGGCCGTTCTTCGCCTGCACGGGTACAACTACCCTGCCGAAAAAATCCAATATGGATGGATATCTCATTTCGTGCGCCTTCACAAAGAAACACACCTAATGATATAAGCGAACTTTATCGCACAATGAATCCGGTACAGAGCAAGAAATAACGGGGTAACCTTGTCGCTAGCGA